>JBBSBH010000001.1:0-255399 GCA_038251405.1 Chitinophagales bacterium
GACAGCCGGTATTATCACAGATATTAGATATCATACCTGAAGGCATTATTAACAAAGCGAATCGGAAGCATCAATCCAATAGATACTATAAGAAGCTGCCGTTACGAGTCCATCTAGTAAGTCTTTTATATGGAGTTTTTAAGATACAAAGCCCCTTTACTTAAAAATGGCTTATACATACCATGATAATAGTCTTGCCCACCGAAGTCGAAAAAACTGGCATTAAGCAACTTTAACTCTTCCTTTTCTTTTTTATTTAAGAAATATGTTTCTATTTTTAAAATATTGGTACTCTCTATTTTTAAATCAATAGAGTCATTTTGTAAATAATTTAGCAATGTAGACTTTCCTGATCCGTGATTGCCGTTTAATAATATCTTTATTGGCAACTTTACCTCTATTTGTTCTATTTCATTTTCTCTTAAAAGAAAATTTTGGATGGCCTTTAAATGATTCGAATCTTCATATAATATTAAATCCGGATAGGAATCTGATAAATTCTGATCTATAGATTTAGCTAACATTTGACAAAACTGAAATGGCAAGAATACGGTATAGAATAATGGATTTCAAAAGTAATCTATAATTGATTTTGGTCGAAGTGATCCCAAATTATCAGAATGAACTTCATTGTTTTACTTTCCGATACAAAAGATGCAATTTACTGATGTATCAAGGCTTTCAGAGAATTGGGCAACAAATAGCCAACATGATTAGCTAAATCAAGTGCAAGCCCTGCACAAACAAGAGAAGAAATATTTAAGCATGAATAGTGTTCATATTCGTATTATAATGACTGTGATTAATGCATAAAGAGATTAATCAACATGCAGAAAACCCATACAAATAATTAATTACCCAACTAAATAGGCCAGTCCATTATTTACCAGATCACATAGATCACTTATCTTTTTGTCCTGGCACATATTTTTGAAAAGGTCTCTCACGGCTTTATAATCTTCATGAATAGGACAAGGTTGAGTAGCGGAACAATTACTCAACCCTAAACCGCATTGATTAAATACCTCTTTGCCATCTATTGCAAAAACAATATTTATAATGGGCTGAATTATTTGCTTAGTATTAATGTAAAAGCCTCCTGTTGGTCCCTTGAAGCTGTTTATCACATTTTCTTTTACCAGTGTTTGAAGCATTTTTCCAACCGTATGTTCACTGGCATCTATGTATTCAGCTATTTCTTTAATCCCGGACTTCTCTCCAGATTTGAATTTAGATGCCAGGTATATAACCGCTTTAATGGCTGTTTTACAGCTAAGGCTGAGCATAATTATTGATTTAAAAATAGTTTTCCTTCTTCCGAAATCATTTCATGATTCCATGCTGGATCAAATGTTAGATCCACCTCAATAATATCATCATTAAATATACTTTGCAATGCATTTCTCACTCCATCAGTAATAGCTTCGCCCATGGGACAAAATTGTGTTGTCAATGTCATACTGCAAAATACCTTTTTACCCTGTTCATCAAAATCTATCTGGTATATCAAACCCAGGTCCACAACATTTAGTCCTATTTCGGGATCCATCACATTTTGAAGAGCAGCCAGGGCCACCGTGCATTTGATATTATTATTGGTAATTACATTCATAACTTCTTCGGTTTATGCATAAATATTTTCAGCAGATTCCAATTATACAAAACGGCTGTTAACAATAAGAAAATTGCACCTGTCTTTAGCAACATAGTGGTGCCTAATAAAATTCCAATTGCAAATAATATAAACCCCGAAATATAAATAATTGCCATTGCTTTAAAAATACTACTATTGAATAAATCTTTAGGATTGGGCGTTTTACCCAGGCCTGAGCGGTGATGATAAACTTTGTTCCATACAATAAAAGGAAGTGTTTTAAAAGTCATGCCCAGGATGATGGCAGTTATCCATCCAAAAAAAATAATAAACCCATAAGAAAGTATAAGGTTTAATTGCTTTCCGGATGTACTGATTAAAAATACAATTACAATTATTAAAAGCAGCGCTGGAAGCAGCAGCATTGATACAGAAAGTAAGGATAGTTTTATTTGTTCATCTACCTTTTTTCTTATTCTTAGTTGGTAAGCACAGTAGCAATAGTAAATAAACAGGCTTATGGCGATAAATATAGTTACTACAGGAATAAACAGTAAGGCTTCGTTGCCCGGATAAAGAAATAATGCTACAAATAAAAGTAATGCCGAATTTATTAATGCATATATCCATCGCAGCAATTTAACATTGCTGTATTTTGAAATTAAGAACATTGGTATCAAACGGGAAGCTATACCTAATATCAATAATAAAAACCAGCCAATAATACCGGCATGTGCATGTAAAGTAAGATAATGCAAAGAACCTGCCGGCAATATCAGCTCTGTAAAATTATATACTTGTGCCAAACCCAAACTGGCAGTTAAAAACAACCATATCGTCGCCGTAAAGACAAACACTGCATGTATACTTTCACTTTTACTTTTTGCCATGCTGATGGCTATATTAATGAGATAGGCAAGTATTGCCAGTACCACAAACCATCCTCCAAATTGTGCAGGCCAACCCATATCAAAAATATAGAAACTGTAAACCAGCAAGGGTATTCCAATAGCTGCAAGTATGAAGGAAGTGTATGCCAATATATTGCTGCATAGTTTTGATTCAATTAAAACCGGCACTAACTGGTGGCTTGCTCCCAGAATAATCATTGTACCCCAACCCATCGCCATGATATGCGTAATGGCTAAAATTTGCGGTTGAAAATAATGGCCGGTAAAAGCTTCGGTTGAAGTAAACAAAAAAACTGTTGCTGCTAAAAATGATATTGCTGCGTATAAATAAAATGGCAATACAACTTTATAAGAAGTATTTTTTACGGTTGTATTTGTGGCAGAAGCAAACATGTTATGTTCTGAATATTAAAAGATACACTTCGCCATCAGCCACTTCTTTAATACGATAATCAAATTTGCGTTCCGTTAGTTCGGGCAACAAAAAAACCGGAATTCGTTTGTGAATCACATACAATGCTTTTTCTTCCGGTAATTTATCCAGCGCATCCAGTATGGTAAGCATGGGCAAGGGCATTTCCAACTGGCGTACATCAACCGTCTCCATTTTATTTGTAAACCGCTGCAGCATTTCATCCCATCCTTCACCTGCTTTACTGGTATCAGCTTCTTGCATTGGAGTAGCCAGATTTTTATGAAAAAATGTATGAACCAAGTTATCATTAATGATTTCGGTGTAAGTTTCAAAACCCTGTTTTTCCAGTAACAGTATAAGCGGAACGGGTTCAAAACTGTTTATTAATTTTAATACCTGCCTCGGCTGCAGTGGCTTTACCGCCTTCATAATTAAATTAAGCGGATCTTTTCCGGATTCTAATTCTGCACGAACATCCAGCTCAACAATATCTGCTACAGTAATATTTTGTACAAATCCTGGAACTTGCTTTTGCTCTGTACTATCATCTGCAACAATATTTTTATCAACAGAAAAACCCAGTGGCTCCAGTTTTTTAAAAAAATCATTCACCGTACATCCTCCCATTTTACTTGCCATATTAATGGAAGTACGGCCTGCCATCAGTTTGCGTAAAAGCGGGTTTCTGAGTTTATTGAACTTAGGCGATATACTGATGATGGCTTCCAGTGCATCGGGACTTTCTTTTAACAGCGTGGCAATTTTTGTATTGGCATTGATTGTTTTCATTAATCAAAAAATTACGTGCATAAATCAATGTTTTACATGGAAGGTATTTAGTTTAATTTCTTTTCCAGATCCAGCGCTTTAGGAAACAGGATATTGTTCTCCAGATGAACATGTAAATGCAGATCATTTTCAAATTCATCCAGCATTTTATATAATAGGCTGTAAGATGCACAACCATCCAGGGGTAATGTGTAATTTTTTGACAATACTCTTATGTCGTCCAGGTTTTTGCCCACCACCTCATGTTCCATTTCCATCATGTTTATTGGGTTTTGAACTGTGCCAAAATGTGCAGCCTGCGGAATTTGCTCGTTCGTATTGGCTAATACCAACGCTTTGATATAAGGGAATAATACCTTTTCTTCTTTTACCATGTGGCCAGACAGTTCAGCATTCACATCATCCACCAGGCTTTTAATTTTATATAATTCAGGGTGTTGTTGACCATGCACAGCAGCTACTTTAGTGGCATAGCTTACCAGTTCAGGCAATGTTTTCTTAACATAGCTGTGGTGTGTATTTACAATATAATCGGCTAAAAAATCCAGAGCCCATTCATTAAAAGGAATCGGACGGGAAGAAAGCACTTTGTCAGCCTGCTGCAATTCCTGTTCAACCTTAGTTACATCCAGCCCTTTTTCTGCACAGGCTTCCTTCACCGTTTTTTTGCCACCGCAACAGAAATCGAGCCCATATTTTTTAAACACTTCGGCCTTGCGTAAATCCTTTGCCGCAATCTGTCCTAGCGTTTCGTCATCTTCTCCGGTAATTCGTTTTGATATTTTCACTTTCCACCATTCCGGCCCTTGCTCCAGGTATTCCCACTCAAAAATATTTCCCCTTTCTCCCAGTAGTTGATAATACAGAGGTTTGGGGTCATGGTCGTTATGAATGGTTAAGCTTTCACCTTCATTCAATTCATCAAAACGAACAAAGATGGTTGGGTGTTTTTGTCTTGGCTCAAGTAAGGTTACGTTGAGGATATTTTCTGCTGTTGCTTGCATATTTTAAATGTTATTTTGAATGATACCACAAAGATAAGAACTATTATTCAATAAAAGTATTTAAATACTTTTATTATACCCCATATATGACGAAAATTATGTGATTGTAGCAATCGTATGCGGCAAAAATTACTCGTCAATAATAATTTTGATTTTGCGGAATAGATAATCCATCAAATAATTCGTAAGCTGCATCATGCAATTAAGAAACAATAGATGGAGAAGATAGAAATTAATGTTTTGTGTTATTATACTTTGAAGCCCTTTTCGAACAACTAAACAAAAAAGCTCCCGATGAAATAAGTTGCAGGGAAATAATTACATGTTTTATTGAAGCCCCATTTGCCTTAATAATGGTATATACCGGGGATCTATCCCATGATATTGTTGTAAAACTTTTCCTGCAGGCCGGGCTTTCTCTGTCTGATTTGTTTGCAGCTATAAAATTATAAGAGCCTTTAATACTTCGGCATTCGCTGGATCTGTTTGCATGCCAGTTTATAACCTTTTTCGGCATCCTGCTGTTTGTTTCTTTGTTGAAGTAATAATCCATAATTGTATTGTGCTTTTACGTTATTTATAATTACGGTAAATGCTTTTTTCAACGATTCCTCTGCTTTGTCAAACAACTTTAACTCGGCATAGAGTAAGCCAAGGCTAAAGAGAATATGATCATTCTTAGGTTCAAGTTTTGAGGCGATTAAAAGTTGCCGGTGCGCCTCCTGGTCATTACCATCGCCATTTAATATAGCTGCCAAGGTTAACCCTTACGCCAGCCAGCTGACTGTCTTTGGCTAATGCCCGCAGGTAATATTTTTTGGCCATTGCCAGATCATTTTGTTTATGAAAATACTCCCCGGCCATTGCACTGCCCTGTGCAAAATCGGTTTGAAAAATAACGTATTTATAAAGTTCATTTTTAGCATTGTTGAATGGCTGAACAAAGGCAGGTTCAATTTGTGACGGGGGAATATTAATAAACAGATTAGCAGCCCCAATCCGTACTGCTTTTACACGATCCAGCAATAGTGGGGCAACAGCATTCTTCCACCGGTCGGATGAAAAATTATTAAGGCCTTTCAGTGCGGTATATCGTACAAGCGAATTATCATCTTTCAGGTAATTTAATATGGCTGTTACAGATGCATCACTCTGGAGCCGGCTCTTGTTATTCTGGCTTTGATCGTAATGATATCACCCACTCTGGCCATTTCCTTAAAATCCACCTGGTTTATTGAGACAGTTACACAAATCTTTTCAGAATGGGTTTGTCAGATACGGCCGCATTTCCATCGATTCCGCCAAGGAGCCTCCTTTTAGCAGGCCCATTGTATTAGTATCATTCGGGCAAACCACTTCAGTTTTGATGGTTTCAGAATCAGAAGGTTTTTTATTTAATACCATTTTCATTATGGGTTGTTCAGGGATATGTTTCTATTTTCTGTATCAGTTATTTCTCCGGTATCGTTGCTGATATCTCGTTTGCCCGGGTCCTATTAAAATTTTCATGCCGTCATTCGGCTTATGCCTGCAAGACCGCTTTCAACTTTTAATAGTAAACAGTTTGTGGAAAATATTTTAGACAATTTTAGACAAATATAAATAATTAAGGAGTATCTTGTCCTAAATTAGCAACTAAAAGCAAAACCGACCACCAGTATGTAGTATTAAACTGAATTGAAGACCAGGATTTGATTGGAGTTGAAATTATAAGTTGTAAGAATTTGCTGAAAATAAAATTTCGCAGTATGAAAATAATTTTAAAATTCTTTATTGCAACGGCAATATTACTCACTGCTTCCGTCATAAATGTTTCAGCGCAGCTTGCCGGAGAAACTGAATTTAAACAGATATGTGCAGCCTGCCATTCTATTGGCAAAGGAAAGCTGGTGGGGCCTGATCTGGTTAACCTTTCTCAAAGAAGACCCGAAGACTGGATCGTGAAATTTATAAAATCATCTCAAGCCGTCGTAAAAGGCGGGGATAAATATGCCGATTCACTTTTCCAGGCATTTAACCAAACAGTTATGCCAGACCAGCCAACCCTCACCGATGAAAAGATAAAAAATATAATCGCTTACATTGGCGCTGAAAGTTCGGTTCCAACTATTACAAGCCCAGCACTTACATCCGATCAAACAAACAAGCAGATTGGAAAAGCCACAGATTCATTCTTTACAACAACTAATATATTTCTACTGACTGTTATTTTCATTATGCTACTCCTTATTGTGTTTCTGTTAAGGGTAAATAAGGGTTTAGTGGAGCAACTGACAGATTATTATAGTAGTAATAAGTCGTTTTTTAAATGAAAGTATTATGAAAATGCATCTCCTTTTTGTACTAATCAGCAGTTTAATCTTTATCATGCATGGTTTTCCTGTTTCAGCACAAAATACAGGCGATACCCAGCAAGGTAAATCTTTATTTGTAGGTAATGTGCGTTTTATAAACCAAGGACCTGCTTGTAATTCCTGCCACAATGTAGATATGGAAGAATTTATCAGTGGTGGCGCGCTTGCTAAAGACCTTACCCAGGCAGTTACAAGATTATCAGCAGATGGCGTTAAAGGAATTATTGCCGGTATGCCTTTTCCACAAATGCAAAAATCTTACGAAGGTAAACCGTTAACAGAGCAGGAGATCTCCAATCTCCTCGCATTTCTGAAAAGTGCAGACACTGTGGCAGCTACAACACAGCCAACAAACCCGGCAGGAAAGGATTTGATGACTGGCGGTATTGTGGGTGCAATTGTGCTGCTTATCCTGTTCTCTTTTTTCTGGATAAGAAGAAAACAAAGACCAGTAAACTATTTAATTTTTAAAAGACAAACTAAATCAGCCTGATATTTTATTCCTAGAAATACACTAAAAAGAATTCCAATAATTAAATTTTAAAATTATGAGTTGGATCGAAGACATCATATCGCCCAAAACCCGTAAATGGGAAGAGTTTTACCGCAACCGTTTTCAGCATGACCGTATCGTCCGCAGCACACATGGTGTAAACTGCACTGGCGGATGCTCCTGGGCAATTCATGTAAAAGAAGGCATTGTGGTATGGGAAACACAGCAGTTAGATTATCCCCTGCTCGAAGATCAATTACCTCCTTATGAACCCCGTGGATGCCAACGTGGAATTTCATATTCCTGGTATTTATATAGTCCTTTGCGAATCAAGTATCCGCTCATTCGTGGAGTATTGTTAGATTTATTTAGAGCAGAAAAAGAAAGAACAGGAGGTGATCCGTTGAAAGCATGGGAAAATCTTCAGAATGATAAAGAAAAACGCACCCGCTATCAAAAGGCAAGAGGAAAAGGTGGTTTCCGGCGTGCCAGTTGGGATGAAGTATTAGAAATAATGGCCGTTGCAAATATTTACACCGCTAAAAAATATGGACCTGACCGCGTTATTGGATTCTCACCCATCCCTGCGATGTCTATGCTTAGTTATGCTGCAGGAGCAAGATTTCTTCAACTTTTTGGTGGTGTAAATCTAAGCTTCTACGATTGGTATTGCGATCTGCCACCGGCCTTTCCTGAAATATGGGGTGAACAAACTGATGTATGTGAAAGCGCTGACTGGTACAATGCAAAAATGATTGCAGATATGGGTGCAAATCTCAACATGACCCGGACTCCTGATTGTCACTTTTTTGCGGAATCACGCCACAACGGAACTAAGGCCGTGGTATTCTCTCCCGACTTTAGCCAGGTATGTAAATACGCCGATCAGTGGATTCCGAATCATGCCGGTAGTGACGGCGCATTATGGATGGCAGTAACTCATATCATTCTTAAAGAATACCATTACGAAAAACAAACGCCTTTCTTTCTTGACTATGTAAAAAAATACACAGACAGTCCTATGCTGGTGCATCTCGATAAAGTTGGAGATGTATTTACACCGGGCCGTATGGTTCGTGCCAATGAACTTTCAAAATGGAAGGATATTGAAAATGGAGATTGGAAATTTTTATCTATTGATGAGGCAAGTGGAGAACTTGTTTCTCCTAAAGGAACCATAGGTTACCGCTGGGACAAGAATGGCGGTAAATGGAATATGAAATATGAATGTGGTGAAACAGATAAAAACTTTGATCCTGTTCTTACATTCTTAAATAAAAAAGATGAAACCCTGCTTGTTGAGTTTACTGAATTTGGCCTGGCAAAAAAAGCTAACCGTGGTGTTCCTGTGCAATGGCTTGATACTGTGAATGGCAAAGTACCTGTAACAACTGTATATGATTTAATGATGGCACAATATGGTGTTGACAGGGATTTAGGTGGAGATTATCCCAAAGATTATACAGATCCTGATCAGGCATACACACCCGCATGGCAGGAAATATTTACGGGCATTGATTCAAAAACAATTCTTCAGTTTGCCCGGGAATGGGCAGATACAGCCAATGCCACAAAGGGTAAATGCATGATTATTATAGGTGCGGGAATTAACCATTGGTATCATCAAAACCTCACCTACCGGGCCGGTGCAATGGCACTTATGGTAACAGGTTGTGTAGGAAAAAATGGCGGTGGCCTTAATCATTACGTAGGCCAGGAAAAGCTTGCCCCTGTTGAATCCTGGAGCGCTATTTCATTTGCAAAAGACTGGGTTCCGGTATCCAGGTTGCAGCAGGCCCCGATCTGGCATTATATCAACACTTGCCAATATCGTTACGATGGTCACTATTCAAAATACAATACCGTTCATGAAAATAAATGGACAGACAAACATGTAGCGGATACTATTTTCACATCCGTAAGAAACGGATGGATGCCCTTTTACCCGCAGTTTAATGAGAATACTCTGGAGCTTACTAAACAAGCTGTTGCAAACGGCGCAATAACAGATGAGGATATCAAGGCTTATGTTTTGAATAAATTAAAATCCAAAGAACTTAAATATTCCGTCAGTGATCCTGAAGCGGAAGAAAATTATCCAAGAGTATGGTATATCTGGCGTGGCAATGCCATACTGGCCAGTATGAAAGGACATGAATATGCCTTAAAACATTACCTGGGTACACACAACAATGTAATCTCAAAAGATGCGGATGAAAAACCGGAAGAAGTAGTATGGCACGATATAGCACCTGAAGGAAAATTAGACCTGGTGGTTGATCTTAATTTCAGGATGGATTCTTCTGCCCTCTATTCAGATATTGTTTTGCCCGCAGCATCCTGGTACGAAAAAGCAGATTTGAACAGTACCGATATGCATTCATTTATTCATCCGCTGGGGCAGGCCATCGCTCCGGTGTGGGAATCAAAAACCGATTGGGATATTTTTAAAAATGTAGCAAAAGTTACCAGTGAACTTTCTAAAAAATATTTCTCCGAAGTACAAAAAGATATTGTTGCTACACCGCTTAGCCATGATACACCCGATGAAATTACACAGCCCACCATCAAAGACTGGTACCATGGAGAGTGTGAAGCCGTTTTGGGTAAATCAATGCATAAACTGACCGTGGTAGAAAGAGATTATACTTTGTTGTATGAAAAATTCATCACCCTGGGTGAGGGTATTCGGAAAAACGGTTTAGGTGCACATGGAAATCATTATACCTGCGAGGAAGAGTATGATGAAATGTGCAGCTCTCATCATTTTCACCACAGGAAATTCCAGGATAAAATATTGCCTTCTATACAGGAAGATGAATGGGCTGCCGATGCGTTGCTTCATCTTTCTACATTAACCAATGGTAAGCTTACAGAAAAAGCGTATCAATACATGGAAAAGAAAACTGGACTTGTTCTTGCTGATCTTGCAGCAGGAAGCAAAGATGTAATGATCCGCTATGCCGATTTACTTGCTAAACCACATCGTTACAATACTTCTCCAGTATGGTCGGGCTTAATGAATAATGGAAGAGCTTATGCTGCTTATACATACAATGTAGAACGGCTTGTTCCCTGGAGAACACTTACCGGAAGGCAACATTTTTATCTTGACCAGGAACTATACATCGCTTATGGTGAACACCTGCCAACGTTTAAGCCAGCTCCTTGTCCTGAAGTGTATGGCGATTTGAGAGAAACCTGGAAAAGTGGGAAAGCGATGGCGCTTAACTATCTTACTCCACACGGTAAATGGCATATCCATTCTACTTATATGGAAAACCTGAGGATGCTCACGCTTTCCCGGGGTTGCGAGCCCTGCTGGCTGAGTGAAAAAGATGCCGAAACGCTGGGAATAAAAGACAACGATTGGGTAGAAGTACATAATGACCATGGTGTGTATGTTACAAGAGCCTGTGTAAGTTCAAGGATTCCGCCGGGTGTTTGTATTGTATATCATGTGCCGGAAAGAACGGTAGGCATTCCCAAATCACAACTGCGTGGAAACAGGCGGGGTGGTGGACACAACAGCGTTACACGTATACACCTCAAACCAAATTATTTGAATGGCGGCTATGGACAATTCTCTTATCACTTTAATTATTGGGGGCCGGTGGCTCCGCAAAGAGATACACATGTGATTGTAAAGAAAATGGAAAAACTAGTTTGGTAAGATTGATAAAATTTTAAATATTGAACTCTAAATTTTTAGATTATGGATGTTCGTTCACAAATAGCAATGGTATTTCACTTAGATAAGTGTATCGGATGCCACACTTGTTCTATCGCCTGTAAAAATATCTGGACCGACCGGAAGGGCGCAGAATATATGTGGTGGAATAATGTGGAAACTAAACCCGGTACAGGGTATCCCACCAAGTGGGAAGACCAGGAAATTTACAAAGGCGGTTGGGAAAAGAAAAATGGAAAGATTACACTTAAAGGAGCAGGTAAAAGAAGAGGGCTTACTAATATCTTTTATAACCCTAACCTTCCCGTTATAGATGATTATTACGAACCCTTTACCTATAAATATTTAGACCTTATCGAGTCTCCCGAAGGAGATGACCAACCTACTGCCAGGCCCGTTTCATTAATTACAGGAAAACCAATTGATATAAAAATGGGCCCCAATTGGGATGATGATCTCAGTGGCACCCCGGACTTTGCCCGCAACGATCCAAATATGAAAAACATTTCTCCCGAAGAACAGGAAGTAATGTTTCAATTAGAAAAGATGGCATTTTTTTATCTACCCAGGATTTGTAATCATTGTTTAAATCCTTCCTGTGTTGCTTCCTGTCCTTCAGGAGCAATTTACAAAAGAGGAGAAGATGGTGTAGTATTAATAAACCAGGAAGTTTGCCGTGCATGGAGAATGTGCGTAACAGCATGCCCATACAAAAAATCATATTACAACTGGTACACCGGAAAATCAGAGAAATGTATTCTTTGTTATCCACGTATAGAAGCCGGCTTGGCTCCTGCCTGTATGCACTCCTGTGTAGGAAGAATTAGATACCTGGGTGTATTGCTGTATGATGCAGATAAAATAGAATCTGCAGTACATGGAGATGAAAAAGACCTCATTAAAAACCAGCTTGATTTAATTCTTGATCCTTTTGATCCGGAAGTAATCCGGGCAGCAAAAATGAATGGTGTTGCTGATTCCACCATCCATGCAGCACAGTTTTCTCCTGTGTACAAGTTTGTAAAAGAATGGGGCCTAGCATTACCTCTCCATCCGGAATTCCGTACACTACCTATGTTGTTTTATGTACCACCATTGCTCCCCGTAATGGCAACAGTAAAAAAAGTAGATAATAAGGAACAGCAGGATAAAATGGATCCTATTGCAAAAAAATGGGATGATAACTGGTTGTACGATACCAGCACCAAAGAGCTTTGGGGAACGTTGGATGAAATACGTTTTCCATTAAAGTATATCGCCAGTTTATTCAGTGCTGGAGATGAAGAAATAGTAAAAGATAAATGGAAGAAATTGCTGGCTGTGCGTATTCACCGACGCCGCGTAACGGTAGGAGATGTGAGTGATGAGAAAGCCGACTTTACTTTAAAAGATGCAGGCTTAACTGCAGAAGTGGCAGATGCTATTTATGCGCTTACCTCATTGCCAAAATTTGAAGAACGTTTTGTAATTCCTGCAGCACACCGGGAACAGGCTATTGAAATGCTTGATTTTACGGGTGATACAAAAGGTGAAGCCGGCTTTGGAATAAAGGGGTCAATAAAAAGGGGTATATAGAAAAGTAAGTAAAACAATTAATAATTAAAGCATGGGAATCACAACAGAAATTAATGCAGGAGAAATGGTTGCAGCCTATCCATATCTGATTGACTACAGTCGGTTTGCAGATCTTTTTATATACCCCGAAAACGAAGTGTATAGAAAAAAGATAAACGATATTCAGGTTTATCTTTTAGAAACGCTACCTGAAGCTGCAGCAGCTCTGAAACCTTTTGCAGAGTTTACTGAATCATCCTCGTTGACCGAAATACAAGAACTTTTCCTTCGCACTTTTGACTTACAGGCCATTACTACGCTGGATATTGGCTTTATCCTTTTTGGAGAAGATTATAAACGGGGGCAGTTACTGGTGAATCTTAATACAGAACACAGGAGTGCCGGAAACGAATGCTATACTGAATTAGCGGATCATCTGCCCAATGTATTAAACCTGCATTCTAAAATGAAGGACGATAATATGCGTTGTGAGATTACTATCCGGTTATTAATTCCCGCCGTTTTAAAAATGATTGATGAATTTTCTACTGAAAGGGTTGAAAAAAAAGATATAGTATTTAAAAAGCATCAAAAAGTTTTATTAGAAAGTTCTCAAAATTACAGGCTCGTTTTTCAACATTGCCTGAAAGCCTTATTCGTTGCTTTAGAAAATGATTTTGGTTATGATGCCGCTGTAAATGAATTCTTAAACCAACAAACTGAACAGGAAGAGGCTGCCGGTGTTAATGGCAATACCCCATTATGTTCAGGAAAAAGCCCACAGGCAGATTATACCCGTAGTATCGATACTGAAATGAACATTGAGAAAGATTAACATTAAAAAAAGAACCATGGATACGCTTAATAACTTTTTTCTGATTGCGCTGCCTTATGTTGCACTAGCTGTTTTTTTAATTGGTTCAATCTATCGTTATAAGTATAAAGGTTTCCAGTTCTCCTCACTTTCTTCCCAGTTCCTTGAAGGAAGAAAATTATTTTATGGTTCTGTTCCTTTTCACTGGGGGATTTTATTTATTTTCACTGGGCACTTAGTTGCTTTTTTAATTCCCAGAGGAATATTGGCCTGGAACAGCCAGCCGCTGCGCCTTATGATTCTGGAAATCAGTGCATTCATTTTTGGTATCAGCATGCTTATTGGGCTTATCAATCTTTTAATCAGGCGATATACTACACCCCGTCTCAGGTTTGTTACCAATAAAATGGATTTCGTTGTTTATATGTTGCTGATACTGCAAACCGTCACCGGCCTGTGGATTGCTTATAACTTTCGCTGGGGATCATCCTGGTTCTCTACATTACTGGTTCCTTATTTACATTCCATATTCATACTACAGCCCGATATATCATCAGTTTCATTGCTGCCATGGACGGTGAGACTACATATTGTTGGCGCTTTTACCATTATCGGTATCGTTCCTTTTTCGAGGCTTATACATTTCTTGGTTCCCCCCTTCGATTATATCTGGCGGCCATATCAGCAGGTAAGATGGTATTGGGGCAGAAGAAAGGTTCGCAGTCCCCGTACACCCTGGTCGTTACATCGCCCAAAAAATAATTAGTTGTGTTACTTAATATTGTTACAGATGATGAATTATTAACCAGCCAGGTAGTAAAAGGCATACTGCTTTGCCTTGTTGTCGGTGGAATTATCAATAACCTTTTAAAAATTATCCGTTCAGAATCCAGGATCAGAAGAATAATCAATTCCGTATTATTTATCATCCTTTCAGTTGCCATCATTTTAATATTTCAACAATTTCGTATCGAGGGTGCATTATTAAAAACACCGGAATATGTACAGGGCAAAACAATTCGGTTTTGTAATGTTTTTGCAGTAGGCCAGGGGGTTGAATTTGAGTATGAAGTGAATGGCAAGATGTATAGAAACTGCAACAGCTTTCATCCGGTTTTTAAAGACAGTATCACAGTACCGGGAGGAATTTATATGGTTCGCTGTACACAAAAATTTCCTGGTGAGGGAAGAATGGATTTTAGCAGAAAAGCTGAATAAAACATTTGATTTTTTATGGAACAAAAAATAACCATAGCCTCTCATCGGATTCTTTTTTTTAATACACTTGCATTTGCGGTTTGCTTTGCTGCTTGGATGATAAATGGTGTATTGGTTACATTCCTTGTTAATAACGGTGTGTTTAACTGGAGCCCGGTTCAGATTGGATGGCTGCTGGGCGTACCCGTTTTAGTTGGATCTGTTTTTCGCTTACCTGTTGGAATACTGACAGATAAGTTTGGAGGAAAATGGGTGATGGCAGTTATTTTATTTTTCTGCGCCATTCCAATGTTCTTTCTATCACAGGCAAATAGTTTTACTTCATTTCTGTTACTCAGCTTCGGGTTTGGACTGTCAGGAGCTTCCTTTGCTGCCGGTGTTGCATATACCTGCTTATGGTATCCTAAAAAAAAACATGGCACGGCGTTAGGTATTTTTGGTGCAGGTACAATGGGAGCTGCGCTTACTACTTTATTTGCGCCAACTGTTTTAAATAAACTCACCAATCACGGAGCCAATCTTGAAGCCTGGCGTTATTTACCTATGCTATATGCTGCCCTCCTTGTGATAACGGGAATAATTTTTCTTTTGGCCACCAAAAATAAAATACCGGAAGAATCTAAAACAATGATACAGCGTTTATCACCTTTGAAAGAATCCAGGGTATGGCGGTTCGGGTTATATTATTTTTTCGTCTTTGGAAGTTTTGTTGCGCTGGCACAATGGCTCATCCCGTATTATGTGAATGTATATTCCATGTCCATTGTAACTGCGGGGTTCATGGCCACTGCATTTAGTTTACCCGCCGGGTTATTCAGGGCTGCCGGTGGCTGGCTGGCCGACAAAGTGGGTGCCCGTTTAGTGTTGTTATGGGTTTTTGGAACTTGTATAGTATGCATGATTTTTCTCTTTATACCACGCATGGAAATTCAGGCACCCGGGCAAGGTGTTATGGCCAATAAGTCAGGCATGGTAAGCCTCGTTACAAATAATGAGATAGTGGTAGGCGATGATACATATTTACTTCAGAGCAAGGCCGGCGATTCTTCAGAAGTTACCATACGCTTTGGAATTCACCATGATGAGGAAGGATTTTTATTTCTTCCGACAACATCATTTCACCAGGTTGTTAATGTAAAAAAGGGAGATGAAGTTATGAAAGGTGAATTATTGGCAAAGGGGGTTACCATGATTTATTTCCAGGCTAATAAATGGATATTTTCATTTTTGGTGTTCATAATTGGAATTATGATGGGCATTGGCGGAGCAGCCGTTTACAAACATATCTCAGATTATTATCCCGAAAATATTGGAACGGTAGGCGGCATCGTGGGTGTATTGGGCGGACTGGGCGGTTTCTTTGGGCCGATTATCTTTGGTTATTTACTCAAATCTTCCGGCGTCTGGACTTCATGCTGGATGTTTCTTGCAGCTTTGGTGGCCATTTGTATTGTGTTACAGCGTCTGGCCATAAGGGCCGTTACTGATAAAACTACCCGGTAGTTATATTTTTAATAACAGGTTTGTGAACAAATCTTTTTCGCTAGTTTAAATTTTTTATAAAAACTAAATGGAGCAACTCAAAAGCAATAAAACAATTTCTACATCAAGAATAATTGCTGAAGAAATTAAAGAAGGCATCAAAAATCTGTCCCCGGCATATTTTGCACTGGTAATGGCTACCGGCATTATTTCTATTGGCACTTTCCTGATGGATATGAAGTTGATTGCCATCATATTGTTTTTCCTCAATAATATTTTCTATGTTATTTTGTGGATACTGACTATTCTTCGTCTGATCTGGTACTTCAAATTCCTTAAAGCCGATTTAACCAATCACATGACCGGAACCGGCTTTTTTACATCTGTTGCCGGAACCTGTGTACTCGGGATCCAATACATTTTAATATTTGAGGCTTTAACAATAGCTATAGCGCTGCTTATCTTTGGTGTTTTATTATGGCTTTTTTTCACCTATACTATTTTTACCACACTTACTACGCAGCAGAATAAGCCCACCCTCGACAAGGGTATTACAGGCGGATGGCTTACAGCTATTGTAGCCACACAATCTGTTTCAATACTTTGTGCGTTAATTGCATCTCACATAAAGCAACCTTACCGGATAGAAATAAATTTCTTTGCGCTTTCCATGTGGCTTTGGGGCGGCATGTTTTATATCTGGATGATTTCACTTATTTTTTATCGCTACACTTTTTTTAAATTTTCACCCGGCGACCTTGCACCACCTTACTGGATAAACATGGGAGCCATGGCCATTTCAACGTTAGGTGGATCTGTACTTATTCTTAATGCGCCTGATGCTCCCTTGCTTGAATCACTACTCCCCTTTCTAAAAGGATTCACCGTGTTTTATTGGGCAACCGGCACCTGGTGGATTCCGATGCTTATCATTTTAGCCATCTGGAGACACGTTTATAAAAAATACCCCCTTAAATATGATCCTTTGTATTGGGGAGCGGTCTTTCCCCAGGGCATGTACGCTGTATGCACTTTCCGAATGGCAAAAGCATTGCATATTCCTTTTTTGCATTACCTCTATGAAACATTTATTTATATAGCGATGTTTGCTTGGCTCCTAACGTTCACAGGCCTGCTGCGGAGTTTAATATCCCAATTCATAACTGCAAAAAATAAAACACAAACATTTTAAAATGATATATCTCATTATTAAACATGAGCACAATCATGGAAAAACCAATATTGAGTTTTTAAATTTGATAATGCACTAAATGATACCTAAATAAACAAACATGATGAATAATATTTTTGAAAAAGCAGATCCTAAAAAAGACGATTATATAAAAAGATTTGTTGAAAAAGATGCCGGTACAGATCCTGTTTATTCTCCCATGGATCCACCAGAAGCCTATAAACCACCTGCCACAGAACCCATTCCTTATGAGCTATTGCACCCTGTTTTTCAGATGCTGGTAGATGAGCATAAGATTACCCTGGCGAAACTGGATGAATTTGAAAAAAACTTACTGGAGATTAAGAAAGAAGGCATAAACAAAGACAGGAATAGTAAACTGGGTGAATTTTTTGAATTCCTGGATGATAAAATAGTTTTGCATAACCTCAAAGAGGAAAAAGTTTTATTCCCTATTATTCACGACCGAATGATTGATAATGGAGAGCATGGGACCGGCCCGGTACCTGAAACAGCTGTTGATATGCTGGAACACGACCATATTAAAACGATGGAATTGGGCACACTTACTTTTAGCCTGATGGGCATTTCTTCCCGTCTCACTGATCGGGTTTCTTATGCACTACTGATAGATACTGCTATCGAACAAGGGCTCGCTCTTGTAGAATTACTCCGTCTGCATATTTTCAGGGAAGATAATGTGGTGTTTCCACTGGCACATAAATATTTAACGGAAAGTGACTTTGAAAAAATAACAGAAAAAATGAAAAAATATTTTTCGGTGGAGCTACCATTGAAATAGTCTTAGCCATAAAATTAATACAAATGCTGACAGATCAATTTAACCGGATACACGATTACCTGCGTATCTCCCTTACAGATAAATGCAACCTGCGCTGCAGCTATTGTAATCCGGTTGATCTGCCCAAAGGTTACTTTAAAGGATTGCCCCGCATGACTGCTGAAGAAATTGGTCAGATTGCTTCCGTCTTTGTGAAAGAAGGAGTGAAAAAAATCCGTCTTACCGGTGGTGAACCGCTTGTAAGAAAAGATGCTCAGGAAATTATAGAACGCTTATCCAAATATCCTGTAGAACTTGCCATCAGCACTAATGGAGTTCTTGTTGACAAATACATTGACACCTTTCAGCGTGCCGGCATTCGATCTGTAAATGTAAGTTTGGATTCGCTGATTAGGGAGAAGTTTTTTGCCATTACCAAACGGGATGAAGTCAATCTCATTACAGAAAATATTCAACTTCTGTTGCATCATGGTTTTCATGTTAAGATAAATGTGGTAGTTATGAAAGGTATAAATGATGATGAGCTGAATGATTTTATAGCCTGGACAAAAGATTTTCCACTGCATGTACGTTTCATTGAGTTTATGCCCTTTGCTGGCAATGAATGGAGCCGTGAAAAAGTTTTCTCGTATCAGGAAATGTTGGATAAGATTTCCACTCAATATCAATTCATGAAATTGAAAGATTCAAAACAGGATACTGATAAGAAGTATTTTGTTCCCGGCCACGATGGTACATTCGCTGTCATCAGCACCATGACCCAACCTTTTTGTGGTGGCTGCAACCGCATGCGTTTGACTACTGATGGTAAAATGAAAAATTGTCTTTTCTCAAAATCTGAAATGGATATTCTTGGCGCACTCAGGAAGGGAATGGATATAGCCCCTTTGATAAAACAATGCGTATGGATGAAAGAAGAAAAACTCGGAGGGCAGATAAAAAATATTAATGAGAATTTGGACATTACAAAAATCAATAACCGCAGTATGATTCACATCGGCGGTTGAGTAAAAAAATAATATGCGTATTTTGCTTACAGGAGCCAATGGTTACATCGGTATGAGATTATTGCCGGTACTGGTTGAGGCCTGGCATGAGGTAACCTGTGTGGTGAGGGATGTCAACTGCTTTAAACCCTCAAAAAGTATATTGGAGAAAATCAATATTATTGAATACGATTTTTTGCAGCCTGAAAATGCCATTCAATATTTTAAGAATAAAGAGTTTGATGCCGCCTATTATCTCATCCAATCATTGGGTGATACATCCACAACACTTAAAGAATATGAATTGAGGGCTGCTGGTTGTTTTATACTGGTGGTTTCTTTAACAAAGGTGAAACAGATTATTTACCTGAGCGGAATCAGCAATGAAGAAAATCTTTCAAAACATTTGTTTGACCGCAAAGTGGTAAAGGATGTGTTCATCCGTTCTGGAATTCCTTATACTATTATTGAGGCAGGTATCATTGTAGGCTCAGGCAGCGTAAGCTTTGAAATTATTCGTGACAAAACCGAAAAAACACCGGTGATGATTACGCCGCGTTTGCTCAACAGCAGGTGCCAGCCAATTGCCATAAGAAATGTAATAAACTATTTACATCAATGCCTTCTGAATGAAAAAACTTTTTCCCGGACTTTTGAAATTGGTGGCCCGGATGTTTTAACTTATAGACAAATGTTTTTACAATTTGCCAAAGTCCGTGATTACGAACGGTTTATTTTTACATTGCCGGTACCATTTCCCGGTTTATCTGCTTACTGGCTCAATCTTACTACATCAGCAAATATTACCATTGCAAGGCAGTTGGTGCATAGTATGAAAAGTGATGTGGTATGTAAAGAGTTTTCCATCCGCGGCATTATTCCGCAGGAATTAATTTCTTATGCCGATGCCATTAAAATGGCATTTGAGCGAATAAAACAACAGATGGTCGTTTCAAGCTGGAAAGATGCAGCTAGAAGTAGCATCAGTAAATTAGAAGTAAGCGATTACATAGAAGTGCCCGTGCATGGTTGCTACAAAGACAAGAAGTGGATTGAAATTGATAAGGATGATGTGGAAGAAGTGGCCAATCTTTTTTTCAGTATTGGAGGTGATAACGGTTGGTATTATACTGATACTTTGTGGCATTTTCGTGGAATTCTGGATAAGATGGTTAGTGGTGTGGGGCTTAACCGAGGCAGAACAAGTGCTGTAAATATCAAGGCCGGTGATGCGCTGGATTTCTGGAGAGTTCTTTTGGCAGATAATAAACACATTGCCGGTAAAAAATAATGGAGATTATAAATTGATTATAAATTGTTATTCATTTGATTTTTAACTGCCAGGTTACACCAACGATTGATAATTCTTATAAGAAATACATGCAACCATGATCAGTATATCCGAAGCAAAAAAATTAATTTCAGAGAATTGTAATAGTGAAAGAATAGAAAGCAGATTATTGTTAAAGTCTCAGGGCCATGTCTTGTCAAAGCCTGTATATTCCTCGATAGATACGCCACCATTTCATCAATCAGCAATGGATGGTTATGCTTTTTCTTATGAAAATTGGGATGGCAAGAGTGGCCTTAAAGTAGTTGGTGAAATACAGGCTGGCAATGATGATGCTATTGAAATCAAAGCGTCTCAGGCCGTTCGCATTTATACCGGTGCAGCATTGCCTGCAGGTGCAGATACGGTAGTAATACAGGAGCATGTAACGAAAAATGAAAAAATAATTCACATAGAAAATGCACAGCTTGCTAAAGGTGCTAACGTACGGCTTCGTGGTTCTCAAACAAAAAAAGGCGATCGGGCATTAAGCAAAGGGCAATTACTTACTGCTCCGGCCATTTCTTTTTTGGCAGGTATTGGCATTGAAAAAGTTGATGTGTTTTCCAACCCGGTAATCAGTATTATTGTTACCGGCAAAGAGTTGATAGCACCAGGGCAGAATATAACTGATGGGAAAATTTATGAGTCTAATTCTTTTGGCTTGGTTGCTGCCTTGAACAACTTAGGTATTACCCCATTTTCTGTAGAGGTGGTTGATGACTATGAAGAAGAAATAATTAAATCAATAGAAAGGCAATTAAATAGCGATATACTTATATTGACCGGTGGAGTATCTGTAGGTGATTATGACCTGGTATTGCCGGCACTTAAAAAGTGCGGTGTAGAAGATATTTTTCATAAAGTGAAACAAAAACCTGGTAAGCCAATTTACTTTGGTAAGCGGAATCAGACTCTTGTCTTTGGCCTGCCGGGGAACCCTGGATCGGTATTAACCTGCTTTTATGAGTACGTGGTGCCTGCTATCAGCAGCTTTACAAAAAGACAATATCAAAAAATAATTAAGATGCCGCTGGCAAATGATTATAAAAAGAAAGCAGGTCTTACATATTTTCTGAAAGGAAAGACAAATGAGGGAAATGTTACCATATTAAATAACCAGGAAAGTTACCTGATGAATTCTTTTGCCATTGCTGATTGCCTTATTGAGTTGGAAGAAGGCAAAGAAAATTTTTTGAAAGGAGAAATGGTAGATGTTCTTATGATTAACTGAAAAAAATTCTTAAGCAAGAGATTTAATCAGGAAAAACTAAGCACACAGAAATTATATTTTATTTGTTATTGTTTTTGGTAGCCTTCCTGTATTCTTCGGTTGGGCATGGCGGAGCCAGCGGTTACCTGGCGCTGATGGCATTTTTTTCCTTTGCACCTGAAACGATGTGGCCAACGGCTTTAATGCTGAATATTTTTGTTTCACTCATTGCATTCATACAATACTACCGAAGTGGTCATTTCAAGTGGCAATTATTCTGGCCATTCGCTATCGCCTCTATTCCGGCAGCTTTTATTGGGGGACTAATTGTAGTTGACGCAAAAATTTATAAAACGATATTGGGTGTTCTTCTTCTTTTCCCCGTGGTGCGGCTGGGAGGTGTGAAATTTAATGCAGAAGAAACCCAAAAGGAACAAAAACTTTTTACCTCATTGATTATAGGCGCACTTATTGGGTTGTTTTCAGGTATGATAGGCATTGGTGGAGGTATTATTTTAAGCCCGATAATATTGCTGTTGCATTGGGCAAATATGAAACAAACGGCTGCTGTATCGGCCTTATTCATTCTTGTAAATTCAATGGCTGGATTAGCAGGCCTTTCACAAAGGGTTTTGATTTCAGGCCTGAAATGGTGTGGATGATAGTAGTTGCTTTCGCAGGCGGCCTGGCCGGTTCTTACTTGGGTGCAATGAAATTGGAAAGTTCTTATTTGAAAAAATTGTTAGCAGTCGTTTTGCTGATGGCATCGGTTAAACTGTTATTTGCCTAAAAATGCAGAACCGATTGCTAAAATATAAATGCTATTAAAATGAAAAGGAATTGAAAATTGTCACCTCCATTGCAATATTGATTCTGCAAATCGTCAATGCCGGGTGTAGTAACAGAAATGATCAGCAGGACATATCTAATCAAAGTGAAGCATTATCTAAAATAGAAAAATCAGATAAACATTCATTTACTACAGAAGAAAGCGCCAAATTCTTTAGTAATTCGCTTTCAATAACCGGCGAAGTAGAATTTCCGTTAATTCTTACAGTGGACTCTTTAAAACAAATGAGAGTCATTGCGCTGGACAGTTTGAATACAGTTTGCCAATCAGGTACCATTAGGAGTCATAGTGCAAGCAGTAGAGGGGTGCTTTTAAAAGATATTTTAAACAAGGCAAGAATAAAGCAACAAAACCATACGGATAGAAATTTTTACATTGTTGCACGGGCTTCGGACGGTTACAAAGCAACTTTTTCATGGGCTGAAATATTCAACAATCTAACCGGAGAAAATACCTATGTAATTTTTGAAGAAAATAACCAATCGATTACAAAAAAAGGAGCAATGCTGTTAAATTGCACCAATGATATTAAAACTGGTCCAAGACATGTAATCTGGCTTAAATCAATTGAAGTGCGAAGGGTTGATTAGGAATTGATTCGCACTAATAAAATCCTAAAAGATGCTCAGTAGAAAAAGAAATATTAACGGATATATCCTCGCGGGAGGCAAAAGTTCTCGGATGGGTACTGATAAAGGATTACTTAATTTCAATGGTAAACCAATTGTACAAAAGATAATTAACCAACTGATGCCCGCTGTTGATAAAACAATTATTGTTTCAAATAATGTTGCGTATGAAAAATTTGGTTTGGAAGTAATTCCTGATTTGATAGCAGATGTTGGCCCCGCAGGTGGTATTCATGCGGCTTTAAGCCATACCGATTCTGAACAAATTTTTGTAGTGAGTTGTGATATGCCTTATATTACTACTGATGCAATTCAATATATGATTGAACAGGCATCTCAATCTCAAATAACATTGCCATTGAATCGGGAAAAGATTGAACCATTATTTGGCGTGTATTCCAAAGAATGTTTACCTCTTTGGCAGCAACTTATTGAGCAGAGAATGATTAAATTGCAAGAGATGGTAACACATTTTGAATTGCTGAAAATAAATATTGAAAACAATGAATTGTTTAATGATTTTCTGTTCCTGAACATCAATGATAATAACGATCTTCAAAGGGCGATAAAAAAATTGTAACATGGAAATTAATTTACTTTCATTTGGACAGATTGCAGACATCACCGGCAAGGATGCCTTGAAAATTCCTGATGTAAGAAATACATATGAATTAAACGAGTTTCTTGCCAAAGCCTGGCCGCAATTGCAATCCATCAAATATTCTATTGCTGTAAATAAAAAAATAATCCAGGAAAATACACAACTAGATCAAGATGATACTGTTGCCATCCTGCCTGCTTTTTCGGGAGGTTAAATAAAACAATGAATGCTTCAACTAAATATCAAAGATACCAGCGGCAGATATTGCTGACTGAATTTGGAACCGCTGCCCAGGAAAAACTGTTCCAGGCAAAAGTTTTGGTAGTGGGTGCCGGCGGCCTGGGTTGTCCTGCATTGCAATACCTGTCAGCCGCTGGTGTGGGAGCCATTGGGATCGTTGATTTTGATTTGGTAGAACTGACTAATCTTCAAAGACAGACTTTGTATTCTGTTGAAGATATTGGAAAGGCTAAGGCGCAAACAGCAGCGGACAAATTGAAGCCATTCAATCCGGATATTCTGTTTCATATTAATAACATTAAATTGGATTCAACAAATGCCTTTGAATTGATTTGTGATTACGACCTGGTGATTGACGGTTCTGATAATTTTGCCACACGCTACCTGGTTAACGATGCCTGTGTCTTGCTAAATAAACCGTTAGTGTATGGTGCAGTACTTCGTTTTGAAGGGCAGGTTGGTGTATTTAATCTGGCTGATAAGGTTAGCAATATTAAAACCAATTACCGTGATCTGTTTCCAGTACCGCCGGATCCTGCATCCGCACCATCCTGTAGCGAAGCCGGTGTGCTTGGCGTATTGCCCGGTATCATTGGAACCATGCAGGCCACAGAGGCAATTAAGATTATTACCGGAATCGGCAAACCATTATGCAATACCATTGTTTCATACAATGCATTAACCAATTTGTTTTATGATTTTATAATTTCTCCGGCAAAGGAAATAAATTCATCCATTCCTGAAAATGAATCAGCACTCAGGAAATTTAATTATGAGTGGTTTTGCGGGTCACACGGAGAACTTCCTGAAATAACAGCAGCAGAATTTGACATACTTAGAGTACATGAAAAAATAGATATCATTGATGTTCGTGAGATGGATGAATTACCTACAGTCGATGAATTTTTCTTTACACAAATTCCTTTAAGTAAATTTGAAGAGGCAATAAAAGATATTTCAACAAAAAACAAAATGGTTATTTTTTGCCAAATAGGAAAACGTAGCCTTACAGCAATAAAAATGCTGAATGAAAAATTTCCCGGATGCTCAGCATACAGTTTAAAAGGCGGTATTACAGAATGGAAAAAACTACAGCATATTTCAGTGTAAAATAATGGAAAAGAGAAAACATAAAGTATTTACTGAGGGTGCCGTTTCACCGGCATTTATAACAGATACCATTGCAAAGCACGGCACTAAAAAAACCATCGGTGATCACAGTATATTTCTTGGGCAGGTAAGAAACGATATGCAGAATGGCAGAGAAGTGAAAGCGATAGATTATACCGCTTATACTGAAATGGCCGAAGAGGTGTTTCATAAGATCAGGGAAGATGCTTTCAGTTTATTTTCATTAACCTGTATGCATATTTATCACAGCCTTGGCAGCGTTAAAGCCGGAGAAATAAGCTTGTTTGTATTTACATCTTCTGTTCACCGGAAAGATGCCATAGAGGTTTGTAAAAAAAATTGTTGAAAGAATAAAAAAAGAAGCGCCGGTTTGGGGAAAGGAAATATTCGAAGCCGGCGAGCAACAGTGGAAAATAAACAGTTAAAAAAATCGCCTTATGATAGACATAACCAATAAGATAAAAACTCATCGCTCTGCTATTGCACAGGCCATTGTAAAAGTGAGCATGCAGGAAACCATTGATGCCGTTAATAATAAAACGGTTCCTAAAGGTGATGTGCTGGAAGCAAGCCGCATAGCAGGTTTGTTCGCCATAAAAAGAACAAGCGATATGATCCCTGATTGCCATCCGCTGCCAGTCGAGTTTGCTTCTGTAAAACATAAAATAGAGGGGCTCGAAATTATTATTGAAACAGAAGTGCATACCATTTACAAAACCGGTGTAGAAGTAGAAGCCATGCACGGCGCTTCAGTGGTAGCCCTTACCATTTACGATATGCTGAAACCAATTGACAAACAGATTGAAATTACAGGCATTAAATTACAAGAAAAAAAAGGCGGCAAATCGCAATACACAGAAAAAGCGTTGAGAAAGATTTCTGCCGCAGTAATCGTTTGTTCCGATAGTATTTCTGCAGGGAAGAAAGAAGACCGGGCAGGTAAAGCTATTATCAGTAAACTTGAAAGATTAAATATTCCTGTTAGTGATTATAGTATTGTTCCTGATGAAATAAATGTGATACAAGAAAAAGTAAGGGCTTTGTGTGAAAGTAAAACAGATTTACTTATTCTCACCGGTGGCACCGGTTTATCGCCAAGAGATGTAACACCGGAAGCCATCCGCCCGTTGCTCGACCGTGAAATTCCCGGCATTGCGGAAGCGGCAAGAAATTACGGACAGGAGCAAATGCCCTACTCCATGCTGTCGAGAAGTATTGCGGGGTTAAAAGGAAATACACTCATTATTGCTTTGCCCGGATCAACAAGAGGCGCATCGGAAAGTATGGATGCGTTGTTTCCATACATACTGCATATTTTTAAAATAATGGAGCAGGCACCGCATGATTAATTTTTTACAAAATGTAAAAGAACACCGATAGACCTATATGACTTTCTTATCTGAAATTATTTAAAACTACAACTTTTGGGAAGAAAAGGTAAAGACAATTTTTTGTAAAATAAAAAGTCAGGAAATTCAGATGAAGAAATGATTATTTAATTCTATTTCCAATTTCTATTAGAAAATAATCAGAGAAACGCTGTCAAACTTTCATCAAATATTTCACATCTACACAGCTATTAAAATAGCTACATAATGGCAAATAGCGGCCGCCAGCACAAAGAAATGCCAGACCGCATGGTTATAAGGATATTTTTCCCAGAGATAAAAAATAACGCCTAAAAGATAAAGAGTGCCACCGATAAGAATCATCGTCATTACATCACCAGGAATGTGAGTGAAAAAGGTACTTCCACCTACTACCAGGATACATCCCATAGCCACATAAACAATCGTTGAAATAATATTCCATTTACCGGTAAAAAAAATCTTGAAAACAATCCCCAACGCAGTCAGGCTCCACAATACTATTAGCAACGTAATGCCAAAAGTATTGTTCATATAGATTAATAAAAATGGCGTGTAGGTACCGGCTATCAGGAAATATATACTGATGTGGTCAAGGATTTCAAATACCCGCTTTACTTGTGCATGTTGAAACCCGTGATATAGCGTGGAAAAGGTAAAAAGTTGCAAAAAGCAAAATCCATAAATAGCAGCGCCAATAACGCCTGCTGTATTATTGCTTTTTATGGCAAAAGCAATCAAAATAGGAATGCTTATAATGCCAAAAATAATTCCAAAGCCATGTATGATACTGTTTACGAGCTCCTGCTGAATTCGTGTATTGAGTTCGGGAGTTTGCATGAGAATAAAGTGAAGCGGCATATAGCCAATAGAAACTTTTACAAAAGTACCAAAATTTGCCCAACCTTTATCAATGAAAATCGCTCATGCTGAATATTGACCTTCCCCAAATGAAAAAGAGATACCTCGCCGGATTGCCACCAGTTCATTTCACTGTTCTTAAAAACTAAAAGCACGGCAACTCCTTGCAGATTTATTCTATTAGTAAAGGAAGAAATAGCAGTTTTTATAATAAAAGATGCAATGCCTCTTAGCATTATTTAGCAAATATTTTTTAATATTTCATCAACTCTTCACGGAAATATATTTGAATAAAACTAAAGCAAATATTAATGTTAGCATCCCGGAAATGAATAACACAATTGATTTCATTCAGGATAAAATCGCTTGATTGTTTCTCCTTCGAAAAGTAACACCATAATAGACATCCTTACTTTGGTTTTGATAAACTATCTGCCGGGTATTTCGCTTCCATTTCTTTCATGGCAGTGGCTGCCCAATTTTCTAATAATAATTTCTGATCATCAGTTAATGATGCATCACGATGCAGCAATGTGTAAGAAGAGATAGGCATGTCGCCATCTTTTACTTCTTTGCCTATCTCTTTAAATTTTTTATAACGCCTGTATAAAGGATAAGTAGCGAACACAGAGAAATTTAATTCACTTTTCCCTTCTACAATATGATCGTTAAGAAACCAGGCTGCCGGCTGTATTTTCGAATACCAGGGATATTGCGTAGTGTTGCTATGGCAATCGTTGCACGAAACTTTAAGGACCTGCTGAACATCATCGGGAACCTGGTGAATAGCGGTTATTTGATTTGCGGCGATCTCCTCACCTGAATTTTTTGGAGGCCTTATAAATTGAATTACAATAAAGGCAATTACCAAGACAATTAAGACAGTTTTTAATACTTTTTTCATGATCCGTATTTTTTCGGTAAAGAATTTAGTTTAATTTCTACTCCGATGGTTATTCTTTTTATAATCTGTCCTGATTAACAAAAACGCAAATCTTTTCTGCAATTAGTCAGGATTTTATTTGAAATGTTTAATTTGGATTGCACTTTCTTATTACATAAAATTTAAGTTTTCTTTAAACAATAAAAATGATTATTATCATTAGACTTGGTGATTGGTATCATATAAATAAAATTATTATTTATTAAAGTCTAGAAAAAATGAGATTTTGACAAAAATAAAATTGAATGAAATCTGAATCATCGATATGAATCCGGTTGGTGGCAGAAATCTGTCAGCAAATGAAATACTTAGTCAACTTTAATTAAAAGCAATCTCCTGACACTATTGGTGCCCCACCTAAGGCTGCCTTTATAATTTTCTATAATTCAAAAATTTGCTTCTTCCATAAACCAGGAATTTATCGTTACCCGGTTTTGATTACGTGGGGATGGATGTGGCAATGGGAAATTGGCAGGTAAATATTCTGCACAATTACTTACCGTTTCAGTAAGACTTCCTTTAAAGTTTTCTTTTAAATAATATCGCTGAGCATAATGACCTATCAGTAAAATTAGTGGCTTTTTACTAAAATATTTAAATACCTCAGGATGCCATAGTGGAGCACATTCAGGCCTTGGGCAAGGTCGCCTGAAATCCCCTTCCCGGATAACAAAAAGCCATTGGCAGCATTGAAAAAATACCGCGGTTATAAAAAGTTGCCTCATCTACACGCATCCATTCTCTTAATCTTTTTCCGCTGGCATCATTCCAGGGCATTCCCGTTTCATGAACCTTTCTCCCCGGCGCCTGACCGATAATAATAATTTTTGAAAATGTACCAAATTGGACCTCAGGTCTTGGCTCTAATGGCAAATGTTTCTTACAAACTTCACATTTCTGTATGTTAATTAAAAGTTTATTCATTTGATAAATTAATCATTCGGTATTGTATTTAAAATAGTGTTCCTTTAGTCAATTTTGAAATCAAATTAGGGAATCAATTGTTCTATTATTCTTTTCATAATTCAATTCGTTATCCACAATTCTTGCAGGCGCTGTATATGGATGTTCTGTTTCTTTTTCGGTCCCCATAATATGCATTACTTTCCAGCCTCGCAATTTTAAATAATCAGAAACCATAGACCGGTGGCAGCGCCACCATACAGCTTCTGAGCACATATAAGCAGTTCTTTGTTGCAGTGCAATTTTCTCCAATTCTTTTATTCCCTCTTTGAAAGTACTTGTTTCCATATAGTCCGCATAGCTGCGAAAAGCAATATGCCGCCAGCCAGTATTTTTTGAATCCGGGTTTGCTTTTCTTCTTCCGCCAAGATCTTTTAAATGCACATATTGAATATTGTGTTGAGGTAGCGAAATTGCCAGCGCTTCTTTATTGAATTGAGGAAACTTCCGGGAACCGGGAAAACTTCTGATGTCTGCAACTAACTCAATGTTGAATGAATGGAGCATCGCTACAAACTCATCAAAAGAAAGTGTAGAATGGCCTATGGTCCATATCGGTTTAGTAGTAGATACTCCGTACTGTCTGGATGTACGACCAATACCTTCTTTTTGATACGTTGATAGAATTTCTAATTTCTCTTCAAAACTCCATCGTTTTCTGCTTTTTTGACTCATGATTTAACGATTTTAAAATTAAAACTTTTCTTCGTTAAATCTTGTCCAACTATTTAGGGGGTTAAGAAGTATGCTGAAACTGTTGCCCAAGCCCAGCCCAAAATTCTATAACACTTCCCCAAAGATCTGTAACAACAGCAGCCTTTTCCAGTTTTACTTTTGTGTTATCAAAACATTAATAGCAATTAAAACAAAATCATGAAATCAGCAGTTCAAAAAACAATTTGTCCGTTTTTGACATCTTGTTGTCCTTCAAGCCGCTGAAAGCCGCTGTAGCTTTGCATTATCAAATCAAAATAAAACATAAATAAAATGAAAAGAATAGTATTTACGGTCCAGGTTTTCGGGCTGGTCGCCGCATTTCCGCTGTACGTTATTACAGAACTGAATCAGGTAAAAACGCCATCGCCTTTATCGAAAACACGGCCAGAAGTTATTGAAACACGGGAAATACCTGTATCAATGATATTATCAGATACAACTGCTGCCTTTGAAATTCATTACCTGTCTATCAATATGCAATATAATCAACTGACATGCAAACCAACATAGTTTATTACGAATTAACAGCTTCAGCATTTGACTGGGTTATCAGCGAAGACAAAAAAATAAGGGCCTGGGGATTCAATAACCAGCTACCCGGCCCGCTAATAAAAGCAAAAAAAGGAGATACGCTTGTTATTAAAGTAAAGAACGAGCTGGATGAGCCTACCGTAATTCACTGGCATGGAATAAGACTACCGGCCTTGATGGACGGAACAGGAGAAGTACAAAAACCAATACAGCCGGGTGAAACGTTTGAGTACAGTTTCGTGGTGCCTGATGCCGGAACATTCTGGTATCACTCTCATCATAATGAAACGGTACAGATGGAAAGGGGCATGTATGGATCGCTGATTGTGGAAGACGATACCGATCCGGTTACAGATGCCGACAGGGTATTGATGATAGATGATATGAAACTCAACAAAGACAACAGCTTTAAAAAGGGCAATTTGATCAGCAACTGGATTGAAAGACATGATGGCCGCCAGGGCGATACCTTGCTGATAAACGGGAAGGAAAATCCTATCATCAATATGTTTGCAGGGCAAACAGAAAGATGGCGTTTTATTAATTCATCCAGCGCCCGCTATTTTATGCTTAACCTCGATGGTAACATGTTTAAAATTATAGGAACTGACGGTGGATTGCTGGAAAAACCACTTGAGGTTACACAGGTATTACTAACGCCAGGGGAACGTGTTGATATTCTGGCGGGACCTTTTACTGAAGGTGAAACATTTTCCATTGAATCGCTGGCTTATAACAGAGTTACCATTCTTAAAGCAAAGCAGGAACAATTTGCCACCGTGCAGGTTGGCCCTGTAAAACCATCTGTAACCGTTATTCCTGATGTGTTGAGAATGATTGCACCACTAGCCTCTGCCGATGCAGCCATTACAAGGAAAATCAAACTTTCGGTTGACCCCAGCTTAAAACATATCATTGATTTCACGGTAAACGGAGGTATGCACACTAACGACAAACCGGTATATGTAGGTGAGTTGCAGGTATGGGAAGTTTCCAACAGCAGCTTAATGGATCACCCTTTTCATTTACACGGTTTCTTTTTCCAGGTGCTGGAAGAAAACGGGAAGACACCCGGCTACAAGGCCTGGAAAGACACAATCAACCTGCCGCCCCGTAGCAAAGCGAAGATAGCCTGGATTCCCGATAACCGCCCGGGCATGTGGATGTATCATTGTCATATCATTGAACATCATGAAGCTGGTATGATGGCAAATTTTGAAGTAGTTGACCCCAACAAAGGAGAGCAGTTTGCAGGGCAACATCAATGTCATACTTGAAAAAGAAAACACAATTTGTTTGTCAGCATATCATTTTATAAATACACAGATCATGAAAAAGTTAAAAAAAATAGTTATCATAACCATTACAACATTACTGGTCGCAGGCATTTTCCTTTATTTCCGGCTTCAGCCAGTATTTGAATTGAATAAGCTCCCGGCTTTCAAAGGCAATGCCAATTTTCAATGGAAAAAGCCCTCTTATGACAGTTCAAAAAAAACAGTAGTTATCATCGCAGATAACGACGGCACTGAAATGTTTGATTGCCTGGCACCTTTTTACCTTTTCAATGCAAGCGGTATGGCAAACGTTTATATCATAGCAGAGAAGGAAGCACCAGTGGTAATGGCAAAAGGCTTATTTATCCTTCCCTCATTCGGTTTTTCTGAAATCGATTCGTTGAAAATAAAACCTGATGTAATGGTAATCCCCAACCAGTCGGTTGCTATTGACAAGCCTCAGAAAACAATTACAGTAAACTGGATAAAAGAACATTATACCGGTAAAAATATTATCCTTTCGGTATGTGATGGATCAGCAACAGCTGCAGCAACGGGCCTCTACGACGGCAAACCAATAACCACCCATGCCAGTGATTTTGACAAAATAAAGAAGTTTTATCCCCAAGCGGAATGGGTAAATAATGTGTGTGTAACTCAAAGTGGTAACCTGTTCAGCACAGCCGGCGTTTCAAATGCTACAGAAGGAAGTCTTGTGGTAATCAACTACTTGTTTGGAAGAGAAACAATGCTGAAAGTGCTTAATGATATTGGGTATCCTTCTACTGAGATCAAAACAGACCACAAAAGTATTCCCTTTGGAACCGGCAGCATAGTGACCGCTTTAATGAAGGTAATTTTTAAGAAAAATAATAAGATTGCCGTGCTGCTTAAGGACAGCATCAACGAATTTAAACTGGCAGGTTTGTTAGATACTTATATTCGTACGGTACCATCAGGCATTGAAACTCTTATCCTAAACGGTTTTTCAGTAACCTCAAAATATGGGTTAACCATGTATCCAACAGGTATTTACAACGGGCAATCTTTTGATGAAGTTCATGTTTTGATCCCGGAATTAATTACAGCTGATGATAAAAATTTGCTGGCCGCATCAAAGCTGATTGTATATGATCACAAGCAGGAAGGATACCCCATTGACAATTACCTTATCAGGATTGGCAACCAATACGGAACCAAATTCAAAGGAATAGTAAAACTTATGCTGGATTATAATTAGAACATTATTGGAAAATAAATAACATTCGAACGTCATTATAACAAAAAATAATCATGAAATTATCATTCACATTAATTTTAGCCTTGTCTTTTTCAATTGCATTTGGACAATCTAAAAAAACAGAAGTTTTAACATTGGGTACTTTCCATTTCGATTTCCCGAATTTAGATGTGAAAAAAATAACAACATCTGATCAAATTGATGTGCTAAAGCCAAACTATCAAAAGGAAATTGAAGATATTGTGAGGCGGATTGCAGCATTTAAGCCCACCATGATTGTGATTGAAAGGGTCCCTGTTTGGCAAGCCAAATACGATTCACTGTATAATAAATACCTGCAGGGTGAATATACATTGAGTAGAGGTGAGGAGGAACAAATTGGTTTCAGACTAGCCAAACAGTTTGGCCTCAAAACTTTGTATTGTGTGAATGATTGGGGTATGGGTTATGAATATGTTGATTCAGTTTTAGACAGCAAGGATAGCATAGTTCCGAATAAGTTTTGGAATTATTTTTATCACAACCCGGATACAGCTGAGATGTTTTTTAATAAGAATTTGTTTAAAACAAAAGGGATACTTGCTGATTTGAGAAATAGAAATGATCAGAAAAACCAGGAAAGAGACCTGGGAAATTATTTAACCGGGGTATTTAAATATCAATCGGCTGAGCATCCGTTTTTTGGTACGGATTTTACAACAGGCTGGTGGTTCAATAGGAATCTTCGGATATTCAAGAACATACAAAAAATTAATGCTAAGCTAACGGACAGGATATTAGTAATTTTTGGAGCTGGACATATGAACTTACTGAATATATTTTTTAAGGCTTCGCCTGAATATAAACTTGTAGAAACAAACAAGTATTTAAAATAGAACTGCAATCAACAAAAACTGTCGTTCGGGGTGGTCAAATAAATAGCAGCAGGGATCAGTATTTACTGTCTGTTTTTGACCCATGATAGTCTGTTTTGAGTTTTACATAAAAACTATCTTTACTTTAAGATATTTAATTGAGTCCACGATGAAAAAATTCGTTTTTATTATTCCACCTTCTGTTGAAATTCTGGATCTGGCAGGTCCCCTCCAGGTATTTACAGAGGCCAAGTTTTGCGGTTACGAACTGTCGCTTGAATTTTACACTTACCAGGATGAAATAATCAGCACTTCCGGCCTCCCGTTCTACAATATAAAAAATTATAAGAATGCCGAGCTTGGAGAAGGAGACTATATTTTTATGCCAGGCATGGATGATAAATATGTTCGCAGTATACCGTTTAAAGCTGAACGGGAATTTTTTAACTGGTTGAAAGCTTCTTCTGACAGGAAGGTTTTTGTCTGTTCCATCTGTAACGGAGCATTTGCATTAGGTCATGCGGGTTTATTAAAAGATACCGAGTGCACAACGCATTGGAGAAGGGTTGAAGAGATGCAGACAGAATTTCCAACTGCAAAAGTAATTTCTGATATACTTTATAAGAAGAGTAATAACGTTTATACAAGTGCCGGGATCAGCGCCGGGATAGACCTGGCATTAGCTATCCTGGAAGAATTAAAAGGAGCATTGTTTACTCATAAAGTTGCAAGAGGTCTTGTTGTGTATCATAGACGAAGTCGAAATCATACACAAAACAGTATTTATCTCGATTACCGTAATCACATCAATCCAGGTATTCATGTTATACAGGATCACCTTATTGATCATCTTTCCGATGATAATTCTATAGAGGATCTGGCAGCAATAGTAGCCATGAGCCCACGGAATTTAAGTCGTGTTTTTAAAGAAAAAACAGGAACTACCATTCTTGAATATCTTACCATGCTGCGATTGGAATTTGCAAAAACGATGCTCAATAATCCGGAATACACTATTGAATATATTGCCACTAAATGCGGGTTTAAAACGGCCAGGCAGTTACAAAGAATTTTGAAAGCGAATATAGATGGCATCGGAAAGTATGACAAAGTATTGGATGTTTAAGCGTGTATGGAATTTTCAAATAGGGTGAAAGAATTCAAATAAATAATAAAAAAAATGAAAGCAGCAGTTTATTTTCAATATGGTCTACCTGAGGTTCTCCAGATCAAGGACTTGGAGAAGCCAATACCCAAAAAAAATGAGATTTTGATAAGGGTTAAAGCAACCGCAGTAAATTCGGGTGATTGGCGATTACGAAAAGCTGATCCATTTGCAGTCAGATTTATCTTCGGTCTGATAAAGCCGAAAATTAGTATTCTCGGAAGTGTTTTTTCAGGAGAAGTTGAAAGCGTCGGTGAAGATGTAAAGTATTTCAAAGTTGGTGACTTAGTCTTTGGTCATACAGACATGAATTTTGGTTCTTACGCTGAATACTTATGTATGCCTGATCATGCATCAATCTCTTTAAAACCTGTTAATATTTCTCACAAGGAAGCAGCTGCAATTCCTTTTGGCGGAGTTACTGCCTTGCATTTTATTAAAAAGGCAAAGATAAAACCAAGTCAAAAAGTGATTGTAGTCGGTGCTTCCGGTGCAGTTGGAACTGCTGCCGTTCAGTTGGCAAAATCATTTGGAGCTGATGTTACTGCTGTTTGCAGCACTGCAAATATTGATATGGTAAAATCTATCGGAGCAGATAAAGTAATTGATTACTCAAAAGAGGGTTTTAATAAAAATGGTGAAACTTATGATGTGATTTTTGATGCTGTGAAAGCTATATCCGTTTCTCAAAGTGTAAAGTCATTAAATAAAAATGGAATAATGATTCTAAGTGCCGCAGGAATGTCGGAAATGCTTCAAGGTTTATGGATTTCGATGGTAACCAAAAAGAAGGTATTGACAGGTGTAATTAGTCATAAAGCAGCAGACATTATTTTTCTAAAGGAGCTTATTGAAAAAAATAAATTTAAACCAGTGATTGATAGAACATATCCGTTGGAGCAAATTGCTGAAGCTCATGCTTATGTTGAAAAGGGACATAAAAAAGGAAATGTAGTAATAACAATTAGTCAAAATGAGGAATAACATAATTGTTTATCTGGCTGTCAAATTAGAGAGGAAGCATCCAACGTTTATTAAAGTCTCTAAAAAAAAATATCCTGCTTGTATGCGGTTTATAGCTGGTACTATTTGATGTAGCTGAATAGAATTCCGTCAGCTGGGTTGGCTGGGTTGTGAGTTGGCATTTTTAGCTCTTTGTAAGGTCCGGTTTGTGTCGGGGTTTTGTGTGCCTTGCAATGTGCATTCAGGGCTTTTTATTAAATTCGTCTTGGATAGATGTGATTCATTTTGATTGTTTTTTAGATTGATTTACTAATTTTCCCATATCAGTTTTAAGTTAGTTGTTTTTGTTTTCTACCACACTTTAAAAAAGTGTCACCCAAAATAGCAATTATTATGGATGCAATGAGGTTTGAAAAAACCAGTGCAATTGGTGTGTCGTAAATAGATATACCAAGTTTTAAGTAGTATGATATCCCTGATGCAATTGCTGTTATAGTTCCAAGTAAAGCGGTCGCTGCTCTTATTGGTTTAGGAAATGTTTCGTGGACATAGAAAAAAGCAGTCAACAAACCTGTCAACAGTAATGTAATTGTCAGCTTTATGAGTAGTCCTTTTTTCAAGTTCAGTTTATTCGTTTTTATTGTAGAATATATTTTTGTGGTGTAGTATTCTTCACCCTCTGAATAATTTTATTTGCTTCAAGGTCAAGTTTTACCCATTCCATGTGCCACTGTATAGAGCCTTCAAATTTAATTTTATTCTTTTTGAATTCTTCGGTAATGGCATCCAATAATTCCACATAGGTTAGTTCACCTTTTTTCTTTAAGTGAATGAATAAAGCATTCTTCAAAGCATCATACTTTGATTTGTTCATGTTAACAGCTTTATTCCCCTTCTAGATGTTTGAGTTGAATTTTTAGTTCCATATATTTCTGTTTATTTATTTCAGTCTGTTCGATGTTAACACGGTGTCTACTTACAATTCCGGAACTGCAGCCGAGTAAAGAATAAATGTACAAGTTAACAAGTAATTGATGAGCAGAATTCCGTCAAGCCCGGATGCAGTACAATAGCGATATACTTCCGATTGATTTTCCGTCTGCCCAGCCTTTGGCAATACTTTTGTTATGCACCGTTTTTTGGATTACCAGTTTGTGTGGTTTCAACTAATTCTGTTTTTGGGGATCATTTGTCGATGAGATCACTAGTGCAATACTACAAAAAAGTAAGGCGATAATTGCACGTACAATTTCATTTCCTCCGCCTGTGGAAGGATTTGCAATGGCATCAGGCACATGGAAGAAAATAAAAAAAAGAAAAAGCATGATTGCTAAAAGAAACGCAATAGGCCTTATTGACATTTTGAAAATAATTGCAATGCCTGAACTAATGAGTGCAACTCCAAAAAAATAGGTCCAAAACATAGGTGCTGGTAACCATTTTGGCACCATAGTAGACACAAAATCCGTAAAAACAAAATGACTCCATCCGAATAATATCATAAGAACTGAATAAAAAATTCTCCCACATGGAATAAATTTCTCCAGAGATAAAGTGCAGAAGTTCTTTCTGTCTCCATTAAGACTGTTCCCTGGAAATGAGCCAGCCATCACAAATGCGCCCCCACTATATGCTAATGCTTCAGCAGCGCCAAACCAAACTTCCAAACTTGAAGCTTTATCAGGACTGAGGATTAGAATATATGGCAAGTGAGAAGTGACGACAAGGACAAGAAAGCAAAATCCTAAATACAGGAATATATTTTTTGTGCTAACAAATTTAATTTTAAACAATCCTGAAGTAATAGTTCCTGTGAATAGTAAAGCTATTCCTGTAAGAATTGGGAACACAGTATATTTATGAGCCCAGGCAGGAAAAGGAGACAAAATTTCCGAACGAAAATCTTTGATAACAAGTTGATGTATCCCTAAAGCAGCGATGCCGATACCATAAAGTAAACGACCTATTTTAGTAAGTTGGTTCATTAATGATTTTGATTTTGTTAGCATGTATTTTTCGTCAGCCTCCAATGGAAGCATACTGTTCGCTTAAAATGGTGTACACGTTTTGCGGCTAGGCGAAGCGGCGGATTTTTACCCAAATGCTTCAATAAACCACAATGATCAAACTTACGAAAATCTTTCAGGTTACCGCGATGCCGCCGTTTTGCTTAGCCGCTGTGTGCGCCCTGAATGATAAATAAAAGATCTTTTAAAGAAAAGATTCCCCACAGGAGTGGAAGTCTCTTATCCACCTGTAGAGATGTGGGAAGGATTAGCGCGAAGCATCCTTTGGACTAGTCGCAAGGAGGTATGGAGTAATTTATGCACTGAAGCCTGCCTGCCGGCAGTCTACCGCAGGCAGGTAAGCGAGACTGCAAGATCGGTACTGATGTACAAGATTACATATAGAGGCTATCTATGCTGAGTGAGACTCCGCATCAAGTCAAAGCCCAAAGATGCCGTAACATATAGTATGCATAGTAGATGTAGCAGAGATCGGTCGAAGGGTATATATCTTACCTGGGGAGATCCCATGATAAAAGTATGATGGGAAGTCAGCAGAGATCATAGTAAACAAAGCAACGGGCCATCACCATACTGGATACTGATGGAAGACTCACTTTGATGAAGGATCAAACATTGGAGTGTTCCAAATGCTATAGGGAGGTATTTCATGCTCGACATGACCAGCTCTATGATAAGCGGAACAGTGTAAAGAAGTAACAATACAAAAGATGATTGAGAAAATTATTAATCGAAGAAACATGTTACAAGCATGCAGACAAGTAATGGCGAACAAGGAATCGTCAGGAGTAGATGGAGTGAAATGTAATACTACACTTGCTCATATTCGACAATGGTTGAGAGCACCGATATCAATAAACGGAGTACTCACCAAACGGCGAAAAGGAATGTCACAAGGAAGCCCATTGAGTCCATTATTATCTAATATCCTATTGCACGAATTGGATAAAGAGATGGAGCGCAAAGGACTGCAGTATGTACGCTATGCCGATGACTTTAGTATCTTTTGTAAGACACTAAAGGAAGCTCGAAAAGCTGGTAATGAGATCTATCTTTTCTTAAAGAATAGATTGAAGCTATCGATCAATCGAGATAAAAGTGGTATCCGCAAGCCAGTTCAATTTGAATAATTGGGATACAAATATGTACCCACCTATATCAAAGGACACAAAGGCCCACAGGGCTCTGTAAGCAAATGCCAACTTGTGGTAGGTGATAAGGGATGGATAAATCTAAAACGTAAGGCTGAAGGAGATCACGAAGAAGAGCGCCCCCAAGTCATTTGATGTACGCATCCATCAAATCAAAGAAGCGTCACAAGGTTGGCTTCAATACTTTCGTCTTGGAAGTATCTATGGCAAACTGCGGGATGTAGATAGTTGGGTTCGCAACAGACTACGACGGTGCATATGGAATGTCCCGATAGTTATCGGGAGGAAGAAACCCGAGCGGAAATGAATCCCGATAGCTATCGGGACTAATCCGACTTGGAGTGGAAGTCAACCAAGCCTATGCATTCAGTAGAACAAGGAAAGGTAAATGGGCAATCGTCCAATCGCCGGTCATGACTACAACTGTGACATTAGATCGCCTGGCTAAAAGAGGGTATGAGTCTATGCTCGATTATTATTGCAAGATTGCGTAAAGAATCCCGAGAGTATCCTCGGGAACTACAATGAACCGCTTATTGCGAGGCCAGCATGATAAGTGGTGTCAGAGGCGTTCCTCGTTAGTGAAAACTGGCGAGGCCGTCTACTCGATTATGGGCAGTTTTTTCTTTTTTATTTCAAACTATGACCTGCTCGAAGTAAAAAAAGATATTTGTTTATTTGAGTTCTGAAAGTATCAATTTTTTCTGCTTCAATGTGTTCTTCATTGCTTTTTCTCTTACTTTATGGTCATCGCTATGTATTAATTCAAAATATTCAGTTGGTACAACTTGCCACGATAATCCATATTTATCTTTACACCATCCACAAGATCCTTCCTCACCGCCATTAGCAGTAAGAGCTTCCCAATAATAATCCGTTTCAGCCTGGTCTTTTGAATTGATAACAAAAGAAACTGCTTCATTAAATTTGAACAGTGGGCCTGCTGCTAATATACTAAACTCCATACCTGCTATTTCAATTACAGCGGTTTCAATGCCCGCCTCATTTTCACTTTCTTCACTCTCGAACTTTCGAAAATCTTTCAACTTACCATCTTTGAAAATGGATAAATAATAATCTGCCACAGCTTTGGCATCTTTCTCCACCCACAAATAGGGTGTAATTTTTTGAATTGTATCAGTCATGGTTTTGGGTTTTTTATTGTTAAAACAAGATGTTGTTAAGATTGATACTGCAATTATAGTTGCAGTCCAAAAGATAATTTTAAGCTTCTTCATTTTATATTTTTTAAAATTATTAGTACACTTGTCAGTTCATTTAAGGTTACTGTAAATCCTTCCTTGAAGCCCATTTCTATCATTTTTTCCAGTCTTTCAAGTGATTCAAAGTAAATTAAAATTCTAACTTTAGTAATTGCCCGTCCGAACGATTCATCCGGTTGGGCATTTTGTTCACTAAAAGTCAAGTCCCAATTTGAACCTGGAAAATGCGGTGTTTCGTCCTTATCGGCAAAAACACTTAGGCATTTAAAATTTGATTTGGGTGAAATGGAAGTATAATCAAATATTTGCCAAGCTATTTCCGCTCCTTCCGGATTTACCATTGCATAAAATCTTCTCCCTCCAACTCTAAAATCCATATATTTTGTTTTTGAAATAAATGGCTTTGGTGCCCACCATTGATCTAAAATTTCTTGCTTTGTAAAAGCATCCTACACAAGTGAAAGTTCGGCATCAAACTCTTTGTCTACAAATACAGTGCTTGTTGATTATTCAACTTTAAAGTTGAATAATAAATTAGTACTCATCTTTTATTTTTTTTAATTGTTGCTAGTAAATTGTCAATTTGATTAAATCGGGTTTACTAAATTTTTCAGTATTGTTGCTAAAATTTATCTATTTCTTTCATTTTAGCAATTTCAAGTGAGTAATAAATTTCGCTGCCTTTATGTTGCTGTTTGTAAGTTCGCATTCCCTCAAAATGAGTAAATGTTTTGTCACAGCTTGTCATGTTGGGTCTGCAATGGCTCGATAAATATCTCCACGCATTTGTCTTTTTAATTAATGAAACTAATTGATTGCAAATATATGCGCAACCTTTCGGTTTCTCTAATTTTTTTTCAGATTTTTTTTAGAAGGTTTAAAATTTCAGTTGGAAGTCTCTGTTTGTACGGGCTCGCTATATTTGCCCGAAACGTTTTGGCGCTACTCGAAGGGCGGGGCTTTTACTACAAACTTTAATAAATTGATTTCAATAAGGGATCATTGAATTAGCTTTCATTTGAACATACTGTGTGACAATAAGAAATCAATAGAGAATAAGCAAAAAAAGGATTCAGACTGTCAAGTTAAGACATAGCTATGTGATGATTCATTATAGGCCAGTTTGTAATTGGCTGGCTTTATCTGAGCGGTAGAGGTGGAGTGCGATCACCTTTATAGATATGGCAAATAGAAGAAAGAAATTTATCCTTCCACTCTTTATCTTGAATGAGTATGGTTATGGTATAATTAGTCAAGCCCAACTTGCATAAAGCCCAATCCTTATGCGTTCGTGTTCCATTTAATATTTTCTTTCAAAAGACTTGCCAGTGAAACGATACACACCATTGGGACCTCCGCTAAACCACAATTCACCTGTTTTGCTTTTGTTAATCCAAATTAAGCCACCATCGAGACCATCTTTTTGGGTAAAATTTTTCATAGTATGCCCATCATATCTCCATACACCTGATTCATAAGTCCCAAACCAAATATTCCCTGAAGCATTCTCTCCAATGGAAAAAACTCTGTCCAGGGAATTACCTTTAGTGTCTTCTTTTCTTAATTGATGTTGTTTTGTAAAATGGATGAATTCTTTACCATCATATTTTAATACTCCGATGCCCCCATTTGGACTACCACCAGAATTATTTCCAATCCATAAATTACCCTTGCTGTCTTCCATTATACATCGAATATGCAAAGATTCGGTTGTGCCATCTAATCCTAATGAGTCATTATTAAACATTTTAAATTGCTTACCATTATACCCAATCAATGCACCATAAGTTCCAAACCAAACCATTCCATTTTTACTTTTTACAAAAGGTGTAGAAATTGAATAGTAATTCTCTTGCCCTAATTTTGTTTTAACAGGAAGTGTGCGGTAATAAAGTTTTTTTCCGTCATATTGATACACCCCTGGATTCCCTTCAAGTTTGTTGTAGCCAGAGCTTTCATCACCTTTAAACCAAAGGTCATTATCAGTTAATTTCCATTCGTTTATTGAATCATAATTTCTTTCCTGGTAAGTAGTTATTTTCTGCACATCATAAATACTCAATCCTCTGCCACATTCAAACCAGATTATGCCATTTTTATCTTCATAAATACTCCTGACCTGATTGTCACTTAATCCGTTTTCTGTTGTAAAATATTGGAGCTCCCCCTTATGAAGCAAACACACTCCTTCGTTGTAACTACCAAACCAAATATTTCCTTTACTATCTTCTAAAATTGAACGAACTCCGGTTGTGTATTTCAACCATACGGCAGTTGTTTGGTTTTGTCCACAGGAGGTGTGACAAGCAAGCATCAAGAACAGAGTTAATAATTTTACGTATTTCAACATTTTTTCTTTGAAAAGTTTCATAAGCAATAATTGTTTTAGCTTCACATATCCAAACATATGCAACCATGTTGCTACTCGTTGTAAATGGATTGTGGTTATTCAATTTTCACAGCTTGTATTTTATTACCGTTATCATCGATGTCAAAGCCTGTTACTTTATTGTTTTTGTCTTTAATAAATCTTACTTCAGATCCACTCATTTCCAACATAAAAAAATCAGTATCAGAAGTAAAATAAATTTTGTATTTAGTTGTACTGTTCAACCTTAGCATCAAACCTTCTTTTTCCAGAGTAACATTAAATGTATTTCTATATAGTTTGTAGTTTCCTGTGTATGATTTCAATATTTCGTTATTTACGGTAACAACATTTTTAATTTTCGGAGTATAAAAATCTTTCCAGTTATAAACAGAAGCCAGGGAATTGACTATTTCGTTTAACAGGCTTCCATTATCGGTATTTGCCATTACTACTACTCCATTTCCATTTTCCATGCTACCGTAATATGAACCTACAAAGCCTTCATCAGAACCATCATGGTTAAAATATTTTTCATTTTCCTTTTTAATAATAAACACTCCTAACGCTGCTGAGCTATCAATATAATAGGTCAATCTAAGCCTGGTTGTTTCAGGGGAAAGTACTTTATTGCTTTTTCCTTGTAAGGATAGTTGTGTTTCTATAATATATTTAGCTAAATCTGTTGGGTTTGTCCATAGGCCCGCAGCAGCTTGTTCGGGATAAATATGATACTTCCCTTTCACTGCTGCCCCATCATTATAATAACCTGTTGCCAATAAATTTTCTTTATCCGCAGGTGGCGGTTGGGTATAGAAACTAGTGCTCATTCCCATTGGGTTTAATACATTGTTTCGCATGTATTTATCGTAAGGTTGCCCTGTTACATCTTGCAATATTAGCTGTGATATGGTTGTTCCTCCACCTGAATATTGATATCTAAGAGATGGCTCATATATTGACCGAATCGCTTTACTGTTAGCCGGCTTTTCGCCATTTAAAATTTGTATCAGTGTAGGTATGGTATCTCCTTTTCCATAACCGTCAAATCCGTGTACTGTTAATCCTGCTGTATGACTTAACAGATTTGCTATCGTGATTTTTTTTCCTTTTGATAGCGAGTCATAAGGAAATTTCCATGATTTTAAATAAATATTAATATCTGAATCAAGGTTCAATTTGCCTTCCTGTACTAATTTTAAAATGCCGACCCCGTTTAATGATTTACTGATGGAACCTGCCTGGAATAATGTATTTGTTGTAACTGGCCGTTGTTCCTCACTATCTGCCCAACCATATCCTTTTGCCCACTCGATTTTATAATCTTTTATCAATGCGATGCTTACTCCGTTTACATGATTACTTTTCATTCTGTCGGCAAGTGTAAATTGCTGATTTCCTATTTGCACCCATAAACCTAAGTTATTTTCAAACTGTGTGATTTTTGCTTCTACCTCTTTAGAATAGGTTGTGTTATTTTGTCCAAGTAGCATACTTGTTTGGATACAAAGGAATAGAGATAAAAAAAATGGTGTAAAGGCTTTTGTGTGTTTAGTCATAATGATATATTGAGTGATTGATATCATGTTGTTCATTCTACAGAAATTATATTGATTAATATTAATTGACAAATGATTTTCAAATCAGCAATACAAATTATTCCTGAGCAGCTTTACTTTTAAAGTCCTTGATGGTCTTTCCCTGCCCGACTTTGCCATTCCCGTCCGATCCTGCACGGGCGGGAAGGCGGGCATCATAACGATACACTCCATCAAATGCGCCAAACCAAATACTTCCGTCATTCAAGTCGTTTTGTAAGGTTTGTCTGCAAAAGAATTACTGAAGTGCCTATTTTGCTAATCTAAAACCAAGAGTATTTAGTCTTAAACCCGTTCCTCTTCCATTTTTATCGGCTGAAAGCTTTGCCTCTAAATTCAAAAACTCGTGTCCATAATAATCCTCATAATCATAAGCTTCAGGATGGATCTAGAAAATTTGGAGCCTTCACCCCCATAGGTGTTCTTCCAGGCCACAACGAACGTACCTACGTACCTACCATGATATCTTCTAGACCATATTTTTTCTTGGCTACCGTTTTGAGTGTCTTTATCAATGTGGCAAGATCCTGATAGGTCCAGGATTCATCAGAAATCGCCTTCGGATCATCGGCCACAGAAAATCTGGCTTTCCAAAGTTCCTTGCGTTCTGATGTATTCCCCAATAACATACCATTATTTTTGAACCATGAGTATTTGGTCATATTCTTGGGAAGTGGATTTCTTTGGGCCACATGACCTTGCCAATCAAAAAGAAAATCTCCCGTCCACCCCACATTTAGGATTACTCCCCGCCATCCTGTTATCCCTTTCAGTAGGGGCGCGAACCTGTCCCAAAATTCATTTGCGGATTTTTGAACATCGTGCTGCTCAAACCAGTACAAGTCGATTTCAAGCCATCTATCTGCAGGTAACTCCGACCTTGCATGGAGTAACCCCTGAAAAGAAAAGAGGACTAATATTATAAGTTTTACTTTTTCATTATGGCCTAATTAATAATGATGCGTAAACTTTTTGAAACTGAAGTGATTTCTTAATTAGAAATATCATACGTGTGGCTTGATGTGGTGAAATGATTTTATCCAAAACTATCAACCTTTCGAGTGAAGTTATCCCGACACCAAGCTTGATTATTATCCGTAAACTTCGTTTAATACCATGCCTGTTGGCAAAACGGATAGTGATTGGATTCTGGAAAGCCTTTTCAATAGTTTGTCAAGAAAAGAAGTGCTCATAGGCCCCCAGCCTTCATTATCCAGGCCATGACAGTTTAATATCAACCAACCTCCATCGCCTTTGAGGAATTTATTGATTTCCGTCTCCACATAATTGTTACAGAAATCCGGTCCATGGCTCCAACATCCTAAGTGTTCGGGAGCTGTAGATGTGTTTACTAAATTTATCATTGTGTCTCCGAGAACAAGCCAACCGCCTGTTCTTACGGCACGTACGCGCTTCAAGGCATAATCTTCTAATTCTGTTGTAGAGGCGTTGTATGCGAAGTTGTACATTGCTTTTGAGGCATCATATCCTTCCAGGTTCTTTTCAAAATAATCGAAGCATTTGTCCAAATTGGAAGTGGCCTTTTCAAAAGGGATTTCCGTGAGATTTAAATGCTCCCAGGTATGAGGCATTACCTCGTGACCTTTTTGTTTAAAGGCATTCCAATCATCAAAATTACCGAGTAAGTGCTGTGGTATCCATTTCGGTTCGGTATTAAAGGTAGGCAGGTGACCGGTGGCGATTACGTTTAAACAGGCCTTAAGCCCATATTCCTCGTGTATCTCTGCGGTTCTGTAAAATGATTTTTTAAATCCATCATCAAAGCTCAGACTCAAATAATGGGTTTTCCCAGGATTTTTCCAGCTTCCTAAACCTAAGGCGATGCTTGCCGCGGCAGTTGTTCGAATAAATTTTCTACGATTCATAAATGTCAATTTATTTCAGAATTACTTTTAGCCGATGGATGAGAGCGCACCATACCATGCCGGCTGATCTTGATTATAGGGCACACATCCGTCGTAAGAACCAGGGGTGGGATTATAGCGCAAAGCTTGTTTTACTCCTATTTCAGAAGTAAAATATCCCAAAAGTGTCATCTGCTTCATTAACGTGTAGTAATGGATCTTTTCTTCTTTTTGCCAGCTTGTTGCCTCACTATCCAGTCCTGTCAGCAATTTCGTACGATCAGCCAATGACAGGTTCAAAAAGTCACTTCCAAATTCCTTATTCGACCTTTTGTCAATGTCAATTAGACCATCCATAAAAACCCGTTGTTGTTCATCTGTGTAACAATCCCTGACCATGATGGTCATAAAGCTTCCAATGTTAGCGGCTTTTGCGCCGGGCGATTCTTCAGAATCCGGTAAAATGGTTTCACCAATTTCATCCAATAAGCTTATGTCGGTCTTTGAAAAGACTAAGAGCTTTTTATTTTTTCTGGTGCATCCTGATAAAAAAAGTTCCGATCCCACTAAGGTCGTACCCAGTAAGATCACAGATTGTTTGAGTGCTGCACGTCTGTTCATCTTCTTCCTTTAAAATTATAAATTTCCTTTCGTAAACTCGGAGGCCGCATAATTTGCAGCCCGCGCGGTAAGTGCCATGTACAAAATCGAAGGGCTTTGATTACCCGTACTTGTCATACATGCTCCGTCGGTAACAAAAACATTTTTACAGTGATGTAATTGATTGTGTTTATTCAGCAGAGAATTTCCGGGATCTGCACCCATCCTTACACCTCCCATTTCGTGGATATCTAAGCCGGGATTTTGATTGTTGTCCAGGTATTGAATGTTTTTACAACCCAACGCATCCATCATTTTTTTAGTTTCAGCAAAAAAATCTTTGATCATCTTCTCATCATTTTCATCATAGCCTACATCCATTACCAACTGAGGGATGCCCCAGGGATCTTTTTGGTCTTTGCTGAGATATACCTGGTTACTTTCCTTGGGTATCGTTTCGCCCTGCATATACATATACACTATCCAGTTGCCTGGACGACTGAGTTTATGTTTAAATTCCGCACCTAATTGTGGTTCTGACTCAGGAACGGATTCATTTCTTGGTCTGTAAGCACCCATAAAAGTCATATATCCTCCTTTGAAATCAGCATTCCGTTTTTTGAAGTTTTTGAAATTGGGCATTACGGGCCCCGACGGAAGTCTTCCATTAACATAGACATCATCAAATCCATCAATGGTGGCCCAGGCGCTTGGTCTATAATTTTGAAAACAAATGTATTTGCCAAGGAGCCCGTTGTCATTTCCTAATCCGTTTGGAAATCTTTCCGATCTGGAGTTTAACAAGATCAGATTGGTGTTAAGGGCAGAGGCATTCAAAAAAATCATCGATGCCTCAAATATCATTTCTTCTTTGGTATTGGAATCCAATACTTTTACCCCTTTGGCTTTTTGTGTTTTTTCATCATAGATGATCGAGTGAACCACCGAGAACGGCCTGATTGTTAGGTTTCCTGTTTTGTCCGCCCATGGCAAAGTAGAGGAAACCGAACTAAAATAACCGCCGAAAGGACAGCCCCTTATACACAAATTTCTGCACTGGCATTTTCCACGACCCTGTGCCAGGTGAATTTCTTCCGGTTCGCTAAGGTGAGCCCAACGGCCCTGTATCATTTTTCTATCGGGAAAATTTTCTGCTAATGTTTTTTGCATGTGAGCCTCCACACAATTGAACGGGAAAGGCGACAGATATTCTCCATCGGGCATGGAAGGTACGTTGTCTCTGGCTCCACAGATTCCTGCGAATCTCTCGACATGCGAATACCAGGGTGCAATATCTTCGTAACCAATTGGCCAGGATATTCCATATTCGAATTTACCGGGCGCCTTAAATTCGTTGTCGCTCCATCGGTTGCATGCGCGGCCCCAGGTCAACGATTTACCACCCAACTGGTATCCACGGATCCAATCGAAAGGTCGTTGTTGAATGTACGGGTGCTCATGATCCTTTACAAAAAAGTGAGCAGAACCTTCATCAAATAGCCATGCTTTCGAAGAAATCGGGTTTTCATCAAGATAAGCTTTCGGCATTTTTCCACGGTGCTCAAATTCCCAGGGGTTCATGTTAGCAGTAGGGTAGTCTTTGATGTGTTTAATATCACGTCCTCTTTCCAGAACCAAGGTTGTCAGCCCTTTTTCACACAACTCCTTGGCGGCCCAACCTCCTGAAATTCCTGAACCGATAACAATGGCATCATACTTTTGCATACTATTTATTCTTATTGTTTTCCAGTTTTTCCAGATAGTCGTAGTGACTCCTATCGGCAGGGGTACGTACAATAAGTGACGCTGGTAAACTGCCCATCGAAGCTCTGCTTTTTTTCATTTCCAGATATAGCTGTTGTACCTTTTTAGGAAGCTGGGCGGATAAATCCATTTTCTCTCCAAGATCTTGCTTAAGATTTATAAGCAGCGTATCATGAGGGAGAATCTTTTCTTTCCAAAGACTGGCTTCATTTCCTTTATAAGGGAGTTTCATTTTCCAATCCCCATTTCTAAATCCTTCCAGGTTTTCCCTATTGAAGTAGAGCAAAGTCTGGTCTTTCCGTTTACCGTGATTAAAGAGAACATCGGAAATATCTTCTCCATCCACGACCAGTTCTTTTGGCAACTTTACTCCTATAATAGCAGCAATGGTGGGGAACCAGTCCATCTGTGTTGCAAGATCTTCATATACGGAACCCCGTGGAATCTTTCCCTTCCACATGGCAACTGTAGGAACTCGCATACCTCCCTCAAAGGTTGTGTTTTTACCACCCCTGAGCGGACCCGCAGAACCTCCATATGCCTTCATGGCAAGCCATGGGCCATTATCACTTGAAAAAATAATTAATGTATTTTCCATTAATCCTGATGCTTCAATTTTTTTGAGGACCTGGCCCACGCTCCAGTCCAACTCCTGCACCACATCACCATATAATCCACGCCTGGAAGTTCCCAGAAAGTCTTTGGTAGCAGAGAGTGGCACATGGGGCATGTTGTGTGCCAAGTACAAAAAGAAAGGTTTGCCCTTGTTTTTTTCGATGAATTTGAGAGCTTCGCCCGTGTAGGTCCTGGTGATTTCAGAAAGATTGACATCATAGGATACCACATCGTTATTTCTCATGTAAACAATGCTTTCCATATCATGGCTGTAGGGAATTCCAAAATAAGTATCGAAGCCTTGTTGCAGCGGAAGAAATTCAAAGCGGTGACCCAAATGCCATTTGCCTACAATGCCCGTTGTATATTTCTTCTTTTTTAAAATCTCTGCAATGGTTGTTTCTTTAGAGGGCATGCCGGTAAAACTCTCTGGAAAAAAAACATCATTGATACCCATCCTCTGGGGAAATCGTCCGGTCAGGAGTGCTGCCCTTGATGGACTGCACAAAGGCGAGGCAGAGTAGAAGGAGGAAAATTTGATTCCCTCACGGGCAATTTTATCAATATTTGGCGTCGCAATATCGTCTGCGCCGAAGCAAGAAATATCTCCATAACCCAAATCATCAGCAAAGATGTAAATGATGTTAGGAAAAGTATCCTTCTTTATGTCCATAGCCTTTATTTGCATTGAAGGAATTAGAACAAAGAAGAAAAGGTACCCGAAGCTTCTTTTGAAAATCATGAAGGAAATATTTAAATACGATCTAAGTATCAATAAAAGTATTAAAATTATTTGGATCCATAGAACCGCTTTTTTAGAAGTTCTTCCTCCCGTACACCATTATCCCGAGGCTTATGAAGAATTAGTTTCCCTGGATGGCAACAGTTGGAAGGTTGTGCAAAAGATTCATATGATGCTTCCAATGTCGTGATATCGATAAATCACATCCTGACGAAATTTTAAAAATCGTTCAAACGGGTAAATTAAAGGAAGGTCAAACATCGCCCTGGAGCATGCGTCAACTGAAGATTTTTACATTTTCAAAGGAATTACCTTAGATCAGCAAAAAAGAAATTCCTAAATCTTATTAATGTTGGCTGCAATGTTTTTTCGTCATGGGCCGCATAGCTATGGGTTGCGCAAGGGAAACGAAGCCGCTAAAACGTGGCCGGCGCTTGCAGAAAAATGGTTGAAGAAAGTTGTAACAGGAAAACTTAAGCCGTAAAACTTATACTCAATGAAATTTTTATTTATTGAATTCTCTTGAGCTTGATTTAATTGCTGTCGGAAAATCTTTTGGAATTTTTGAGTCACCTTACCTGTTGCGGTCCACTCATCACCTCTTTGCAAACAAGAAATAGATCCCACGCCTTCCACTGAATAATCAGCATGGCCCATTGGCGTATGAAATATTCGTCCTTTACCGTATTGAAACGTCATAAGCATTGGTTCGCTTCGTCCGGTACCTTTAATTCATTGGAGGAATATGCTGCTGCCAATACTTCCATGTTATGTGCAGGTCACCGCAATTTGCTATAAAGTTCATCTTTGGTATGGAGCCATTTCAGGGGCATTCCTTTTGTTATCGGATGATTTGGATTTCGAATGGTAATTTCAAACTCGTGTTGCGGGCCTTGTTCGCCAGCCTTTCCTGAAGCAGTATCGTTTATCAATTTTCCTTTGTCATCATAATAAACATAGGGGCCGTCCTTTTCGTTACGGTCGCCCCATCCTCCGAGTCCAATCATTTCATTAAAGAGTTTCCACCTTGCTTGCTGTTCCAGAAAAAAACACACCCGTGGCCGGCGTTTTCCTCCACCGGCCACTCGAGTTATCGATTAGCTTACTGGTAACATATGCCGGCGTTCATCACTGAATTTCCTCAATTCTTTACTGCAAGTATAAAGGGATGGTATAAATTATTACAACACGACCAATACAAAGACATCATTGTTAACAGTCTTTGTTTCGTGGTAGGTGATAAGCGTATTAAACTGTTTGCCTTTGTTATCATGCCGGATCATATTCATTTAATTTGGCAGATGCTTCCCTTAATAAATCCGCAAGATGTGCAACGGGATTTTCTGAAATATACAGCGCAACGAATCAAACATGACCTGCAAAAAACTCATCCTGACCAATTATCACATTTTGAAACCAAGCAATGATCGAATTTTTAAGTTTTGGAAACGAAGGGCATTGAGTATTGAATTAAGAACACATAAAGCCTATCTACAAAAACCGAATTATATACATTACAATCCGGTAAAAGTAGGTATTTGTAAACTGCAGGAAGAGTACAAATATTCATCGGCCATGTTTTATCAAACGGGGGTTGACAATTGGGGCTTTCTTTCCGATAGAATTAAAAGGGGAATCAATAAGAAAGAAAAAATAAAACTCATCGGACTAAATACTAATTTTGAAACTAAAATCAATCAATACGTTCTTTAAACTACTTAAGCCATCCCATAAGGGGGGTCAGCTTCGCCGGAATTTACAGATGTGGTGGTAGCATCATAAAAGCTATGATGTCGGATATATTTGTTTTGCGATTTCTATTACTGAGATAGCCATAACTTCTTATTTTGGTAAAGTATTTGGGTAATATATGTTGCTCGAATCGTCTGATAAATTCTGCGGCATGTAGCTGCATTTGTTTTATCTGAATATCCTCTTTGTAATCTTAATAATCAAATGTGATGGTATCTAGGATGGTATCTAGGATGGTATCAATACTTTTTATTCTATTTTTGGAGATGGCAACTTTATGAGTATACCTTTCCAAATATTCAATGACTTGCTGTCGTCCACCAAAAAGTTTTTTTGCATAGACAATCCAATCTTTTTTGAATATCAAGTTGACAAGTTGAGTTAGATCAAAAATCAGGGGGGTAAGGCTATCTTCTTGTCCGCTACTAATTTTTTTAAGGTTTGAAGATATTTGGCTCTGAATACCATGGCCATAGCTTTGACATGAAATATGAAGTCATCTTTATTCCTACTTGCATTTTTCCAAGATAGATTGTTTTTGTTTTTACTATACGACCACCAACTAATAATACAATGAAGATGAGCCTGCCGGCTGGCAAAGGCAGGGGTAAAAACTGAGTTGCTGACCCCATGTGTGAAGTATAGCTAATATGCCAGGAATGGCTCCCAGGTGAGTAGGATTCTGATAGAAGCGAAGCAATGTATCAGCTGCTGCATCAAAAAGTCCATTGAATAGAATTTTACGATTGCCGAGAATGATGCTATTTAATTCATAAGGTAAGGTAAAGACGACATGATAATAAGAGATCGGTAACAGCTCATACTCTCTATCTTCGACCCATTGTTCTTTTAGTACAAAGCCACAGGCTGGGCAATGTCTGTTTCTGCAACTATGGTATTGATATTTTAGTTTATTGCAGCTTTATCATATCCAAGACCTGTTGTGCCATACATTCCAATAAGATTAAAAGATGGTAAAAATTTTGATTTATTAAGTGTGCTTAGTTCACTCCACAATATGCGGTTTTGCATTTTTATTATTCGAACATCTAAAGTTGATGAAAGTGTGTATTTATTCGAGCTTTGATATTCTATGTTTGGTTCAATTTGCAGATTTTGTTCGATAGAAATACCCATAATAAATTTCAACGCATTTAATATTTGCTCGTATTTACTTCTGATATTTTCTTTTTGTGTAGTTTATTGTGCAACTTGTAATTTCACCTTACTTACATCAGTTCCTTTGGCAAGCAATTGTTCATTCAGCAATTCCATATTTTTTACAACTCTCTCTGCGATTAAAAGATTGCTATAAATAAAAGCCACTTGATGATGCAAAATTTGAGCGTTGTAATACAGATTTGAGATTTCAAAACTGATTTGCTCTTCGGTTTTTGGTTATTGTAATTCAGTTAATTCCGATGCAATTTTTGTGGTTTGAATTGCGCCGTAAACCTGCGGATTATACAATAGCATTGACAACTGTAAGTTTGCATTAATGTTGCGTGACACACCAAATTGGATTGCTTTGTATTCCCATTCTGGTGCTGATGGATTAAACCTGTTCAAAGGCATTAAATGGTAAGGCAGATTAGTGAAATATTGTAATCAGCATTTGCCGTAACCTTGGGAATTAAATTGGCTTTGGCTTCTTTTTCCCTTTGCTCACCAATAGAAATAATGTTTCTACTCATTTGCAGGTTTTTATTGTGAACCTGTGCGGTGTCAATGCACTGTTGCATTGTACAAACTTGTGCTTGTGTTGTTTGAAGCCTCTTGTAAAAAGCAGGAGAATTAGCAATTGTTCGTGAATGTTCACTAACTTCATAGGTCAATTATTTTACTTGATGAGTATTAATTGACTTTCAATTGTTCCTTCAACCCAATGTTTTACCATTGGTTCGATGGTTACATAGTCCCCTTGCATTAATGTTTCTCTTATACCTTTTTCATTTTCAAAAATCACTTGCCCTTCCATACAAATCAAAAGTGCAGATGTTTTGGTGATATGTTTATTTAATTTTTCGCCTTGCAAAATTTTTATTGCAGTCGCATTGCCCAATTTACTTTTGAAAAGAGAAGTTGTTGAAACTGGTTTTTCTTGTGTGTGTAATTCTTTTATGTTCATAGAGGATTTTGATTAAATGTTGTTTAGAACAATCATAAGTTTTTCCTGCACTTCGATGGCTGCAATTTCTAGTTTTTTGTTCCCAATAGCACTCATAGCTACTGATGGCGCAATCATTGCAATTTCTACATCACCGTTGGCAAGTTCTCTTAAGGTTACATTGCAAGGCAACATGGTGCTAATGGTAGGTTCAATGCTCAAAACTTTATCGGCATAAACAGGATTGCATGCACCTAAAATCACATGAGGTAAGTAGTCTTTATCCAGTTTCTTTTTCATTGTAGCTTGCAAATCAATTTCAGTTAGCACGCCAAAACCTTCCTTTTTCAATTCTTCTTCTACCTTTGGGCGTATAGCTGTTATGGTAGTTCCAGAGATTGTTTTTGAATTGTAATATTTCATGTCTTTTGTTTTTATTGTTTATTCATTTCGATTACAAAAATTCCCCTTATCTCATTTTCGGCATACCCAACGGCTTTGTCAGTAGGATATAGTTTTTTTATTTTTTTGAGTGTAGCCATATTTATTTCTTTATCAGGCTTTCCATGACATTGCATACACATTTGGTTGGTGATAATAGGATAATAACCCACCATTTTCCCATTACTTTCAGTAACAAATGGAGGTTGCTCTTCTCCACTTGCATGAGCGTTTTTCCATTTTTTGATGTAAGAAAATTCAGCTTCGTTAGCCAAATTAGCAGGATTTCGTGGCTGATCGCTCACCCGTTTTATTTTAGCATCCAATTCTAGCGACATGCTATCGGTAACTGGAATAGCTTTGGTGTTACAAAATTCAACTGCTCCTTCTGCTCCTCGCTCGCTTATGGCAGTAACTAAATATTTTGCTAAGCTTGATTTAGTTCGCATGGATAGCTCCTTACCTGTTTCAAGGTAATTTGTTTCGGTAGATGGTAAGGTGTTTGCACGCTTTTCCGTATCATTATTTTTTTGGTTATTAACCTGATTTTCTGTGCAGCTGTATAGCACCATTATTCCGCTAATTATTACCGCTACAATTACTAATAAAAATTTCATTCGAAATAAGTGTTAAAGAGGATGAATGATGTTTTTATTTTCTGGTAAACTGCAGCGGATTCCTGTTCTTTTTTACTATCAGAGAACTCGTCTGATAATTCTATAAAAGGTAACAACCATTTGTGTAATTCATCATGTGATTGGCCTTTCATCGTGCAGTTGGATGCAAGCAATTCAATGTTGCTTTTTATTTTTTCAGCAAGCCCAACATAATCATTAGTGCTTTTTACTTCAAATGCATTGACATCGCCTTCCATGTTTCGAATATGAATTATCATACTGTCATCAACTTTCCATTTTACGCCATTGTTAAGTTCAATGGATTTCATTTCATCGTTGTGCTGATGTTCTTCGTGAGTTACGGTTTCAGATTGCTCTTTTGATTTTTCTTTAATTGTGTTGCCGCAACTATAAAGAAATAAGCTTATAGCTATAAGTGAAATTGTTATCGTTTTCATTTTTTCTTTTTTGAAATGGTGAAATATGCAAGAATTGCAAATAAAAGCGTTACGGAAATTCTAAAAATCATTGCACCTATAGTCTTTGTTTCATAGATACCGCCTGAACTTGCGTAAAATTTAAGCCCGATAAAGGCTGCTATTAGAATGAGAGCTGAAATGCCTAAAAGAGAAGTAGTCCATTTCTTGCTTTTAAGAAACCCATAAGCTGCGAAGAGGTAAAGAATGCTACTGATGAAATTTGACCAAACAACAAACAAAACATAATTTCCCTCTTTGGCTCTAATGCCAAACAAATCAAATATTACAGATGTGCTTAGAAAAAGAGTAAGCAAACCAAATCCTACTAAGAAGGTTGCAAATAAATAAGGAAGTATTTTTTTCATTTCTATTTGGTTTTGATTAATGTTAAAACCGATTGTATCATATTTTCTCCGTTTCTGCTTATGTCAAATTGAAAATTGGCAACTCTCCACTTAAACATTTGTAGTCGGAAAGTTCCCATCACGATATGTATTAATTCATCGGATGTTATAGCATTTGTAAAAACTTTCTTTTGTTGTCCTTCCAAAATAATAGGCATCAAATGTTTCATTTTTACGCCCATTATTTTCAATATGGTTTCGTTGATGCGTTGGCTTTCTTCCAGAAGACCGTCAGAAAAAACCGCAACTACAAAGTGTGGTTTCTTTTTAAAAAATGAAAACTGAATTTGAAAAAGTGTTATGAATTTTTCTTCAGGTGTTTGTTCAACTGAAATTGCATTCGTATAGCGTTCATCCATACTCCTAGCAAGATATTCTAGTAAGGTAATAATTATTTCTTCCTTGCTTGTAAAGTGTCTATAAATGGCACTTTCAGAAAACTTCATTTCCTTAGCTAGGTTTTTAATGGTCAAGCCACTAATTCCCAAAGCAGTGAGTATTTTCCCTGCTGCTTCTATAATTTCAAGTTGCCTATCAGAAATTGTTGTTGTCATTTGTTATTTTTTTATGAATGAAGAATACATCCATATTTGCTTTTCCTGAAAACGGATGTAGTCGCTCATTAAAACATTTGTTCAACTGCAACTAAACCGTCTGAAATTTTCTTGCTTTCTTTAATAGTTGAGGACTTTTCATATTGAGAATAACTGTGTTCAGGTGTATGTCCCAAGGTTAATATACATTCAGCCACTTCATCAATTTTCAGTGACAAATCATTGTAGAGTTCTTCAAATTTTAAATGCAGTTCAAAAAACATTTCACCTTTAATGTTCCAGTGAAAACCTCTTGTGTTTTGATAGAAGATAGAATAGTTTGCCAATAACTCATTTAATTTTTTGGCTAAATCTTCGGCTTTGTCTTGGTATAAACCAATCGCATTAATATTTTTCATCTTTATTTGTTTTATAGTTTTTTATTTACTCAGCACTGGATTTCATTTTCAAAAAAGCAACACCTAACCAAATTACAGAGGCTGTCAATGCAACGGCACCAATTAATACTAATGCAGGAGGTAATCCAAAATACACCTCTGTTAATATTCCTATTGGCATAAATAAACCTGTAAGTGCCAACCAAGAAATTACTTTCACATTTTGGAGCTTGTCTTTGAAATGGATTAAAAGATAACCGATGAGAATATTTAGGAATGCAAATAAGTTTCCGTGAACGTGAGCTAATCTACTTTCAAAGTGTTTTCCGAAACTGTAAGAGTTTACCCATTCTTCTTTTCCCGGTGCAAAGTCACGCAGGTAAATTAAGAGAAAACCGTAAGCCATAAAAAGTCCCATTGTAAGGAAACCAATTGCGATGTTGTTTTTACCGTTCATTTTGGGTGTATTAATTATGTAAGTGAACATTCACTCTTCAAAGATAATTGAATTAAATGGACACTTGCAAGTTATTTCAAGAAAGCTTTAAAATATGACCAAAATCATCTGGTACGTTGGGGAATTGGCTCTTTTGGGGTTTGCCTGTTTGTCGGCTTGTGCGTAGGCGCAAACCACAAATATGCCAATATGGGCAGGCTCAAATTATTTATTAAAATGTGCGGTGGCAAAATTTTGAAAACCTTGTGTTGGCTTGAGTGTAGGCAAACTGGTCTGGTTTGTGTCGTGTTACAGCGAAATTGTCAACTGATTATTTGTCGTCCATAAGTTAGTTTGGAAATTAAAAGTTTGGTCGTTTTAGTGTCTGTTTTATGGTTGCACGGTCGTCCTTTAGGGTTGCCTATAACATTTATGAAAGTATCCGACAGCCCCGAAAAATAGTAAGCTTATCAACAGGCTCATAAATGGCTGGCGGTATACTTTATGCTGACCGACTAGCAGAGACTTCTCTCTAAGGTAGAAGTAATGTTTGAGCCAAGATGGGGAAACAGGAATTTGCTTTGGTACTGAATCGAATAATTCATAATTGATGTCAAAATGTATTGTTTGGCTTATAAATGTAGATAAATTTGAAGAGTTTAGATGGAGAAGGGAAATTATTTTGAGAATAGAAAAAGCATTACCCTTTGCATTAAAGCATTAAAAAGAAATGAATCATAAAACTCTACAAATTTCAAAATCTAATGTAGCACTTACCCATTCAATAATATATTCTGATGAAAAGTGATGGCAACTAAAATTAAAGACGACGGCATGCAATGAGGGCATTGATTGTAGGTGATTTTATGTTTTTCTAAAAAGTCTTACGTGCCAAAGTATTTTTACTTTATCAGGATGTTGTGGAAGCGTTTGTAGCATCATGAAAGTATGGTATCGCTGAACCCCTAAGATGCTATCGGGGCGGGCTTAAAAGTAAGCGAAAAAATTTGAGACTAATTCATTGGTCTGGCCGTATTGGTATTGGGATCCGATGATTATCGGATTTCGCCTACTTTTCTAAATGTTATCGGTAGTTTTACCATACTACTTATTATTTTGCTTTAATTGAGTTATAAGCTCTTTTATTAATAATGCAGTCGAAGCTCCGATAAGGGATATTGATAGGAACTGAATTAGTCTTATTTTTTCATTTCCAGTCAACCTGATGTAATTACCAATTGTCAGAATAAGGACAAATGCCAAAAGTAAAATCCTTCTATTTTTCATAAGTATACTTTAATTAGTGGTCTTTGATTTTTTAAATGCGATATAAAACTGAAATACTGCTAAAAAAAGATAAGCCAAGGGCAGCGCCTTTTTACCTAAATGAAAAAAGTCTAATGCCAGGATTATTGAAAAAATTCCTTCAATGACAAAGAAGACGCCGCCAACCCAAGGTACTTTTTTTCAATAAGCGGATGTAATAAAGCGATTGCCAAAAACCAAGCCCATCAATAGCGAATAAAATAAATGAGTCGTGTCCGGTTTCAAATTTTTCATACGAATGAATAAGAATAACAAAACCTGCTACGATGTGAGCAAACCTTTTTCTCTTGTCTCTATTTTTTAAAAGTCTTTAAAAAATCATTCTGTAAAAATTAAATGGTCTGCCAAAAATTTATCGCTAACATTGGTGTTTCCGCACTTATTGCTTACATATTTCAATGTCTTCATCAAAATTAGGTCAAATTAAGTATATCCAAGGGGCTTTGTTTGCCATACTTATTGACATCTGTAAGATGAGTATAGATTTCGGTGGGGTAAATGAATTAGAAATTAGGAATTAGGAATAAATTAGGAATTACAATTTTGCGCCTTTACTTTAATGTCACCTTCACATTTTCATTGATAATCCTCGATAGTTCTTGCAATTGGCCATTGGTCCAGGCTTCATCCATTTTTTCCGGAAGCATGGGTATTGAGTCATTCATGGGTTTGAAATTGATATAATCCTGCACCGTGAGTCCATTTATTTTATTTCTATTGATAGCTTGCCTGAATCGTTGCCCTTGATCGTCAGGCTCTACATAATCATACGCCATATAATCCAGCATATGATCTGACTGGCCAAACCAATAGACATAGGTATCATCGTGGATCAATTTATCAGCTTCGTTGGGCTTGAATTTCACTTTTATTTTATCGTATTTTTTATCCTTTAGAGTGACTTCGCCGAGATACTCTTTGATCACCGCCGGGTCATTTAAATTAAAGGGAAGTCCAAAAAAATAAAAGACGGCATTCACAGAGGAAGTGAAAGCGTCTATTTTTTTACTATCGAGCACTACCATGGTCTGGCCTACGTGCCTGATGAAGCCAGTATTGGATAATTCATCATGAATGACGGACCCATTTTCTTCCCAAAATCGGGTATAGAGGTATTTTCCGTTTAAGCGGGTTGATTTATAATACTTATCTCTGAATTTGAATTCAACACTGGACTCATCAAAAATTTTACTTCCATGTGCATGAATGGCATCGTCTACTATGGATTGAGCTTTTTCTACAGCAGTGCCTTGCTTGCATTGAATTAAAAGAATACCATTTACTGCTATGCAGAATAGGAGAAAAAGTCTTTTGAAACACAGTCTGTCAATCATGGCTCAAAGCTAAGAGAATATCTTCAGTTATGTCGTCGATGTGCTCAAGACCGACACTGAAGCGTACGAGATTGGGGGTAATTCCTACAGCCTGTCTTTCTGCCTCTGTAAGGCGCATATGAGTAGACGAGGTAGGGTGGGTCGCTATGGTGCGGGTATCGCCCAGGTTAGGGGAGATCGAAATCATTTCTAAACGGTCAATAAATCTCCGGGTTTGAGCTTCATTGCCATTTATCTTTAGACAAACTATACCACCTCCGGCTTTCATTTGTTTTTTGGCAAGTGCTACCTGGGGGTGATGGGCACTGAAAGGATAGATCACTTCCTCTAATTGGTCATGACCTTGTAAATTATGTGTAAGAAGGGAGGCATTGGTACAGTGGGCCATTACCCGCAGGGAAAGGGTCTCTACAGATTTACTCATGATCCATGCATTGAAAGCAGAAAGCGAAGGCCCGGTATGTCTATTGAAAAAAACTAATTTTTCGATCAAATCTGATCTGCCTACCACCATGCCGCCAAGTAATCTACCATGACCATCAGCGTATTTTGTAGTGGAATGAATTACCAGGTCTGCACCAAAATGTATAGGTTTTTGCAGAATGGGTGTCGCAAAACAATTGTCAACCACCATCAGAATACCATGGCTGTTGCAGAATGATTTTACTTTTTCCAGATCGGTAATCCACAGCGAAGGATTAGACGGGGTCTCCAAAAAAACCATTCTCGTGTTTTTAGTGATGGCTTTTTCCCAGCTTTCTATATCTACCGGATCTACATAGGTGCACGTAATACCCCATTTAGGCAATATATTGGATAAGATCTGAATAGCTGAACCGAATAATGCTCTTGAAGCAATGATATGATCCCCGCTGGAAAGTAAGGCAGCAAAACTGCTAAACACCGCCGCCATACCTGTGGCAGTTGCTACACCAGCTGGTGCATTTTCAAGGTGACAGAATTTTTTCACTAATTCTTCTACATTGGGATTAGAGTACCTGGAGTAAACATTTGCATCTACAGTCCCTGAAAAAGCATCTGCCATATCATCAGCACTATCAAATGCATAACTTGAAGTAAGAAACAAGGGTACACTATGTTCCCCATGAATCGATCTGGGGGCTTGTTCTCTTATGGCTAACGTTTCGTCTTTATATTTTCTGCTGGTCATTATCGTAAATAGTATATGAATGAGTGATGGGTGCTGTTTTTTTCAAAATTTGGGCTACGGAACAATATTTATCCACAGATAGATCTATTGCTTTTTTTACTTGTTTTTCATCCAATGAGCCATATAAATGGAAATGAATATGAATCCTGGTAAATAATGAGGGGATATGTACAGGATCCCTTTCTGCATCAATCTCTACTTTTATATCTTTCAGATCTTGCCTGAATTTCTTTAAAAATAATACCACATCTATAGAGCTGCATCCTCCCAATGCACCGATAAGGCTTTCCATAGGTCCCATGGCAAGTCCCGTGCCGCCAACACCTTCTTTTGCATCCAAAAATAGAGTACTACCTCTTTCATTGGATACTCTAAAATGCATGGGATGACCTACTCGCTCCAGATTGATTTTCATTCATCAAATTATTTGTCGCTACAAAGCTAATTGATTTCTATTTTTGCACTTCTTATTGTGACAGAAATAAAACAATATAAATATTCAGCTTCATTTCCTTTGGAATGTGGCGATGCATTACCGGGTATCGACATCTCTTATACGGATAGTGGTGATGCTTCATTACCCGTAATATGGATTTGTCATGCATTGACTGCAAATGCAAATCCAGTAGAGTGGTGGCCTGGCCTCGTAGGAGATGGAAAACTATTTAATGCAAGCAAGTATAGAATTATTTGCGCGAATATCCTGGGCTCCTGTTATGGCACCACTGGGCCGGTAAATGACGACTTGAAGGATAAATTTCCTTTAATTACGATCCGTGATATGGTGCATGCACATCAAATCTTACAATCGCACCTGGGCATACAAAAAATTTACCTTGCTTTAGGGGGTTCTATGGGTGGTCAGCAAGTAATAGAGTGGGCTATAGATGATCCGTATCTCTTTGAGCATATCTGCCTGCTTTCCTGTAATGCCCATCACTCCCCATGGGGAATCGCTTTTAATGAAGCCCAGCGAATGGCTGTGCTTGCAGGAATCAGGGAGGATGGAAGTATCAATCTTTTAGGCCTGGAAGCGGCAAGAGGACTGGCATTGCTTTCGTACAGAAACTACATCACATTCGATATGGCTCAATCGGAAACCGAAGAAAAAATAGACCATTTCAGAGCCTCCAGTTATCAACGATATCAAGGTCAAAAATTGAGTAAAAGATTTGATCCCTATGCTTACATCACATTGAGTAAGGCAATGGATAGTCATCATGTGGGCAGAGGCAGAGGTGGTATTCCCCATGCACTATCGATGATCAAGGCAAAAACAGCGGTAATAGGAATTAATACCGATGTTTTGTTTCCAATAGGTGAGCAGAAACTATTAGCTGATTATATTCCGAATGCCAGTTTTGATAAAATTCATTCTGACTTTGGTCACGATGGTTTTTTACTGGAATTTGAAAGAATTCAAGGAGTTTTGGAGAATAGATTATCGATCTTATAATGCAGGGCTATTAATTTTCTATACCATTTGTTTTTGACAATTTGTATTTTTCAGGTTTGCCAGGAATTCGTTCTATTATTCCTCTCGCTTCCAGGTCTAATTTTACAGTTTCACCATACCATTGAACTCCTCCTTTGAAATTGTCTTTGACCCGAGCAAACAACTGTTCCATTAATTCTGTATGGTCAGGTTGCGATTGCTTTGCAATAGCCAGCAGATGGAATTTGATTACCTGATACTTTTCCAATTAGATGGACTTATTTGTCTTTCCTTTTTTGGTATGTAATGTTTGTATTTTTTCTGGGTTCATTACATTATCAGAGTTAAAGTTCCTCATCGTTTTTCATAGCCATCAAAAGGGTATAAGCTCCCCTAGTGACTATTTTTTTATTCAACAGATCCTCATGATTAATGATTTCAACCATTTCGTTTTCCATATCTCCAAGGGTAACGGGATGCATTAGATATTGGTGATCCATTTCTTCTACAAATACAAAATTATTTCCTTCGTAGGTGACTATGGAAGTCTCGGGTAAAGTCCAGGTGTCGTGATTCAGAAGCTCTATAGTGGCATTCATATACATACCGGGTAATAAATTTTTGTCATAATCTTCAAAATGACAATGTACATCTACGGTATGGTCACTACCTATAATTTTTCCAATAAGAATGATTTTACAGGGATGTTTCAGCGTTGGATTATGATTGGAGTAGGCAGAAAGATGTTGACCAATCTTTAATTTGTCAATGTCTTTTTCGAAAATCTTAAGATTGAGATGAATATCGCTGGGATCTATTAATTCAAACAATACTTCCGTAGGGTTAACATACTTACCGATATTTACTTTCACATCAGATACATACCCTTTGATAGGAGAGTAGATATATACTTTGCTGGAGATGGTAGTTTCGTCTAATTTGGCAGGATTGATATTTATTATTTTTAGCTTTTCTCTTAATGCACTTAAAGTGATTTTTAGTAATTGATACTCATTTTCTGCTATTTGAAATACTTTATCGCTACTGGCTTGAGATTGATTTAATTCTTTTTGTCGCAGATATTCTTTTTCGGCCAGGTTGAGCCTGGTTTTTGCGATTAAAAAATCATGTTGCAATTGGATATACTGTTGGTCTTCCAAAACAGCAAGTACGCTGCCTTTATTGATATGCGTCCCTGGAAGCAGATCAGTTGACAGCAAGTAACCACCCATTGGCGCACTTATTGAAATCATATTTTGTGGGGGGGCATCTATAATTCCATTGACCTTCATGGTAGAGCTCATATTCTTTTTTTCAATACTACCCATTTGAATGGAGGCATTCTTTGATTGAGAAGTGGAAAGCACAACAGCATTTTGGTCTCTTGAGTTTTCCTCTACAGGCATTGGAGTTGCCTTCTTCTCCTTGCAAGAGAATAAGAGCAAAACAGACAGGTAAGGAAGAAATATATATTTCATTGGATTATATTCTGGAAGTAAGAAAATTAATTAAGATAATAGTTTGATTCAGATTGTTCAGCGCATCGAGGTATTCCAATTTGGTGGTAAAAATTTGATCATTGATTATTATCCATTGCGTTACATTTATCTCTCCTTTAGCATATTGCTCATCCGAAGTTTTTTCTATTTGATCGACATTGGGAAGCGCCGTATGATCATAATAGAAAATAATATCGTTTAATTTTTTATATTGGGCGATAGCTGCTTCATATTGATTTTCAAGCTTGATGGTTTCTACTTCGACTTCGTTTTCCAAAACCGATTGATACATTTTTGAAGCTTTGATTTTTTCCTTCTTGGCATTGTTTAAAATCGGAATGCCCAAACCCACTTGTACAGAATTGAATCTTCGCCATTTATCATAGTATTTATCATCGGAGCCACTTCCTTTCATGGTAGTACTATTAATTCCTATACTGAATTCAGGTAATAACTGGGCTTCATCCAACGTAGTTTGGGCCAGACCTTCGTTTTGTTTTTGCCTTAGAAACTGGAGCAAAGGGTGATGTATCAGGGCCAATGAGTCTACTCTTTTAAAATCGAGTTCCATCTTGGGGTCTTGATAATCCGGTACCAGAATTACATCTGAATTGAGCAATATTTGCATTTGAATCCTGGCCTGTTGCACCTCACTTTCCAGTTGCATTTGCTTTACCTTGATTTGCATCCGATGAGAAGTAGTAGTATTCAGTTCTAACTTATTTACATCGCCTTGTTCAAATCTTTTTTTCTGAATATTTTCTATTACCAGCAATAGTGAATCCATTTTTGTTAACAGATCTGCTTTCTCCTGATAATAAACCAAAGAGAAGTAAGTTTCATAAATAGATTTGGTAAGGTCTGTTTTCGTAGTCTCTACATTAATAGCAGAAGATTTCCATTGTTCATTTAAAAGATGGCGATAGCTTTTTACAAATTTCGGATGATTAAATCCCTGGGATATACTGAAAGCATTGTCTTTAAAAGAGCTATTCATTTCTCCATATCCCGCATAGAAAATAGTCTGAGGAATACCTGCCACGGTCTTTATCATTTGCTGTTGGTAAGCAGAAATTAATTGGTCGTTTTCCAGGCTTTGATTCCGGGCCAGACCCATTTCTACTACCGTATTTATTTTCATTTTGGTTTGACTATTCCCTGCAGCGGCTAGGATCATAAATAGGAATACTGATATGACAGCGCCGGGTTTTCTATTTTTCACTTTTTCGAACATGATATAAAGAATTGGTAAAATAAAAAGCGTCAGGAGAGTAGCCACTAGTAAGCCACCGATGACTACTGTGGCTAATGGCCGCTGCACTTCTGCCCCGGCCCCAGCGCTTAAAGCCATGGGTAAAAACCCCAATGATGCTACGAAGGCTGTCATCAAGACTGGCCTGAGTCGGGTCTTTGTACCTTGAATCACAATTTGTTGAAGATTCATATTTTCATTTTTTTTGAGTTGATTAAATTCAGCTATTAGAACGATACCATTTAATACAGCCACACCAAATAAAGCAATAAACCCTATACCAGCACTAATACTAAAAGGCATGTCGCGTAGCGAGAGTAAAAATATACCACCAATGGCAGATAAAGGAATGGCTGTATATATCAATAAGCTTTGTCTAACAGAGTTAAATGCAAAAAACAATAAAATAAAAATTAAAAGCAACGACACAGGTACGGCAATAGAGAGTCTTTTCTTCGCGGCGTTGATATTTTCAAAAGTGCCTCCATATACAATGTAGTACCCCGGAGGTAGTTTCATTTGTTGTTCAACTTTAGATTGAAGATCCTGCACTATAGATTGAACATCTCTTTTGCTTACATTGAAACCAACGATGATGCGGCGTTTAGCATCTTCTCTTTGAATTTGATTTGGTCCACTGACAATATCTATGGAGGCAAAATTTTTCAAAGGCATCTGTATTCCATTGGGAGTTTTGATTAATAGATTTTCAATTTGACCTAACTGATCTGACTGGGAAAGGCTTGTTTTTACTACCAGATCAAACCGCCTTTCACCTTCGAATACTTGCCCTGCACTTTGACCTGCCAAGGCCATATTGATAGTTCTATTAATATCTTCTATATCCAGTGAATACTGTGCAATGGTGGCTCTATTATATTTTATTACTATCTGGGGCATTCCAATAACAGGCTCGAGATATATATCTGTGGCACCGTCCACTTTTTTAATAATGCCATTTAACAAGTTTGCATAAAAAGAAAGCGTATCCAGGTCTTCACCAAATATTTTACAGACTACATCTTGTTTAGCACCCGTCATCAGTTCATTAAATCTCATTTGCACCGGATATTGAAACCCGACACTGATGCCGGGGAGATCTTTTAATGCAGTGCTCATTTTATCAGCTAATTCATTAAATGTTCGGGCGCTAGTCCATTCTTTTTTATTTTTGAGAATTATCATCATATCGCTGGCCTCCATGGGCATTGGATCAGTAGGTACCTCTCCTGCACCAATTTTGGTAACCACTTTTTCTACTTCCGGAAATCTGGATAATATAATGTGTGCAGCCTTGCCTGCATAATCGATGGTAGTATTGATATTGCTTCCTGTCAGCACTCTGGTTTCAACTGCGAAATCCCCTTCTTCCAGCTCAGGAATAAATTCTCCGCCCATCCGGGAGAGTACATATAGTGCCAAACAGAATAATAAAAAGGCGAATGCTATAAGAAATCGCGGGATCCGCAAAGCCTTACTTAAAATATACAGATACCAGCTTTCTATTTTAGACATCATCCTGTCTGCCAGTGATGGTTGGGCTTTTATTTTCTTTGAAAGCAAGAGGGTGCTCATCATGGGAATATAAGTAACCGATAAAATGAATGCCCCCAGTAAAGAGAAAGCTACAGTTTGAGCCATGGGTTTAAACATTTTTCCTTCAATGCCTTGCAGCGTGAAGATGGGAAGATATACGATCAGAATAATTATTTGGCCGAAAACGGCACTATTCATCATTTTACTGGCAGATTTTTTTACTTCGTGGTCCATTTTATTTTGAGTGAGCAACCGACTACTTTCTGTATTTGGAGAATGATACAAACTATGCATTACAGCCTCCACTATTATAACCGCACCGTCCACTATCAATCCAAAGTCCAAAGCGCCAAGACTCATGAGATTTCCACTTACCCCAAAAGCATTCATCATGATTACTGCGAATAAAAGTGCCAGAGGTATTACGGATGCTACCAGTAGGCCTGCTCTTAAATTTCCCAGGAAAAGAACCAATACAAAAATTACAATCAGAGCCCCTTCGATTAGATTTCTTTGAACAGTAGCCATGGCATTGTTTACCATTTTTGATCGATCCAAAAAGGGCTCTATGATGACACCTTCTGGTAGTGTTTTTTGGATTTCTGCTATTCTGGATTTTACATGTATTATTACTTCGCTGCTGTTTGCTCCTTTAAGCATCATGACCACGGCGCCTGCCACTTCACCTACATCATTAAAATACATGGCTCCATATTTTATGGCATGACCAATTTCAATTTTTGCAATATCTCTAATGAAAATTGGAACAGGATTAGTCTCTTTATTAATACTAATATTTTCAATATCGCTTACTGAAGTGATCAGTCCTTCACTGCGAATAAAGAGTGCCGTTGGCCCTTTTTCAATATAGGCTCCTCCTGTATTTTGATTATTTTTTTCTAAGCTTTCGAATACATCATTTATACTTAAGCCAAAGGATTGCAGTTTATTTACATCTACTATTATTTGATATTGTTTGAGATTTCCACCAAAACTACTTACTTCGGCGACACCTTTTACACCTAAGAGTTGCCTTCGTACAATCCAATCTTGGATCGTGCGTAGTTCCATGGCATCGTATTTACCTTCGTATCCCTTCAGCGGTCGTATTACATATTGGTATATTTCTCCGAGGCCAGTGGACACTGGGCCCAATTCAGGTCTGCCCATTCCTGGAGGTAGTACTGCTTGCACCTGAGCCAATCTTTCAGAAACTTGTTGGCGAGCCCAGTATACATCTGTGGCATCATCGAATATGATAGTGACCAGAGATAGACCGAAGCGTGAAAAGCTCCTAATTTCTACCAGGCCCGGAATATTAGTATTGGCTTGCTCTATTGGGAAAGTAATCAATCGTTCAATATCGGTAGCACCATAAGCCGGTGCAGCAGTGATCACTAATACTTGATTGTCGGTGATATCAGGTACGGCATCGATAGGAAGCCTTAAAAACTGATAAAAGCCGTAGGCAATCAGAAATACTGTGCCCAGGCCAATTATTAATTTATTATTTAATGAAAATGAAATAATTCTGTTCAACATAAGACTACTCTTAATTTAAATATCAAATTCAAAAGGATGATAAATGCAAAAAGATTATTTGCAATTATTGGATCTGCTTTGAATAAACGAGCAGAGTAAGAAAATAAATTAAGAAAATTTCGGAGGTTGCCAGATGACAGAAGACAATAAATTGGATTTCCAATGTGGGGAACAACCATTAAAACAACTACTGCGTTCCGAAAGAATACCTTTCTTAAAAGAAAGAATATCCTGTGGGATCAGTACAAAACTGATATTAAAACTAGTTTCTATGGTCTTAAAAGGAAGTTTCATATCTGACTCATAATCAGCATTTTGTACATCATCATGGGCATAGTGCATATCTAAAAATTGCCAAAAACTAATATTCGGTTGAATCCTTTTGTGCTCTATATAATGTTCGATCAACAAAGGTAATTTGATCAATTGTCTGATTTGAGTGGTGAAAATCAGATAGATAGAAATACAAAATATTGAACCCAGAGATCTCAAGTTTGCAAATATAAGGTATTCAGGGAGTAAATAAAAACTGATGATAATTGAAAAGTCTTGACGAGATACGCGCTACATTTGCATAAACTTTCAATACAATAGGAATGATAAGTGCAGCGGTATTAGACTCTGTTTTTTCTTTAGAGATAAAATCAATTTGGGAAAAGGTTAAGGGTAGTATAAGGATCACGGACGAAGAGGCATTATACTTGTATGAATATGCCAAACCAGGTGAAGTAGCCGCTATCGCTAATTGGATAAGAGAAAGCAAACATGAAAATCGTACCTATTTCAATCGAAATATTCATATAGAGCCAACTAATGTCTGCATTTACACTTGTAAATTTTGTTCCTATTCGAGATTAATAAAACAGCGAAGCGAGGGCTGGGAGTTCACTAAAGAGGATATGATTTCTATTTTAGACAAACATATCATTAAAAATATTACTGAGGTGCATATTGTAGGCGGAGTTTTACCTCAATATGATCTTGATTTCTATATAGATTTGTTTTCTACCATAAAATCAAAATACCCCAATTTACATATCAAATCACTTACCCCGGTAGAGCTTTACTATATTTTTAAAAAAGGTAAAGTAGGTGTTAGGGAAGGTTTGCAAATGTTGAAAACGGCAGGGTTGGATTCGTTACCCGGCGGTGGGGCAGAAATATTTGCTGATGATATACGCCGTGTCATTTGTCATGACAAATGTGGTACGGAAGATTGGCTCCATATACATAAAGAATGGCATTTGCTCGGAGGGCGATCAAATGCTACCATTTTATACGGTCATATAGAAAAGTATCACCATCGTATTGATCATATGAAGAGATTGCGTGATGTACAGGATGATACCAGGGGATTTCAGACCTTTATTCCTCTAAAATTTAGAAATAAAGACAATGAAATGTCTCATGTACCTGAGGTGATTTCACTGGAGGACATGAAAAACTATGCTATTAGCAGGATTTATCTGGACAATTTTGATCATATTAAAAGTTATTGGCCAATGCTGGGAAGAGACATGGCACAGCTTTCCCTTTCCTTTGGGGTGGATGATATTGATGGCACCATTGATGATACTACAAAAATCTATTCCATGGCGGGATCTGAGGAACAAAATCCTGCCATGAATACGGAGGAGCTTATAGAATTAATTCAAAAAGCAGGAAGGGTAGCTGTGGAAAGAGATACTTTGTATAATGAACTTAAAGTATGGAATGAGCCGGTACGTTTATCTAAAGTAAAGTCTTATTTTTCACTGCCGGTGATTGAAAATTAGTAGTTTGTAAATGCCTAAGACAAAAGTAGCTATAGTAAATTATTTGAATACCAGGCCGTTTATTTACGGTTTGCAGCAATCCGAAATAGTAGATGAAATAGAATTAATTGAATGTTCTCCGGCGCAATGTGCTTCCTGTTTTTTTGATCAAACAGTAGATATTTCTTTAGTGCCAACTGGTGCTTTAATTCACCCAACTTTTCCTATCATCAACTCATATGGCATAGCCAGTGATGGGCCTGTTTCCAGTGTCTGTTTATTCTCTCAGGTCCCTTTGAAGGAGCTTACTACGGTCTACCTGGATTATCAATCCCGTACATCAGTTTTATTAATTCAGATTTTATTTAAGCATTTTTGGAAAAGGGAAGTTGAATTTGTTGAATCTTATCCGGGGTATGAATTGAATATAAAAGGAAGTATTGGAGGAGTTGTCATTGGTGATAGGGCAATTAAATTAAAACCATCCTTTGCTTATATTTATGACCTGGGGCAAATGTGGAAGGAATTTTCCAATCTTCCGTTTGTCTATGCGGTTTGGGTAGCCAATACAAAACCACATCAAGAATTTATAACAAAGTTCAATAAGGCAATTGCATCTGGTGTGGATTCCATCGATATACTCATAGATACACTCCCTCCAAATAGTGGTATTAACTTCGAAGCATATTTTTATGAAAATATAAAGTTTAAAATGGATGAAAATTACCTGGAAGGCATGAATTATTTTTTGAAGCTCGCCAGTGAATTGCTATTGATAGAGCAATATTAAAGATTAGTAGTTCTTCCTGTCAAATCTCCAACCCATTCTCAAAGAAAAGAATAAGCCCGAAAACACATCCACCTTTGAAGATGTAACAGTAGTAAAAAAACGACTCCAATCTAAAGTTTGACTTAGCTGGTAATTTACAACAGGGGATAGTGTAATCAAATCTGAGACACCGATATCAATCCCAGCTCCAAGGCGTAAAAAGGCGATACTTTCTGAAACATTTTTTACTATTGTCTGTTCCCCTGAAAGCCGACTATAGGCTATTCCCGGCGCCAATTGGAGGAAAAACCCTTTCTTCAGGAATTGACCTTGTTTTGAAAAGGTAGGACACATGCAATCATTATTAAAATCCAGCGGATAAAATTGAAACACGGGCGTGAAATCCAATACTGTCCAATTTAGCTTGCCGGATGTATTGTCATTAAAGGTAATTTTTTCAAAAGCAGCCTGATAATGAATGGCAGGGAAAAATTCAAGGCGGTATTTCTTTAACCTAAACCAATAATCGGCTCCGGCACCTACTAAAAAGGGGAATAGTCTGTTATTGGTATTAGTCTCAGCAATCCGGGTTTTTGGGAAAGTAGTGACAGCTTGAACACCTATTTGAGAAGATAATGGAATAGTATAAATAAAAAAGATAAAAACTAATAATCTATACATAAGGCAGCCGAAAGGTAACGATAAAAAAATATGGTTAATTGCTTAAGCGAAGGCTTACTTTTGCATAAAATTAAATTAAGATCTTGAGATCAAAAGGAAAGTTAGAGAATAAAGTGCATGTAGTCACCTTAGGTTGCTCCAAAAACACAGTAGATTCAGAAAATTTGATTACCCAGCTTAGGTACAATAATTTTGAAGTCCAGCATGACGCCTCAAAGAATGAAGCTAATATTGTAATCATCAATACATGCGGGTTTATAGAAATGGCCAAGAAGGAGTCTATAGAGACCATTCTACAATTTGCAGAAGCAAAAAATGATGGTCAGATTGACAGATTACTTGTCACAGGTTGTCTGTCTCAGCGATATAAAGAGGAACTTCGGGAAGAGATACCAGAAGTAGATGCGTGGTATGGTACCATGGATATGCCCGCTTTATTGGCAGATTTGAAAGCGGATTATAAAAAGGAATTAATAGGAGAACGGCTTATAACTACACCTTCTCATTTTGCTTATTTGAAAATATCTGAAGGATGCAATCGTACGTGTAGTTTTTGTGCTATTCCATTGATGCGTGGAAAGCATGTAAGCCGGACCATAGAGAGTTTAGTGCACGAAGCAAGTTTTTTGGCAGAAAGAGGTGTAAAAGAAATCATGTTGATAGCCCAGGAGCTCACGTATTATGGTTTAGATAGATATAAAGCCCGTAAACTGCCAGAATTGTTAGACCTTTTGGTAGAAGTAAAAGGTATTGAATGGATCAGATTGCACTATGCCTATCCCAATAAATTTCCACTGGAAATAATAGATACCATGGCTTTACATCCAAAAGTGTGTAAATATCTCGATATGCCTTTGCAGCATGCAAGTAATCAGATGCTTTCAGCTATGAGGCGCCAAATTACAAAACAGGAGACGGTGGACTTAATTAATACGATCAGATCTAAAATCCCTGATATTGCCTTGCGTACTACTATGCTGGTAGGCTTTCCTGGTGAGACAGATGAAGATTTTGAAGAACTATGCACCTTTGTTCAGGAGCAAAAATTTGATCGCCTGGGCGTTTTTACTTATTCCCATGAAGAGGATACCTCAGCTTTTCAACTTAAGGATAATGTGCCGGAAAAAGTAAAAATAGCCAGGCAAAATAGATTAATGGAAGTTCAGCGGGAAATTGCAGCAGCTAAAAATCAATCTAAAATAGGTTCTGTTCTTAAGGTAATTATTGATAGAAAGCAAGCCAGCGGTTGGATGGGCAGATCAGAGGCAGATAGCCCCGAAGTAGACCAGGAAATACATATATTGAATCCTTCAAGCAAACTAAAAGCAGGAGATTTTGTTGAAGTAGTAATTACTGAGGCCGATGATTACGATTTGATCGGTATCCTAAATGAAAGCTAGGAAATGAATAAATTAGTCCAAAGATTAGCTAATCCATTATTGCAGGCTGTTGTGATAATTCTGTTATACCTGGCTAGTATTTTTGTTAGTAAATCAATAGATTCAGAGCAAAACATGCCGTGGACCTTAGCAATTGCATACCAACTTCTCTATATTGTTTACTCAGCCATTATCGGCCTTATAAACAAACCGTTTAAGTTTTATTGGATCTTTGCGATAATTGGGTTTGTGGGGTTGATGTTTATAAATAGCTTTTTGGCAGCTAGGTTTTCCGGGATGTCAATGGATGAAGCAGGTACTTACCGATGGATTTATTTTGTTCTTACGCCCGTGTTTTTACTTTTTATTGGTATGGTTACTTTGATAAAGAAAATAGTATCTCTTGCCGAAAAGGATGATCGAAAATTTGATAATAATTAATAAAACAATTTATAATGAAAACGTTACTAATATACTTTTTAATCTATATGGCTTGCAATCAACCTTCCGGTGAGCCTGTGAGTGGCCTTACTGAAGCGCCGGGGATGAATACAAATGAGACTATAATAGACACACCTGTAGTGAAAATTGTAAAGTCAGAAGAAGAATGGAAAAAAGAATTACCAGCAGAATCATTTCATGTTCTCAGAGAAAAGGGTACGGAGCGGGCATTTACCAGCGAATTATTAAATATACATGAAAAAGGAGTATTTATTTGCAAAGCATGTAGACTTCCTTTGTTCGATGAGAGCACTAAATTTGATTCCGGTACCGGATGGCCTAGTTTTTACAAACCGATTTCTAAAAACTATGTAAAAGAAATTTCAGACATGAGTTTTGGCATGGCGCGCACAGAAGTAGTATGTGCCAGATGTGGTGGTCACCTTGGCCATATATTTGATGATGGACCGAAACCAACTGGCTTGAGATATTGTATTAATGGAGTATCGTTAGACTTTGTTAAAAACAGTTCAAAATAGTCGTTAATAATCAAGAATAGTTTTCAATCTAAGCTCAGATTTGCATATATTGTAGTACGTGCTACTATCGTATGTACATTTCTAATTTGCACTCCAGGAGATATAACTAAAATACATATTTATTCCCCATCATTATCTTAACTTTGCGGAATGAAAATTTTAGTTTGTATCTCGGTTACTCCTGATACTACCAGTAAAATTACTTTTAAGAATGATAATACTGAATTTAATGCAGAAGGAGTACAGTATATCATCAATCCTTATGATGAATGGTACGCTTTAGTAAAAGCCCTGGAAATAAAAGAGCAGACAAGCGGCACCGTGACTGTAATTCATATGGGTCCCCCTGCACATGATGTAATGATTAGAAAAGCATTGGCTATTGGTGCAGATGATGCTATTAGAATAAATTCTATTACCGATTCAAGTCTTCAACTTGCAAAAAACATCGTTGCTCATGCTAAAGACTTTGATATCATTTTTCTGGGAAAGGAAACGCTGGATTATCAATCATCAGAAGCAGGCGCTATGGTCGCCGAACTCTTAGATCTGCCATTTATATCTTATGCCAGTAGTCTTTCATTCAATGATGGCACGGCTACAGTTCATAGAGATATTGAAGGTGGAGTAGAGGTCATCGAGATTAAACCTCCTTTTGTAATAAGTGCGTCAAAAGGCATGGCAGAGCAGCGTATTCCAAATATGAAAGGTATCATGACGGCTAAATCAAAGTCGCTACAAGTAGTAGAGCCAATCAGTGAAGTTGAGCAAATTAAATACCTGTCTTATCAGTTGCCACCTGCTAAAAAGGGTGTTACTATGATAGATGCAAATCATGCTGAAGAATTGATTTCCATTCTTCATGAGAAAGAAAAACTATTCTAAAAAAGTAAATTTAAAGTGATGCCAAGTGTATTAGTAGTAGTAGAATCATCTGATGGAATTATTAAGAAAGTAGCTTTAGAAGCGGTGAGTTATGGCAACGCCCTTGCTCAAAAAATGAGTGAAACCTGCAGTGTATTGGTTTTGGGCAAATCTGATGCAGCATCTACATTAGGTAAAAATGGAGCTGATAAAGTATTCGTAGTGAATGGAGAGGTTAGTTTATCAGACAATCAATCTTTATGTAAATTAATCGGTGACCAAGCCCATCAGGAAGAAGCTAATGTAATTGTATTAGCAAATAATAGCACTGGTCGTAGCTTGGTAGGTAGATTAGCAGCAAGATTTAATTCTGGGTGTGCTACCGGGGTAATCAGCTTAGCTGAAAATGTTGATGATCTGCTTACTGTGGAGAGATCGGTCTATGCAGGAAAAGCAACCGCAAAAATTTCGCTGAGTGGAAAATGTAAAATCATTAGTATTAGTTCTGGAGTGGTTCCTTTAAAATCTGATGGGATCGAAGTGGCTGTAGAAATGATAGAATACGCACCTTTGTCTAAAATGAAAGTAATTGAGACAAAGCGAATAACCGGAGAAATACCATTACCAGAGGCTGATCTGGTAGTATCGGCAGGTCGTGGCTTGAAAGGGCCTGAAAACTGGGGCATAGTGGAGGATTTAGCCGCGGCATTAGGAGCGACCACTGCATGCTCACGCCCGGTTGCAGATTCAGGATGGAGACCGCATCATGAGCATGTAGGCCAAACGGGTATCGCCATAAAACCGAAACTTTATATTGCATTGGGGATCTCTGGCGCCATTCAACATTTGGCTGGTGTAAACAATTCGAAAGTTATTGTAGTGATAAATAAGGATCCTGAGGCTCCTTTTTTCAAAGCAGCTGACTATGGAATCATCGGCGATGTCTTTGAAATAGTGCCCAGATTGACGGAAGCTGTAAAAAAGATAAAAGCCCACCAATAATATTGAATCTTGACCCAAAAATTATAGTCATTTACTTTGAATGTTTTTTTGACCATATTTGTGTAACAAATGAAAAAAATAGAGCTCGAAATAGTCACATTATCACATAGTATTTCACAATCTCATAATTATGCGGTAGTGCTGGGAGAAGTGGATGGAAATAGAAAGTTGCCTATTGTCATTGGAAGCTTTGAAGCACAAGCTATAGCTGTGGCTATGGAAAAAATGAATCCGAACAGACCTTTGACCCACGATTTATTTAAAAATACATTAGACACGTTTGATATTGATATTAAGGAAGTGGTCATTAATAATTTGCTTGATGGTATATTCTATGCTCGATTAGTTTGTGTTAAAAATGGCGAAACAGTGGAAATTGATTCTCGTACTTCAGACGCTGTTGCCATGGCGGTAAGAGCTAATTGCCCGATTTATACATTTGACTTTATATTGGAATCTGCAGGTGTGATTCTGGAAGAATCGGAAGAAAAACCTATTGGAACAACAGGGGTCTCTGAACCTAAGCGCCCTAAAACAGGCGTTGCTTTTAATCAATATTCCATTGAAGCATTGAATAAGATGCTAGATGAGGTTTTGGCCGAAGAAGACTATGAAAAAGCTGCTAAGATTCGTGACGAAATAAATAAGAGAAAAGAAAGAAATCAATAAATTTTTGATCTGTAGGCAGGAATCTGTCAATTTAAGGGTTTAAGGTAATTAGGCTTTTTCCAAATAAAACTCAAAATGAAAGCGCCTAGCATTACTAATCCGCAACCTATAAGATTGTACCATAGAAACCCAATGGATGAGAAATTGTATAAATATATTACTACAGCCTCTGAGATAATGGCCGCCATGAATACAGCGGTACCACTTACATTTTTTAAGAAAAATGCCGCTAAGAAAATACCGAGGATAGTTCCGTAAAAAAGGGAACCGATAATATTGACAAATTGTATCAGGTTTTCGAAAAGACCCGCATACATGGCGAAGCAAATTGCAATGACTCCCCATAGGATTGTAAACATTCGAATAATATTCACTGAACCAGTTGCCGGAACAGCGTTAGATTTTTTTAATCTTTTAAACCAATCGATATAAGTGGTGGTAGAGAGAGCAGTAATCTCTGCCGAGGTGGAAGACATAGTGGCAGAAAATACTACGGCCAGTAAGAGCCCGATGAGGCCCTTTGGTAGATAGTTGAGTACGAAATGTAAAAACACATAATCTCTATCATTGGTTTCTGTTCCAGGCAGGGCTTGTTTTATTATGTCTTTAGATTCCTCTCGCAGGCTAAGTTCCTGTGCATTCAGCACATCTAATCTATTTCGTGATGATTGGATATCTGGTGTGACATTTTTTAAGAGATCATTTTGAATAGAAAGCTTTTCCTGGAAGACAGCAGTAAGTGCAGCTTGCTTTTCTTTGTATTGGTTACTAAAATTAGAATTTAGTACTCTATCTTCTACCTGTTTATTAAAAAATGCAGGACTTTGATTGAATTGGTAAAAAACAAATACCATAACACCGGTTAATAGAATAAAAAACTGCATAGGCACTTTGATAATGCCGTTCATGATTAATCCTAATTTGCTTTGGGCTATAGACTGGCCTCCAAGGTATCGTTGTACCTGCGATTGATCGGTACCAAAATAGGCTAATGCTATAAATGCGCCACCTATGATTCCTGACCAAAAATTGTATCTATCAGCTAAATCAAAGTGAAAATTGATGGCATTCATTTTTCCTGACCATCCTGCAACTTTAAATGCCTGATCAATAGATAGTCCGGGAAGCTTAAATAAAATAATGATAAATATCAAAGCCATTCCCAAAAGCATGATACTCATCTGGATGGTTTGGGTTTTGCTTACCGCTTTAACTCCACCACTTACAGTATAGATGATGACCATCAATCCTGTGATAGCGACCATTAATTTAAAACTCCATCCGAATAAAGCATTCAGAATGATGGAAGGAGCATATAAAGTAATACCAGCTGAAAGTCCTCGCTGAATAAGAAATAATAATGATGTAAGCAGCCTGGTCTTTAAATCAAATCTATTCTCCAGGAATTCGTAAGCGGTATATATGCCTGCTTTAAAAAAACGCGGAATAAAAACTAAGCTGATGATCAACATGGCGATCGGTAAGCCCAAATAGAACTGCACAAATTGAAGACCATCACTAAAACCCTGGCCGGGAGTAGAAATGAAGGTAATTCCACTTGCCTGGGTAGCCATTACACCAAAGCATACAGCCCACCACCTGGCTTGATTATCACCTTTTAGAAATGATTCCTGATTTTTGACTCCTTTGGTTTTGTAAATACCATACGCTACGATACTTACTAAAGAAAAAACTAATATGATCCAGTCAATGCCACTCATAGGAGAGATGGACAAAGATAGTTTTTAGAAGTCGAGGGCAATAACCTGGCTATGTTATGATAAACTTAAAGAATGAATAGTAGGATAATGAAGCCGTTTTTATTAATAAGAAAAGTGCGTCGTAAAGCTTTAATACACTTTTTATTTATAGTGACGGGTAAAGAATAAAAGTAATAGCACCATTATTACCAAAGTACTTAACATTATGCCGTACCATCGTTTCCAATTTATAGTATTAAAATCTGAAGTTTCCGACCTCATGATTTTGAATTTTTCTTTAAGGCTAGCAGATTAGCAAATAATCTATATGCTCCGGGTATACCCTGCGGTAATTGTCTAAAAAAGGCTAAGCTGGTATACACCAGGTTTCCATCACCATATTTAGCTACCAATATGCCTCCATCAAGAGGAGATTCCCCCCTGTCATTTGCCGAAAGTATAGCATCAAAATGTGCTTTATCCCAATCTGATGGATAGTACAGTCCTCGCTCCTGCACCCAGCCTTCAAAATCTTTATTCGTAATTTTATTCGGATTATTTAGTACTGCATGATCAGGTTTTAGAATACGCATTTCTGCATTTTCTTCGGACACGCGATCTCTTCCCAAAGTAAGTTTATAAGGTGATATATCGGATGTAACCATTCTGAAATTGGTATTGTATTGAATCAGTAAGTTGCCACCTTGCTGTACATATTTCATCAGGTTAGGTTGGGCATTTTTAAGCTTTTCCACGGTATTGTAAGCTCTGATTCCTAAAATCACGGCATCGTACCTGGAAAGTGTTTCCACATTTAGATCATTTTCAGAAAGTATGTTTACATGATAGCCTACTTCACTCAGGCATTGGGCAATTTCATCACCAGCACCATTAATATAAGCTATTTTATCAGGTCCTTTTTTTAGATCCATTCTAAGCACTTTTGCAAAGCTTGGCTTTTGTACCATTTGATAAGGAATATGCTCATAATTAATTATTATCAATTGTTTATCATAGGATTTTTCTCCCACCTGTATGCTTGCTTGGAGTGTACCTTCTCCAATTTGATGTGGAGGATATACCAGGAAAGAATAATCTGATTCAGTGCCTTTACCTGTTAAATTTACCGGAATAGACATAGGCTCATACTTCCATCCTGGAGGAAGATTCAAGGACAAAGCACCATTTAGTTCATCGGAGGCTGAGCGAACAGTAACATTTACTTTTTTTGGATCATTGTCGCTAAAGGCATAAGTGGAATTATCTAAATTGACGAATGCGGGCACAGTGATCTCGAATGGCCTGTATAATTCTCCCTTTGCCGGATCTACCCATTTATATACTATATTTTTTTCAATGGTGATGGGAGTGCCTTCTACATTTATATCAATGTATGCTTTAGCTATTGGAGGTGTCAATGGCAAGCCCCTCAATAGCTGATTATCTACTTTGTACATTCCTTCTTCACCGGTTTCAGCGAGCCAATAGTGACCCGTATTACCTGCATCAGCAGGGATCATCACTTTCCGTTGATATTTCCAATCTTTGTTTTGAGATAAGTTTACAATGCCTACTGTATCTGCATCTTTCACCGGAGAAAATCTCAGCGCAGTTAATTTGATACTGGCATTGCTCCGATTTATAATTTCTGCAATGAAATTTGTGCTTTCACCAGGTGCCACGGCATGAATAGAACTGGTCACATCAATATACATTCCTGCACAATCCTGAATGATTTTAATTATTTCATCAGATTTAATTTTCTTCCAATAAGTATCGGGTAGCGCTTGAATTTTTTGATATGCTTTTGTTAGCTTTGGAATAGATGCAGCAGGGTTTTCATAGCTAAATGTTTTATCTATATCATCAAACACGGGGATTAAACTGGCGCCTCCTTTTACTCTGTTCCAGGTGATGTCTATTCCGGCAAATGGACTATCCAGGTTTTTTGGATAATCTCCTTTTAGTACTTCAAGGTATTCATCAGAACTACCTCTGTTGCCAGATGAGCCCATGCCCTGGCACCGATGCATGCTGCGACTCTCGCTGGCTATCTCCCCATTTGATTTTCCAAGCCATGGATAGAAGACACCAGCATCTACTGTCACCATTTTTGATTTGTCCATTTTGTTAAATGCTTCTTCGCTTCCAAAAAACCACCAAAAGGTATTGAAATACAGCCGCTTGGGCTGCCAGGTCTCTACGTATTTTAATTGCTCTGGGAAAATGCTTTTATTATTGCTCAGATCAAATGCCTCACTGGATAAAATAGCTGATGAGACATGATGACCATGGTTAGGTCTTACCGTGTCTGTATTGAAACGATTAATAATAATATCAGGTTTATAATTTCTAATTTGCCAAACTATATCACTTAAGACAGCATCCCGATTCCAAATTTTCATAGTTTCAGAAGCTTTTTTAGAATATCCAAAATCATTGGCACGGGTAAAGAGTTGATTGCCTCCATCCACTCCTCTGGCTTGTAATAATTCATTTGTTCTGATTACCCCTAATAGGTCTTCTGTCTCCGGGCCTATTAGATTTTGTCCCCCGTCACCCCGAGTCATGGAGAGGTAATAAACATTGGCTTTGTATTGATTTGCAAAAAGAGATATAAGCCTGGTGTTTTCATCATCAGGATGTGCTGCAACATAAAATACATTGGCCAATACATTGAGCTTTTTAATGCTTTGATGAATATCCGCTGTGGTGACTTTTTTAGGTGCTTGTGATATACTTAGATTCACTAAGCAGAGTGCGATTGACAAAAACATTAACTTCTTCATCTGTGCAAGATTATAAATATAAGAAATCAAAAGTAGTAAAACCTGTAAACCTTCTTCATTAAGGAAAGCTTAAAAAAGCCTAAGACTTAATAATTTAGTTCTTTGTGAATCATTTTACAAATGACTCTCTTAATTGAGTAGAGGACTGACAAGGGGATAAGGACAATATACTAAATAATTTCAAATCAAATTTTATACGGGTTCTTCACACTTTTAATTTCAAGTCAGGCTTATTCCATAAAATTTTATCATATTTATGCTTTATTTTAATTGAATATTAGGATAAAGCTTGTTGATCTTATCTCGCTATATATGACCCATTCTCAATCGAAGCATTCCAACTGGACAATTGGAGGATTATTAATCGCATTAGGAATCGTTTTTGGCGATATTGGTACTTCACCCCTTTATGTAATACAGGCTATTGTAGGTGATCGATTAGTTTCAAAAGAATTATTATATGGCGGAGTGTCCTGTGTGTTTTGGACACTTTTGATAGTATCTACCATAAAATATGTTTACCTGGCTCTTAATGCTGATAATAAGGGGGAGGGAGGGATTTTTGCTTTGTATGCCCGGGTAAGGAGGTACAATCAAAAGCTGGTGATTTATCCAGCGATGATAGGATGTGCGACCCTTATTGCCGATGGTTTTATTACACCACCGGTTTCTATTTCTTCTGCTGTAGAAGGAATTCATGTGCTGTACCCTTCATTATCTATCAACACTATTCCTATAGTAATTGGTATTATTATATTGCTATTTATGTTTCAACAGGTTGGAACCAAGGTAGTAGGAATGGCTTTTGGTCCTATCATGACAATTTGGTTTGTCATGTTGGGCATTCTGGGGTTTAAGGAAATCTTACTTTATCCTTCGATATTAAAAGCAATTAATCCAATGTATGCAGTAGATTTACTAACTAGGTATCCAAAAGGATTTTGGTTATTAGGTTCGGTGTTTTTGTGTACTACAGGAGCCGAAGCTTTGTATTCGGATTTAGGCCATTGTGGAAAAATGAATATCAGAATTAGCTGGACTTTAGTTTGGGTGATGCTTTTATTGAATTATTTCGGCCAATCGGCATGGACACTAAATCATTTGGAGGGAAATTTAATAGGAGAAAACCAACGCATATTTTATTCATTAATGCCAGAATGGTTTCTGCCCGCAGGACTTGTAATAGCTACTTTGGCAGCGATTATTGCGAGCCAGGCATTGATCTCTGGTGTATTTACATTAGTGAATGAGGCCATGAAGCTAAAGCTTTGGTTGAAGATGAAAGTAAATTACCCTTCGGACTGGAAAGGTCAGATTTATATTCCCGGGATAAATTGGATGTTGATGATTGGCTGTTTAGTGGTAGTATTTATTTTTAAAACTTCTTCCAAAATGGAAGCTGCTTATGGAATGGCTATTATTATTGATATGATGATGACCTCTCTATTATTAGGTTTTTTTTACCGGATTCAGACCCATCAGTTTTTATTGCCATTTATAGGGACTGTATTTTTACTCGGAATTGAAATTGTCTTTTTAATAGCCAATCTAGACAAATTTATGCATGGAGGATATTTTACATTTATCATTGCTTTTTTTATCACCAGCATAGTATTCATATTATATTTTGCAAATAGAATAAGGCATCGACTGGCCAGGTTTGTGCCCTTAAATGATTACAAAGAGATCATTGATAAATTGAATGACGATACTACGATTGCTAAAGAAGCAAGCCACCTGGTATATCTTGCATTGACAGAGAGTGATCGCAAAATAGACACGAATATTATTCATTCTATCCTCAAGAAAAAACCAAAGCGGGCAGATGTCTATTGGTTTGTTCATATAGAGACTACCGATGAGCCATATACCCGTACTTATCATGTGGATACGGTAGTGCCTCGCGAAATGTTTTTTATAAAGCTGAAGTTGGGATTTAAAGTAGAACAAACTACTAATAGTATGTTTTTCAAAATAGTAAAGGACATGGCTGCTAATGGAGAAGTGGACATAAAAAGCCCTTATGCGGCACTTAAGGATTTAGATCAAATGGGTGATTTTAAGTTCATCATTACTCACAATAGGGTAGCGGTAGATAGTGAGTTGTCCGATTTTGAAAGATGGATTGTAAGAAGCTACCGATTAATTAAAAGATTTAGTCTTTCTGCTATTGAAGACTATGGCCTGGAAACGGCTAATGTGCAGGAGGAACAGATACCCATATATGTAGGTACAAAAAAGGAAGTACTATTGACCAGAGAGGAAGACTAGTACATGGGAGATATTTTAAATCTTCCTGAGACAAATTGGGCAAATTTTTTATATTCACTTTATGAATAAAAATTACCGAATCGTTTTATCCATCATGATGTTTCTTCAGTTTTTTATCTGGGGAGCATGGTATGGTCAGATGAGTAAATATATGTTTACCCAGTTGGGAGCTTCGGGCATCCAGGTAGGTAATGCTTATTCTGCTTTTTCTATTGCTATGATAGTAGCGCCATTTTTTATTGGTATGATTGCTGATCGGTATTTTGCTGCTCAGAAAGTATTAGGAGTCCTTAATATTCTTGGTGCCCTGGTTTTGTTTTTCCTGATTAAAGAAAAGGAGGCAGGTAATTTCTTTTGGTGGATTCTTGCATATTGCCTGACTTTTGCACCCACCATTGCGCTTACATCTTCCATTTCCATGTCCCATATGGCTGATCCTGCAAAAGAGTTTCCAACCATACGTGTGATGGGGACGCTCGCCTGGTTCGTGGTGACTAATTTTGTCGGTTTTATGGGAGCTGGAGACAAATCAACTATTTTTTATATATCCATGATTGCTTCACTCGTTTTAGGAGTTTACTCTTTCTTTTTACCGGACACACCTCCAAAGGCAACGGACAAACCATCCTTCGCTCAGATCATTGGTAAAGACGCATTCGTTTTATTTAAGGACCGATCTTATTTGATATTCTTCTTTTCGTCTATTTTGATTTGCATTCCACTTTCTTTTTATTATGCCATGGCTAACCCCGCACTTACAGATGCCGGGCTTACCAATGTGGAAAATATTATGTCTTTAGGATTATTATCTGAGTTTGTTTTTATGTTGGCCTTGCCCTTTGCAATGCGTAAATATGGAGTGAAATGGATCTTGATTATAGGGCTTATTGGTTGGATCATAAGATTTTTCTTATTCTCGAATGGTAATAGTGGCCCTGGTCTATGGATGTTTTATATAGCCATTCTCTTACATGGCTTGTGTTTTGATTTTTTCTTTGTTACCGGTATGATTTATACAGACTCCAAGGCCGATAAAAAAATTAAAAGTCAGGCTCAGGGATTGATATCATTTGCTACCTATGGTGTAGGCATGTATATCGGATCTATACTGGCTGGTATAGTGACTGAAAAGTATACTGTTAACGGAGTAAAAGATTGGGGATCTATTTGGGTCATTCCTTCTATGATTTCAGCTGTGGTACTTTTACTTTTTATTCTATTCTTTAATGAAAAAAAAGCACCTAACCCATCATTTATCCAATAGACCTTATTTGAAAGTCAATGCCGCCGTAATGATATTGGATTTCAGATCAGTAGATCTTTCATAATGAGCCCACCTGATTTCGAGCTCTTTAAAAGAATGAATGCCCATCACACCATTTTTAGGGAATAGTCTGACGCCTAGTCCAAATTGGCGACTAGATAGCTTAGACAAATCGTAGTCACTGGTGTAAAACTGATCCTCTACAGAATGTTGGTGATTGGGTGCGAAATAGGACACTCCATTCTGAGTATAGTATCTATAGAAAGGAATCAGGGTAGTAAAGGGTGAAACTTTTAGTGCCAATTCCAAATTGGCAGTATGAGCTTTCAATTTCCAATCATCCTGATAGTATCTATAATATGAACGAATAACCAGGAAATCAGATAGAAAATAGGATGCTCTAAAACTCATGGGTAATTTTAATCGTTTATCAGGCAGATTTTCAGGTAATGAGCTCCCTTCTGAAAAATTTACCCGTTGATATTTGGTGGCGAGCAAACCTTTTTGAAAGGAAGGTTCTACCATCAGACCGATTTGCAATCTTTTATTAATTACCTGATTGAATGTTAGCCCTGTATTGAACGTATTCCTGGGTGCATGATCAAGCAAATGTTTATCTCGCTCTCCACCATACGGATAATTGGCTGGCCTTAACTCGGCCGGGTAAATGAGGAGCCATTCATCTAAAAATGCACCAAGATTCAAGGCCAAATCCGTGTTTTTACTCTTAGAAGATTTGGCAATATTAAATGTAGCTCCTCTTGAATGGTAGTCATATTCAGTAGAATAAGAAAGTCCTGCGCCTATCGTCAAGCCAGTGGTTTGTGATTCCATCGACCACCCTATGGAAGGATAAAACCTATGATCTCTAAATGAGGCTGAAGTGACCGCTTCGGTTCCTCCAAATGTTGATACAGTTGTAGTAGATGAAATACTGGAAGCTCCTGAGTTTCCATGCCTCTCATGTTGCTGGGTAACTACTTTTGTAAACCCTACCCAATTTGTTGCGGTATCGATCTTATCGCTGGAAGCACTGGTATACGCGTCGAACCCAATACCTATCGAAATTCTATGTTTATTCCCTGATGGGAGCACTTTTAAAAGTTTAAGGTCAAAATTATTAGAGTTGTCTGTTAATCGTTCACTGCCCGTGCCGCCTGTGACTGCAGAGTGATTTCCATTCTGAGAATAGTAAGAGCTTACCAGGTTTATTTCCTCTATTTTTAATGGCTTAGCCTTGTACGGTTCTTCGGTTTGTTTTGATTCCTGGGCATGCCCCAGTAGCATTCCAAGGAAAAAAGCTAAGCCCGAAAGTGATATTTTAATCATGCTTATTCCAGTTCAATAGTTGGTGTATTATTATTTTAATTGCAGCCACAGCCACCTCCAGATTTTCCCCCGTTAGCACCTGAGGCTCCTTCCCGGTAAAGCTGAGCATTTTGCTCAAACTTTTCAGATTTACGAGCAGCCAGGATCATATCGGCATCGTTTAAATATTGCTTTTGATAGGGCTTCACAGTAATACATGAACTAACCAGCATGCATACCAATACCCCCCAGATGAACAGACTTAATTTTAATTTCATTAGTAGATGATATTTATATTTTTTGAAGTAAACATGGTATTGCTTTCATCAATGATGATGCAACCCATATGCTTGATCTGGTTGATCATATGAAGACCCCTTGCAACTCCCATTACCATTACGGGGGTAGTGAAGGCATCACATAATTCTGCATTTGGCGTCACAATAGTAACACTCTTAATACCCTGTACCGGGTACCCGGTATGGGGATCTATGGTATGAGCATATCGCTTGCCATCAATCATCACAAATTTTTCATAATTACCAGAGGTAGCAATACTCATATCATGTAATTCCATGTATGAAAAGGAATCCAGTCGGGTATTGGGATCAGCTATTCCTATCGACCAGGGCAGTCCATCCGGCTGGCGGCCCCAGGTACATAAATCTCCTGATGCATTGATAATTCCAGAAGAAATGCCATTTCTTAATAAGACATTTTTTGCACATTCAGCGGCATATCCTTTGCCTATGCCACCAAATCCAATGCGCATGCCTTTGAGTCGAAGAAATACGGAATGGCTTTCTGGCAATAGAATTACATTTTTATAATTGATCAATTTAACAGCCTGCTTAGCGAGGATAGAATCTGGTAAATGGTTCATGGTAGTATCAAAATTCCAGAAACGTTTATCTATTGATCCATAAGTAATATCAAAAGCACCCTGCGTAATGGATGATATTCGCTGGGCTCGTTCGATTAAGTCGAACACTTCTTTATCTATTGCAACTGCTTGGATGCCAGCCATTTTGTTGATTTGATTAGTTTGACTGTCTTCTGAAAATGTGGTTAATAACTTTTCTATTCGTTTTATTTCATTGATCCCTTTTTGAATGCAGATTTCACCCAGTGTTGAATTGTCGGCTACAACGGTTATCTCAAAATGATTTCCCATCAGCCGGGCTGTAGATTTACAAATAACTTTTTCTAAAGCAGTAATCATACTTCTAGTGAATAATGGCTTCCATTTTTTGAACAAAAGTGTATGCATTGCCCTTGTACAGACCTTCAAAAGCAACCAGGTTTTTGCCTTGCGGTGTCATGATAATAGTGTAAGGGAAAATTCCGTCCGGATTATATTTTTCTGCTAATTTATCATTTTGCTTAGCCTGGGACGGTGATAATGCATTCCTTTTTTGTCTTGGGAAATCAGCTTTTACCATTACCAGGTTCTTTTCCGCAAACTCCCTGAATACATCACTTTCAAAAATATCAGTTTCCATACGCATACAGGGAATACACCAATCTGATCCTGAGAAACTCAACAGTATGTATTTATTATTCTCGGAGGCTTCTTGTTTTGCCTCTTCAAAATTAGTATTCCAGGTACCGGATGGTCCAGTAAATAAAAAAGATGCTATAAATACCCAGATCATTTTCATTAAATCATAGGTACAAGAATTTACGGGAGGTTGCACTTGGTAAAAGCTAATATTTTAATTAACGATCATTTAACCCTCGTTTAACGCTGCTTAACACCCGTGCTCCATCATATTGTTATGAATATTTTTTAACCAATTTAAATCTTTAATTATGAAAACAAGATTTTTTACCACGATGATGCTCTCTTTGCTTAGTGTGTTTTTGTTTGCCGGCGATTTAGATGGCTATTGGCAGTGCGCCACTAATAATTCCCGGATTGAAGTGATATATACCCGCGATGGCATCAAGGTAAGATCCTTAGAAAGAGGTGGGGATAATTGGGACTATTATAGAAGCTATGGAAATAATGCATACCGCGACGGATCAGGTAATTGCTATACTTTAAGAGGAAATAGTTTTGAATATTGCTCATTTGATAAACGAAACGTATATAATTTTGCCAGGTCCAATCGTGATTTCAGAAATGATTCCTGGAATAGTGAGGGGTACAATACAAATCGCGATAATGACTACAATGGCACAAACGGGGATAGAAGAGATCGGGAAAGCTGGAATAATTATTACGAAAATTTTGAAGGCAAATGGCACAATCATACTTCGGGCACGCATATACAGGTTGACCTAAAAAGAAGAAATCTTAGAATTAAATTCCATGGTGACAGATGGTTTGATGTTTATGAGAGAAGTCGTGGACTATTTGTAGATCAAAAAGGAAATCAATTTGTATTTCGTGGAAATAATATCGAATATCGATCCAATGATAATGACCTGGTGATGGTATTTTACAATGATGATAGATGCACCCATAGAGATGATTATCGCTCTGAATATTGGAGATAAAATTTTAAGACTCGCTCAAAGCAATAGCCTGGGGATGATTTTCTGAACCGGGCTATTTTTTTGTTGTTCATATTCTTTTTTTGGAAATGTCGTGCGGAGGTTACAAAGCTAGGGTCTCAGATCTGCCATGATTAAGTAAGATTACTACATGAAACAAAATCAGATTATTAGAGTCAGCCTCAGATTTCACAGGTTTTCAAAGAACCCATTTAGTAATCAATCCAAAACTATTTCTATATGGTTTAATTAGACTGTTTAAGATTTTACAGTTTTTAGAAACACTGGTAATTCGCAGTTCTGCTACTTTTGAAGGTACAAGTATGGCTGAAAGATCTTGCTGATTTCCTAATATTTCGGTGCTCGGCACCTTTGGGTTTATGGTTTTTAGAAATACAGATAGTTCGCAGCTCTGCTGCTTTTGAAGGGACAATCGTGGCTGAAAAATCTTGCTGATTTCCTAATATTTTGGTTCTCGGCGCTTAGGTTTTAAGTATTAAAAATTGGCTAAATCGCATTTTTGATGGGTGTAATCTTAATTGCCAAAATATCAGAGCCATTGGCTCGAAAAATTTATTAACAATGGATTATAATCCATTGTTAAGTTGAGTCCACATTAAGGAGCTATAGGCCTGCCTGTCCGGTAGCTGTCCGGTAGGCAGGCTCGGTAGATTTAATATAGGTCGAACTTGAAGACCCTGTATATGCTCTAAAATATTGGGGACGCCTTAAAACCTTTTCCTTTCATTCTTATTAAATAAGCCGAGGCAAAGTCTCTAGGAAGCTTTTCATCTATTTTTTGAGAAAAGCTAACAAGTCCATCAAAATGAGAATTAGCTAAAAATTGTTCGGCTCTGCTGCTTTTTAAAGAGACTTTTTGAAGCTGATTGTATTAAGTTTTCGATGTTTGGTATTACCAATGCATTCTGGCTCAGATCTGCCATGATCAGGTAAGATTACTACATGAAACAAAATCAGATTATTAGAGGCAGCCTCAGATTTCGCAGGTTTTCACAGAACCCATTTAGTAATCAATCCAAAACTATTTCTATGCGGTTTAATTTAGACTGTTTAAGATTTTACAGTTTTTAGCAACACAGATAATTCGCAGCTATTCTACTTTTGAAGGTACATTGATGGCTGAAAAATCTTGCTGATTTCCTAATATTTTGGTGCTCTGTACCTTTGGGTTTATGGTTTTTAGAAATACAGCGGGTAGGTATAAATCTTCCTTTTTTTGCGAGTGGGGAAAATGAAAATACAAAAGAGTTGGCCGTCGTGGTGGTTGGTGTCTGTCAGAAAAGCCAGTTGATTCGTCCTGAAAAAAGTTTACAGTTTTTGATATTAATCCTGCTATTTATTTACAAAGTTATGGTAGTCCTGATATGAGTTTACAGTTACTTTCTTATTCGGGTAATAGTTCCGTTCCCAAATCCATCGGAACAAAACCCCCGTTCAGAATATTTATTTTGCTAAAGAGCGCGCTCAATGTGTCGCAGAACCGGAACCTTAGCTTTGTAAAGAGAATTCAAAAACAAATTACTAAGTTTGGTTCGACTAATTTAGAAATAGCAATAAATTGATTATCAAGGTGAAATATAAACATTAGTCAGCATTTTGTAGTTATACCATAGGATAGCAAAAAATTAAAAACTGATAAATATTATGAAAAGATTTCTGACATCAATTTTTGCAGTACTAACCTATACTTTTACTTTTACTCAACCACCTTCGCCTGGCCAAGTACAGGCTCGATTGCCAAAAGGAACAATTATCCATGGCAATATTCCATATAATAACGACACCCTCAAAAAACATTTATTAGACATTTATCTTCCTGCCGATGTCAAAGGAAAACTGCCTTTGGTGGTATTTATACATGGTGGTGGCTGGATAGGCAACGACAAATATGCTGACATGGGTTACATGCCTAATACCGTAGCGGCTATGCTCAATAACGGAATAGCAGTAGCTTCTATTGATTATCGTTTTGCAATGCAAGCGGTATTTCCTGCAATTCTGCAAGATTGTAATAAGGCTGTTTCTTTTCTATACGATAATGCTGATAAATATAATTTAGATAAAAATAGAATTGCTCTGATGGGCTTTTCGGCAGGTGGGCATCTAGCTTCTTTGATGGGTACATCACAAAATAATAAGGTAAGTGATTTGTATTTCCCTAACACCTATCGTCCTCTTCAATATAAAGCAGTAGTTGATTTTTATGGACCTATAGATTTAGTTTTGCTGCCTGGAAATGAGGACGAAAAATCTCCCGAAGCCTTATTGATTGGGGCAACTCCATTAGACAGACCCGATTTAGCAAAGGCAGCAAGCCCGATTTCTTACATTGATAAAAACGATCCGCCGTTTTTAATTTATCATGGTGAAAAAGATAATATAGTATCTAATAAGCAATCAAAACTTTTCAGCGCTTGGCTAAAACACTATGGCGTAAAAAATGAATTAACCATTGTTAAAGATGCACCACACTTCGGAACCATGTATGATGTAGAGGAAATCAGAAACAAGGTTATAGCTTTTTTGATTCAATATTTGAAATAAAACAAAAATTATCGCTGATAGTCTCTGTATTTATCTTGAGGTTCTTTTAAAGGATAACAAAATTTTGACAAAATCAATGCAACAAAATAAAACGGCAGCCAACGGGCGGTTTGACAATATGGCGGGGCGACGAATTTTGCTTCAGCTGCAAAAATTGGGTTTAATAAACAATGTACTTTTATTTATCAGTAGGATGATGTGCATAAATTAGCTTCTGTTTGGGCTATTGATTTTCAAATGGTGTCACATCGCCAATCTTTGACCTAAAAGCAATTTTATAACGCTTCAAATTTCAATCATTAAATTTACGCAACTCAATATTGACATAGTTTTTGAGACACTTACCTCACAGAAATCGAAAAATTAATTATTGTAGGACTATCTGAAGGAATTCAAAACATAGGCGGACCATAAATTAATTATTATACTAGCTTCGACAAATGGTTAAAGCCATTATCAAAATCAAAGTGGGACAAATTAATTGAGTTTTGGGAAGGAGAAGATTGGCGGTCAAACAAAAAGGTTTACTACTCCTCTTGAACAAGTTTTGATCTTTACTTTATTTTGATCCAGGTCTGGTCGAGGCCTTTGTCCTGCAAATAATTCATTAGCTCTTCGCCATCTTTGCCACCTTGCTTTGCATGATGTAAAAGAGTAAATCCATGTGGTCCATTGGCAAAAATTAATTTAGGGTAAGTTTCTAATATTGGCTTTACCAGGTCAGTCCTGCCAAGCATGGTCATTACAAAAATGGAAGGTCTTGAACATGAGTCAATCAAGAATTGCGCAATGTCTTTACGCCCCATATGACCTGCACCTTCAATGGCTGATTCAAAATCCCCATTTCCCCAATCATTACTGCCATGTATAATATTGGGATAGTCAATTATCATTGATTTTACCTTGTCGAGGTCTTTATGTCCTGCCACAACAAACTCCTTGACTATTTCCGGCTTATATGGTTCGGGATCAATTCTCTTTAGAATTTCATTTCCAGCTTTGGGTCCGGTTTGAGAATGAATTAGGTTAGGTAGGAAAATCGAGCCAGTTATTCCACTTGCAGCGGCTAAAAAATATTTTCTATTCATAATTTTTAATTTTAAGTACCACAAATTATTACAAACTTAAATGCAACTTGCGGCTTTTACATCACTGACATGATTTGATGGGTGTGAAGCAGATTATTTGCCAATCACCATACAATTCCTGCATTTCACCCAATAAATACCGCCTTACTGATTACAAATATTAATTTTGAGCCTGATTAATGACTTAAATGAATTTTACTTTAAGAAAACAGGGTTACTATATCATCTTCGGTATTGTGTTCTTTGGTTTTTGGTTTTTGTTTAAGCTTGGCGGCCTGGCACATTTTGGTAAATCAATAATTTCGGCTTTTATAGATGTGTCGGTTTGTATGGTATCTATGGTTATCACCAACGAATTTTTGATACCCCGCCTACTGTATAAAACAAGGAATACACAATTCACCATTTTTTACATTTTGCTTATTTTGACAGGGGGTTGTTTAATTATACCAGCTCAATTGAGCCTATTCAATAATTCCATTTTTGACTACCAGAAATTGCTGATAAAACAACCGCAGCATTTTTTTTATTGGTTTTGGTCAGACCTTATATTAGGCTCATATTTTTTGGTCTTTTTCATTTCAGCTACAGGGGCTGCTATCCGGTTATCATTTGACAGACTGACTCAATACAACAAAGCAAAGCAGTTAGAAGCTGAAAAAGCATCATCTGAATTGGAATTATTGAAAGAACAAATAAATCCTCACTTTCTTTTCAATGCTTTGAATACAATTTATTATAAGATAGACCGCTCAAATACAAGCGGCAGGGAAACCCTTCAACGATTTTCAAGTATGCTTAGGTACCAGCTATATGATTGTGATAAACCATTTGTAGAAATTGAAAACGAATTGTCATTCATCAAATCTTATATAGAATTGCAAAGAGAGAGGTTAAATAAAAATTATATCATTAATTATAGAGGCTTAGATGATGTAAAGCACATCACTATTTCCCCATTTCTGCTTCTTCCAATTGTAGAAAATTGCTTTAAACATGTTTCGGATTACCCTGTCAGGGAAAACATCATTACTATCGATTGTATCTTTAGAGATAGCATTTTCCTTTTTCGCATCTGCAATACGATCACGCCAAAGACTGATTTAAAGACTGAGGGTATTGGTCTTGTGAACGTAAAAAGAAGACTGCAATTAATTTATCCGGAAATGCATGAATTAATTATTACAGAAACTCCGGATACTTTTGAAGCAATACTAAAACTTACTTGTTGAGAATATAAAAGGACTTAATGAAATTGTTAAGTATAATAGTGGACGACGAACCAATTGCCCGAAAAGGGCTTGAGGAGGATATCAGGGATATTGACTTTATAGATGTAATCGGTATTGCAGAAAATACCGCTCAGGCAATGGAGCTGGTGATTTCAAAAAAACCCGATCTCATCTTCCTGGATATAGAAATGCCAAGAATTAATGGATTGGATTTCATTAAATCTCTTAAAGACCCTCCAATAGTTATTATTATCACAGCTTATTCCAAGTATGCACTTAAAGGGTATGAATTGGATGTGCTGGATTTTCTCGTAAAGCCTATAGATTTTGACAGATTACAAAAAGCCTGTAATAAAGCATGGGACTTTTATACTTTGAAGCATCAGGCATCAAATAAAGAACCAAAAACAAACTCTTTCTTTTTTGTAAAGGTGAATGGAAAATTTGAAAGAATAAATTTTAATGAATTGCTTTTTGTGGAAGCCGCGAATAACTATGTGATTTACCATACCAGTAACAAAAAATTTCTTGTCAATGATACTTTGCGAAATGTCGTTAACACCCTGCCTGCTTTTCATTTCATTAAGATCCATAAATCATATGTAGTTTCTGTTTCAAAAATTGAAAGCCTCACAGCAAATGAAGTAACGATTGCAGGAAGGCCTTTACCTATTAGTAGAAGTTTTAAGGAAGTGGTATTGAATAATAGGATGATAGGAAGAAGTCCGAAAGGAAAGGAATCCCGATAATACTATAGGATAATCCGATTACACGTAGAAGTCAACCACGCCTATGCATTCAGTATGTCAAAGAACGGTACATGGGCTATTGTCATAAGACGCTGATAAGTGTCAGCACTACATCAGAGCTCAATTACCAGTCATAACAAGAGATTAAGGTGGTATGTGCTTGTTGTTACTTAAAAATGAAGATGAACAGTTTTATTTTCATAAAGAACTTCTGTATGCAATCTGTAAGCTTCAAGGATATTTTTTTGGGTAAGAACATGTTCTTTACTTCCATCGGCAATAATGCTTCCATTATTCATCAATACGATGTGGTCGGCATATTTACCAGCTAAATTTAAATCATGCACAACTCCTAACACCAACCAATTGCGCTGTTTTATGAGATCAGTTATTTTGTGCATAAAATCAAACTGATAATAAATATCTAAGAAGGAAAGAGGCTCGTCAAGAATTAAATAATGACAATCATTTTCGTTTGGTTCCCAAATTTGAGCAGCCACTCTGGCAAAATGAACCCGCTGTTTTTCTCCACCGCTTAAAGTCATGTAATTTTGATTTGCCAGTCCTTTTAAATCAAAAAATGAAATAGTTTCCTTGCAAATGGAAATGTCATTTGTTGATGGTTTTCCTGAGAAAAAAGGATATCGGCCCATCACCACTACTTCCCATACAGTAAGAGGGAAAGTCAATTCAATACTTTGTGAAAGCAAGGCGCGGAATTGTGCCAATTCCTTCATCGGAATATTTTTAATATTTCTTTTGGAATAAAACACTTCTCCTACTGAGGGCATCAACATTCCACTCAGAATTTTCACCAGTGTCGACTTTCCTGCTCCATTGGGCCCAATTATCAGATTGATCTTACCCGGGGCAAATTCCACTGAAACATTTTTCAGCAATTCTTTTGTTCCAATTTTAAAAGATATGTTGTCAGCTTTTAGCATATTAAAAAAAATAGTTTTTTCTGCGAAGCAGAAGTATAAAAATCGGAACACCTACCACAGAAGTAACAATGCCAATAGGTAATTCAGCGGGGCGCACAATCATACGTGCCAATACATCGGCTAGACTGAGCAAAATGCCGCCTGCAATAGCGCTGTTGCGAATCAAATAACGATTGTCAGAACCGTTGATTAATCGCATCAAATGAGGTACCACCAAACCTACAAAACTGATAACACCTACAAAGGCCGTGGCAGCTGATATCATTACAACATTGACAGAAAGCGTCAGTAATTTAAGCCGGCTGATATTTATACCCAGTAGCATGGCTTCATTTTCTCCGAGCATTAAAGCATTTAATTGATTAGAAAAGCGAAGGGCTATTAAAATGCAAGTCACAGTAGAGAACCCCACAATGCCAACGGAATGCCAATTGGCCCCGGAAAGCGTTCCCATTCCCCAAAAAGTGATGGAACGTGCTTGTGGGTCGCGTGCGATGTAGGAAAGGAATCCTACCCCGCTCATAAATAGGGCATTGATGGCAATACCTGTCAGTAGCAATAAAATAATTGAACTCCTTCCTGTTTCTTTGGAGTTCGATAAAATAAAAACTAGATAGGTAGAAAGCATAGCACCGACAGATGCCGCAATGGGCAAAGTCCATTCATTTGTGTTGAATTTGAAAGTGCCTCCCAAAACAAAATACAATGCCGCCCCAAATGCCGCTCCGCTTGATGTACCTACCAATCCTGGTTCAACAATTGGATTTCGGAATAATGCCTGCATCAATACTCCGCCAACAGCTAAACTTGCGCCAACAAAGACACAAAGTAATGCCCTAGGCAAACGAATGTTCATAAAAATGCGCTCGTTCAAACTCATATCGTCAGAAGCAAGAAAATACTTTACCAGAGACGAAAGGATTTCATCCACACTAATATTTATAGCACCATATCGCACTGACAATATTATACTTCCAGTCAAAATGGACAATAGCAAAGGGAATATTAGTTCCTTTGATCTACCTTGTTCCATCCTGATGAATCAATTTTTGAAGAAGTAATACATTTTCTCCGGTGCGCGGCCCTAAATAGACTAAGTCATGTTCTTCAACTCGATAGATGCGATTTGCTTTTGCAGCTTTTGTACCGGCTACACCCGGCAACTCTTTTATTTTTTCAGGCACACCTAAGCGGTCATATCCAAAGTCTGTCAATAGAATTACATCAGGGTCAGATGCAGCTACTACTTCTGCCGAAAGTTGCTTCATACCTTTCTCATCATCTACAGCCATTTTCCCTCCCGCCCATTCTATCATTTTGGCTGCTATACTGTTTTTCGTCATTACTAAGTATATATTTGAAGCTTGCCCAAAGTGAATCACTAATACTTTCAATGTATCAGTATACTGTTTTGCATTTTCAATTGCTTGGGCCATATTGCTGTCTAACTTTTTGCAAAGTTCCTTGGCTCTTTCTTGCTTATTGAAATAAGCCCCGATTTCTGATATGAGTAGTTTGGTGCTATCAATATCGCTGCCTTTGTTTTCAAATACCTTCATGGGTATTTTTAAAGCCTCCAACTGTTTCACCACATGTTCGGGACCTATATTATTATCATGAAGTATCAATGTTGGTTTTGCTGCAAGAATTCCTTCTGTGCTTAATGCTCTATGATATCCTACGGTTGGTAGTTTTTTTAATTCTTCAGGATAGTTGCTGGAAACATCCACCGCCACAATATTCTCTTCAGCCCCCAATGCATAGATAATTTCACTGTATTGTTTAGCAATGCACACTATGCGCACGTGCTGATTCATTTTTTCATCTTTATTACTAAAGCGGTTGCAGGAGGTAATTGTGGCAACTAAGATGACAAAGTTTAAAAGATATTTCATTTATTGGTAGAATTAGAAAGAAAGTGGCGGTACTAACGCCACCTTCTAAAAAGTTAATTAAAAATATATTTCAGATTAATGCCACTAAAAACGTTTGCTTTTCTTGGCGCAGGTAAGTATGCATCGGGTAACTGATTCAAAAAAACCATAGCATAGTTTTGATTTTGTGTAATATTGTTAAACCCAACAAAAGCATCAATGCTAATATACTTCATAAACTCCTGCGAGTAACCAATTTTTGAATTGAGCAAATGAAACTGATTGGTCTCGTTTTTATTATCGGAAGTATAATACATCTTGTCTCTAAAAGAGTAAGTCATGTTCATATACAGTCCCGGTTTTGTAGAAAAATCAAATCCTGCATTGAAAGTTATTGGTGGGACTCCGACAACTATATTCTTGCTGAAATCAACTTCTACGGTTGATTTCTTATCGCTGCTTAATACCTGATATTTAAAATCACCATAGCGGAAGTGAGAGTAAGTAAGATTAGCAAATGGGGTTATCGCTTTTAAAAACTTATCTGATTTGTAAACAACACTGCTTAAGGTGACTTCAAGTCCCAAATTATTTTGTGTACCGGCATTGGCGACATATACGTAGGAGGTTGCCGTGTTGGCCGCATTGGGCACAGCAATGGTGGTCATCTTGTCTGTGTATTGGGTGTAAAAGCCTGCTATTTGGAAATTTAGGCGGTCTTTTAGGATGGAACCCTTGGTCCCTACTTCATATTGTGTTCCCAATTCTGGTTTTAATCCAAAGAGTACCTCACCGGTAAGGGGCACAAAAAAATAAGAACTTACAGGAGCTTTAAAAGCTCTGCTATACGAAGCATACACAGAAACCTGCTTTGAAATTACTTTGTTTATTGCCAGATGTGGTGAAAACATATTATTGAAATTGTTTTTGTACTGAGCGGGTTTATGCGTTCCCTTCGGATTGCTTGGGTTGTTGTTTGTTGCAACGAAAAAGCGGTCGTTTAGCTCTATCCCAAGCGCACTGTATCCAAATCCAGCTGTTATAGAGAAATCACTTGGCATAGCCAGGGTCCACTCTGAAAATGCTGAAATTGTTCTTGAGACAGTATATTGATTGCTTCTCAATGCTCCAATGATGTTGTAGCCTGTTAAATTAAAGCTATCAGCCATCATCGGGTAACCCTGTGTTTGAGCATTTTGTATTTGCGCTTCCAATCCTGTAATTCCTGAAAGTGTTAAACCTTTACCTAATGAGTAACGGGTGTCAAAAGTAGAACGAAGTCCGTAATTGATAGACGATTTATCAGTCCATCCCCCGGCTGAACTTACATTACTAATTAGACCGGTGCCAAAAATGGAAGTGGTGTTAGAGGCATTATCGTGAAATTTATACGTATGTCCCACACCAGTTCTAAAGGTCATCACATTTGTATGTGCGTTATTTTTTACATAAGCAGGATTGCCTGAATAATCCAATGTCTCAAATTGCCCAATGGTTAACTCGCCATTGCGTTCATCATTACTGCGGCTAAATCCAAAATAACTGTTGAAGGTTTGTTTTTGATTAGGAGTAAACTCACCGAAGTAATTTACAAAATCCTTATCTGATTTTGTATGTGGCATAAAACCGTCATACTTCTGCTTACCATAATTTAACAATACAGATGATTTCTCTTTACTAAACTGCAAACTCGTAGTATAGCGTTGCAACCCATAACTGCCAATGATAACTTCTTGTCCAATGGATGAAGTTCCGGGTTGTGGCTTCAGCGTCTTTAAGTTTACAACACCTGCAATAGCTTGCCCATAAAGTGTTCCTGCAGGGCCTTTCACTACTTCCACATTTCCGATAGAGCCAAAATCAATATCATCCATAAGCGTAATGCCCTCAGCATCGGTAATAGGAATACCATTGAGATATACTTTATATCCCTGCCCGTCAAAGTTGCTGTTAATTCCATTGGTGCCGCGGGCGCCATTGCCATAGCCACGAATGTTGAACTGTTGCCCTGCCGCAAATGTTCTTCGCTGCATATACACCCCTGCAATGTTGGTGTTGATAGCATCATCCAGCAGTAAGCCAGTTCCGCGTTTTATCTCCGTTTCACCAATGCGCGCTACGGAAATCGGTTGATACAAAATCGCTTTGTTCGGATTTGAACTAGCTGTAACTTCAACTGTGCTTAGATTTCTGGAAGAAATTTTTAGCGCTATAGTTAACTCTTCATTACACGCGACTTTTTGCTTGTACGTTTCATATCCAATGAAGGATACGGTAACCTCTGTAGAGTCGATGCAATCAAAAAAGAATCGTCCATTTTTATCGGTGGTAGTTCCTTTTGAGCCCGAAACCCAAATGGTAGCATTGTGGAGAGGAGTGCCATTTTCGGCATCGGTGATCCTCCCTTTTATTTGAGTGGTTTGTGCATATAAGTTGCATGTAAAAACCACACTTAAAATGAATAAAAATATTTCTTTCATTTGTTAAATTTTAAAATTAATATTGGAAATTGATATTCATGGGAAACCCCATAATAGGTGAACTCCTGCTAAATATCCATCACTGAAATGCATAAACTGAAGCATTCAGGACAACATTAGTAGAGTTGAAAAAGTATTTGAATAATCAAACTACAAATGAAAATATTGAGGCGGTGGAGTTTTAATTGCAATAAAAGGTGAAACATAATGTATGTTATACATGCTATACCACCCTGAATTGTAAAGTTCATTAAGCTCAGATGAAATATGGTCTTTTAGATAGATCAGGGAAAGCACTTTGAAAAGTTTTTCAGCAGCATGTTTTACTGGATTATCCTTACCCATATTTTTCTTCACCAATTCATCCAAATTAGCAAATAATTCGGTTTCTTGTTTATCATTAATGCAATGGTAAATTATAGTTGAATCATTAAGTATCTCCTTCTTCACGATATCATACATATCTCCTTTATACCTAAACTCGTCGTCCGATTCCCATATTAATTCAGAATGATTAGCTTTGGAAACTGTAATTATATGCAGTTTATCTAATGATACTCCAATTTTTATATTCTGTTTTATCTCATGCCTGATTATTAATTGCCGCACTTTAAATACAACCAACACTCCCACAATATTGAAAGCGAATATAAAAAGCAGAAATATGCAAATACGCCTTTTTACCATTTGCAAAAGTATATAATTAGCAAATGTACGGCTTATACTGTAGGCATAGAAATTCATTCTTTTATGTGATGGGCCTGTTTTTAATTTCTTTATTGTTTTGCCCTATCTGTCTGCCTGAAAAAAATCTCTTAAGGGAGTAGCGCCTTTGAACCGGAATTTTGCATTAGAAGTTCTATGCAAAACTCAGGTCTGATGACTCCAATAGTCGTATCAGACTCATAGGAGGTTAACCTCGATAAATAGTTGGTTTTCAATTCAACTATTTCATCGATCGTTGGCAATTTTTGCTTCTGCTGCAAAAATTGGGTTTAACATTGTCACTTTAGTGTCTATGACTGCTATAATCTTAATTGATTAAAATAATTCCATCAAATGGCTGGTGATTGGGTCATTACTAAAGGAAATTCCTGCGGATAAGTATCCATTTTATCAACGGGTCTATTTGCGTTTGAAGCCCAATTGATGCGGAAGAACCAAATTTGATTGCTACCTTTATGCAGGGCAAGGTGCCATTAATGTACCAGGTTGGTCTCCAGATGGTATAAAAATTGCTTTTGTAGTAGTGGTATTTTTTAAAGTATTGAATTTAAAAATCAGAAAATGAATAATTGGATAGCAAATCAGGTTAATGCAGCAAAGTTGTTTAGTATGACGCTTGCATTTTTAGTACTGCTGGTTTCCGCCGTACAGGCGCAGAAAAATGGCAAGGAACTCCCATTAATACCGGCACTTAACGCATATTCATTTAGTGATTTGTTAGAAGCTAAAGACACAAAGAATAAGCAACAGGTCTATACCTTGTTTAATCTCATGGATTGGTGTGCTTCACAAAAAATAAAAGTGCTGGATCCAACGGCATATTTTTTTCCAACTTATCCGGATGTTCCATCAGATGACTACCTTTTAAAGTTCAAAGCAAGAGCGAAAGAATTGGGTATTGTTATAAGCGGCACAGGCGTTCGTAATAATTTCGCTTCACCTGATCCAAAAGTTCGTGCAGAAGGCGTGCAGCTTGCAAAAAACTGGATTGTAGCCGCTTCCAAGATTGGAGCGCCTGTTGTTCGTGTATTTGCAGGTGAAATTCCTAAAGGATATGAGGATAAGTGGGAGGAAGTTGCAGGGTGGATGATTGAATGTTATAAAGAATGTGCTGTATACGGAGAAAAGTATGGTGTCAAAATTGGTATTCAAAATCATGGGGATATGTTGCAAACAGCTGATCAGTGCATTTATATATTGAAAGGTGTTGATTCAAAGTGGGTGGGTTTGATTGTTGATACAGGTAATTTTAAAACAGCTGATCCATATAAAGATATAGCAGAAGTAGTTCCCTACGCTGTAAACTGGCAGATTAAGGAAAGTGTTTTCGGAATTGGAAGTGAAGTGCCAACTGACTACAAGCGTCTTGTTAAAATTATTAAAGAACAGGGTTACAAAGGCTACTTACCCATTGAAACGTTGTTAGTTCGTGGAAAATCATATGAACCATTTACAGCTGTTCCACAAATGATGAATGAGTTGGGCATTGCCATAAATGAAGTATATATTAAAAAATAAGTATGAATGCTATGTCAATCAAAAGACACCATAAAGAAATAGTTTATCACTTTATTATTATTATTATCATTCTTCTGATCGTGACGGAACGTTCTTACGGTCAACAGTGGAAAGGAAAAAGGTTTGCATTTGAACAAAACAGGAAACTGGGCCGTGGTGTAAATATTATTGGCTATGATCCGCTTTGGAACGATCCATCAAAAGCCAGAATGAAGGATAAACATTTTAAGCTAATTAAAGATGCTGGTTTTAATAACGTTCGTATAAAGATTAGTCCATTTAGATTCTCCATAGATTCCGCTTATACCATCAAACCTTCATTTTTTACAACGTTAGACTGGGCTATTAAAGAATCATTGAAAAATAGACTGATGGTGATTGTAGATTTTCATGAACACATTGCTATGGGTAAGGATCCTCTTGGTACTAAGCCTATGTTCCTGGCCATGTGGAAACAAATAGCTCAGCATTGCAAAGATTACAAGAATGATGTTGTTTTTGAAATTGCAAATGAGCCTAATATGAAGCCTGAAATTTGGAATCAAATTCACAGCGAAGCATATAAAATAATTAGAGCATCAAATCCGGGCAGAACCCTTCTTGTGGGGACCATTAATGGCAATCAGATTAAATTTCTTCCAGATTTGGTTTTGCCTGAAGAGGACCGCAATATCATTGTCGCTATTCACTACTATAGCCCTATTCAATTTACCCACCAGGGAGCGCCCTGGTCTTTAAAAAATAAAGATTTGAGTGGCATTGAATGGACTGAAAGTGCAGATGAAGTAATGGCCATTAAGCGTGATTTTGATATGGCCCAGGAATGGGCAATTAAAAATAACAGACCATTGACCTTGGGAGAGTTTGGTGCATATGAAAAAGCTGACATATCATCCCGGGTACGATGGACAAACTATATTGCAAGACAAGCCGAACGCCGAAATTGGAGTTGGAGTTACTGGCAGTTTGACTCTGATTTCATAGTTTATGATCTTACTAAAGATGAGTGGGTGGAGCCTATCAAAAATGCCCTTCTGCCTCAAAAATAATTTAATAATAAAAGGAATTGATTGCACGATCTCCTTTTGATCGATTGCAAGCACTTTTTTGTTTCTGCGCTGGCTTTTGCGTTACAAAAAAATAAAAATGTAATTGCAAATTTGTTGGCAATAGTATTAGTGCGTTTCAAGTTTAAAAAATCATTAAGAAAGGTTTATAGGCTTCTTATTGCTTCAAGAATTTGTTCGGGTAGTTTATTTATGTCCGTTGGCTTATGGAGATAACTTGATGCTCCGAGTGCATGAAATTCAGCAATAATTTTATCGGTAAAAGCAGTGGAATACATGATGACATTAATATTTTTCAGCTTCGCATCTCTTTTCAATTCCTTTAAACATTCCCTTCCATCCAGGCGGGGCATATTTATATCAAGGAAAATAAAATCGGGTAATTGTTCTGTCTTACGTAATAATTGGAGTGCTTCTGTACAGCCATTTACTTCCAAACATACAGCGGAAGGAAGCATTTTTTTTAATGCTTCTTTAAAAAACATTCTATCGTCCGCATCATCATCAATTATCATAAAAAAGTCTTGAGCTATCATATATCTCGGCGGGTAATTTAGTGGGGTTGTGTAGTTGGAAGTATTACATGAAACTCGGCTCCCTTGTTTTCTTTTGCCTCTGCAAAAATTTCCCCGTGATGGTTTTCAATAATTTTTTTTGTGAGTGCTAATCCGATGCCTGTTCCGGTGAACGTTTCTTTGTCGTGCAGGCGTTGGAAGATAGTGAATATTTTACCAGCGTATCGTTGTTCAAATCCAATGCCGTTGTCTTTGAAAATAAGTTCAACATAAGACATGGACGGATTGAAGGAAGGATATTTTTGAATTTGTTTTCCTGTAAGTGTGCGGGAAGTGATGTTTATTACAGGCCGAGTATCTTCTTTTGAAAATTTAAGTGAGTTGCTGATGAGATTGTAAAAAAGCTGGTTCATCTGTAAGGGGATTGTTTCTATAGTGGGGAGTTTGTCAAATTTTATTTTTGCTTTCTTTTCGTGAATGAGCAATTCAAAATCGTTTACAATATTTTTGATTGTTTCGTTGAGGTCGGTTGGTGAAAATGATTTTTCATGTTGCAGCAAGCGTGAATAGTTGAGCAGGTCATTTATGAGAGAAGTCATTCGCTTGGATGAACCTTCAATTTTGGTGAGATAGGATTTTACTTCTGTGCTCAACACATTTTTGTATTTGTCCTGCAAAACCATGGAGAAGGTGTTAATTTTTCTTAGTGGTTCCTGCAAGTCATGGCTTGCTACATGGGCAAACTGGTCTAACTTCATGTTGGTTTGCTTTAGTTCATCGTTTAGTTTTTTGAGTTCAGCGGTTCGCACGTTTACTTTAGCTTCCAATTGTTCTGTAAATATTTTTTGCTCTTCAATTTCTGTGCTACTTCCTATCCATCCGGTAATGTTACCATGTATGTCTTTTTGTGCAATGCCATGACTTAAATGCCAACGGTAAGTTCCATCATGATGGCGCATGCGTTTTTCCATATAGAAATCTTCGCCTGTTTTAAGGCTGTGATTCCATAGCTCTAAATCTTTTTTAAGGTCGGCAGGAAAAATAATATTGCACATACCATTACCTTTTAATTCTTCATAAGACAAACCGGTGTAATCAAGAAAATATTTGTTGAAGAAATATTTCTGCCCATCAGGTCCAGCTGCCCATATCATATTAGGAATGGTTTCGGAGAGGATTCTGAATTTAGCTTCATTTTCCTCAATTTGTTTTTTGGCCTTCACATACGCGGTTGTTTCCGTTCCAATAACCGTTACACCTGATATCATACCGTCCATTTCAGTATAAGGCTGAATAACAACACTGAAAAAGCGCTCTTCCAACGCGTCGTTGTTCAATATGAAAGCTCTGTTTTCATTTAATGTGTAAGGTATGCCCGTAGTATAAACATCTTTTAATTGCTTTGAAAATTGCTGGCTTTTTAATTCAGATATTGCCTCAAACAAGGGTTTGCCTACAATCTCTTGTCCTTTCCCCCAAATTTGAAGCAGCGGTTGGTTAGCTGATTCGATTACCATTTCCGTTCCTTTTAAAATCCCAATTGCCATAACAGATTGCGAAAGAATATTGCTGAAACGCTTTTCGCTTGCTTCAATTTTCTTTTGGGCAATTTCTTTCTCGGTAATATTCATTGCAACACCCGTAATGCCCGTTACCTTCCCCGTATCATTTTTAACTGGCTCAATCATTATTTTATAAAATGATTGATCACCATTAATGGTCATTAAGATGTCTGATTGTATTCCGATGCCAGTTTGAAGTACATCTTTTTTTAGAGACGAAAGCCGTTTTGCGGTTTCAGGTTCATACAGTCCGTTATCATCTTTACCCAAAATATCCTCAGCATTAAAATCATGAAACCAATTGTAAATCCAGGTGTACTTTAGATTTTCATCCTGAGCAAAAGCAACTTGACCACTTGCGTTTATGGCCAGTTTGAAACGCTTTTCGCTTTCTTCAATTATTTTTCTGGCATTTATACTTTCAGTTATATCTTCCATTGCAAGAAGTATCAACTGTTCTGCTTTTTCTTCATTTACAATTTGCCGTGCATTTATCAGGATATTGCGCACACCCTTATCCGTCAAAGAGAGGTTGATTTCAAAATCTTCTATGCGTTTTTTTTGCGGAAGAATTTTTTCGAGCAAGGAACGAAGCAAGGTATCATCGAACTGATAATTTTGTATTTCGTAAAATAATTTGTTTTCGGTTTCTTTTTCTTCTACATTAAATTTTTTGTAAAAGGCATCGTTGGCTGTTATTACACGCAATGCTTTGTCAAGAACCACAAGCGGTTGTCGTATGGTGGTAACGATGGCTTCGGAATAAAAGCGGGCTGCGTTTAGTTGTTCCTGCTTGTCCAGCAACTCCTGATTTATAATGATGAGTTCTTCGTTGGTTGATTGCAGTTCTTCTTTTGATGTTTCTAATTCTTCGTTCAAACTTTGCATCTCCTCGTTGCTGCTTTGCAGTTCTTCGTTTGCACTTTGCAGTTCTTCATTGGCGGCTTCCATGTCTTCAGTGATGGAGCGCATGTCTTCGCGGGTTTGTGCAAGTTCTTTTTCTAATTGTTCGATTCGTTTTTGCGAATCATTATGTTTTATTTTATTTTTTGAAAATTTATTTTCTTCCTGCAAAACGGGTATTATTTTTTTTTCAAACCGAATTAAGTAATGCGGTTCAATGGTATCAGTTAGCGGAATAATTTCTATGGTAACCAAAGATTGTTTGTCCTGCCCGGCCTGTTTGCTATCGGGATCATTCAGGTGGACATTGGTCCTAACAGGAATATTTTCTTTGGTAACTATTGTCTGTTCCTTCGATGCTTTGTGAACGGCGTTTCGCAATTCAAACGCTAAACCTTCACGCGCCATTTTCAAAAGGTTGTGAGTTGGCTTGCCTTGCGGTGCTTCAAGAAACGGTGTGATGATGCCATGAATGTGCACGATGTCCATTTGAGCATTTATTACCACACTTGCAGGGGATTTTGAAATCATTATTGCCTCTGCGCTTTTTCTGAAATCGGTGTGAACGGGTTCTTTCTTGGTTATCGTTTCACCCTTTGTTGCTAACGATTCTTCCCTACGCTTGCCTGTCCGGTAGGCAGGTTCGGTGGCAACATGCATAAACCTGCGTAGCACTGGCTTGCGCGAATAAATTTTATCTTGTTTGGAAATTTGTGTAAATAAATCGGATGATGTGCCAATAGTTTCGGATTTTCCCAAAAGAAGAAACCCATTTTCTTTGAGCGCGTAATGAAAAGTGGTGAATGCTTTCTTCTGTAAAAAAGTATCCATGTAGATGAGCACATTGCGGCAACTGATTAAATCCATTTTTGCAAATGGCGGATCTTTTAAAAAATTGTGTGGGGCAAATACGCACATGTCGCGAATGAGCTTGTTCACTTCGTAGCCGCCGTTATTTTTTCTGAAATAATTTTTCAGTTGCGTTGCTGAAAGTTTTTCTACATCAGTTTTGGAGTAAACTGCTGAACGTGCTTTCTTGATTGCTTTCTCGGAAATATCGGAAGCGAAGATTTGAATTCGCCTCAACCCCAGACTCTCTCCCATAGGGAGGGGAGAATGCGCTCCCAGAAATTCGTGCAGGCAGATGGCAATAGAAAATGCTTCTTCTCCTGTGGAGCATCCCACAATCCAAACGCGAAAGGATTCATCAGAAGATTTATTTTTTAACAGTGCGGGAAAAACGGTGTCGCTTAAAGTTTTAAACGTTTTGGGGTCGCGGAAGAAAGAAGTGACCGGAATAAGCAAATCCTGAAAGAGCGCATCCTGTTCAGCTTTGTCGGTGCGTAAAAATTTTAAGTAGTCGGCAGTATATTTCTTTTTGACAATGGCCATTCTCCGCGCAATCCGCCTGTGAAAAGTAGGCTGCTTGTAGTAAGTAAAATCAACTCCACTTCGCTGGCGAAGCAACAAAAGAATTTGTTTAAAAATATCTTCATGGTCTTTTGGCAGTTGTTCTTCGTCTTTAAAAACATGACTTGTTTCGAATGCACTGTTGATTTGCAAAAGCTTGGCAGGAATTTTTTCGGGAGCTAAAATAAAATCTACCACGCCTGCATTCACTGCGCTTTGCGGCATACTATCATACGCTGCCGATTCGGTGTCCTGGGCAATGCTGATGCCTCCGTGTTCTTTGATGGCTTTTAATCCGAGTGTGCCATCACTGCCTGTGCCTGATAGGATAATACCTACTGCAAACTCTTTATGCACCTCGGCAAGTGATGTGAAAAAAGAATCAATAGAAAGATTTATAGTTTTTTTATCTCGCGGACTGAGTTGCAGCACACCATCAGTTGATGTAAGAATTTTGTTGGAAGGAATAATGTAGATGTGGTCGGGTGCAAGATGAATGTCCTCCGTGATTTCATGCACTGGTATTTTGGTAACGCGCTGCAAAATCTCTGGTAAAATACTTTCGTGCGATGGGTCAAGATGCTGAACCAACACATAAGCCATTCCTGAACTTTCGGGGATCGCTGTGAGCAATCGCTTGAAGGCATCAAGCCCGCCTGCACTCGCACCAATACCTACAATGGGAAAGTTCTGCACGGTGGCAGGCGGTTGTGATTTCGTTTTATTTTTCCTGGAGGTAGCCATTTGCAGAGAGAAAGAAGGTAAAGTTAATAAAATAAGAGGTGGAAAATAATGTTGTCATGATTATTCTTATTCGATGCTCTCTTTTCCGTTTCAATTTACCACTACACGCTCCCCAAAGCTGGCGGATGGGGTAATATAAAATCGCGATACATCGGTACCAAGTTTAAAATAAAAAAAGCCATACTTTTTATTTTACGAAGGGTTAGCTATTGGCTATGCTGTCTCTGCTTTGTCGTTTGAGTCTTGAACGAATGGTTGAGGTAGGTCAATGCGTGGTAAGGTGAGGATATTTAGGGTTTTTCAACGGCTTTTTTCATAGCTTTTATTAATTCTTCGGGCAACGAATAGATATCGGATAATTTGGTGAGAAAATAGTCGGCTCCAAGTTCTTTGGTTAACTTAATATCAATTTTATAATCAGATGTGCTGTAGATAATGACAGGAATTTTATTCAGGGTTTTATCTTTTTTTAATTCTATTAAACATTCCCGTCCATCCATCTTGGGCATATTGAGGTCAAGAAAAATAAAGTCTGGCAGCTTTTTTACCTTTCGCAATTTTTTAAGAGCATCATCACCATTAGTGGCTTCCAGGCATTCGTAAGTTGGATAGTTTTTATGAATGGCGCTGCAGAAAAAAAACCTATCGTCTTTATCATCATCGACTATCATTAAAATTATGTGAGTCTTCATTTTATTTATAGTTTAAAGAACACGAAGGTAATCAAAGGGGAATGAAAAATAATTGTGACTTTGTCATTATTTACGGTTTCTTTTTTCTTCTGTTCAAATTGAGATTGCACTCAAACCATTTTTTAAATGGGAAATTGCGTTAATTTGTAATAATAAAAATAGCTGAATTGAGAGGACAAAACCATTGGTAGATCAAATTAGTTGCCAAAGGAATATCGATAAAAACAGTAGTAAATTCAACGTTATTCGGCTGGTTGGGAGGCAGGCTTTAAATGCTCTTTCTTATTGCCAATCGCGAAGGTAGAGAGAATAAAAACGACAAAACCAATGGGTTAACCCCCGTTTTTAACAAGCCGTTGTACCTTTTGGGCATTCTTTTTAGAGTTAATGTCTTAAAGGTCTTTTTTTAATCATACCGCCTTTGGTATCTTTTACGCTACTCATAACTACAAATGCGTTGGGGTCAATTTTTTCAATTTCTGTATTCAATTTATTCAATTCGAGCCTTGTGAGAACTGTATAAGCGATATCAATTTCTGTTTTTTCTCCATTTTTACCAAATCCACGTTGCCCTTTATATATAGTAACGCCTCTACCCATAGTGTTAATAATCATATGTCGGATTTCTTCGCTATGAGAAGAAATGATGGTAGCACCAATATATTCCTCAATGCCTTCGACAATGAAGTCTAATGATTTTGATGCCGCCAAATAGGTAATCATTGAATAAAGGGCAACTTCAATACCTATTAAGTAAGCAGCTGCCGAGAAAATCAAAACATTTATTACAATAATAATGTCGCCAATGGTAGTTCCGAGTTTACGGCTCAAAAAGATGGCAAGCACTTCTGTTCCGTCAATGACGGCACTCCCTCTTACGGCAAGCCCGATCCCAGTTCCTAAAAAAAATCCGCCAAACACTGCAACAAGAAGATTATCATTAGTAATATTTGGAAAAGTTACTGTCGCCAGGCAAAGTGCAAGGCCAGCAATAGCTAAGGTTGTTTTAATGGCGAACTGCTTACCTAGTACTTTATAAGCCAGGATGATAAAGGGAATATTAACGCAAAGGATAAGTATATAGAGCGGGACTTCTGTCAAAGCAGATAGTAGTAAAGCAATGCCAGTAGCACCTCCATCAATAAAGTGATTAGTCAATAGGAAACCTTTAAAACCGAATGAGGCTGAAAAAATACCAATGGTAATAAGAAAGAAGTCTTTTATATGCCTTTTTAAATTAATTAAAAACTCTCTATAACCTTTAGCAAGTTTAAAGTCTGAAAATTGATTTTTATGGTCAATCTTTTTTTCTTTATGCTGAAGAGTCGTCTGAATGATTAATTGGGTCCAAAAAGGATTCATTATTATTTTATTTTAACTTTGAAGCTTGTCAGAAACAAATAAGAGCGTATCCCCAAAGCCGGCAAAAAGTAAAACAGACAATCAAGATAATTAGAATGGGCTGGCGGTATTCTTTTTTGTTGAGAGGCAAGCTTTTGGTACAAAGTATGGTGTAAGGCAACACCATAGTGGAGAGAGGGGAAAGTGCTTATCTGTAAGTAATTTATAAAGTGGGACATCGTGCCAATATGTGGTGATAAAAATAGCTGAAATAAGAGGACAAAACCTAATAGGTAGTGCAAATTTGTCCCAGATTGCCTTATATGATTTGGTTTAAATTTTAGAAAACCAGGTACATTCCAGGTGGGCTGTGATAGTTTACCAGTCAGTTTAAGTAGTGGGCATACATCCTATTCACTTTTCCTTCATCGTTAAAAATATCACTTACATCGCCATTTTATTCATGATCGATTTATCGTAAATAACAACTGAATTAACTCCGACAGGACCGGCTATGCATTCAACATGTAAATCTGGAATTTTATTTAAAGCTTTTTGCCAATATTCCCTGACCTTATTTTTGCCTATTGGTAATCTCAATATCATCTGCATAGTGAGTTGGGATGTGGTCTACATCATGTGAATTCCAGGAAGAAATCCAATCAGCTTTGATTTGTTTATATCCATATTTGATATTAATGATGTCAAGTAATTTATAATAATGTTTTGTATTTCTACAGAATGAATGTCACTTTTGGTCAATTGGTTTCTGCTATTTCTTTTAATCCTTTTAAGATTGGGTTTTCTTCTCCTTGTGGTTCCTCCTGAACTGCGTTTGGCCTGTTGTCTTCCTGGATAATTTCCAGTTTCGTGTTTCCGTTGGCAGAAGTCAAAATATAATTCATTATAAAATAATTTTCAGGTTTGTCTTCCAGGCCAGGCCTTGGTGCAAATAATGTGTAACTTAACTTTTCGGTTGGCTGGAATTCAATCACCTTGCCCCATTGCTCAAAAACTTTGTCTTCCCATTTGGTAATGAATGTTATTTCAGTATCAATTTTCCAACTTGTCTTTAATTCGCTTCCGTATTGCCAAAGTTTTACAAATTCGGGTTTTGTCAGGATATCCCAAACTTTTTGCTTTGATGCATTAATTGTTATCGTTGAAATATTTATTGCCATAAGATTTTTTTGAATTTTTCGCTGCTGGAATATATATAATTTTTCTTTTATCAATTTCCTATAAGCTTTGTAATCCCCGAAGGTAGCGATTTGAACACTCTTTGGGTAGTAGGAATTTTAGGTTTTTAATTTAAAGTTTCAATTGCCTTTTCAATTCTTTTGAGTTTTGTTTCCATTGACTTAGCTTCCATTATAGAAAGTACCATTGCTTTCCTTTTGCTCGGGGCTAATTTTTCAAAATTTGCTTTTACAATTTTGTTTTTATCCAAGGCTACCTGCAATTCAACAGGCACTTCAACTGTTCTAGGAGAGGTGTCTAATTCCAAACTTACCTCCACCATGTCTCCACCTTTTGCATTTGCATTTTTACGATTTTCAGCACTTAAGCTGATCATATATTTTTCTCCCATTTTGCCTACAGCACTTCTGTAGCTGTAATTATTAAGCGATACCACTACCAGAGGTCTTTTACCACCACCTAATGTATCAAGTATCTTTTCACTTACTTCGATACCTGTATTCTTACCGGTCTGAACAATTTTTGTTTTGAATTTCATAGTAATCTATTTTTGTAAATTGATTTTGTAAATTTTTTAAAAATTCTTTTGAACTTCTTTGCCAGAAAAGCCATCCATCTTAATGAGAAATTAAAGCTAAGTTCTTTGAATGGTTCATTTTTTCCTTGCTCCTGATACTCCGATGAGTTTTACATGCTTTGATCGTCATTAGAAATTGTATTTTTATACAAAAACGGAATGCTGAGGCAAACATTATTATCGCTGGAGCTCCATTTTTTCAGGGTTTCCGGGTTCATCCAGCAATTGAATGTAGGTGCTTGGTCCCAGGTCGGGACTATCCCAAGAAGATAAAGCCCAGACAATTTTTTTATTCGGAGTCACTTCAAAAATCTGGACACTGTTTTTCCATTCATCTGTATTCTTATTTCCTGCAACCCAATTTGAAATTACAGTATTGCCATTCGCCAATCGATTGGCTGTTTGATTATTGTAAAGTTTGAATGGGGCATCCACTTGTGTAAATTCCCAAACTGTTTCTCCCTTTAGGTTAATCTCTCTCGTATAACTTTGACCATCTCCTGATATAAGTACATTTCCGGAGTGGAGTTTAATGACTGACCATGCAGACTTGGCTGGTGCGGACCATATCTCTTTACCTTCAAGATTGAATTCAACGACTTTTTCTTCTGCAAACAGGCCTACCATTATGGTATTGTCTTTGGTCATTCTTACATGTCTGAACTGTCCGTGTGTGTTGGTGGCTTTTGTTGGAATGGCGATCTCCTTCAGGGTTTCATTTTTGGCTGTGTTGATGATCAATACTCTTGGCTGATTACTATCGTTTACAACCAATAATACACTGTCTTTCCCGATGGGTTGGCAAGAATGTGTTTCTGTTCCTTTCGCACATATATATTGCCAAATTATATTTTTTTCAGGAGTTATAATTCCAGCTCCCGACATGCAAGCATATACGATGTTGCCGTTTGGTAATAAGGTGGCATCATCAAATTCCTGAATTCCACCAGTTGCTGTTCTCATTGGAATGGAATATTGCCAAACCACTTTTCCCCCGCGAACGATGGTCATTTTTTGAGCTTGCGGATTTCGGAAGTCCCATTCCCCAACATATAAAAATGGATGTTGATGAAGACCTTTTCCAGGGAGCTTATAATCTTTTAAATTGGCCTGAGCGCTACCGCTAATGATAAAAACGAAATAAAGAATATTCGATACAATATACCTGGTGACCATCATTTGAATAGATTTTATTAATCAGTCGAAATTATGTAAAATTAGTGGGTTGTCATCCATAAGCTAAAATGAATTGAAGAGCAAGTTCTTAGCTGTTTCTATTGTATTAAAATAGTAGTAATTTTTCATTGCGTTGGCTCTTCGAACAAATCATGGCTATTGAATGATTTGGGTTGAATACGGATTATATTTTTCCTGTATTACTTCTTTAACTTTTTCCAGATATTCAAACCCATATTTTCTGTCTGGCAATAAATAGCCGCCCTCAATCCATTCATTCCATGAAAAAATTGTAATAAGCTTTTCTTTTTCAGGATGTTTATCGCAATATTCTTTAGCTTCCTGAAGAAAGGCTGCAAAACTTTCGGGTGAATTATTGTAGCGCACAATATCTTTTTCTCCTTTATGTGGAAATCTTGGAGTATCGTCCCAGCCAATAGAAACATTTGTGAATAAGGGTATAGATACAAGCGAATCCCATTGATTTCTGATTTCAATGGCCTTAGTAGCCCATTTAATATAATCCTGTTCACCTATCCATCCCCAATTATACTGTGTTAGACTATTAATCTGTAATGCATTATACGTATTATTCATGTTCTGATCAGGTCGGCCCCAGGTAATTACCTGGATATGAAGATCAGGAAAACCGGCTTTTTTCGTCTCATCCCGGAAATAATTAAGTGCATCTTTGGTTTGTGCTAAGCCTCCTAATCCATCCATTAAATTAGCGAGACTAAAAATGGAAAAAACAGGCATGCCGTTAATTTTATAATAGTTGGCTTGACTAAAATAATGGGTAATTACCCGGTCAACTATTATTTTGAAGTTCTTCAGGTCTACAGCGCCATGCCAGAGTACAGTGTCGATATCCTTATATTTATGAACGTTCCAGTAATTTTGTTTTACATTATGGTTGGCCCACATAAGATAAAATTTCATTTTATCCCGATTAGGTGCTTTTAGAAAACCGTCATTTAGAGAACTCTCAAGAAATGGTCCGTCGCCGAACCAGTACCAGTCGAAAATAAAAGTGTTTATTCCATGATCAGTTGCTGCACTAATCCATTTTTCAAATGTTTTGGGATCGTCATCCATTTCATAACCCCACAAAGGTACTTTGGGCTGATAATGCCCTTCAAACCTTGCCGTCCCTTTTTTTATAATTTCCCATTCACCAGTCTTTTCAGGCCAAAGCATGTCACCAAAACGCTCGTCATGATGGCATGATGGCCAGACATATGCTGCGACATCATATCCTTTGTTTTCTATGGGAGAAGTAACATTTTTTCCTATGGTGCTTTTTTTCGTTTTCATGCAGGAGAATGAAAACAAACAAATGAATATGACTACGACTGAAAAAAAGGTATGATTCGAAAATTTTGCCATATTATTCTTTAGCTACTTATTTTGTTAATAATTTGAATCTCTGATCATTGCTGACAGCGAGAAGGTATGTCTGATGATTGAGAATTTTAATTTTAGTCCAACGGATCGCTGCCTTGCTTTTTGATAAAGATAGATATTAAGAAATAATTTTTGGATTTATTCGTCAAGCCCCGAATCGAAGCATAACAAAATTTCTGCAGTTAATGTTTTGCTTGACGGGCTCAGCAAATGGTAGTACTTATGTTAGAGGCAGGCAACTGCCAAATCAATCGAGAGAAAGAGGCTATGATTTACCTTTTTCAGGAACAGTTTTTCCAGGTCAGCATCATCAAGCAAGCAAGGGTAATAAACATTCACCATATCTGCTTTTCAATATTTTCCCACTTTACTATTATGCCTGTGTTTTCATTCATACAATTAAAATAAATTTAGTCATTCCGGCTGTTCATTTATATCCAAATCTAAATTACTTTGATCGGTGGCACTTCCTAGTTCATTAGTAACAATAAGTGCACTAAGCGTACCTGCCCATGTTCTGAAACCTTTTCCAGTCCAGCTTCTTTTGCTTCGCTTAAACCACTCAACTCAATTGCAATGCCCTAATAGCATGTAGATTACTATAAAAATTATTATCGTAGATATACATCCACCACCTAATTTATTTGCACCGTATCCAGCAATAAGTGTTTTGAAAAATTTATTCATTTATTATTCGATTTAAATTTATTTTACTCAGAAACATTTCTTGCTGTTTCTCTATTCCATAAACTAGTGTTGTAATCCGATTTTATAAAATCCTTGCTGGCTTATTAGTAATCAAGGTTGCCTCTTTATTTGAGATTACGTTTTTCATTTCCATACAACAATATAGATGTTTTGCAGGAAACTTACACCATCACCCTTCGTTGCGATTTCTCTACCATGATTGAATGCTTTATTTGTAAAAAAGTTTACATCGGGTTCTGCACTATGATTTTATCGATTTTCTGTTCGCCTGTAAAAAAAAAGTAGCCTGGTTGAATGGTCAACATAATTACTACTGCGTTCATGAATTTTCTTTCCATCATTGTGTTCAGTATATCTTATAAAACCTCCATCAACTTCTTTTGCCTTAATAGCGCAATTGTTGCTGATGGAGTTGGACTGATAACTTGCCTATGCTTTTGATAGTTCGGTTTAATATCATTTTACCAATACCCCGCGAGGGAATACATTTTTCGGGAATTAAATTTTTAGTACTAGCTAATTTTTGGGTATTGTTTGCAGATCGTTTTCTTTTTCTTTTAGAACTGGTTTACAGGATTTCTTATTTGCCATGAATTAGCTTTTCTATTGTAATTAAATTTCCGTTATTTATTTTTACCCATTTTGATAACGAAAAAAAATAATCAGTGCAATAACCAATACCACCACAAAGACTCCTACACCCATTCCTGCTTTGAAAATCCCCCCGACTACAGGTCAACTAGAAAATGTTGTAAATAGTGCCAGGAATAATGAAATGATAAACAGTTGTGTTTTCAACTTTATAATTAGTTTGAGATTATTTTATTTTCTTTATGTTTAATATCAGCTTTTACTTCCTCAACTTTTGCCTTTCCCTGATCGAGTAAATTTTCTGCTTCACTTTTTACATATTCCAATTCATTGGTTGCTGTTACAAGAAAATCTTCAAACTTGGATTTTAAATTATCCAAATAATCTTCTCCTTTTTTGGAAATTGTTTTGCGTGTGTTTGTTCCTTTATCTGGAGCAAATATAATTCCCAAAGCTACTCCTGTAGCAAGACCTGCGATTACGCCTAATATAACTTTTTCTGAACTCATGATTTTATATTTTTAAATTGTTTGAATGAATGATTAACTAAAGAGGCCTTCTGCCTTGAATAATTCTAAGTAGAATCGCTACAATAGCGAATACAAGCAGTAAGTGAATAATTGCGCCTGCGCTATAGGCGAAAAAACCAATTGCCCAGCCTATGATTAGAACTACTGCAATGACATAAAGTAGATTTCCCATATAATTTGTTTTTAACTGTTAATAATTATTGAGTGTAATACTATTTAGATTGAAAAAATCTTACGGGATTTTTTATTGTCTCACACCATAATTTATATCGTTTAAAAATAACGATTTTGATTTTGAATTTGTCATTATTATTCTTTATTAAGTTTTAAATTACTCTGAAATTACTGAATGTCGCGGAGTGTCTTTACCCTGTTGTGATCTTCGTGAAGCTGTTCCTTCTGTTTGATAATAAGTCGGACAATATCAGAAGGAAGTTCACTGCTGTCTTTAATAGCATCTGCATAAGTATCCTGAGCGGCATCCTCTCCAAACTCGCATGAGGAGAGAATGGCATTACGATTTTTGCCAGTGAGGACAGCTTTAAAATCCATCCAAACGCGAAAGACTTTGCCTGAAGTGGTCGTGCTTTCAGTAGGTTGGCCCTCAAACTTTAAAACTTCTTTTATCAGTTGGCTTTTCATCAGTTGGCTTTTAGCAGCCATCACATTAAATAGTCCTTTGAGGTCGGCGTCTTCAGTTTCTTTTGCTGCGTGTCCATATCCCTCTATGCGGTCGTTATTGATCTGTACAAGTGAGTTCAATACATTCGTAATTTTTTCCTTCATTTCCATAGTTGACATGTTGTCATTGTTGGTTGTCATATTTTCTTTCAATTGAGGTTCTTCTTTCATTTTTTTATTTTTATTTGTTTGAAATAATAATTGATTACTGAAGTATTTAAATTCTTATTCATTTTATTTCACATTGCTTTTTGGCATTATTAAGATTTGCCTCTCTTTTTTCCAGGAACTTTTGTTCCAGTTTCTCTTGCTTCACTCAAAGCAATTGCAATGGCTTGTTTACGGCTTTTTACTTTGGTTCCACTACTTGATTTTAAAGTTCCATGCTTGTATTCGTGCATTACTTTTTCAACCTTTTCCTGTACTTTTTTTGATGATAGCATGTTGATTTAATTTTAATGTATTATTAATGAAGATTTACATATTCTCACATTTCTTTTGACAGGTCATAGAATGGTCAAGATGTGTTCTTAAAGCGGGAAGCATGGATGCTGCCCAATTACGGATATCTGGGTCCGTGGCATCAGTAGATGCTTTTTCGAATTTGTTGACAGCATCTTTGTGTCCGCTTACCATCATATCGCAATATCCTTTGTCAAACTTGGATCCTTGCAAATCCATTAGTTTTTGGCTTGCACTCATTCCATCATCTGTTAATGTAATCGGAATAGTGATTTGCTTTTTAGCAGCAAGCACTTGTAAATCGCTGAGTGCTTTTGAATGTTCAGTTTCCATCATTTTGCCCAGACTCTTAACATCAGAATTCATGCTCTTATTTTGTGCTAATTGACCTAATTGGATTTCTTCTAAATTTATTTCTGCAGCACTTACTAAGAATTTCGCATCGTCTTCTTTTGCGTTATCAAACTTTGCATCGTTATGCTCTTCTGCAACTTTTTTTGTATCTTCTGGTTTTGCATTCTTGCAAGCTGATAGTGCTGTTAATAGTGAAATCGCTAATGCCGAAACAATGAGAAGTTCCAGTATGTTTGATTTTAAATGTTGAATTTTATTTTTCATTTTATTTTGAATTGTAATTAGATAAATTTACTGCAAAGAAGCATTGTCTTCATGTGAAATGCATTACATAAGTTTTGGAAAATGTTACACAATTATAAGTGTGATCAGAAATAATTTATTCTTTTTCGTTTTCGTTAACATTTAATTTAATTGCATTCTGTGAAGGCGGTAATTTTCCGTATTGATTATCTGAATATACTTTTGTAAACTCTGCTCCATAGAATACAATCATTGAACTATAAGAAGTCCATAATAAAATAAGTATGATAGAGCCTGCCGCACCATATCCTGAAGCCGGGTCTGCCTTTCCGAAGTATAATCCTAATGCTGATTTTCCTAAAACAAAGAGTAATGATGTGACGAATGCTCCAATCCAAACTGAACCCCATTTGATTTTTGTATCGGGTAAAAATTTGAACATCAGGGCAAATAATACAGTAATGATGATAAGAGAAAAAATAGCATTGAGTATTTCAAATATAACTAATAGGGATTCTGACCAATGCTGCGAAACCCATGAAGCTAAGGCTGACAGCAAAGAAGATAATACAAGTGACACGAGTAATAAAAAAGCAATGCTAATGATTAGCCCGAAAGAAAAAATTCTTTTTTTAAGAAACAACCAAATTTCTGATTTTGTTGTTTGTGCTTTAACTTCCCAAATCGTATTCAATGTTTTTTGCAGGTGCACAAATACTCCAGTGGCTCCAATTAAAATTATGGCAATGCCCATAATGGTTGCCCACACTGAATCTTTACTTTTGCTTGCTATCATTACCATTTTCTGAATCTGGTCGGCAGTATCAGTTCCCATTGCTTGTGCAATCTGACTATGCAATCTACCACTAACAGCATCGTGACCAAAAAAATAACCAGCAATTGCTGTGACTACAACTAATAATCCTGGTAAAGAAAATATGGCATTATAAGCAATGATGGCACTCTCATTAAAAGGGTTGCGGTTCCACCACTTGGTAAAAGCCAGTTTAAAGAGTTCGCCTATTTTTGTAAAACTGATTTTTTTCATTTGCTCCATTGAATCACTTAATTCACTATTTTCTTTTTTCTCTCTTCATCTTTTTTCTCTGACTTTGTAAAAATCTTCTGAAGAAATGTTTTATTTTCTTCAGGATTTACTTTTTTAACTGAAAGAATTGTTATTTCATGGTCAATGGCTGGATATAGCGCCTGTATAAATGCATTGCGCAATACCTCTATTATAGCATACCAGATTCCTATGGTAGTTTTTCCATAATCGCCTTCAATGGGAATTTTAGTTGCAACCTGTTTCTCTTTTGAATTTTTGAGAATGATACCTGCCGCACCGATCAACGCTTCATATAATTTATTCAAGAAGGAATTATTACGGTCTTCGGGACCAACGACTTTAAGATCCTTAACTATGGGTTTTACATAACCAATAAACTTTCCATCCTTTGCGGCTACCTCGGTGTACAAACCAAATGTTCCTGCATACACATTAAAATTTGCATATGCCTGAAAAAAATTGTTAAGGTCAGGCAGGTTTGTATTTTTTAATTCAGCATTCAAATCATAAGTGAGTTGTTGAGCAAGCAGATTCATTTTCATCTGTAAATTAAAAGTCCCCTGGTAAACAATGGCGTTTGCAATAATAGTAGCAGGAAGCAATGCCGTATCTACTACATTGGATAGATTCCGTGCAAGAATATGTGCCTCCGTCATTTCTATGTTTACTTTGGGTATAGAGGTTGAGTCAAGATATTGTATTTTGCCGTTGAGAATTTCAAAGCTATTAATTTTAAGCGGCATAAATGTTTTAAGTACTTTACGAAAATCGTTTGTGTCTCTTTCTGCATCGCGGCAGGCTCTGCTTTTTCTTTAGTAAAACGCATGACAGGATTGAGAAATTCAAGTTCGCCAACAAACCGTCGGTGAAATAAAGATTTCCATTCCAGTGAAAGGTTTATTGTCTGTGAAGAAATAAAAGGTGTACGCTGCTGGGTAGAAGAATCTATTTTGTCAATATAAAAATCTTTTATGATGTAGGCCCCTCTATAAATTGACAAGTCAAGGTCATGGATATGCCCGAAATATCCGTGAAGGGCTGCAAGTGTCTTATTCGAATAGTGAAGCAATACATAAGGCAAAATAAGACGAACAATGAGTAAAAGTGAAATTATAAAAATGAAGATATTCCATTTTTTTTGCCGCTTCTGTATAATGGTTTCAGATAGTGACATATAAGTTATGGATGCTTTTCACTCACTGGTATTCCTATTTTTATGGTGTTTTAGCTTTGAAAGTAAAGCATGAAAAAGTTTTTGACCTAATGCATTTATTTTGTCAGAATGATTTGAAGCGAAACTTGAAACTATATTTTGCAATGCTATATTTGCAATTTTCTTCAACGGATTATAGGAATTGCGAAAAAAAATATTTTTAACCAAGAATCGCGCAGCGACTCCAATTACTGTTTTTCCGATTCCGCCATCTAAATCAGGTATAGTCGTTATTTCTTTGAAAGTATCTTTTAAGAGGTTGATAGGTTTTAAACTTTCATACACTTCATGAAACTGTTGCTTGAGATCATTAAGTTCTTTATCCCGCTTTATCTCTAACAAAACAATAGATTCATTTAATGAATCATTCGGTGATATTATTTTCATTGCTCTTTTTCATTTATCATATGCAAAATTATGGAATCATTGATAGGTGCTTTTAAAAGGATGCCTCGTTTGTAATGTAAAATCAATGCAACTAAAATATAGAAACCAGCAACGATAAGGAATCCGTAGTATGATTTACCAACCAGTTCACCTATCCACAGTGATAAGGCGATGTTCAACAAAAGCACAATTAACAAAACAAGAATGATGATCGCAATTTTTGCTACAATGGATGAAATTACATCTGCTGATTTGTCAATTGCTTTGAGTCTGAATATTTCAAAATTTATTTTTGCATAAATTTCGGCTTTTTCAAACAGTGATTCTATCAGCGTTGCTTTTTCTTCCATGATCGTTTAAAATTAATGTTGATGTGAAACTTTTTCGCTCAACGTATTTTTAACATCACTTTTTACTTCTTTTACCTTTGACTTTCCTTTTTGAATTAAGTCATCAGCATCATCTTTGGCGGACTCCAATTTTTCCGTAATACTTTCGAGAAAATCATCAAATACTGATTTTAATTCTTCCGCATAATCGTTTCCTTTTTTCGAAATCTTTTTGCGTGTGTTTTTTCCTTTGTCGGGAGCAAACAGGATTCCGATAAATGCGCCTGCGGTTACTCCTGCAAGAACACCCAATAATATTTTACCTGAACTCATATTCTTAGTTTTTAGTTGTTTAAAAAGATTATTAATTTCTATCCGTGCAAAGAAACATTAATTCAATGAGAAAGTTGTTACATAATTTATTGAAAATGTTATAAGATTCGCATGTATTAGAGAAACCAATTAGCTATAAGCGTAGCTTTGAAAAGCATCTAATAAAAAAATGAAAAAGGAAAGTATAAAATTAAAATCTAATTACTTTGAAAACTTTGCATCAAAAGTTACAAAAAGCAACGGGTAGCACTCCCGCATTTATCAGTGCATTCACCGTAGTTATTTTATGGGCTATCTCGGGACCCGTATTTCACTATTCTGAAAGTTGGCAATTGGTAATTAATACAGGCACTACTATCGTAACCTTTCTGATGGTGTTTTTAATTCAGAAGGCGCAAAATAAAGATTCACTTGCCATTCAATTAAAGTTAAACGAGTTGGTAGCTGCTCATGAATTTGCCAGCAACCGATTGGTAGATGTAGAAAGTTTGACAGAGGATGAATTGAAAGTGATTCAAAAATATTACACCAAGTTAAGTGAATTTACGAAGAAGGTAGAAACTTTGCTGGAATCTCATTCCATTGATGAAGCACAAGAACAACATAATTTGAAAAAAGCAAACAAGAGGTCACTTCATGAAAAGAGAAATAGGAGTTATATTGCTTCCGCAAAAATTTGTAAAATTTCACGGAGTTTATTTTTCAGCACATTAAAGTCAGGTGGTTTTGTAAGGAACATTTTTGCTCCCATTGAAATGGTACGCTCCATGTCAATGGGATGATTGGATGTAGTGAAAATGATAACAGGAATTTCTTTGTACTCATTTATTTTTTTCAGTTGAGTCAAACATTCAAATCCATTCATCATGGGCATGTTGAGATCAAGAAAAATAATGGAAGGTGGTGGAGGAACATTTTCCAAATGGACAAGTGCTTCCAATCCATTGCTCGCCACATCACACTCAAGATTTGGCTCAAGTTCTTTAATGGCGTCCACAAAAAAAAGTTGGTCGTCTGCATCATCATCAACTAATAAAATTTTTTTGTCAGTCCACATTATATTGATGATTTAATAAATTTAAGATTTGTTACTATCCGATAAGAAGATGGTAAAGATTGATCCTATGCCAGGTTGCCCTTTAGCAGTGATTATTCCATTGTGTGATTGAACGATTTTTTTGCAAATGGCAAGTCCTATTCCTGTTCCTTCGTATTCTGTTTTTCCATGCAGTCGTTGAAAAAGCTCAAATATTTTGTTTTCGTATTCTTGTTCAAATCCAATACCGTTGTCGTTGAATGCAATTTTCCAAAAGTCTCCATTTTGTTTTATTCGCCCTGCAATTTCATTAATGGTAACTTTTTCAACCGTTATTTTAATCAATGGAGTCACATTGTGTTTTGAATATTTAAGTGCGTTGCCTATCAGATTTATAAACAATTGTTGCATTTGAACAGGAACAGTATTAAGAGTAGGTAAAATTTCTGATTCAATAACTGCATTTTTTTCTTTGATTGTTTCATGGAGTGTTGCTTTCACTTCATTTAAAATTTGATTCAAATCCGTTTTCACGAAAACTATTTCTGTCGTGTTGGTGCGTGAAAAACTAAGCAATGATTCTATAAGATTTTGCATTCTCTGTGCTGCTGCATGAATGCGGTTAAAATAGTCCCTGGTAGTATCGGATAATTTTTCTCCGTCTTTATCTAAAATTCGTTTTGAAAATCCCTGAATCTTTCTAAGCGGTTCTTGCAAATCATGACTGGCTACATAACTGAAAGAGGAAAGTTCAGCGTTAGCATTTTCAAGTTCGATATTTTTTATTTTTAATTCTTTAGATGCAGCCACATCTGTGCTGATGTCCTGCACGGTACCAATAAGCAACCGATAGACACCCTTACCTGAAAAATTTCCGCTAGAGCGAAGGTATTTGATAGTTCCTGTTTTACTTATGATACGGTAAGGTGTTTCTATCAGGACACCTGTTTGCATGGTTTGTTCTCTGTTGTTCATTACCTGCTCCAAATCATCCGGGTGAACAAAGGACAAAAACTTTTCAAAGGAAGGAACAAACTCTTGCGGCTCACAATCAAATAAACGGTATAGGTTATCAGAATATTCCAGCACACCAGTTGAAATGTTCCATCTATAGCTTCCGAATTTAGCAATCTTCTCTGCGATCTCGAAAGTTTGATTTTGCAGTTGCAATTCTTTAGTTCGTTCTTTTACTTCTGCTTCTAATTGGTCTGCAAATTTTTTCTGGTCCTCAATTTCTGTGCTGCTTCCTATCCATCCGATGATGTTGCCGTGCATATCTTTTTGTGCAATGCCATGACTTAAATGCCATCGGTAAGTGCCATCCCGATGGCGAATGCGCTTTTCAATTTTGAATTCATTTCCTGTTTTAAGGGCATGATGCCAATGCTGTAAATCTCTTTCAAGGTCATCAGGAAAAATAATTTTGAGTATGCCATCATCTATTAATTCTTCAAAAGATAAGCCTGTGTAATCAAGAAAATATTGGTTGAAGAAATTTTTCTTTCCATCTGGCGCAGCCGTCCATATCATGTTACGAAGTGTTTCGGACAGCGTTCTGAATTTTGTCTCACTTTCTTCAATTTGCCTTTTTGCAAGCACCTGCGTTGTTACTTCTACTGCAATTATGGTAACCCCCAAAATTGCATTATTCGCATCGTGAAAGGGTTGGTAAACAAGATTAAAATACATATCTTTCAAAACTCCATTATGCTCAAGCTTTGCAAGAATTTCATTTTCTAAATGTGGAGTACCTGTAGTATATACATCATCAAATAATTTCGGAAAAACCGAATCTTTTAATTCGGGCAGCAAATCAAACAGTGGTTTTCCTTCAACTTCTTTTCCTTTTCCCCAAATTTCCTTAATGGCATCATTGGCAAGAGTAATGACCATATCTTTTCCTTTTAGTATGGCAAAAGCAAATGGAGACTGATGAACAATTTTGCTTAAACGTTTTTCGCCTGCTTCTATTTTTTTACGCGCCTCTGCTTGTACCTCCATTAACCTTTCAGTGGAGACGCGCGCACTTGTTTCTTTTTGCAAGCGAAAAAAGAAAAGAGTAATGACAAATATGGAAAATAAAGAAAGCAAAAGTAAAAAAACAGGTGTGAAAGTGGCTGAACGGTCTTTAATTTGTGTGCGCTGCAGCAATAATTCATCCTCTTCATTTAATAGAATTGAAATTTGCTTCACGACCTCATCCATCTTGTTTTTCCCAGTGAATAACGCGGAATTTATCAATGAATCTGGTATATTGTTTTTAGAAAGTTTTAAACTTTTATTCATAAGTAAGTAACTATCAGCAACAAGTGATTTGAGTCTTTTTAAATGGAGCTGTTGCATAGGATTATCGCTGAGGATTGAATCAATCGAAACAAACAAAAAGTCTAAGCGTTGTTCTGCTTCTTTGAATGGTTGCAGAAAAATTGTATCGTTAGTAAGCAGATACCCACGCTGCCCACTATTTGCATCTTTAAGGTTTGAAACCACTTCCACTATTTTACTTTTAACCAAATTCGTGTGTATTACAGCATCAACGGATTTGCTGTATTGCGAAATTTTGCTATAAGAAATAAACGCAACTACAAGCAGCAACCCTGTAAGAACTATAAATAGTAAAGTGGAACTGCTTTTTGAAAGTTGCTTCATCCGCTGTTAACTATTGAATGTGGAGTAAAAAATTTTCTTTGTTTAAACCAGAAGTATGATATTGCCAGTTGATGGTAATTACTTTAGCTAAAATGTCTTTCAATACTTCAAAGTCATTTGGTTTTTTAATGTAAATATTTGCTCCTTTAATAAATGTTTCTTCAATATCTTTTTCCAATGCCGAAGTGGAATAGATAGCAATGGAAAGGTCTTTGAGTTTGTTGTTGCTCCGTATTTCTTTTAAACATTCCATTCCGCTTTTGCATGGCATGTTCAGGTCAAGAAAAAGAAGGTTGGGTAAATGCATTTCAGGGTTACAGAGGTAGTCCATTAATTCCACCCCATCATTCACCATAGTAACAACTGTTTTTACTTTAGCTTCCTGGATGGCATCTTTAAAAAAAAGACGGTCATCATCATCATCATCTGCAAGAAGTATGTGAAGCGCATCGTGATTCATATTATTTCGCTTTGGTTAATGGGTTATCTATTATGGAGAAGTAAATTCGGATTCTTTTCTCTTTTTTATAATTTGTTGAAAAGCTGTTGGAGTCAATCCAGTGATTTTTTTAAACTCATTTGATAAGTGTGCTCCGCTGCTGAAATTTAATTTCCATGCTATTTCAGTAAGCGTTTCTTTCCCTTCAATAATTTCTTGTTTTGCCCTTTCTATTTTTTGCAGGATAATAAAATTTTGAATGGAAGTAAAAGTTACTTCTGAAAAAATACGGGATATATAGTGGTAACTTTTATTCAACTTTTTAGCGAGGTGAACTGAAGTCTTTGTAGCTGGTAATGCTTCTTTCAAGTAAACCATTTCCACAATCGCATCTTTAACTTTTTGAGTAAAAACATTCTTGGGATTATCAATTATTTCAATTCCGTATTTTCTTAAAGATGTTTTTAGTTCACTGTATTTGGCGGTTGAAACTATTCCTTTTATTTCTACTTCTCCTAAGCCTGTTATGGTGTAAGGCAATTCTATTTTATCGAGTTGCTCTTGCATTATAATTTTGCAGCAAATGTTAATGTCGTATTTGATATGCAGTTTCACTATGTAAAGTTAGATTATTTATTGATTTACAAAGAGCGCTTTTTTAACGTAAAAATAATTAAAATGTGATGCAAAGTTGCGGTTTGTTTTTACGGTTTCTTTGCCTCTCTTTTTGTTTTACAAAGGATGGAAAACACGGCTTTTCTAGCTTGGTACAGTCGTTAGTTTCTTGCACCGTCGGGTCAACTTGCCAGGTCGCTCAAGAGTATTGATGTTCATTAAATAATAGACAAAAGACCAACTCCATGGATTATCTATACTCCAAGTTGAGAGGCTTGTTCCATCATACCAGGAAAACCGGGCATTCTGATATAGAGAATTTTGATTTGATAAGGAGCAAGATCAAAAGTGAAGCGTGTATCCAGATTACAATTGGTTGATAATCAATTTAATAATAGTGTTTTCGAAAGAGTTACAACCATGAAATTTGCGAGTTTCGAATTACAATTTTCGGGTTGTGGCTATGTGCTCGTAATTTGTAAATCCTACATCGTAATTTTGAGTTTTTTATCCCTCAATATTTGGGTGATGTTGCAATACCAGGAAATTTACGAGTTTCGAATTATAATTTTCGGGTTACGGCTAAGTGCTCGTAATTGGTATATCCTACATCGTAATTTTGAGTTTTTTATCTCTCAATATTTGGGTGATGTTGCAATTGTGCCGGATAAATGAATAGGGCATAATTCAATATAAATAAGCCACCAGAAACAATATATATTCCGCAAAGAAGAACCACCAGAAACGCTTGTAAAATTTTTTGATGGAGTGATGATTCGTTAGATCAATGGTAAAGGAATTGAGTATAAAAAAAATTAGCAAAAATATATTTCCATAGAAAAGCGCAAGTGCCTTAAAAGATGGAGAGGGAGAATTTAGAACATCCGGATACTTCAGCAAAATGGTGAATAGATAAGTGAGGGCTATCAGAAATGTACCTATAGTGATTACTGATTTGGGTGAATAAACAAGGGCAAGAGTTTTAATTTTATATTTAAAATCGCCTTTCATATCAGGAAGGTCCTTAAACCAGGAAATTACAATACTGAAAACTAGTATAAACGCTGTAAGTATTTTTACATCAACCGGAAGATGAATGGATTTATTCACAATGTAATTAAATACCATGAATCCTCCAATATTTATCAATATAGCACGTACAAAAGTGATTGCCAAAGCCGAAGTGAGGTGATGTTTTTTAAGATAAAGCGGTGGCATGGAATAGGCCCATCCAATCGCAGCAGAAAGAAGAATAATCAGGAAAAGATAGGTGGAAATATATAAAGCTAAGCTCAAACTGAGAAGTAAAGCAACGGCAACAATAAACTTTGCTCCCCGAATACTTAATTCACCCGAGGGAATGGGCAGATAAGGTTTGTTTATTTCATCAATATTTACATCAGCAATTTGATTAATTCCAACGATGAAAACATTGCAAGTAACACCAATAATAAGCGCCATCACTAATAAGGGAAGGTGATCCGCTTTACCATTCTTACATATTATTATATACAAAGTAAGAATGCTGACTACACTACCGATTACCGTATGCGGTCTGCTAAACTTCCATAGTACTTTAACTACTTTCATCTTATTTCGGTTGAATCTCAATTACGACAAGTGAACTGAAATGATTTTTCAGATTAAATATTTTGATGGAATCTCCATAGCTGGCAAATAGTTTTCTGTATTGTTTAACGGTACGCGATTTTAAAACAGATACTATCCCGTCATAAGTAATGGTCACCATATTTACGGGTATGACATAAGTAAAAAACAATCGTTTAAAAGAAAATGGTCGTATCCATGGTGTGAGCAATAAATTTCCTATAGTGGTCATGAATAAAACTTTAAAACAATAAATGATGTCCGGCTCTAGTATCTCCACGAAAAAACTCCGTGAGCCGGAAGCAATCATTTTCTGTACCAGCTTCTGCTTATCCTCATCCTTGAAATGATGAAATGCATTGAACATGGTGTAACAAATGTTAGGCTGAAATTCCATTTCCAGAACATCTACACTTTGTGGCAGATAAGAAATTTCATCTGTATCGAAAGATGTTTGGTTTGGAAACTTGTCACTAAGTATAAGGTGACTGAAGCCATTGCTCTTTTTGAAAATGTGGACTGCTGTTTCTCCGCTGCCTGAGCAGAGGTCACTCATTGGCTGCAGTGGAAGAGAAAGAGAATTTATGTATTTTATGAAGTCCCTGTAAATGTTAAATCGAACAACAACAAATCCTATGAACTCGGTTTGGAAATTTCTTAGCCATGCGGGAAAATGCGGAGAATCTTCGAGTTCTTTCATAGGATTGCTATTTCCTCACTTGTTCTTAGGTTTTTGTAGTAAGGATTTGTCCCGACAAAATACTTATTCACTTGCTCTTACCAGCACATTGCCCTCTATTTCTTCATTGTAAATTAATTTACTAGATACTGTCACAAAATTGAGTGCTCTTGTTGGGTAAGGTGTTGTAATATTTGAGAAATAAGTTACATGATTTTCACATTGCTTTTTATGGTGAATTGTCCACGAAGAGGAAAAGGCGTAAGAACAAAATGCAAATGTGCTACACTTCAAAATAAAAGATATAAAAGTGGCTTGGCTCTTTTGCTTTTCGAAGGGATTGCCTAACGGCTTTGCTGAAATAGTCCTGTGTGTGTTTTTGGTAGAAAGTGTCAAGGTACTGCCTTACCATCTACGGAGAACTATTTTTTTTAGAGATGCCCTAATGTTTATGAAAGTATCAGACAGACCTGAAAGAAGAAAAAGAATTTCAAGAGATTCATTATTGGTCGCCGATATACTTTTGTATTGATCATTGAGCAGGAATACTGTGAAATCATTTAAAACCAGTGGGTTATCCTGTCAGTATAGGAATTTTCACCTGCTTGTTTACATGTTGGTGGCAAGGTAATTTTTATCATTTATTTCCCTCGAGTTCTTTTAATCTATTTTTTGCCTCTTCATATCCTGGATAAATCGCAAGCGCTTTTTTAAAGTATGTTATAGCATCCGTTTTGCGGTCCAATGCTAAATAAATATTACCCATTGTAACCATTACCAAATCTCGGTTCGGAAATTCTGCCACATTATTTTCGGCAATGATTCTTGCATCTTCATATCTTTTTAATGATTGCAATTGTTCAGCAAGGAAATTCATAGAAATCCAGTCGACATAATAGTGAGCAGAGTCAGTTTTCATCCGCTTATATTCTTCAACTGCTTTTATAGCTCCCTGGTCGGCAATCAGTTTTTCCACATACTTATGAATAGGTTGCTTCAGATGAACAGGTTTATTATAAAGCACTTTACCCAAATTTTCGGTTATGCCAAAAAAGTCTGTCGGGGCGCTATTACACAGTATAACGATTAAGCTATTTGTAGAAGGAATGCGTCTTATAAAAGATAAAAACCCTTCAGTTGTTCCTAAATGAAAATTTGAAGCCACACTATCTGTTGAGGTATATTTAAACATTTTATTGAACCATCCGTAGCCATATTGAGCGGGTCTGGTTCCAGGAGTAAACATTTCTTCAGTAAGCTCCTTGTTTAATAAAGCGTTAGTAGAAAGTGCTATGTGAAATTTGAACAGATCCTCTACTGTAGAATATATATCTCCGGTACCCATAGTGTTCGATTGATCACGAAAATCAGAACTTGTGTACCCCCCAAAACTATAATCATACCCTGTAGCTCTTTTACTCACGATCTGTGTATGAAAATAAGAGCCTGAATTAGTCATGCCTGCCTTATCAAAAATATCTTCTTTCATCAATTGCGAATATGATTTTCCAGTAACTCTTTCCATAATATAACCAAGCGTAAAATATCCCCAGCTGCTGTATGAATATTTTGCTCCTGGTTCAAAAGCTAAAGTGGAGTCCATATATTCTTTAACGTACTCTTCTCTTGAAAAATGCTGGCGGCTGATTCTTGGAAAAAAGTCTTTTATAATATCATAATTCTGCATTCCGGATGTATGGTTCAGTAATTGCCTAATAGTAACTTTTGCTGCAGGTCTGCCAGAAAATTCAGGAAGATAATTCGAAATTGTTTTATCAGGATTAATTAATCCTTTTTGAATCTGAATAAGCATCAGTACGGCAGTTAATGGCTTTGAAACAGAGCCAAGCATGAATTTAGTTTCAATAGTATTAGGGATATTCCATTCTCTGTTAGCCAATCCAAAAGCGGCTTTGTAGATTACTTTGCCATGTTCTGCAACTAAAACACTTCCGTCAAACATATTGTAGTTGTGATAGGCCTTCATTATTTCATCAAGCTTCTTCGCTTTACTTTGCGCTAAACCTGAATTTGTTGCTAAAACTAGAAGGAAAGTAAAAATAGAAAGGCATTTCATGATGTGAAATTAATCCAAATTAATCTTTAGATTTTTCTAAGCTCAATCGAAGATTGATTTTGAATTAGTTAGATCGACCTTAAGACAGTTAGATAATACAAAATCAATGTCAGTATAAATAGTCTAACTAGTTTAATAGTATTGTAATTGCCATTGGTGAATATGATATATCCGATGATCGGTAAACAGGATGGGAAAGAGGATTGTAACTGCTTAAATAGTCTATGAAATTGGACATTGCTTCAATATGTGATGATAAAAATACCTGAATTTTAAGGACAAGCCCAATCGGTAAAAAAATGGTTGAGCAAAGGCCAGGGAATATTGATAGTAATAGTATCTATATGGAAAGCCAGTCAGATGTGGACAGTAGCAAAGTAGTTATTCTGATTAGGAATTATCCATCATGGGCACTTAAAAAGACCTTTTTACCCCTTCAACATCCCCTTAATCTCATTTAATTTAATCAGACATTCTACTGGCGAAAGCCTATCAATATCAGTCTCTTCCAACATTTTTATCACGGATTGCGCTCGGGGATCTGAGCTTTCAAAAATGTTTAATTGAAGATTGGCGGGGATGGATTTTATTTTCTCTGAAAGTTGACTCGTATTTTCTGACGATTCTATAGATTTTTGTTCGAGGTGTTTGAGAATGTTTTGGGCTCTTTCGATCACGCCTTTGGGCATGCCCGCCATTCGGGCCACATGAATACCGAAACTGTGTTTTACTCCACCTTCCCGGAGTAATCTTAGGAAGATCACTTTATTGCCCAGTTCTTTGGTGGCGACATGGAAATTTTTGATACGCTCATGCTTTTCTGCTAATTCATTTAATTCGTGGTAATGAGTAGCGAATAAAGTTTTTGGTCTACCCGGATCGTGATCATGTAAATGCTCGGCGATGGCCCAGGCGATGGAGATGCCATCGTAGGTACTGGTACCTCTTCCTATCTCATCCAATAAGATCAAACTCCTCGGAGAAGTATTATTCAATATCAATGAAGTCTCGGTCATTTCTACCATGAATGTAGATTCTCCGCTGGAGATATTATCGGATGCACCTACCCGCGTAAAAATTTTATCGATGAGTCCTAGTGAGGCCGAAGCTGCTGGTACAAAGCTGCCCATCTGAGCCATCAGGGAGATTAGTGCCGTTTGCCTTAGAATCGCAGATTTGCCCGACATATTGGGCCCGGTGATCATCAATATCTGTTGACTTTGACTGTCGAGGAAGAGATCATTAGGAATATATTCTTCGCCGGGTTTAAGATTTTTTTCTATTACCGGGTGACGGCCTTGTTTTATTTCGATACTATCACCTTCATGAATGACCGGTCTGTTGTATTTGTTTTGAATGGCGATTTTTGCGAATGAAAGAAGGCAATCAAAGCGGGCTATCCACTGTGCATTATTTTGAATAGGGATGATATAGTCTTTGATTTCTAATACAAGATCTCTAAACAATCGCTCTTCCAGGTCTACTATTTTCTCTTCGGCACCTAGAATTTGACCCTCCAATTTTTTAAGCTCGTCGGTGAGAAATCGTTCGGCATTGGCCAATGTTTGTTTGCGCACCCATTCGGGAGGCACCTGATCTTTATATTTATTAGTGACCTCCAGGTAATATCCAAAAACACTATTGAAGCCAATCTTCACAGGAATTCCGGTTTTCTCTGACTCCCGCTGTTGCAGTTGAATCAATAATTCCTGTGCATGCTGTACCACATACCTTAGCTCATCTAATTCCGTGTCACAGCCATCATTCAATATTCCTCCTTTATTCGTTGCTACAGGAGCATCCTCTCTGAGTTTATGATGTATTGACTGTTGTAATGCTACACATAATTGAAGAGCATTTCCGATATGCACTATTTCATGATCATTGGTATCAATAAGTTTCTTTTGAAAACCAGGAAGTACGGATAAGGCTCTTTTCAATTGTACCGCTTCCCGGGGAGATATTCTGTCCATGGCGGCTTTATTGATCAATCGCTCCAGATCTCCAAATTGCATGAGCATTTTATTCAATCCTTCGATCTCATCGCGATGGGCTACATAAAAATCAACTACATCATGTCGCTTAGCTATAGCAGCTACATGTATTAAAGGAAGGATTACCCATTTAGTCATTAGTCGTGATCCCATAGGAGTGACGGTCTGGTCCAATACTTCTATAAATGATTTACCAGTGTCTTTGGGATTAGATAAAAGTTCAAGGTTCTGTATAGTAAATCTGTCGAGCCATACATAATCTGATTCAGGGATGCGCTGGATATTTTTAATATGACCAATCTGGTTTTCGGTGCTTTTGAGGTAATAAAGTGCAGCGCCGGCAGCCACCTGGCCAAGATGCATAGTATCCACGCCAAATCCTTTCAGGCTATGTACTTCAAATTGATCAATCAGTCTTTCATGCGCAAAATCCCATTGATAAATCCAATCATCCAGTGTATAGGTATAATATTTAGAACCATATTTTTCTTCAAAATTTTTCTTCGTATTTTTTGATAAAATGATTTCAGAAGGGTTAAAACTTTGTAATAGTTTATCGATATAGTTCATTTCGCCTTCGGCCATGTAAAAATCACCTGTAGAAATGTCGATGAAGGAAATCCCATGCTGGTCTTTTGTTCCATAGTACAGGCTGGCGAGGAAGTTATTTTTCTTCATTTCCAGCATCTGATCGCCCGTAATTACACCCGGAGTGATTAATTCTGTTACAGCCCTTTTTACCACTTTCCCGGGAGTTGGCTTTTCCATTTGCTCACAAATGGCCACACGGTAACCAGATCGAACCAGTTTGGGTAAATACACATTAAGAGAGTGATACGGAAATCCAGCTAATTCTATAGTGCTTCCACCGTTGTTCCGTTTAGTTTGCACGATTCCCACCACGCGTGCTACGGTAATGGCATCCTCGCCAAATGTTTCATAAAAATCACCAACTCTGAATAATAGTATCGCATCCGGGTATTTTCCCTTTATCTGGGCATATTGACCCATCAAGGGAGTAGAAGAGCCTTCTTCGTCACCTGTACCTAAACCTTTCTTTTTTGAAACTTTGGCCAATACATTTCGTTTTACACGAAGGTACTAAAAAGGTATAGAGCAATAATGAAACGGATCAAGTAGGTATGATCAAAGTGAAGTTATTAAATACTATTACCGTTGGACTTTAGTGAGGGCCTAATTGAATTTATAGGGTAAGCCATGTTATACTAAAGCTTCCCAAAGTACCTCAACCGGATGCACTGCCATTTTACCTGTACCATCTTTAATCTGATGCCTGCAAGAGGTGCCTGCAGCTACGACAATTGCATTTGGATGTGCTTTATTAATAGCTGGAAAAAGTACCAGATCACCTATTTGCATGCTCAGTTCGTAATGCTCTATTTCGTAACCAAAACTACCCGCCATACCACAACATCCGCTGGGAATAGTCGATACGGTATGGTGCGAAGGAATGCCCAATACAAATATAGTTTGATCTACTTTGGACAAAGCTTTTTGATGACAATGACCATGGATCAGTAATTCCCGATTTTTAGTATCAAAATGACTGGAATCAATATTTCCAAGCTGAGCTTGGTTATAAATAAATTCTTCTATAGTAAAACAATAGGTAGAAAGCATTTTTGCATCATGCTGATCCTGACCTCGAAGGATTTTGGGATATTCATCTCTAAAACTAAGAATACAGGAAGGTTCAATGCCTACAATTTGAAATTCAGGAATTTTATTTTTAAAGGCGTGTACATTTTGTCGGGCTAAATCATATGCCTGTGGTAAAAGCCCTTTTGAAAACTGTGCTCTGCCACTCGGAGCATGATCTACAAATGAAACGGGAAACCCTAGTTTATCCAACAGCTTAACGGCTTTAATAGCAATTTCCACATCAAAATAATTTGAAAACTCATCTATGAAAAATAGTACGGGTTGTTTAGTACATCCTTTAGAGGGAGTGAAAAATCTGGACCATTTGCGGAAACTGAATTTGTAAAAAGCCGGAAGATTTCTCCTGGGACTTATTCCAAGCGAAGATTTTGTGATTGAAAGATTTTGAACCCAATTAGAAAAACGCGGAAATAGGTGAGCATATTTATTTAAAGCATCCATTTTGCCAACCATCTTTGTTCTGAATGGAATCCTGTTTTTTTGGTAATACTGATGCATAAACTCTCCTTTGAGCATGGTCATATCTACATTGCTCGGGCATTCATTATGACAGCCTTTGCATGAAATGCATAGATCTAAGATCTCCTTCACTGCTTCCATACTTTTAATAGATGACAGATCGGATTTACTATAAAACTCCCTCAAAGCATTTGCCCTTGCCCGGGTCGTGTCTTTTTCATTGAGGGTAGCCATAAAGCTGGGACACATGGTTCCACCTAAACTGGCTTGTTTGCGGCAATCAGCTGATCCTGAACATCTTGCAGCGGAATGATAAAAGCCACCCGTAGTGCTAAAATCAAATATGGTTTCGGGAAGTTCTGCTGCTTCTTCATGATCGAATCGAAGATCGATATCAACTTTAGGGGCATCTGTTATTTTTCCGGGATTGAAAATATTTTCAGGATCCCATAAGTGCTTGATCTCCTTTAAAAATGAATAAATTTTATCCCCCAACATATAAGGCACAAACTCGCCCCGCAATCTTCCGTCACCATGCTCGCCACTGAGCGAACCTTTATATTTTTTTACTAATCGCGCACTGGCTTCACAAATTAATCTGAACTCCTTCCTATCCTGTATATCATGCATATTTAATAGCGGCCTTAGATGGATTTCTCCCGCACCGGCATGAGCATAATACAATGGGGTTTGATGGAATTCGTCCATTATCTCTGAAAACTCGCGAATATATTCCGGTAAATCTTCAAGAGCCACGGCCGTATCCTCTATACATTCTACTAATTTTTTATTGCCCTTCAGATTGGCCATTAACCCCAGGCCTGCCCGCCTCAATTCCCATACTTTTTTGTGATCTTTTTCTTCGACCCGGGGAAAAGAATATCCCAACGAATTTGATTTTAGATCCCGGATCAGATTATCCATTTTTGTAATAAGTATATTTTGGCTTTCATCGCGAAACTCTACCACTAATAAGGCTGCGGGATCACCATCTACAAAAAATTTATAAGACTTATACACTTCATGGCCATCAGTACAATTGAGAATTACCCGATCCATCAGTTCACAGGTGTAGGGTTTGTGTTTCATGATAGTCACTACGGCCTCCATGCATTCATGAATAGAATGAAAATGAGGCACTATCATGATTGATTTTGAGGGTGGGGGATCTACCAGACGGAGTTTGATTTCTGACGAGATCATTAATGTGCCTTCAGAACCGCAGAGAAGCTTAGTAAGATCGAGTTTTTGATGTTCTAATTCATTGAGTACCAGGTCAGCGGCATATCCTGTATTTCTCCGGTGAATGGATTTTTTAGGATACTCTTTTTTTATTTCATTTTGCAATGTTGTGTCAGCTAATGCTTCTTTAAAAAAAGTATTAATTCTTTGAACAAAACCGTTCGCATCATTGGTCTTATTACTGTCTGTAGCTTTAAAGGTGGTTATGGATCCATCGCTTAAGATTCCTTTTATTTCGAGAACATAATCTCTGGTGCTACCGTATACTATACTATTTGCACCACATGAATTATTGCCTACCATGCCACCTATCATTGCCCGGCTGGCCGTAGCGGTTTCTGGAGGAAAAAACAATTTTTTGTCTGCTAATAGTTGATTTAGTTTATCACGATTTACACCGGGTTGAACGCGAACCCATTTTTCTTGCTCGTTTATCTCCAGTACCTGGTTTAAAAAGCGGGATGTATCTACGATAATTCCTTCGCCCACACATTGCCCGGCAAGTGAAGTACCAGCGGTTCTTGGAATGAGACTTGTTTTATGATGGGATGCAAATTGGACTAAACGAACTACATCATTTTCAGATTTTGGATGAGCAACTGCCAAAGGAATTTTCCTATAAATGGAAGCATCGGTAGCGTAAATAGCTTTGTATTTTTCATCCCAAAAAAGGTCGCCATCCATTTCTGAAGCCAGTCTTGACAATTCTTGTAATTCTAAACTCATTCTGTTGTAAATTTAGAGATTTTAATTGCCAAAATATGTAGTATTTAAGGCTGCAATCATTCGTTTAATACAAGTACAATGAATCAAAAGAAAAGTGTTTTCATCGCAGGAGCCGGGGGTATAGGAAGGGCAGTAGCCTTGATGCTTTCAGATTTTTACAAAGATGAAATTGAAATCTATATTGGAGATATAAATGGCAAGGCTTGTGTACAAGCGTTAAATTTTGTCCATGCCGGATTGGGCAATGAGCACTGTCCCGTGAAAATAATTGAAATGGCAGCAGAACATCAATCCGGGGAAGTAGAATCAGCATTAAAAAAATGTCAAATAATATTGGATTGTCTGCCGGGAACGCAAGCACCTCGCATAGCCCGACTGGCTAAAGAATATAAGCTGCACTATGCTAATCTTACCGAATATGTAAAAGAAACCAAGGAGATCATGGAAATTGCCTCTCATGCAGATACGGCTTTTGTATTGCAGACGGGGCTTGCACCTGGATTCATCAATGTACTAGCTAATAGATTGTATAAAGATTTGTTCAAAGAATATCCTGTACTGAAAGCCGACAGTTTGATTATGAGGGTAGGGGCTTTGCCTATGAATTGTAAAAGCCCGCATTACTACGGATTTACCTGGAGTCCGGTAGGCGTAGCTACGGAATACTTAGAAGATTGTATCGTGATCAGAAATCATGAAAAGACCATTGTGCCAGCATTGTCAGCCAGGGAAAATCTTATCATTGACGGCGTACCATTCGAAGCTGATCTTACTTCAGGAGGTGCGGCAGACCTTCCCGATTATTTCATGGGAAAAGTGGGAGATCTTGATTATAAAACATTGCGCTATCCAGGTCATTATGATTGGGTGAATATTTCGGCTTCTACTATACCAAAGAGCAGAGATAAGATCGCAGAACTTCAGAGAATTATGCTTGAAAACATTCCCATGGTAGAGGAAGATTTTGTAATTATATATTCCGCTGCACAGGGGCGTGATGAAAATAATACGCTTTGGCTCAATGAAAAATCATATTGGGTAAATCAACTCCAATGGGGTAATGTAAAACTCAAAGCCATTCAGGCCACTACTGCTGCGCCAATGGCTGAGATCACCAGGATGTTTTTGGAAGGTAATTTGAAAGGATTGATATTCCAAAGCCAAATAGATCCTTACCAATTTATGGAGGGGCCATTTATAAAAAAAGTGTATGGAGAATAGAATTTAGAAATTCCATCTCAACTGCACTTTCCATTCAGACCTTTTATTGCCATTGATTTGATCGAGTCCGCTTCCTATAGAGGTTACTCCTGAAAGAGAGGTGATAGCAAATCTTCCTTCAATAGTCAGGTCTCTTAGAAGATCGTAACGCGTATTCAAATAATATCTGAAGCCTGTACCATTATAATTGGGCACATAAAAATTGTACAATAAATCATTCTCATAAGCATAAATGCCGGAGTCATAATTATCTGTTTTAAAATAGGCTAGTCGGGTAGTTAATGAAAAAGGCAAATTTTCCGGTGATAACAGCAGATCCTGATAAATCATAAACCCGTTTTGTGCATTTGCCCCGGCCACCTGGTATTTTGAAAACTCTACACGAGATCGTGTTTCAAAGCTTTTGCTCCAGGTATAATTTAAATTTAACCGAATGGATTTCTTAAGATTGTCAGAAAGTATTCTAATGGGTTGTTTGATAGATGAATTTTCCTGTTTGTTTTTGTTGCGGTATTGAATATATGCTACCATTTTTCTGCGAATAGTGTATGTGATTCGCATCAATTCTTCATGACCCCGGGAGGGACTTTGAACATTATATTTTAGCCACGGATGAGCCCAAATATCCCAGTAGCCAGATAATTTCCACCTGGTGGATGGGCGCACTTCCGTGCCTATATAAAGTCCACGCTCGTTATTTGCCAACGTGTTTTCGGTGAATGCATTTGAGTATAATGCAGGATAGGCCCTATCCAGGTGTCTGTATAAAAAAGCCATATCTACATTTTTATCCAATACCAGGTGCAAACCCTCCATCCATCCGTAAGTGCCTGGATTAGAAAATGCAGCTTCTCCGAAAAAATTGAAATTTTTGATTTGATAGCTGTGATCTACACTATATTGAAATAGTCTTTGCCCTTTAAAAGCAAATTGATTATAAGGAAGATTTTGCTTTAACAATCCTTTTCCAAATTCAGTATACATCGTATTTAATCCGATATGCCCATGACCAGTCTTATATCGAATGGCTCCTCCAGCTGTATTTTCAGTAATGGCATTTTCATCAGCAATTTCGTTGGAAGTACGGTGATAGCCACTTTCCTGAAAACTGCTAAAAAGAGTTTCTCTATCCAGGGAATCATTGATTACATTTCCATCTTTTCTTCTCCGGGAGGCAAAGAGGGTAGCATCGAATTTTTTTGTAAATCTCAAATTGGCTGCAGCACCACGAAGAAAGTTTGATTCATTCACTGAAGTATATGGCCTTATAGTCCGATCCGCTTTCCTAATACTGGTAGCCCAGGGACTTTTTCCTATCCCAAACCCGGAATGAATAATAAGCCCCTGACCAAAGCTTACATTATAATCCCCGATGACTATGTCCTGAATAGTTTTATTGATATTACGCAGTGCAAAATGAAAAGAATAGTAATCAAAACCTTGCTTATTACTGCCCTTAAAGAACTCTTCCCCTGGGTCTTTTTCTGCGGTCAGACCTATGCTGAGTTTGTTTTCATAAAAATGTTTAAACCTCATATAAAATCGCTGGGGACTACCATTATAAAACGAGGATCTGGAATGATCGTATCCAACTGATTTTTGAAAATAGCTGCCCGTTCGCAGAAATAATTGATTGTCACCAAACCTAAGCATCTCCACTAGCGGTACATTGTAATTCTCAAAATTTGAATTCAACCTTACAAATGGCATGATCATTTTAATACTATTAATATCCATTCCGGGCACAGCCTGCAATTCATAGATACTTATTAGTTCTCCATGTTGCAGTATATAGTTTTTAATATTAATAATCTGAGATGGGGTGAGCAGTACCAGGTCGTCTATTTGATCAGGGCTATTGATATTTACAGGATGTGACTGTAAGTATTCCAATCGGTCTGCCAAAGTATTATAGTCAAAATTTCCATCATCAGCGCGAGACTCTACGTAGGATTGAATGATATCTTCTAGTAAATAGGATTGTTTTTGCTTACTAGTATCTATAGGCCTTTCTGCCTGGGAACGAACTTGAAAAATACCAAAAATGATAAGGCCAATACAAAGTGACTGTTTGATTTTCCTGCAGAGCTTGTTCAAAACTTATATAAGATTAAATTTCATCTACATCTACCCATGCTTTTTTACTCCAACTTTCTAATCCTTTTTCGGCTAGCTGCACTCCTTTAGCTCCTTCTTTTAGCGTCCATGGAAATGGTTCATCTCCAAATACATGTTTGAGGAATAACTCCCACTGTACTTTAAAAGCATTATCATAGGTTTCCTGAGGGGGCACTTTTTGCCAGCCTTCATAAAATTGAATGGGTTGTTCAATGTCAGGATTCCAAACTGGCTTGGGCGTGTTGCCATAATGCTGGGTGTAACACTCCCGCAATCCAGCTACGGCAGATCCTTTAGTGCCATCTACCTGAATAGTGAGTAAATCATCTCTTCGCACTCGGGTCGTCCAGGAGGAATTGAAATGAGCTACGATATCACCTTCTAATAAAAAGGTGGCATAGGCAGCATCGTCGGCCGTGCATTTATAGGCGTTACCATTTTCATCTATTCTTTCAGGTATATGGGTGGCTCCGAGGCAAGAAACGGATTTTACATTGCCAAACAAATTATCCAAAACATATCGCCAATGACAGAGCATATCTACGATAATACCGCCATCATCTTCTTTTCTATAATTCCATGAAGGTCTTTGTGCCGGGATACTATGTCCTTCAAACACCCAGTAGCCAAATTCACCTTTTACTGATAATATTTTTCCAAAAAAATCATTCTGAATTAATCTTTTGAGTTTTACCATGCCTGGTAACCAAAGTTTGTCTTGCACCACGCCATTTTTAAGTCCGGCATTAGTGCATTCGTTATAGAGTTCCAGGGCTTCAGCGGTGCTTACCGAACATGGCTTTTCACAATAAACGTGCTTCCCAGCGGCAATCGCCTTTTTTACTGCAACAGCTCGTCGATTGGTAGTCTGAGCATCGAAATATATGATATTGTTCTTATCCGACAAGGCCTCTTCAAGATTGGTGGTGTACTTAGAAATTCCTGCGCGGGCACATAGCTGGGCCAGTTTATTTTCGTTTCTACCAATCAATATAGGATCCGGCATTATATGCAGGCCTGATTTGGTTACCACACCGCCTTGTTTGATGATCTCTACTATAGATCGCATAAGGTGTTGGTTCGTACCCATTCTTCCTGTGACGCCATTCATTATAATTCCCGGCTTTATTGTTTTCATTACTTTAGATTTATATAGGATTCTTTAATTTTTTTTAAAAACAGATGTTGATCTATGGACCAATACAGGTTGGAGAAAATTTCGACTTCTTCCATCCCTGGAAATCCACCATCCTGTACCCATTGGCTAATCTGCTTTATATCAATGCAGCCTTCGCCCATCAGACCTCTATCATTTAAAATATCAACACTGTTTACTTTCCAGTCACAGATATGATAGGCAAATAATTTATTATACCTGGCGCATCTATCGATTTCACTTTGAAGATTTGGATCCCACCAAATATGATATACATCGGCGGCAACTCCTATATAATCCGAATGCAGACTTATAGCCATATCCGTTGCCTGAGCCATAGTATTTATTGCAGATCTGTCAGCAGCATACACGGGATGAAGTGGTTCGATAGCCAATTTTACATTTGATTCCCTTGCATAGGGTAGTATTTTTGCAATACCTTCCTGAATTTGTTCACGGGATTTTTGCATGGATTGTGATGGATCTGCTCCACAAACTAAAACTATCAATGGTGATCCCAGCGCAGAAGCTTCATCGATAGCTTTTAGATTATCATCTATTCCAGCTTGTCTTTTCGCAAGATTGGTTGAAGGGAAAAATCCGCCGCGCACGAGTGATATGATTTGTAAGCCATGGTCCCGGATCATTTGACCAGTATCTTTTATATTCCGGTTTTCTAACGTATTCCTCCATACGGAAATTCCTCCTATTCCTGCTGCGGAATAGTTTTTAGCGCATTCTTCTATTGTCCATGGTTTGGTAGTAATTGTATGTATGCATAAATTAGAGAATAAATTATTCATATTTCAAATTAATCCATTAAAAAAAGTATGATCATTTTCTGAAGAATTCTTTTTTAAAAGATAAAGGGCGGCTTCTCTCAGATGATAATCTCCCCACATACTTGATTCACCATAGGGAATTTTAGATCCTGCAGGAGTATAATCCCAACCATTTGGCCGGTGATAAATAGAATGCAATAGCAATCCCTGGTGATTGGGATCAAAACTTAAATAGGGTTTATCTAGTAAATTATAAAATATTTGAATGCCGGTTTGCCAATATTTTTCACCATCACTCTTATCACTTGTATTAAGAAGGTAATTGCCCAGTCTCAAAAAGCCCTGGCAAGCTATAGCTGCCGCGGAGCTATCTACTGGTTCAAAATCATTATAGGGATTAGCTGGCTGATTTAAATAATCACCTATTTTATATAAATCCGGGGCGCCGGTATCCCAATATGGAATTCCATCAACAGGAGTATTTATTATGTAAAAATCACAGGTTGCCTTTGCTGCTTGTATAAAAGTAGCTAATAGTTTTTCCTTGCCCCCAAAGCTTGTAAAAACGGGGGCTTCTAATTGGCTGATTAATTCTATTTCTTCGGCAAAGCCACTTATAGCCCAGGCAAGACCCCGTGTCCAGGTGGTAAATCCACTGTATCCTTGCTGCGAATTGGGGCAACGGAAATTCCCATCTTTCACATTGAAGATGGATTCGTGAGCCGTACGGCCTCTTTCATCATAAGTATCTCTGCCTTCTCCATAGAAAACAGCATATTTGGCGGTAGCCAACATATGCTGCAAGGCTCGTTCTAAAAGATTTATGCTTACATCATTTTCTACTTGCAATTGATGCCCCAGTAAATGACTAATCATCAAAGCTCTGCACGAGCGGATAGTATCTACAAATAAAGAGTGGGCACCATTGAAAGAATGAATAAAGCCTCCATTAGCGATGTTGGTCCATCTACTGGCTTGTACAGCTCCTGAAATCTTTAAAGCCAGTTCATAAAAATTTTTTTCCCAATCATTTTTTGGAATGATGTTTTCATTCATCATTCGCAAAAGATTGCCATAAGTGCTTACATTATTAAAGCCATGATCGTGCACCCCTATATGACTGATGTGAGGGGCCATTTTGGATACTGTATTCTTTCGTCCAATTTCTAAAAACAGTTCATTTCTGGTAGCTTCAAAATGAAGCAGCGCACTGCCATATTGAAACCCCTGTGTCCATTCAGTCCATCCCCTTGTGGTATATTTGCCCTGTACTGTAAAAACAGGAGAGCCTTTTGCTGCGTCATATTCATTTTCAATAGCTAATATCTTCTCCCCGGATAGTTGCCAAAAAATATCTTCTCTTTTTTTTAACTCAACTTTATCAATCTTTCTTTTGGTATCAATCATAAATTTTGTAAATAATTAAAAGCTTAAAACTAAAGTAAATTGATCGAAATCAAATGTAAGATGCAGAAAAATTTGAGTAGATTCTTTCAGGCCAATACCCGCATTCCCAGTAAATCGGCTATCTCATTTCGATATTGTAATAATTCATGCTGAGTCTTTAATAATACTAATTGATCGTGCTCTGTATTGCCGGCATCATCCAATTGTTTCTTATTTATCTTAATCATTTTTTGCACCTTTCTCATTTTAAAGCGCAGCACGGATTGATAGCTATCATTTACAAAATTTTGCTCAGGTGGTTTTTGTGTTTGCAGTTCCATTTCCCATCTATCGGCCCAGTTGTGGCTGTACGAGTAGGGTAGCTGCATGAACTCTATAGTCAGGTTTCGAACCTCCTTATCCAGGTGATCTTTGAAATAATCGGTATTTACAGGAAAATTTTCACTCAGCTGATGCATATACTCTTTAAGGATTCTTTCGTATAAGGAATTTGAAAACTCATCTTCCAGGTCCTGCATATTTTCATTAATATATTGAGCAACTGTCCTGTTTTGGTCAAACATATAGTGCCCATATAATAGTAAGACCCTGATTAAAGATCTTTCCTGGTATTCATCATCGGAAAATACGGCATTCGATGAGTGTGATTGTTCATTCTTGGCAGGATCTGACTCATCCGTTTCATCCCCAGATTCTTTTTGAGGGAGAACTCTCTTTTTATTGACAAAATTTCTTTTTATAGTGCGATTAATTTCGCTTACCAGCACTTCCTCCGTCACATCTAATTCCTGGGCACAAATCTGAATGTAGGTAGATCTTTTTATAGCATCTGGTATTCTGGCAATCGTTTTGATAATATCTGATATACCCTCGGCTTTTTTTATAGGATCGTGTAAAGAATCTTTTTTTATCAAGGATGCTTTGAACAAAACAAAGTCGATTGATTTTTCTGACAAATAGGTCTCTACATAAGTACTTCCATGTTTTTTTACGAAAGAATCAGGGTCCTCCGTCTCAGGAAGTATCACCATGCGTACATTCATATTTTCATCCAAAATCATGTCTAATGCTCTCATGGTAGCTTTTAATCCGGCCGGGTCTCCATCGTAAACAATCTTGATATTGGATGTAAATCTTTTGATGAGCCTTATTTGATCCTCTGTGAGCGATGTACCTGAAGATGCAACGATATTTTGAATGCCTGCCTGATGCATACTGATCACATCGGTATAGCCTTCCACTAACAGGCACTCATCTTTTGCCCGAATGGCTTGCTTGGCCAGGTGAATGCCATACAAGACTTTGCTTTTAGAGTAGAGCGGAGTTTCCTTAGAATTAATATACTTAGGGCCAAAATCATTTGCACCTAATTTTCTTCCACTAAATGCGATTACCTTTCCTACTATACTATGAATTGGAAAAATTACCCTATTAGTGAAAAAATCTTTTTGATTTTTATTAATTAATCCTATTTCTTCTATGGTATCCAGGTTAAAACCTTGATCACGCAGTTGGTTGATTAGAAAATCTTTATTGTCCGGTGCAAAGCCTAAATCAAAAGCTTTGATGGTGGCGTCAATAAACCCCCGCTCTTTGAAATAGCTTAAACCTATTGTTTTGCCTGAAAGTGATTGAAACAAGGCTTCGTGATATATTTTAGCCGCCAATTCATTTATAATACTATAGGACTCATTTTTAAGCTCTTCCTGGTACCTTTCATCAGATTTAGCATTGATAATTTCTTCAATCTGGATATTATATTTTTTGGCGAGATACCTAATTCCTTCCGGATAGGTAAGGTGATCATGATCTAAAACAAATTGTAATGGGCCTCCAGCTTTGCCGCATCCAAAGCATTTATAAATATTTTTAGTAGGTGAAACAGAGAAAGAAGGAGTTTTTTCATGGTGAAAAGGGCAAAGTCCCAATAGATTGGCGCCACTTCTCTTTAAATTAACAAAGTCTCCTACCACCTCTTCTACTTTTGCTATTTGCAGTACTTCGTCAATAGATTTTTTGGTAATCATATTTTTTTCAAAAAAAGATTAAAATAATTTGCAAATTACTTGAAATGTAATTTATATTTGTCCTATCAACAATTAAATATAGTTGTTGTATCAATTTTGAAATAAGAATAGGGTGTTCTCATAGTGTGTTCATACCTCACTGACATTTCTTGTCAGTGGGGTTTTTTTTTATATGCACAATCCTTAACTTTGAAATCAAATATCTTATATTTTGAAGCCAAGAACTTTACTATTCGTTATTCTTGCTTTTACTTTTATGAGCCAGATAAGCTGTAGGGTGGGTAGTGGGTGCCCTGCTGAGAAAGCAAATACAGTCAAATTTGATCGTCGCGGTAAAATGAAATCTGGATCAGGAGGTAAGACAAGCCTATTTCCAAAAAAAATGCGAAAGAATTAGTTTGAGAATATTTTATTCAGACAATAGATCTTCCATTTCAAAATATCCTTTTTTATCTTTTACCCAGGCTGCTGCAGCAACTACGCCTGCGACAAATCCGCCTCTTGAAAATGCTTCATGCGTAAACTCAATGCGATCATGGGCACTTTTATACTCCAGTGTGTGATGGCCCGGGATTATGCCCGTTCTTTCACTGGAAATTGGAATTTTTAAATGGGGTGAATGGGAGAAAGATTCAGCTTTTTCCCAGGTGGAATACCTTTGTGAAGCTGAAATCATCATTTGTGCCAAAGTCACTGCAGTCCCGGATGGGGCATCTTTTTTTTGATTATGGTGTATTTCGTGTATTCCTAGTTCATAATCTGCATATTGATCCATTAACGCAGCCAAATATTTGCTTACTTTCCAAAATACATTTACTCCAATGCTAAAATTTGATGAGTAAAACATGGTGCCTCCATTGGCCAGGCAATAATTTTTTAGCTCGTCCAATTCATTATCCCAGCCAGTAGTGCCGCAGACTACGGGAATGTGGTGATCTAAACAATAGATAACATTTTTGAAAGCAGCCGTGGGTTGAGTGAATTCTATAGCCAGATCTGTACCCTTTAAGACTTCTAATTCAGTATTAAGTAATGGATCTACAATGCTATATATATTATACCCTTTCTTAATGCATAGTTGCTCTATCTCCTTACCCATTTTTCCGTAACCAATCAAACTGATATTCATATCGATATAAAGATGTTAACCAAGGCTCTAAATTAATGCTAATACTTATATTTGCAGGCTCCTAAAGAGGGCACCTTATAAAAAGAATTTAATGCATGGGTTGGTTTAAAAGACTTAGAGATGGCATTCAAACCGCTACCAAAAACAAAAAGGAAGCTCCGGAAGGTATTTGGTATAAATGTGAACAGTGCAAGCACACCAGCACTTCTGCTGAGCTAAAAGAGAATTTTTATAAATGTGTAAATTGCAATTACCACGTGCGTATTGGTAGTGCAGAATATTTTGAACTCTTATTTGACAATGAGAAATTTACTGTTCATTTTGATGATATAGAAGCGATTGATATTTTGGGATTCAAGGATCTCAAGCCATATCCCAAGCGATTGGCCGAAGCCAAATCCAGAACAGGGTTAAACTCAGGACTCCAGGTAGCTTTTGGCAAGATCAACAAAAAGAATATTGTAATTGCCTGTATGGACTTTAGTTTTATTGGTGGTTCATTGTCCAGTGTCGAGGGTGAAAAAATCTCCAGGGCCGGAGATATGGCTATAGAAAATGAGTGCCCACTACTCATCATTTCCAAATCCGGAGGGGCCAGAATGATGGAATCTGCATTTTCCCTCATGCAAATGGCAAAGACTTCTGTAAAACTGGCATTGATGGCAGAGTTGGGGATTCCTTATTTTTCATTGATGACAGATCCTACAACAGGTGGCGTTACAGCTTCTTATGCAATGCTTGGTGATATCAATATGGCCGAGCCTAAGGCTTTAATTGGATTCGCTGGACCGCGGGTAATAAAAGAGGCTATCAAAAAGGAACTGCCAGAAGATTTTCAATCATCTGAGTACTTGCTGGAACACGGCTTTTTAGATTTTATTATAGACAGGAAAGATCTTAAAATCCGACTTGATGAGCTACTAACTATTTTTCAGAAAGTAAATGCTTAGCACCATTAGATTTCAATCATTTTAAACTGGAAAGCTAAAGGATTAAAATCTTCCAATAATACGTTGAAAAACCTGGGACCATACATAGAATAGTAAGTCATAAAATTTTCTTTTCTCTCGAGTAAATTTCCATCAGGCATTAGTCGATCCTTAAGTTTTCTTGCTTTATTGAGCCGTACTTCGAGTTTTAATTTTTCAGCTTTTAATAGCTTTTTTTCTATATACTCAATAGATTTACTGAGCTTGGACTTTTCCCCTTCTACCGTAGCACCAAGGGTACTATCTATTTCTATTGCTTTTGTTTTTATTTGATCAAACCATTTTAGAATTTCAATTTCTTCATTGTTGAGATCAAGATCAGATTTACTCCACCGCTCAGCCAAATTATTTATCAATACATCGGTCCGCTCATCCAAATCTTTCATTGTCATTTGAAATTCTTGCATCAATTTGTAATCTTCTGCTGTTATTATAATGAAAGAATCCCTCCTCACGAGCATGGGATAAGGAACATTCATTGCTTCAAATTGGTGTTTTCGTTCCAGCCAGTAAGCTAGTTCACCACCGCCACCTACATAAGCCAGGTTGGGTAAAATGACTTCCTGATATAAAGGCCGCATCACCACATTTGGGCTAAATCTTTCCGGATGTTCTTCGGCTTCCAGAATAAAATCATCCGCATTTACCTCTTTTTGAATTCCAAAGATTTTATAACTACCATTTTCTTTTTCGATGCGCTCCCGGAAACCATCATCAAAGTAGAAAACATTAATGTCTCTTGCATAGGCAGCTGGTGAATAGCCTTTTCGATCTAGTAAAGATTGAGTTTCAGTCACTAGTGCTTTGGACGATGAATGTAGCAGCTCTTGTTTAATGAATGAAGAAAATCTTTTCTTTAGTACTGGATGATCTGTATTTAAAACTAATAAACCGTATGAACTTAATAATTGGATAAGCAAATATTGGAAAGCCTGGGCAAACGTATTTTCAGGTTTATAGGCAGATTCTATGAGGCTTGTTAATTCCTTTTCAAATGGGGTATTTTGAATCAGTATCTTTAATTCATTGATGCAGCCATCAATACCATCGAGATTAAATCTTCCAACGGGTCCTTTTTGAATGGTATCCCAGGTAATCCTGGTTCCGTTTACATAGGTATGATTGAGCTCGTCTGTATCATGATCTTCAGATCCAATTACGAAAAAAGGAATGATCTTACAAGTTTGGTTTTTTTCTTGTAACTGTTGGGCGAGTTTTATTGCACTCAGTGCTTTTGATATTACGAATCCCGGTCCTCCAAATAAAGAGGATTGATGGGCAGTGCAAATAGTAAATGAATTGCTGTCTTGTATTGATCCGATGCGTGCTTCATTCCCTTCAAGTAAACCCAAAAATTGATACTGTTCTGTCAAAACATCATTTAATACAGTCCTGTCTATCGGGTATGATCGGGCTGCTATTATTTTACTGAAAGTATCAATAGTTGGTTGCCATTTATAGAATTCTTGTAACTCCGTATTGGCTTTATTTAAATCTCTATCGATTTTACTAAATACCTGAAAATCAGACAACGCAATAGAATCAACAATCATATGGGGCAAAGATAATGATGAGGATTATGAACTTACTCACCTTATGGTTTCTATAACGTTTTTTTATATAAATGGTTTAGAGAATGCTAAACGATTTACAATATTATAAATGGGTAGCTAATTAGCCCCGAATTTCTCTCACTACGTTTTTGGTGTTGCGGGATTGCCTGTAAATGGTCGGGTACCTTTCATTTTAGCTGCAGCATTCATGGCATTGATCGCATTTATATAGGAAGCAGAATTGCACAAATCACTCAATAATACTTTTTCATCAGTTCCTGGTTTGATTACTTTTTTTGTTGAATGATTGCCATTTTCCAAAATAGCTTGGCGAACTTGACGGGCAGACAATTTAGGATAATAAGATCTGATCAAAGCTGCCACACCAGCCATCACTGGAGAGGCCATACTGGTACCATCAGCAAATTCATAATTGTTCTCCGGAGTTGTACTAAAAATTCGTACCCCTGGCGAAAATATATCAACTGACTTTTTGCCGTAGTTAGAAAAGGAAGCTATCATATCTTCATTTTCTGTAAAGGAAAGAGCGCCTATATCTAACCAATTTTTGACTTCTTTTTTGCAGAATAAACATTTTCGATCTAAATGCTTCAATGGAAAGTTGTGCCCCTCATCGTTATCTGAGGCATCATTGCCAGCTGCATGCACCAATAAGACATCGTGTTTTTCTGCGTATAGAATAGCATCATCTACCGCCTTTTTGTAGGGTGATTCACCTTTACCAAAACTCATATTGATCACCTTGGCCCCATTATCTACTGCATACCGAATAGCGTTGGCCACATCTTTATCATGCTCATCCCCATCCGGAACGGCTCTCAATGTCATTATTTTTACATTAGTCGCTATACCATCTATACCTATACCGTTGTTTCGCTGAGCTGCTATAATTCCTGCTACGTGCGTGCCGTGAAAAGCATCAGGGCCTTTTACATCATTATTCCCATAGTATCGCTCTGTAATGTCCTCATAATGATCACCTATAATTTTTCTTGAATCAAAATCAGGATTGAGTTGATACAAAAATTTTGCTTCCAGTTCGGACCGAGGGGCACTATATTCTTGTTTTATTGAATTTCTGATTTGATCAAAAGATTTTACATAGGGTTGTTCTGCCAATATTTGGCTGAGGATCTTAGTACCAACATTTACATACATAGATTTTGATGTGTCTACTTTCGCAATATTTTCTTTAGTAAGAGAGGAATTGCCCATTTCTTTTTCTACTGCATCCATTACCTGGATTAGAATGTCTTCATTCTTCTTTAACTCTTTCCATTGGCTTTCGGCATCTTTTCTCCGGCCATCTATATCGGCTTTTATCGATAGGTAATGATCATAATCAGCCTTCTGGTCTTTTGTGACAGATGCTATACTTACTCCCTTATATTTTTTTTCTAATCTGGCTAGCGTCCGGGTCGTTTCATAGGTGTCGTATTGGATATTTTCACCATTGGCATTTCCCAGGAAATTCCATCCATATATATCATCTATGTATCCATTTTTATCATCATCGATACCATTGCCGGGTATTTCTTTTCTATTTACCCAAATATTGGATTTAAGATCTTCATGATTAATATCTACTCCGCCATCTATCACCGCTACTATTATTTCGTAGGAAGGTTTATTTTTTAATTTTGAGTACAAATCTGTAACTCCGGTACCGGGGTATCCGGATGTTGAATTTTTTAGTTGCCATCCTTTAAGATCAGCATAATTTTGAGCGTTTACGCCAATTCCAATAAAGGCCATTAAGACCACTAAACTTAAGCGAAAGAAAAACTTCATGGTACAAATAACAGGTAATACCTTGCAAGGTCGAAATAATTAATGTTTTTTAACACAAAATTCACCCATTTCACTTTTATTTTTTTTTCTATAAGATAGTAATCTTAATTTTGTGGTTTCATTCAAGACGATTTTAGTCCTCAGATGCGATTTTTATACATAATCTTTTGTTTTTTGACCTTGCACTCATATTCCCAGGATTTCTACATCGGAGGTATATTGGGGGCGACCGTTTTTGGCGGGGATTACCCTTCTTACAGATTGAAAGATTCTTTCAAAGTGCTGGCTAGTCCGGGCTTTGGAGTTTTTTTTGGTAAGCCAATAAATGAAAAATTGGATGTAAAAGCGTCGATTTATACTTTTCATATTAAAGGTGATGATAATTTAGATCCGGCCAGAGTTGGTTTTCATACGGTAAGTATTATTAACAGACCAAATATAGAAGCTCAGTTTAGTGCGCAATATGCTCCATTTACTTTGTGGAAAGGATCTAAATTGCCTATTTCTTTTTTTGTATCAGGTGGCTTTGGATTTTCAAAAACCACCATCTCTGATAGCGATATATCTGATAAATGCCCAGTAATTAATTTGATAGTTCCTTTAGGAATGGGACTTAAGACAACTATAAAGGAAAATTATCATGTTTTTGCTCAGCTGGAATATGTACAGGGATTGAATGATTGTATAGATGGAGTAGCTGACTTTAAAAATAGAAATGATACCTATTCAAGCTTCAAAATTGGTATTGCACGCAGCATTACTCCTGTGGTCGGTAATGGGAAAAGTATAGGTTGCCCCACATTCAAGTAAAATATTACACGATCTTTGGTGGATAAAATTTTTTGCAGTGGATCCATTATCTCCATATGATGTATTACGCCAGTATTGGGGTTATGAGACTTTCCGACTCAAGCAAGAAGCTGTAGTTATTTCTATTTTGCAAAAGAAGGACACCCTGGCCCTGTTGCCTACTGGGGGGGGGAAGTCGATTTGCTATCAAGTGCCTGCCTTGTGTTGGGAAGGCATATGTCTTGTTTTTTCACCCTTGATTTCATTAATGAATGATCAGGTCATGCATTTAAAAGAAAAGGGCATCGAAGCGGAATTGATTCACTCTGGCTTATCCTCTCATGATATTGATCGCATACTGGATAATTGTCAGTATGGAAATATTAAATTATTATACTTATCGCCAGAGCGCATACTTTCTGCTAAATCGGTCTCAAGACTAATAAGACTTAAAATTAGTTTTATTGCTGTGGATGAAGCGCATTGCATCAGCCAATGGGGCTACGATTTTAGACCAGCATACCTGGAGATCGCACGCATCAGAGAATGGTTGCCAGATGTCCCATTTTTAGCTTTAACAGCCACAGCTACACCTTTGGTAACAGACGATATTCAGGAAAAGCTTCAGTTTAAAACGAAGCATGTAATCAAATCAGGATTTGCAAGAGTCAATCTTTCTTACAGTGTTTTGTTTACAGAAGATAAATTTCAAAAAGCGCTGATGATATTGCAAAAAACGAAAGGCAGTGCAATAGTATATGTGCGAAACAGAAAAACGGCAAAACTATCATCTGAGTATTTCAAACAACATCAAATACAATCGATACATTACCATGCAGGCCTCAGCCAGGATGAACGAATTACCAATGAAAATCTTTGGAAAAAAAATAAAGTAAGAGTGATTTGCGCCACCAACGCATTTGGGATGGGCATAGATAAGCCAGATGTAAGGACGGTCATTCATCTGGATATTCCTACGAGTATGGAAGCTTATTTTCAAGAAGCAGGACGCGCAGGACGCGATGGGTTAAAAGCTTTTGCAGTAGCGCTTGCCGGGGTAAACGATAAAGAGCTAATGTATACCCGTTTTGAGGCTAATTTTCCTTCATTAGAATTCATAAGAAATATTTACAAAGCATTAAGTATTAACTATCAAATTGCAGTAGGTAGCATTATTGACCAATCATTCAATTTCGATTTAATTGGTTTTTGTGAAAAGTATAAGTATGAAATATTGCCGACTTTGGAATCTTTGAAAGTATTGGAGTATAGTGGCTTGATCGTATTAAATGACTCTTTGTATCAACCATCCTTATTACAGGTGTTAGCTGATAAAGAAGCATTATACCGCCACCAGGTAAAATATGCAGAAGAGGATTTATTGATCAAAGCCATCCTGAGATCTTATGAAGGAATATTTTTTAGTCCCGTAAAAATCTCAGAGTATAAACTAGGCAAGCAGCTCGAAATGCATGAAGATGATGTTGCTTATTATCTGAAAAACCTCCACGATTCAGGAATCGTTTTTTATCAGGCCAGAAATGAACATCCTAAAATATTTTTTAAAGGCGAAAGACAAAAGAGTTCATTGGTGGAGATCGATAAAAAATGGTATGATTTCCGTAAAAACAGAGCTTATCAGCAACTGCAAGATATTTGGAATTATATTGAGACTCATGGATGCCGAAGCCAGTTTATGCAAGAATTTTTCGGTGAAGAAAATGTGGAGCATTGTGGCATTTGTGATCTGTGTATCAAGCGAAAGAAAGCTGCCCGAATGTTAGAAGACAATTATAAAAAACAACTTTTGGAAATCATATCAAGGCATGAGCCATTTACAATTAATGAATTGGTAGAAAAATTTTCGTTAATTGAAAAGCCAGGAATATTAAAACTACTCGAATCTTTGGAGGTGGAGAAATTAGTAAAAGTAGATCATGAAATCATTCAATTAGTCCCTGAAAACCAATAGCTTACCTTGAAATCAATTTCTATTTTTGTATCTAATGATTTAGTAACAGACCAGCGAATGCATCGAATGAGTCATGCCTTCTGCGATAAAAAATGGGATGTAAAGCTGATCGGCATACTTAAAAAATCCTCACTTGAATGTAAAGATGATAGAATCATAATAGAACGATTACGCGTATATCCCGAATCGGGTTGGTTGTTTTATACCTTGATGAATTGGCGATTCTTTTGGAAAGCCATATCTTCAAAATCTAACTATTATTTAAGTGTAGATCTGGATACTTTGCCAGCACTTCGATTAGCTTCACTTATAAAAGGAAAGCCATTAATATGGGACTGTCATGAAATATATACTCAAATTCCAGAGTTATATTCCAGGCCCTTGGTTAAACAAATTTGGGTAAACCTGGAAAGATTTTTTACTCCAAATCTTAAGCGGGTGATTGCGGTGACAGGTGGAGTAGCACTATACCTGAAGCGATTTAATGTAGATCCAATGGTGATTCACAATTACCCCCGATATCGGGAGTTAGTTGTATTCTTTACTCAAAAGATTCAATCTAAAACCATACTGTTTCAAGGCTTTTTGAATGAAGGCAGGTGCCTGGATATCCTGGTAAAAAGTATCTCTTTTATTCCCGAGCCCTATTGTTTAGAAATAATTGGGGATGGAGTATTAAAAGAGGAATTGGAGAATTTGGTAAAAAGTGAAAAGCTAGGTGCTAGAATTCGATTTACGGGTTTAGTTACTCCGGAAGAATTGGTAAAAAAGACTGAATCCGCTTTTATAGGAATTAGTCTATTGGATAGGGAGCATGGTAATTCTATGGTCTCCCTTGCCAATAAAAACCTGGACTACATCATGGCGCGCCTTCCTGGTGTTACCATGGACTTTCATGAATATAGATCTATCAATGAAAAATGGCCAGTAGCTATTTTATTAGAAATGGCAAGTCCTGAAACTGTATCGAAGGCCATAAATCGGTTAATTGCTGATCCTGAATTATACAAAAACATGGTCATAGCCTGTGAGGCTGCCTCCCAGGTGCTGAATTGGGAAAATGAATCTCAAAAATTATATGAAATTATTGACTCACTATAGGTCAATAAAAATAGTACCTTCTAAATATAATACTGCATAACCACCTATGAGAACGCGATCTCCACGTAATGTTAAATACAATTCACCTCCTCTTGACGAAATTTGTTTAGCCTTTAAATCGGTCTTTCCTGTTTTATTTGCCCAGTAGGGAGTCAGCGTAGTATGAGCACTCCCAGTCACCGGATCTTCATCAATACCACTTTGAGGGAAAAAACATCTCGATACAAAATCTACTTCGTTTCCTTTGGCTGTGACTATTAATCCTCTTGACTTTAATTTTGCTATTTCAAAAAGATTGGGCTTTAAATCTTCCAGGGATTTTTCCGTTTCTATCCTCACCAGATAATCTGATTTCCCTTTTATACAATCTATAATTTTTACCCCAAGCGCATTTTCCAGTCCATCTGGAATGGAAACTTGTTCAAGAGAATCCGCCGGGAAGTCAAGAATTAATTTTCCATCCTTTTCTTTTGAGACAAACAAGGGACCACTTCGGGAATCAAACTTTAATGTCTCCACATTTTCATTCAAATGATAGTATAGAATATAAGCACTTGCCAGCGTGGCGTGACCACATAAATCCACCTCCACCGCAGGAGTAAACCACCTGATTTTATATCCCGTATTATTCTTACATATAAAAGCCGTTTCAGCCAGGTTATTCTCCGCAGCAATATCCTGGAGTAAACGATCCGGAAATTCCGAATGCATGATGCAGACAGCTGCTGGGTTACCTTTGAAAGGCTTGGAGGTAAATGCGTCTACCTGATACATTTTAATCTTAGTAATCATTTTGAGAGGTAAATGATTTTGAATTCCTTAATTCGGGTAATTAAATTTTTCAGAATTTCAATCGTGGTAGCGGGGTTCATCAAGCTGCATCTTAGAAATACTTTGTCCTGTATTTGGGTTTGAACCAGGTAAAATTCTCCTGAAGTATTCAATGCAATTCTGATTTTATGATTCAGTTCGTTGCATTCACTGATAGGTAATTCAAATAATATTCTGAATACCACAATGTTCGATTCTGGTGTCACTGCCAGCTCCAGATCTTTTTCATATTCTATCAGTTTCGCGAACTGTTTTGCCAAATCATATCTATAATCTATGGCTTTGCCCAATTCAGGTATACCCAATTGTTGCAAAAGTGTAAATGCTTTTATTATCATCATGGGTTTGGTACATTCAAAAGTGCGTTTACCGAGCTGGTACCATTCCTCGGTTTGATCTTCATAAAGATATTTTGCCCCTTGAGAAAAGGTATGATAGGAGTCTTTACCATTTCGATATAAAAGTGCAGTACATAATATAGAAGCCTGCAGTAGTTTGTGAAAATCAAGGGTAAGGGAATCAGCAAATTCTAATCCATTTATCAAATAATCATACTTCTCGCTAAAAATCACGCCTGCACCATGAGCACCATCTACATGCATCCAGATCCCGTGTTTTTTACAAAACTCATGAATGCTCAATAAATCATCATATGACCCTGTACCCGTGCTCCCTGCATTAGCCACAAATGCAAATACCTCAATCCCTGCTGAAACCTGTTTTTGATATATTTCTTCCAGGGAACCAGTGATTACTTTAAAATTTTTATCAACGGGTATATGAATAATTCCATCTTTCCCAAGCCCCATAATCTTAACTGCCCTGTCTACACAATAATGAGCCTCAGATGAAACCATTACGGCATATTGGCTATAATCGTGGCCTTTTTCCCAGTATTTATTGTCAGAATGGACTTGTCTTGCTGTCAGCAGAGCGGTAAGGTTGGCCAATGTACCTCCTGAGGTAAAAAAACCTGTAGCTAAATCCCCCCAATGGATGGTATCGGTAATTACGCTGCATACTGCCTTTTCCATTGGCACTGATGCCTGCCCCATTTCGTATACTGCCATGCCATTGTCCAAAACTCCGGCAATAAGATCTGCCAGTAGATTTACCGGATGGCCCGCTGCAACTTGATGACCTATGTAACCCGGATGATGCAAGTGGGTGGATCTTTCTATGATATCTGAATATAATGAAGGTAGATTCGCAGACCTGGAAGTAAGGGAATTGCTCCAAAAGTTAAATGATTCTTCAGGAGACATAGGAATGGTTACCGGGATATTCCCTGAATTACATTTAACTAAATAGTCAGCTACAAGATTAATAATGTCATGGCCATTATTTCTAAAATCCTCAACATGCTTAAGAAAAGGACTCAACCAATTGCTTTTGAGGTACTTTGGAAGAAATCAATAATTATCATCATCTGCAAATGTGTTTTCAGCATTTTCCATATCGTCCAGCGAAACATCACCACCACTCTCAGCTTCCTCACCATCATCAAAAATTTCATCGTCAGAATCACTGGGAACTTCAGTTTCCAATTCAACATCAATGTCATCCTCTTCTTTAGCCGGCTTGGATTTTTTCTCCACCCACCTTATTAAATAATAAATTTCTTCAGTTTCGAAAGGAATGGCCGAAACTCTTTTGCCATCTCTATCAAAAAAAGAAATCAATGCGCCAGCAAACCCATCAGGATAGGTGTCGTGCATGATCTTTAAGAGCTCAGGAGAAAGTTTGTCATAATCTTTAACTACCCGCTTCTTATTTACCTTAGGATCTTCTTTCTTTTTCATAAAAGATTTTATACTTGATTAGATTTAGAATACTAAGGGCAAATTTATACGGCATTCTCATTCAAACTTCATTTTCTCAAAGTTTTTTTTAAAATATTTTTGCGAGACTTATAATTTTCAATCCACTTCGGGAGGAAGATATATCTTTATCCTTACCGTTTGGATCTAAGCACCTCATACCGTAATATATTGAAAATATCTGCTCCAATCATGATTGGAGGAGCGTCACAAAATATTATAGCACTTACTGATAGCATTTTTCTGTACCATTATGATCAGACCATGTTTGCGGCCATGGGTTTTGTGGGCGTGTTTTATTTGATCATTGCAGCGATAGGATATGGATTTTCCAGGGGCGGGCAGATATTGATCGCTCGGAAAATGGGTGAAAAAAACAAGCCAGCCATAGGTCAGGTGATGCATATGATGCTCTTGTTTGAATTGGTTTTGGCTATTTTACTATTTATTTTTATGCGAGTAGGGAGCCATTGGCTGTTTACAAGATTGGCTTCTTCAGATACCATCATTCAGCATAGTTTAGATTATATTCATTATCGGTCCATAGGTGTTTTCTTTAGTTTTGTTGGGGTAGTTTTTATTGCATTGTATGCCGGTGTAGCGCGAAGTCATGTGATCGCCTATCAGACATTCCTTCTGATCGTCATTAATTTAATCTTAAATTATGGATTCATATTTGGTCATTTTGGATTGCCTGAAATGGGGATCAAAGGCGCTGCACTAGCCAGTACCCTGGCAGAAGGTATTACGCTCATTGTATTTACATTTTATCTGATTTGGGATAATAACAGGAATGGTTACCATTTGCTTCAGATACAGCCCTTTAACCTGAAAATAGTGCGGCACATCGTCCGCGTATCAGTGCCATTTGTTATTCAATCCATTGTGGGACTAGGGAGTTGGTTTTTGTTATTTTCATGGATAGAAAATATGGGGGAAAAAGAGCTTGCTATTTCTAATTTGGGTAGAGTGGTTTATTTGATTTTAAGTGTACCAATATGGGGGTATTCTGCTGGTATTCAAACCCTGGTAAGCGGGTATATTGGAAAACTGAAGACAAGTGCAGTGATACCTATCATCATAAAAACGGCTAAGCTTTCATTTATTACTACCCTTATTATCGCTGTGCCTTGTCTTTTACTGCCCGAATACCTGCTTTATCCAATTATAGGAGCTGAAGATATGCGATTGGTACATGAGGCTCAGCCTATTTTTTACATTATTTTGATTTTACTGTTGATGTTTTCAGTGTCTTCGATTTTTTTCAATGGTTTAGGGGGGACTGGAGCTTCTATGCAGGCACTTACAATTCAGATTATTTGCACTATAATATATCTTGTTTTTACATTTTACGTAGTAAAAGTCAGGCATTTGGGACTTAACTGGGCTTGGGGATCAGAAATGTTGTATTGGATACTCCAATCATCAGTTTCCCTTTACGCATTGTACGGGCACAAATGGAAAACTATCTTTGATTAATATTATAATATCTAAAAATTCAATATAAAGATAAAGATGGATCAATCAAGATATGAATCCAGGGGTGTATCGAGTGATAAAAACGAAGTACATAAGGCTATTCAAAAATTAGATCAGGGACTGTTTAAACATTCTTTTTGTAAGGTATTGCCAGATCCATTTTCTTTGGATCCTGATAACTGTATGATCCTGCATGCTGATACTGCCGGCTCCAAGACGATACTAGCTTATTTGTATTGGAAAGAAACCGGGGATATAAGTGTATGGAATGGAATTGCCCAGGATGCATTGGTGATGAACCTCGATGATATGGCTTGCAGTGGAGCAATAGATCAGTTTGTAATTTCAAACACGATTCTTAGAAATAAAAAGTTAATACCCGGTGAAGTATTAGAATCGATAATAGATGGCACCATTGCATTTATAGAAAACATGAAAAAATATGGAGTACACATCCATCATGCCGGAGGTGAAACTGCAGATGTAGGTGATGTAGTGCGTACTATAGATGTGGGATATACTGCTTATACTCAAATTAATAGATCTAAAGTATTTGATAATCATATTCAAGCCGGAGATCAGATTTTGGGAATAGGATCATTCGGGAAAGCGAGTTATGAATCGGATTACAATAGCGGAATAGGATGCAATGGACTCACCAGTGCCCGGCATGATGTATTAAATAAATATTATGCTGAGACTTTTCCAGAGTCTTATGATGATTCCATTGAAAAAAACTTAGTTTATAGCGGAAAGTATAGAATAAATGATATTGTTCAGGAAAACTCACTTACTCATCAGGTAGGTAAATTATTGCTTTCCCCTACGCGTACTTATTTACCACTTCTACAAAAATTATTCACAAATAAAATAGATTCCGGCATTCATGGAATTATACATTGTACCGGAGGAGCTCATAGTAAAGTGCTCAAATTCGTAGACGGTGTAAAAATAATAAAGGATAATTTACCAACCCCACCAGCCATATTTAATATCATACAAGATTGCAGTGGGGCCTCACTTTATGAATTATACAAAGTATTAAATATGGGTATCCGGCTGGAAATCTACGGTAGTGAATCTGCTTTAAGCAAAGTGAAAATGTATGCAGATGAATTGGATTTGCCAAATCAGATCATAGGGAGAGTAGAAAAATCAGATGATTTCAATTCATCTGTTATCATGAAAGTGAATGGTGAAGCATGGACTTATTAAATAATAGCTAAGTGAATAAGTCTAAAATCTTTGGCAGCGTCAACTGTCTTTTTTCCTGAGTATTCAAATCTAATGCAATACTGCCTGCTTTCATCTGTATTAGCCTGTTTCCATATTGTAATGCATCTTTCAGATGGTGTGTAATCAATATCAATGTTTTACCATTGATCCGATTTATTTTATCAGCCAGGTTTAGAACTAGTTGTGAAGATTTAGGATCAAGAGCTGCAGTGGGTTCATCCATCAGGATGATTTCGCTATGGTCCATCATACTCATAAGCAAAGTAAGGGCCTGCCTTTGGCCTCCGGATAGACTACCCATTAATTGATTGATTTTATTTTCCAATCCCATCTCCAAAGCTGCGATATTTTCCTGTACTCTTTTTTTGAATGAAGTGCTTAAGCCAATCGTAAGGCTTTTTTGCTGGCTGCGCAACGCAGCTAATCTGAAATTTTCCAGAATAGTAAGATCTGGTGCCGTACCATTATTAGGGTTTTGAAACACCCTGGCCACCCACTTACTGCGTTGATATTCAGCAATTTCGGTAATATCCACATTATTTATTTTTATATTTCCTTCAGTCGGTTTTTCAGCACCCTGGATGATATTGAGTAGTGTAGATTTTCCGCTGCCATTGGCTCCAATGATGATCAGGAATTCACCTTCATTAATTGTCAGATGGATATCATCTAAAGCCCTGACCTCGTTGATCTCTCCTTTATTGAAAACCTTAGTAATATGTTGAAGACTGACCATATTGGTATTAGTTTTTATTAAAACTTTCGCTCAATTTGGGCAATGCAACAATAAGTAATACAAACAATGCGGTGACGAGTTTCAAGAAATTGGGATCGATGCCTAGAGATAAAGTCACTGCTAAAACCAATTGAAAGATTAAACTTCCTGCTAACACTAAAAGTAATTGGATACTAATTTTTGTAATTCGAAACCAGGTGCTAATAGCGTCTGCTATCAAGACCGTACCCAAACCGGTAATGACTATTCCAATACCCATATTGATATCGGTAAAATTTTGATATTGAGCAACCAAATAACCACTAAGTGCCGTGAATGAGTTGGCAATTGAAAGGCCTATTATCTTCATGAGGTCATTATTAATGCCCATTGATTTAGTCATGATAGGACTATTTCCCGTCGCCCGCATGGCAATTCCAAAATCAGTCTTTAATAAATAATAGAGGGCTAACACTAACAGCATTACAAATACGCCGGCAGTGCATACCTGGTTTAAAATTTCATTACCAAATAGATGAACATAGCTAAAAATGGTTGGAATGTTTATCAAAGGCACATTAGACCTTCCGAGTATCATGAGATTTATAGAGTATAATCCTGTCATTACCAGTATGCCTGCCAGTAAGGCATCGATCTTTAGCTTGGTATGGATGATCCCTGTGCAAATTCCGGCAACTGCCCCGACGATCATACATAGTGGCATAGCAGCCAGTGGATGTATATGCTGTGTCAATAATATAGCAGCCATGGTGCCACCTAAAGTATAACTACCGTCTGTAGTGATATCAGGAATATTAAATACTTTCATGGTGATGAAGATGCCCAAAGCCATTGGCCCCAAACATAGCGAAAGTTGCAAAGCAGTTAAATAAAACTGACTCATTGAATAGGTTCGAAGTTTTCAGGGATTACTATACCAAATTTATCTGCTATATCTTTATTGTATACCCGCTTTCTGATTTTTACTCTTTCCCATTTTAGACCTTGTATGCTTTTATTTTTTAAGAACAGTGCAGCCTGTTCTCCCGCCTGGTAACCCCATTGGTAAATATCAGCTCCGTATGCTGCGACTGCTCCTCTTTGCACCAGGCCGGCTTCGCTGGTGAATATGGGTATACTTTTTTCCTTACATGCTTGAACGATGGTTTCAAAGGATTCAAAAATTATATTATCAGGATTGGCGAAAAAAAAATCAATATTTTTAGACAATAGTGAAGCGGTAACCAGTTTGGAATCTGCCGTAGAATTTATAGGTAAAGCAATCAAATTAATATTGTTTTCCTGGGCAAGTTTTCTAATTCGATCCATGGCCTCCACGCTTTGTGGCTCGGATTGATTGAAAATCATACCGGCCGATAATTTTCCATGTTTAGGCTTTAATAGTTTAGGTATCAGGAGGAATGAAGTATCAATGTAATCGATATCATCACCAGCTCCGAATAAATTTCCCGGAGGGTTCCCCTGAGCATCGTTTACTTTCATAAGGGTCGGGGTAGGGGCCACCATCATAAATACAGGTATATCTTTTGTGCTTTGGAGTGCTGCAATGGTTGACAAGGAAGGATTAGTAGCTAATAAATCTACTTTTTGAGCAATATAATATTTTACTATTTGAGTAAGCGTGGGGATATTTCCCTGGGCATTCCTATACATAATTTTTACAGTGCCCTCTTTTTCACTAAACCCATTTTTAGCCAAAGCATCATAAAAGCCAATCTTTGCTTTTTCAATAGTATTATCCTGGAAAGCATCAACAAATCCTATCAAAGGTATATTGGGACTCTTCTCGCGACACATTGAAAAAATTCCGATTAAAATTATACAAAGGAAATATTTATACATTCTTTGGTATTTACAGCCAAAATAACAAAAATGATGGAGTAAAGTTTGCATTTCAGTTCACAAGACTTCATCTTAATATTATCTTTACTCAGAAAATTACCAGATAACTTAGGGATTGTTTAAGTTTTATTCCATATTGGTCACAATACTAATGCTGACTTTTGTAGCATGCAAGAATAACAAATCAGCAAATACAAATGTGAAGGATAATGATGATCATAATTGTATGAGCATTCCTACTCGTTTTGGCCCCAATACAGATACTAGTAGTGTGAAATTTAGCGGGGATACTTCCACCCATGGCATGGTGATTATTCCTGGCGGAATATTCGAAATGGGCGGTGACAATGATCAAGCGGGTGCGGACGAGTATCCAAAACATACGGTCAAAGTGTCACCATTTTATATAGATATTACTGAAGTTACTAATAGTCAATTTGAAAAATTTATTGAAGCCACCGGCTATATTACAACTGCAGAAAAAAAGCCAGACTGGGAGGAATTAAAAAAGACCGTTCCACCGGGCACGCCGAAACCTCCGGATAGTGTTTTAGTTGCCGCTTCTTTAGTTTTCAGACAGTCTGCAAGTCCTGTAAATTTAAATGACTACGCGCAATGGTGGGATTGGGTAGCTGGTGCCAATTGGAGGCAACCCGAAGGACCACGTAGTACAATTAAAGGCCGGGAAAATTATCCGGTAGTGCAAGTTAGTTGGGATGATGCCCAAGCCTATTGTACATGGGCTGGCAAAAGATTACCTACTGAAGCAGAATGGGAATTTGCAGCAAGAGGGGGATTAAAAAATAATATTTATCCCTGGGGGAATGAGCCTGTAAATGAGGGCAAGCCGAAAGCTAATAGTTGGGAAGGGGAATTCCCATACCTAAATGAGAAAAAGGATGGCTATGTAAAATTAGCGCCCGTAAAATCTTATCAACCCAATTCATACGGCCTTTATGACATGGCCGGTAATGTATGGGAATGGTGCTCAGATTGGTACAGAAACGAGTATTATAAATCGCTGGGAGTATTGACTATTGATCCCAAAGGACCGGATTCTAGTTTCGACCCTGATGAACCCTATACGCAAAAAAGAAGTCTTCGGGGGGGTAGTTTTTTGTGCAACGATAGTTATTGCAGTGGTTATCGGGTAGCGAGGCGAATGAAAAGCAGTCCCGATACGGGCTTAGAGCACACCGGATTTAGGTGTGTTAAAGATGTGGAATAGAGGCCTTAGATCCCTTTATTGATTAAGTTATTCTTTAATTATAAAAGTCAAATTAAGCATAGCCAAATTTTGTAATTTTTTCTTCATGTTTATGTGAACTAATTTTAGCACGTATATTACCCTTTAAATTAGTAGATGATTAAGGCTGTTTTGTTTGATATGATTGGCACTACTGTCAAAACAGTAGACTCAGATTTTATTCTTACCAGTTTTCGGAATGCCTTTCAGAGCCAACAAGTATTGGTGGATGAGAAGATAATTACATCGAACAGAGGTAAAAGCAAAATCAGTATGATAAAGGAAGTATTGATACAACAAAATGCTTCCATTGAGCTTGCAGAACCTATCTATGAATCGTTTAAAAATAGTATTCATACTGGTTTGGATAATTTTTTTGAGAATGAGGAGGCAGAAAAAGTATTTTCATTTTTAAAACAAAAAAATATCAAAATAGGAATTGGCACAGGTTTGTCAGTATCGTTATTTGATGAAATTTATAATCATTTAGATTGGAGGAGACATGATTTTGATTATATTGGTATTTCAGAATCAATTGGCAAAAGCAGACCAGATCCCGCCATGATTTTTGATATGATGGATAAATTAAATATTTTTTCTTCCAGGCAGGTCTTAAAAGTAGGAGATACGATAGCCGATATTAAAGAAGGAAAAAATGCTAACACTTATACAGCAGTTATTTTGGCCGGTACTCAAGAAACAGAAACACTACGTGCTGAATCACCTGATTTTGTTTTATCAGCTTTATCAGATCTTTTGCATATTGGGATATGGCAATAATTTATTAATCAAAAGACTTTTTTATTCAGTCTCATTATATAACGTTTGTAGCATTTAGTTCTACATACTATGGAAGTCCCTTTTCCCCTTTGATTTTTAAAATACCAGAATTTTGGATAGTACCCCAAAAATAAAAAAAACCTCATAAATTATTCATTTACATGGCTTTATAAAAAAGTTAGCGGACCGGAAATCGCTAAAAATATGATATTCAATGACTCGAAATGAAATCTAATGACATCATTTTCAATAAAATAGAATTTTTGATAGTTTCAAAATAGCTCAATTAAAATCAAGCATCTGATTATGTAAGTTTTACATTTATGAATTATAAAAGATTTTAAAGCGACTCTGTTTTTATTAATTGTTACGGAAAGGATGATTAAAAAAAACGTAGACGGAAAACCTTTCTACCAATATAATATTTTCGTCCAGTATGAATGTAAAACCTTAAATGAAACAGACTTCTAATCATCCTTTCAGAGCCCTTACTTTTGAGGATTCCTTATATGTAACAATTAATAAACCTAACTTAATTCATTTTTAAGAGTGCTTATTATTATTTCTAGTACTTCTTTTGATTTACCCAATTTGACTTGGAATCTATCCAGCATCCTATCTTTATTCCAGTAGGATTTTATTATTTTACTTTTATTCCCTGGTCTATTGTGATATTATTTAACATGGTAAAATTATTTCAAATTAAGACAAGATCTGTTATATAATTTTCATTAAATATTATATTATTCCCACATTTTTAATTTTTTAATTGTGGATAGGTACTCTGCTTTAGCTAACGGATACTTTCATAAATGTCGGGCAGCAAGGTCTAGAAATTTCCTTTTTAATTTACGTTTATTACATCAGCCGTGATTGAAGAAGTAAAGAAAGCGTTTAGTCAGATAGCATTTCTTAGTGCGAGGGAAATATACCATATTAGCTCCATAACAAAATTAGGGTCAGTAAAAAAAAGGTGATATCTACTTAAACAAGGAGATTTAAATTACCATGTGGTATTGGTGCTAAAAGGCCTATTACTCCATTATGTGATTGATGAAAACGGAGAAGAAAAAACACTTCGGTTTGGTCCTGAAAAAGCGCAAACAGCTATGTGGGACGCTATATTTTATAAAAAACCAGCAGCCGAAAATATTATGGCACTGGAGAATACTGTTTTTTTAAAAGTTGACTTTAGAGAGCTAGACCGTCTGTCTTCAGACAATATTCGTTTATTAAAATTACAGAATCAGTCATATAAAGAGGTAATACCGGAAAACGTGGCGAACATAAAATTTCTTACCATTCTCAATCCTGAAGAACGCTATCAGTATTTCTGTAAAACCTATCCTAACCTTGAGCAGCGAGTTATGCAGAAACACATTGCTTCTTTTCTTGGAGTAACACAAATATCGCGCTCACGTATGCGGACAAGAATAGTCCGTCAATATATAATATCTGGCTTCGAAGTTGTCTTAAGGCATTTTTTTAAAGTGGAGCATCGACTACTTTTACAGGTCATTTACTAAACAAGTTTATTCGCCATGTTCTCAAATATTATTTGTCCAATATCTACAGAAAAAGTTGATAGTCATATAAGCCGGCTTACTGTTTTTATTAATGATGCTATCATGGTTTACTTTCTGTTTTCATTACAACCAATAGCCATATATCTGGTTGCCGTTGACTATGGCATTCGTGCCGCAGGATACAACCGTTATAGTCCATTATGTTTCTTGGAGTCACTAATTATTAAGATAAGTGGGGTTAAACCAAAAATGGCAGATAAAGCACCTAAGATATTTGCTTCCCGACTTGGTTTTATTTGTGCATTATTAGGTTCCCTGTTTATTACAGTCAATTTACCGGGGGCAGCTCTCGTTATTATTGTATTTTTTGTCGTATTAGCAACGCTTGACTCGGTATTCGACCTCTGTGTTGGTTGTATGATTTATAATTATCTGGTATTTCCGTTTTTCAAAAGGACCTGATTAAGACCTATATTCATCCACTATTATTGAAATAAACCAACTGATCATTTAGAAAAGTTGTGGAAATCCGATAGCTATCGATTTTGAAAAAAATAAATTCCTTGCTACTTTTGATACTCTAAAATTACTTATTGATCGATCTCCTCCTATCGAACAAAATGCTATACTATGGCAAGAAAACCGCTTCCTGACTTATTGGACTTTTATAAGCCTTTTGACAAAGAGGTTAAAGCAATCGGACTTCAGTTGAGAGAATTTGTTCTGGACATTTTCCCAGACGCCAATGAGTTAATTTATGACAATTACAATGCACTTGCAATTGGTTATTCTTTGTCTGACAAACAAAAAGAAATGTTTTGCCATATTGCCGTTTACAGTAAATATGTAAATATTGGTTTTGACTATGGAGTTGACCTTGACGACCCAAAGCAAATTTTAAAAGGAACGGGTAACAGGATTAGGCACATAACGGTGACTGACTTTACTAACTTTCAAAAATCTTATGTAAAAACATTACTAAAACAAGCTCATAAAATTTCATTAGATAAACTGGGTAGCAAAGCGCAATTAATAAAATGTCTTTCAGTTGTAAAATCAATTTCAGAAAAAAAGAAAAGACCCAATTGACGAAGCATGACAAAAACCGTTGCAAATTTCAAGCACCTAACTATTAGAAAAGTAGGCGAAAACCGGTAGCTATCAGATTCCGATGCAGCCATGCAACCATGCCAATGCTATAATCATAAAATCCGGGCATCGGTTCCGGCGGGGACTAATTTCAAATTCCTAACCATCGGCAATACCTACTCGTTATAGCTCAATAACCAGCTTTAGCTACTTTTGTCAAATGATTTTATACTTATATTAACCATTATGTGTATTAGCTGAAGCAAATAATTGCCTGTTATGCAAAAAAGATATTCTTAAATATACCATTTTACTTTGCCCAAGCGTGTATGAACTTCTTTCAAGGTTGTTATTAAATCTGCCTCTACTGGCAGTTCTCCTAATACAAGCTCTCTGAAAGTAGTACGGTAAGCATTCTTTATTTTATCCCAGGTGTCTTCCGAATTGCTGAATATTATTGCCTTTGCAGGGTGATTTTGTAACCACGAATTATTATTTTTAAAACTCACCAAATCATCCTTACCAACTTTATTTAATATTTCGTCGAATGCCGAACTTTTAAAGAAAGCAGCAATTTCAGCATTTTTCAGCATCAGGTTAATATCATAAATATGCCTGATTTTATTTGCCAGATCTCCATAAGGTTCTGCAGTTTGTGAAAAACGTACTAGGCTCATTATTTTTTCGCAAAAGGTTCGTTCTTTACTCAGGACTTTTACAACGAATGGCTGCATAGCATACTGTCCAATTAACTCAGTTTGATTTGCAGCTTTCATCATTTCAGTAATATAGCAACTTACTTCAGCCTTAATAAAAGGGACAGAACTACTCAGCCATGTAGCTTCCACAATTATCTGTTCCCTCACCTGGCCAAATGTTCCGCTAAATTTCTGCTTATTGTATTGATGCACTGTTTTACGAATCATTCCTTTTTTATTGGTAATTCCCTCAATTTCCACTTCAGGCATTATTTCGCTTACTGCTTCATTAATTGCCTTTAATTTATTCTTAAGTTGATTGCCTGATTCTCCTTTATTGTTTAATACTACCAGGTCCACATCTTCCGAAAATCTTTCAATTAGTTTATGGCATTTTGAAAGCGCCGTGCCGCCTTTGAAAACTGCATCATCTGCAACCGCTGAATGAAAAATTGCATACAGGGCAACTGTTACCCAATAATCTTTTTCGATTTAAATTTCAGGGATGTTAAACTGTTGTGCAGTTGCTATAAACTGCATCCTGAAAAAGCTGATTATTTGTGTGAAGTTTCATGTTTAGCGAATATTCCAGTACTCAATTTTTTGTAAAAAATTTTTGCCTATACCAAATTGATAAACAGTTAATGGGTTTATGCTTTTTTTCAACTCCAGTACCGGCTTTGCAGGATTTAATTCATTCAATAAAGCCCCGGCGAATGCTCTTACTCTTGGTGGATATTTGAGAGCAATCTTAATCAATAAATCTTTTTCTTTTACTGATAAATTTTTAATTTTTTGAAGCATGTATTTTATCAGCTGGTTTTTATCAGTATCAGGAATTGTTTTAAAATCTTTAAGAACATCCAGCAGTTCCATCAGGTAGTAATTATCGTTTGTTACATCAACATAGCTTTTAACAGCTTTTACCTGCATAGGACCAATTTTAGTTACAATCCGCTTACTACGGCTGGCCACTCTTATATTTTTAGGCACCTGTGTTGTTAATCCCATTCTGTTGTACAAAGCAGTACCGGTTATATATGCTATCCTGCTTGCACCGTCAAACAGGTAGTGTTTTAATAACTCCTCTTCTTTAGGTTTAAGGTTGCCGAAGGCTGTTTTATTGGGTTTATAGAAAACACCGGTCGATGCCCGGTTAATAATACCCTTTTTTATCAACCGTTCAATGGCTTTGGTAGCTGCAGCGTATTCTTCGGCGGCAATAGCCAGCTACTGGTACTTAAAGGTGGTACCATCGGCCATTTGCTCAATTTTCTTTTCTAGTTTTTCAGCTACTTTCATGGCACAAAGATATGAAAGGGATGGAATTTGTCAAGTATTTAGCGCAGAATACTTGACATTTTGCGTATGGTAATCCGATAGCTATCGATCCGATAGCTATCGGATCCCAATGCAACCATGCAACCATGCAACCATGCCAATGCTATAATCATAAAATCCGGGCATCGGTTCCGGCGGGGACGAATTTCAAATTCTCAACCATCGGCAATACCTGGTCTTAATGCCCAATACCCAGCTTTAGCTACTTTTGTCAAATGATTTTATACTTATATTTTTATCATTATGATAGATTTATCTCATGCTGAGCCTCAAGTTTGTTGGGTCACGAATTTTAATGACCTTGTTTCCACACCTTTTAATGGAGCAATTAATGCGATTTGTTGGACTCGTAAGCTAATAGGTGATTTTTCTGAGATTGTTAAAAAGGTAGTGCTAATCGGAAATTTTGCAGAACTTGATCAAGAGGAACTTTGTGAATTTCAGTTGAGTGAACAGGGGCAGCTTGCCCGTGAAATTCTTTTAAATGACTTGAAGCTGTTGATTGCGCATGGCGCATCTCCAATCCTAAATGTGATCAACCACTATGATCGGGATGATACTTACCCGTTTTTTCCAACTGATGTTTATTCTTTTCATGTAGATCGCTCTCCTATACCTACCGATACCTTTTTATGCACTTACTATGGCGAGTCGAGTGAAATATTGCCCAATTCACAAGCCAATCAAAAAGTGCTTGTTCCAGAAATACGGGATGAACTTAAAAAACTATATCATGGAGCTGATGAAGGTTTTGAATCATTCTTAAGTGAACATTTCTTTGATCTGCACTATCAAGATAAACCTAATGCACGCCCAATAAAAACAGGTCTTGGTCACCTTTGGAGGTTGGCGGTTGATCATCCTGAAAGTCAAGTCCCTCCTTGTATTCATCGTGCACCAGAGGAAAAATCTGGACAGAATAGGTTATTGATGATCTGTTGAACACAAATCCAAAACAATATAAAGATTAAGTTTTTCTATTGTAATTTTTGCAGCTTTAGACCTTTTATTTCGCCGGAGCCAAAAAATCTTACCTGGGTGCCAACCACTTTCCCCAGGCTATTTTTTATTTCTGATTCAAAGGCTATATTTCCATTTATAAATATTTTTAATGATCTATTCATACATATTGCTTTTACATGCACAAAATCATTGAAATCATTTATACCAAATGAAGACAGATTGTTAGACTTTCCAGAAATTTCCTGCATTCCAATAATCAAGCTCATTTCCCCTACACAGCCTTTAATACTCAACGGAAATGCAATGATACCTTCAGTACAAAGTAATACGATATAAGTCTTTTGGCAAACACCATCTCCCGTACTGAATGTGTTTTTTACATCAGCCTCGAAGTTTAAATTTTCAGCCATTACTATTTTACTACTATCCACATTGAAAAGGGAAACCCAATGAAGTCCTTTATATAAATCACTTTTTACTGAAGCCAGATCTGCAAGATTCACACCTATTGTTTCTTTTTTATGAATCTGAGTTTTTGAAAAATAGATAGGAATGGGATTTTTTTCTATCATTCCCAGCCATCCCTCACTTTGTAAAAACAAATCATGTTCTTTTATGATACTATCATTTAATATCAGTTTTGCTTTGAAATAACCAGGCTGGTAATAGGTAGAAGTATATTCTCTTTTATTTTTATCTACTTTAAACCGGAACATCGCGTTCCAATTTTGCTGAATGAAAACGGAGTCTGCATTAGAGGAGCTGGCATCATAATTGAAAACTACTGTATTAGGCATACCTTTGGTGACTGGCTGGCTACTGAATTTTACATTTTCAAAATGCAACGAAGTTTTCTTTTTACGTATAAAACAAAGGCAAACGATAATGGCAAATAGAACTAATAAACCTATGAAGCTAATTTTACTTTTTCTATTTGAGGAAGGTTTAGTAATATCATTACTAATTTCTTCAATGAGCTCACTTTTGTGTATTTGTCCTTTGGCTATAAATTCTCGCCAATTAGTATAACCAATAAATTTTGCAAGGGCATTGAGAGTAGCTAAGTTAGGGGAACTTTCGTATCGTACCTTCCCCCAAATGCGTTTTAATGTACTTACACTTAGGCTCACATTTGTTTCCTTATAGATTTGCTCACTGAGTTGTTCAAAATCTTGCTTTTGCCAGGAATCACTCAAACCCCAATTGAGTTTTTGTTCGATAAGAGTTTTGCATTTGGTTATATAAGCTATTTCGGTTGACATCTAGTACTATTTGAACTAAGCTCAAACCTACTGTGAATTTCAATAATTTTGGTTAATAGGAATTTTGAGTTATCTATTATTCGGTAAATGTGTAAAACCATTGGGTAAGAAAAAAGTAAACAAAATGAGGATTCTTAATTTAAGTAATAGTCTTGAAAAAATCAAACCAGCAAAAAGAATTGATTTTTCGCTTGAAGCATGGAGCATGCCTAATAGGAATTTGAATTGAGTCATTGGCCTTTCTTGACCAAACTTGAACCCACTTTGAACTTGCTTCATTAACTGCATTTTCAGAGATTTGGAGAAAATATTTAAACCAATCCAAATAATGAAAATCAATTTGATTACTAGTATTCTTATCATTTGTTGTGTTCAGCTTTACGCCCAAAAGCAAAAACTAAATAAGTTTTGGCATAGCAAGTATGCCTATTTTGGACAACATCCACCCGATGAAATTCCTAAAATATTTGCACCAAATATGCTCATTGATTCAGGAATTGTGCTTGGTACAGTTTCTTTTAGCAATGATGGAAAGACATTTTATTACACTCATGCTAAAGGCTGGTTTAACTCAGATGGGAGTCAAACCCAACAAAAACAATTCGTAAATGGAAAGTGGCAAAAGCCTTCCATCTTATTTGATCATGTGGTGAATCCAACCATATCTTCCGATAATAAGACTATGTACTATGGTGGAAACGGTAGTAAGGTGAGCGTATCACATCTGAATAGTGGTATATGGACAAGCCCAATAGTATTACATGATAAGGTTTATGGTCTTTACAATTGGATGCCGACCTATGATCCAATCACATTTTATGTATCCAGCAATGCTCTTTCAGGCAGCAAGGGTGATTATAGCACCTATGATTTTTGTAAAATGGTGGTTACAGCCACCGATACTACTATTGAAAGTTTGGGCCAGCCACTGAATACACCTGCATTTGATGGTGATTTTTATATAGCACCAGATGAAAGTTACATGGTTATTTCAACCAAAGAAACCGCTACCTATGAGTGTGAGCTATGGATTAGTTTTCGTAAAAAAGATAAATCATGGAGTGAGCCGCAAAGCCTCGGTAATCAAATAAATAATGGTTCAGCCCATCGCTTCGGCCAATATGTAACACCAGATGGCAAGTATTTGATATATACCAAAGGGACGAGCGATAAAGATTGTAATTTTTACTGGGTTCGATTTGATGGATTGATGAACAGACTGAAAAAAGAAGCCAGGTTATGAAATGAATTTTGTAACATTTGAAAGAATGAGAAGTTTTTATGAAATAATATCATATTGATATGGAGCAAATTAAAATATTACTTTTTACTGGCTTTCTTTTCGGAGCATGCCAACAAATGCCATTAACTACTGATGTGTCAAATCATATATTGAAATCCATAAATAGTGAAGTAGATAGTCTAATTCAAAGCAAAGATTTTGATGCTTTAAGTGTGGGATTAATAAAAGATGGGAAAATATACAAAGTGCATAAAGGTCTTTTGCTCAATAATAAATTGCCTTGTGATGAAACAGTGTATGAAATAGCATCTCTTACCAAAACATTTACAGGTACGCTACTTGCAAATGCAATAGTGGATAAAAAGGTGAATATCGATGATGATATCAGAATTTATCTGAATGAAAGTTTTCCTAATTTGGAGTATGAAGGAAAGCCGATTACTTTCAGACATTTGGTTACCCACCATAGTGGATTGCCCAATCTATTTCCAGATAACCCTGGATTATTTGATAATCCCGATTTTGATAAACTGCCTTTTCAAATCAACGAATTACAGAATAATTTTTCAAAAGCTCAATTTTTTTTGCAATTACACGATATAAAATTGGATGCATTACCTGGTGAAAAATTTAGATATTCTAATGCTGGAGCCAATTTGATAGGCTATATTCTGAAAGATATTTATCACATGAGTTATGAAGAATTACTTAAAATTAAAATACTGAGGCCATTGAAAATGAATCATACAGAAATCAAAATTTCCAAAGTACCTGCATCGAAATTAGCTGAAGGTCAAAATAATCATCATTTAAAAATGCCATTTAGAGCGGAAAAAGATATGATGGCTGAAGGTGGGATATTATCCACTTTAGACGATATGCTCAAATACATGTTCTATCATTTGAAAAGTGAGAATACGGTTGTCCAAAAATCGCATCAAGAACTTTGGAATGGAAAATACGGAGATAATGAAGCTGGGTTATTTTGGCAAATAAATAAAAATGGAAATAATCCTGATATTATTTTCCAAAACGGGGGTGCTTTTGGTGCATCATCCTGGCTTACTCTCATCCCTGAAAAGAAAATGGGAATATTTATTATTACCAATATTTCTGGGCCAAATGTGCACCAGAAATTGAATAAGGTGGTGGGCAAGATAATAACGAAAATTGAGTAATATTCTTATGAGAAAAAAGGTTGAAAATTTCTGAAAACAAAAAAAAATTTCTCAGAAACGGATATATCTACCTATAAAAAATATTTATGAATCCTAGTTTACTATTTAAGAGTCTCGGTTTCTATGAAGAATAAGAGGTTAATTCTTATTTTGATGGGCCAGGAATTTTAATTGCGAAAATCTCAGAGCCATTGGCTCAAAAATTTTATGAGCATTGATTTTAATCCATTGTCCAGTCGAGTACTCATTAAAGAGCTGTAGGCTTGGAGCATATTATTAAGTTTTATTTTATAGTTTGTACCTTCAGTTCTACTATGGGCTAATGATATTGGGGGACGCGTTAAAAACCCGTTCCTCCCATTCCTATTAAATAACCCAAGAGTAAGCTCCAGTCCATCAAATTGAGAATTAGCCGAATAAGGTGGCTTGATGAAAGTAAACAGAAAAAGGTAACATAATCCTTAAAAAGGGTGTTGGGTTTAAATTACGGCAACAACAAGGCTAAGCTATAGGGTGGATAGCAGCCAGAGATAGAGATATACCCAATTCCACAATCAAAAAGTTTCTCAGGAGTGAACAAATACAGACAGAAAATTGGGTAGACGGATCAATCAAATAGCTCAATCAAGATGCCATCGAAGGATTTATTTTAATTGTTCCATCTTAATTGATTTAGCTGCTATACCCATTTTTAGAGGGTAAATGACAGGATAAATTAATCATCCATTCTGTATAACTACCTGGGGTCAGTATCCGACGGAATGCCAGTATTCAAAAGGCACACAAGGGGGGTTAGACCCGCTAAAAAGCGGACCGGAATGTCAGACAACTTAATCCACTTAAAGTTCTTCCGGAAGACAATAATGATAAAGCATGATACATTCCTGGATTGGATTCTTGTGCACAATAGTTTTTTAACTGAATACAAGATAGATTTATTGCAAAAAGCACCGATTTTCAGTACCTTTCGCAAAAAATAACTCTTTACTGAACGAGCAAATTTATATAAGTATTCAATCCTGGGTTGAAAATCTTCAATCACAGGGGAAGTATGCATTTTCGCTAATACTACTCCAAACCCAATTACCCGGCTTTACTGATATAGCCGTAAAAAGTGCCTTAGCCCGTCTAAGCAAAAAGAGACAAATAGTTTCTATTCACAAAGGCTATTACCTCATCATACCGCCACAGTACAAATCAAAGGGCATTCTACCCCCCAGTCTGTATTTAGATGCCTTTATGAAGGAATTAAAACGACCCTATTATTTGGCACTGTTAAATGCTGCAGCTTATCACGGAGCATCGCATCAGCAACCACAGGAGTTTTTTGTGGTTACCAATTTTCCAGTCCTCCGAACTACAATAAAGAAAGGATTAAAAGTAAACTACATCAGTAAAAAAGAATTGTCAGATAAACTGTTAGAAACAAAAAAAACAGAAGCAGGTTATTTAAAAATATCCAATCCCATACTCACTGCAACAGATCTTATTCAATACGAAAAAAGAGTTGGCGGCATTAATAGAGTAGCAACAGTTTTAAACGAATTGATGGATGCTATTAAGCCCGAAGACTTCGATGATACTATGCTTCAAAATATTCCTGTTACTGCCTTACAGCGTTTGGGATACTTTTTAGATAAAGTATTCGACAATCAGCCATTAGCAAATGCTTTATACAAAGTACTAAAAGATTGCAATACTTCATTTTTTCGTATAGCATTAAAACCGTCAGCACCCATCAAAGGCTTTTTTGCTGATGAAAGATGGAAAGTAATTGTAAACACACAAATAGAAATAGACTAATGATACCACAGGCATACATAACAGAATGGGCAAACCAAGTGCCGTGGCAAACCAACGAACAAGTGGAGCAAGATTTGGTTATCTGCCGTGCATTGGTGGAGATATTTTCTGACGAATGGCTTGCTTCAAGCCTTGCATTTAGAGGTGATACCGCTGTGGTGGCAAGAAGACCTTTGTCTGTTGTGGTGATGTTGTATTTGCAAGTTTGGTTCCTGACCCATTGGATAAAAATTGTCCGCAAGCTTTTAGGGATGCAGTGAAGATATTATTAGGGAGGGCTAAAAAACCAATACAAGAACAATCCATTGCTCCGGATGCTTACAAACCAAATGATGAAATTCTATATACAGCAGCTATGCCTTCAAAAACCTAATTTAGAATTGGTCTCATACTTTTAGTTGATCCTTGTCCATAAAACTATTGAATCAAATCAATTTTTCAGGTTCTAATCTTGTTCAGTTCATAGGGGGTCGATCCAAATGAATCAAGCCCTTTACTGCCTAAGGAATGATAGATTTTTTGCCTAAAAGTGCAAGTTCGCACCCCATACCGTAACCCCAAAAACAAAAAAACCTCATAAATTATACAACTACAGTGACTTATAAAATACTTGCGGGCCAGACGGGACTAAAAATATGATATTCTATGACTTGTAGGTGAGGCCGTCTACTCGATTTTTGGCTGAGACTACTGCAGTCTTGGGTTATTCCTTCAAAGATCTTTGATCAAATTTAACCTCACACAGTCGCTCGGCTCATGCCGAGTAACTGTAGTACTATATCTTTCGGTATGCCGTACCAATGACGAGTAAAATAAAGCCAATTAGCAACATTTCATAGTTATACTTTGACAATATATCTATGTGGGAAAAATGTCCCAAAATGCCTAGAAAGCCGACGATGAGGGCAACGATCCAGAGTGTTTGGTTGGGTGCACTGGGCATAAATTTTCTGTTTGCCATAATTATTTGATTTAGTTACGATTGAATGATTCTTTTTTGAATTGTTTATTGAGTCAATGATGACTCACTGTAAAAGTAAGTCTATTTGAATTCTCATTCAATGGAGATTTGTTACAATTTTGAGTTACTTTCAACTGCTTCATTATTATTTCGTCCGCTAATGCAAATGTTGATTATTTTACTGCTTCTCAATCACTTACATCCGCCTTTTTCATGAATACTATGTTGGTGGCTGCCGCTTTTGTTCGTCCGAAGATCTGTCCACAGTCGAAAATTAAATGAGGTTCTTGAGCTAAACGACCTTTTTCATCGCAAAAAAAATGTCGTTGGGGTGATAATGGTAATTGCAACCCCCGTACAATTCCCTATAAATTTTGGGTATCTTGTCTTATTTTTAAAATTACTGTAATAGTATTTGAAGTGTGAAAAGAATACTATATCTGTCGAAACTGTAAAGAAGAGAACAACTCCAAAATATTCTTTTCCGACTTGTCAAGAAAATTAATTAAGGTGATCAAACGAAGGTGTTAATCGTTCATATTAAACCTACATCACCATCTCCTGCTACTCTCAATATTGTCCATCCTGCAGCAAGTAAATCCTGTACATTCTTTAAAATGGTTTAAGCACCTTTCATATTCTTGAATGGTTGCTGGAGAAACAACTTCATTTCGCATCACAACTTTCGAGAGTTTAATTATGCATTGGAAAGTCCAATGAATTATGTGGGTTTAACATCCAAGTATTTAGGATTGATTGATTCGCGCAAGTAAGATTTAACTTCCTTGCCAGAATAAATATATCAAGCATATATGGATGTGGGTGTAGTACTACTTGCTCGCTTTAGATTGAAAGTAACGGGCATAAACCTATATTATTTGTTAGGTACTAGATTAATAGAAAAGGTTGAAAATTGTTCAACTTTCGTGCCCCCACACCGTAACCCCAGAAACAAAAAAGCCTAATAAACTATTAATTTACAAGGCTTTATAAAAAAGTTTGCGGACCGGACTAAAAATATGATTTTATTTGATACCATTTTGAACCGAACGATATGGTTTTCAAAGGATAGCAAAAATTGGACAATATCAAAAGATGTCAGTTAATCCCATTGAGTGCAGCTATTCCGTACCCCTAAACGTACCCCGAGCCAAAAGTTTTTCTTAAAATTATGGTTTACCTGATCCTTGTGCCACCTTGTGTTTCTCCACTACACATCAACCTTGCTTCAATATGATCGGCGCGGTCCTTATACACTTTCCAGTAATTTCCCCTGGAGTCATATATGAGAATACCATTTACTGATTCAGTACCCATTTTTAAACCTTCAATTTTAGCATGGGCTGTCCATTTACCATTCACCGGTGGTTTTTTAAATTCGTCGTACCATACAAAAGTTCCATTTGCATTGATGAGCAATGGCGGTGCTTTTCCGCCCGGACCGTATTCGCGGTAAATATCATTACCTTTTAATACTGTGTTGGGGTAACTGTAAACAAACATGGCCCATTTGCCAAATGTAGCGGTGAGGTCCGGATCATCTGATGAAATATAGGTAACAGGTTTTAACTGGCTCCAATCTACCACCTCATCCCAATAGGCTTTGCAACCATCATAACGTACTTTATAACGACCACTGTCTATTATTTCAAGAACTGTAGCCCGCCCTTTTGGATCGCCATATGACAGGTAAACATCTACCCTACTATTAATAGCAAAAATTGTAGCGGGCTTTGCATTAACTGACCGTATCTGATTGGGATAAACTAATGGCGTTGCATCTGCATAATTGGCGGGATCATCCAATGTGGCTTTATATGAACCATCACCCCGGTCACGCAATATGGTAGCATTTTCCCATTTTTCCATCGCTGAAGTCTTTACTTGTACCCTGTCCCCAACCTTCCAGGTGGTCTGGGCTTCTGTAAAAACAACCAGGAACATAATACTCAAAAGGACTATTGAATATTTCATGTTTAAAGATTAGCCTATTTTTTAATATTACCTAATACTATCAGTAATTCCTTCCAAATTAATTCCCATCTGCGATCATTTCTGATTAGTGGTCCAAAGGGGATAATGGAAGCATACATCCCAACCCTGTTGGCATTATGACACAATTAGAATGTCCAGACATGGTCATAATTAACCCACATTGCAGCTAAGCGGAGTTAAAATCTTGGTAAATAGTCAATTGATTATTTAAAAGTATCGGATGGGGTACTACAGATTTTCTTAAGGAGGGTTTTGATTTTGTATTCCAGTGCTTGATAAATTCGATTCACTTGGTCACTTGGTTCGCTGGCTTTTCTGATTTCAATTATTTGATCCAGGTTATTTGAGGTGGCTCGAATTATACGGACACAAAATTCCGTTAGGTTAAAAAAGTTTTAAAAATAGAATACAAGTCCTTTACCACAGGTCAACTTGAAAATCAAACTATTTATCCTTACTATTTAAAACAATACAACAATCGATGGTTTCTCTTTGTTAAGAATCCAAATTATACTGGTATTACCAATCTGGCGTTGGATCGTATTGAGGAAATAGTAGAACTTTCTCATACCTACGTTGAGAATACAGATTACAATTTTGATGAATATTTTGAAGACATAATAGGTGTTACCAAGCATCTAGGTTCAAAATTAGAAAGAATAAAGCTCTGGTTTTCTTTTAAACAAGCTCCTTATATTCTAACCAAGCCACTACATGGCACACAAAAAAAGAAATCATTTGATGTGGGTGGGTTAATCGTAACCATCGAAGTTATTCCAAATGTTGAGCTTAAACAAATTATACTTAGATATGGTGATAATTGCAAAGTTTTGGAACCAGAACAATTAACGAGAAAAATAACTGAAACTCTAAAAAAGGCATTGGATAACTATCTATAATAAATTCTAGTAAGAAGGAGATCTAATTGTTTAAGGATCTCCTTCTGTTTATACAAATAAAAAACCCTCTAAATCAATGAATTAGAGGGTTTATCTGCGGACCGGACGGGACTCGAACCCGCGACCTCCGCCGTGACAGGGCGGCATTCTAACCAACTGAACTACCGATCCAAGCTTTTTTGGAAGTGCAAAAATAATTCTTTCTGCCTTATTTCATATATATTTCTTATAAATTATCGATTAAAGGCATTTTTCGACTTGCAACCTCTCTATTTCTTATTAACAATTCATAACAGAAGTTTAATCCTTCAAGAAATTAAAGTTGCGCTCAATAATTAAGAAATTAGACACGTTCAAGCATTATGAAGAGAATCATACTTAATATTTTTTCACTAAAAAATTAAAATTTATGAAACCTAGTAATCCAGCAGGGCACTCCATTTATCCCGGAGTATTCAATCCCACATTGTTTAAGACTGATGTATCGAATTATAGGAAGTCAGCAAATAAGTTTGATCCCCTTACTCCCGATACTAAAATTACGGAGCTGGAAATGGCTTTTAAAATAGAAATTCCATTTCCTGGAAGTAATAGAGAAGAATTTGTGATAGAGGCAGGGCATAATTGCTTATCTGTATATGCTTTGCATAATCCAGAAGTTTCTAAACATGTAATGGATGATCAGCTAATGGGTTGTGAAAATTGCCTGGAAAAGCATATCGACTTACCTGTAAATACTGATACCGAATGCACGTGTGGTGAATATAAAAATGGAATTCTGAAACTTTATGTACCTAAGTCTGATCATCCTGTTAGATCTCAGCACAGCAGGATAATTATATACTAATCCAGTCCAAAAATATATTTGTTGATCGCTTGCAGCGTTTTGTTTTTTTGATCCCCCGGTACTAAAATGGACACATTGTGTGGGCTCCCACCATAGGACACCATACTTACTGGAATGTCTCTAATGGCTGAAAATAGTTTTTCTAATAGCTCAGGACTTTCACCAAGATTGTGTCCTACAATGGAGATGATGGTCTGCTGATGATGCAACGATACGGTACCTAATACTTGAAGTTCAGCGACTATTTCATTTATAAAGTTCAATTGATCTATGGTCATAGAAACGGCTACCTCGGAGGTAGTAATCATATCGATCGGGGTCTTATATTTCTCAAATATTGAAAAAACGCTTCTGAGAAATCCATAAGCTAATAACATTCTGCTGCTTTTGATATTAACTGCAGTAATACCGTCTTTTGCTGCAACAGCTTTCACACCCTGAGCAGAGGCATTTTTAGATATTAAGGTACCTTTAGCAGAAGGCTCCATAGTATTTAACAGTCTAACTGGGATATGCTCTTGCTGGGCCGGCCAAATAGTAGATGGGTGTAAAATTTTTGCTCCGAAATAAGCCAATTCTGCAGCTTCATCGAAACTTAATTGCTCTATAGGTCTGGTTGTCTTTACCACTCTGGGGTCATTATTGTGCATGCCATCGATGTCAGTCCAGATCTCACATACGGTTGCCTGCACTGCAGCGGCGATCAATGATGCACTGTAATCGCTGCCTCCGCGTTTTAAATTATCTACCTCGCCATTTGAATTCAGGCAGATATATCCTTGGGTAATGTATATTTCATAGTCACTATTCGCCGCTAATATGGGAAGGAGTTTGTTCCTGATCATCAGTATCTGAGGCTCATTATTACTATCAATGGACATAAAATCTATTGCCGGTAGTAGTAAATGCTTTATTTTATTTTCTTCTAAATAGCAACTAAATAGTTTGGTAGACATGAGCTCTCCCTGGGCAAGTATATCTCTGGAAAGTGCATCACTGTATGAAATTTTAGTAACAATTTTTAAAAAATCAAAATGTTCGTTGATTATAGTAGTTGCCTTTTCAAGGGTGATGGCTTGTTTTAACAAGTCAGAAATAAATGCCTGATACTGTTTATTTAAAACATCTATGGAATTTAGAGCAGATTCTTTATCTCTGGCTGCAATGAATGAACTGATTTGTAACAAGGCGTTAGTAGTTCCGCTCAAAGCGCTGAGTACTACTATTTTACTTGCCTTATCAGCTGTGATCAAAGAAGCTACATCACGCATTCTTTCTGGTTTTCCTACGGAGGTACCTCCAAATTTCATTATTTTCATATCATCCAAATTTTTCTACAAAAGTGTGTAAAGATATTATGGCTATTGAGAAAATGGTATTAAGATCGATCACTAAGTTCAATTTTACCTAAAGTTGTTTTTACAACTTTGGTATCTGCTAAAAAGGTAAGTAAGTCTTTGCCGGTCTATTGGAATTTGATTAAGCCTTTGAATAATCTGATCTTGCTCCATTACATTGAATACAGGTACTAATAAACCTGGAAATTCATCTCCTCTTAGTAAAGCCCGAATAGAAGAAATAGGTTCACTATTTTTTATTAAAATCTCTGCGCCCTGGTTTTTAATGGCTTGATTAAGCAAGTATCGCCTTCGATCATAGGTTTGTTGAGCACCTTTGGTTTGACAGCTATCATTTTGACAAATCCTGTTAGCGTTTACCATTTTGGTATATGCTGACGGATTTAACAGGATATCACTAATCGGGAAATGGTGATTAACAGGAAAAAATAGCGGATCATATAGATCGTCAGCATGGGTAAGATGGCAATATTCAGTAGGAAAAAATAATTGGGCATGAATGCCATTATGCAATTCAATAGACGATTTTATTACCGGAATATTAAGGGCTCTGCAATAATCAAGTATCAATCCACTAGTAGCCCAACAAGAACTAACCTGATGAATTTGACCCTTTTCAGGAAACCAAATCTTAGGGATGCTTTGAAAATTTATTTGCGAACCTACATCTACATGAAACAAAAATGCCCGGGCCCATTCAAGTAAATTGTAAATAGCATCGTGAGGACTCGTAAATTGATTGTTTAACAGACCTCCAAAAGAATAGCTGCTGATGGGGTGTTCCACATGCACACCTCCACTGCTTTCATAATCCAATTCGTAAATCAAATGAATGCTATCATACCTGAAATAATTTTTGCTGTTCCACAAATCACCAATAATATTTGGTGGAAAGTCATGCACAGACCAGGGTACTAATTTTTCTTTTTCTAAAATGAAGGAATGAGCTATGTAGTTTAAAAAAATGTCAAAGGCTTCATCATGTGATAAAATGCCGGGAAGGCTATCGGTTTGATAAGTCTGGAATCCAGTATAACCAGATTGAATTTTTTTTAGCAGTTGTTGTTTCCATAAAGGGGGCCAAAAGGATAGAATATATGGCTTGTCGCTCTCATACCAGATGACCTGGTTGGCAAAAGGAACTGCTTCCATTAAATTTTTATATTCCTTTTCATCATATTTTGATGTAAGAGGATAGGTATAAGAAGACGACATAGCATTGTCTTCACATAATAATTTTGAATAAATATTATGATCTTCATCTGACTCGCTCACAATATTGGACTCATCTATTCGGGCAAAAATAAAATGACATTTTCCATCGGTGGTAAAAGGAAGTTTTACGATACTGCTATCACCGGGTTTTCTAAAATGCGGATCCAGTGTATCCAGTAAATACTCCTTCGATTGGTTATAGTCCCAGGTAACCTTTAGAAGAATACCTTTTTCATTTATTCGGGAATGGCCTTGATTTTTTAGAATAAGATAGGATTCATGTTTCGAATTGATGAATACTTCAGGTATATAAAGATCCTTATCTTCCCAATGGGCGCAAGCTGAAAATAGAATGAAAATAGAAATGGAAGAGAAGAAACCCCAACTCTTCTTCACCATTAAATGATTAATTAAATTTAGTTTTTAGATGATTGAGCAAGGTAGCAGCTGCATCCAGATCATTTTTAATAATCAATAGCGAATCGCGATAATTTTTTTGCATCATTAATACTAAAGATGGAGATAACTTTGGATCTGCTACAGGTATTTCCTGGGATTCCTTTTCATGACCGGGTACAGCTCTGTCTCTCCCATTTAAAGCCTTCATCCCGGCATCCACTGCTTCCAGGTGATTATAAACTTCTGATATGGCGAATACACTTTCTTTATCTTCATTTCTGATCTTACTATCCACCATTTTAGCCTGGTTGTTTAAATCAGCCTGGCCGGTGATCATATTTTGTTTGATTAATTGTGAATCCTTAAATAGATCGTAGGCGGTCTTTAAATCAGGATGTTCTGGTTTACATGATATTATAGAAGTCAATAATATAAGTACAAAAGCGCTAGGTCTATTCATGATAATCAAATCGAGTGAAGACGCAAATTTAATAAATAATGCCTTTATTCCAATGATTTGAATTTCAAACGAATCTCAAATAACGCCTACAGCTGCCAATCAAGCCTTCACTCCTCTACATTTAGCTGCACATACAGTATAAAATTATCCAAGATTTGATTTTAAGAGTCAGTATGTACCTTGAATGACAAAACTGTACTATTTTACCATTTTTATTTAATTTCAACTTATGTTACAAACAAAAGCTTACGCGGCATACCAGCCTGATCAACCGCTACGACCATTTGATTTTGAGAGAAGAGAGGTGAAATCTCATGATGTTTTGATAGAAATAAAATATTGTGGGGTTTGTCACAGCGATTTGCATCGGGCACGAGGTGAATGGTCGGGTACTCACTTTCCGCTTGTCCCAGGGCATGAAATTGTTGGTTATGTAAGGGCGGTAGGAGATCAGGTGAAAAAGTTCAAAGTAGGAGAATTGGCTGCTGTAGGCGTGATTGTAGACTCGTGCAGGTCTTGCAGTATTTGCGCTCAACATATGGAACAGTATTGTGTGGAAGGGCCTACAGGTACATATAATGTAATGGAACGTGATGGATCGGGATATACCCGAGGAGGTTATGCATCACAGATTGTTACTGATGAACGGTTTGTATATCATATTTCTGAAAAGCTGGATATGAAAGCAGTGGCACCATTATTATGTGCCGGTATTACTACTTACTCACCCTTGAAATACGCAGGGGTCACCAAAGGAATGAAAGTAGGGGTAGCTGGCCTGGGTGGATTAGGTCATATGGGAGTGAAGTTTGCCGTAGCTTTTGGGGCTGAAGTAACCTTGATCAGCCACACGCCTTCTAAAGAACATGATGCTAAACGACTGGGAGCTCATAAATTTTTACTTTCCAGTAATGATGAAGAAATGAAATCTTATGCAGGATATTTGGATGTTATCCTAAACTGTATTTCTGCTCAGCATGATTATAAAAAATATTTAGATCTTTTAGGATTAAATGGAAAAATGCTTTTGGTAGGCCTTCCACCTGAGAATCCAAAAGTAGATCCTTTTTCACTGATTAGAAACCGAAGATCAATCATAGGCTCTATGATAGGAGGGACGGTAGAGACCCAGGAAATGCTCGATTTTTGTGCTGATCACAATATTGTTTCTGATATTGAACTCATCCCTGTTAATAAAATAGATGAGGCTTATGACCGCATGTTAAAAGGAGATGTGCGTTATAGATTCGTATTGGACATGAGCACCCTTTGATTATGGATGTCCCTATTTATATTTCTTGAGCAATATTCATTAATTTAGTGGATATTCGTTTTCAAGTGCTATTAGGACGGTTCGTATTTTTTGTCTTTGCATTTTTTCAATGCGTATCGGGGTGTAGGAATATAGACCCTCGTGATTTTATTTCACATGCTGCCGTAGGTCTTGTAGAGAAAAGCATTCCCGATTTGCTTAATGGTCAGATAAAAGATAGTATGGACAACTATTATGGAGCTATACCAGACTCCTATGGCATACATCATCCGTCAAGCTGCGCTGGATTTATACAAAACCTGGCTAGTGTGTATTCACAACCGAGCTCTACCTATTTTCATTCGGCAGCATTATTACATGCCATGACTTTAGCAAGTATATATTTGTTAAAATCGCAACACGATGATGGTACTATAGATTTGTTGACTACTAATTTTCACTCGACACCCGATCTGGCGTTTGCCGTCGAACCTTTGGCACTGGCTTATAAAATATTAACCCTGGATTCAATTCCCGAAGAAGAAATATTACTGGAGAATATCAAAACATTTTTAGTAAATGGAGGCCAGGCTCTTTCCGTCGGAGGGATTCACACGCCTAATCACCGATGGGTAGTTTCTATGGCATTAGCCAGAATAAATAATTTATTTCCAGATACAAAATATATTTCCAGAATTAATGAGTGGCTCGATGAAGGGATAGATATCGACGCCGATGGCCAATACAATGAGAAGAGTACCTATATCTATTCTCCTCTAACAAATAGAGCCCTGATAACGATAGCCAGGCTAACTGAAAACAAACAATTATTTGAAAGTGTACGAAAAAATTTGGGTCTTACCCCTTTTTTAATTCATCCCAATGGAACTTTAGTAACAGAGACTTCCAGGCGGCAGGATCAATTTTTATCAAGACCGTCGGATATCTATTACTATGCGTACAGATATATGGCTGTACATGACCAGGATGAAAACTTTGGAGCCATGGCAAACTATCTGGAGAAAAACTACGGATCATCACTTAACGCAAGTCTATTGCCTTATGCATTGGAAGATTCAAGTTTATGGAACCCTTATCCAATAGGAAGTAAAATGGACAAATATGATACCTTATTTAAGCAAGGAGGAATTGCCAGATGGAGAGATGAAAATATGGATGCATCACTAATAAGTAATAATAGTACGCTATTTACTTTCTCCAATGCTAATGCTATGCTTCAAGCTGTGAGGTTGTCATCCGCTTTTTTTGGGAAAGGCCAATTTAAAGCCGACTCTTTATTTAGAATTGACAATGGCTATCAGCTAGTACAATCATTGCAGGCACCATATTATCAACCGTATTCGAAAAATGAGGTCGATCCTGGTGGAGATTGGGATAAAATGGCCAGAGAAAATCGCAAACAGTCTGAAATACAAAAATTACATTATTCAATAAAAGCCCATTTAATTGATAATGCCTGGCTTTTGGAATTTGATGTACAGGGGACTGCAGGAGTGCCTGTCGCCGTAGAGCTTAGCTTTAAAAAGGGAGGGCAACTACTAAATGTGATTAAATTAAATGATAATAGTGACATATATATTTTAAAATCAAAGTTTGCGACTTATAAATATCACCAATCTGAAATTGAATTTGGACCGGGTACTAATGCCCACACCTGGACACAAATTCGTGGAGCGGAGCCAAAGATCGAAGGAATGAGTGTTTATTTTACAGGATATACCCCATTTAATCATACACTTACTATCAGAGGGCGGTAAAATTATAGATATACGAATGACCTTAACTGAAAAGTCTCATTGCATAAAACAAATAGCGGCAGAACACGGCTTTCTTCTATCAGGAATAGCTAAACTCCGATCTTTAGAGGAAGAGCGGTCACACCTTGAAGAATGGCTGCAGGAGGGGCATCATGGGGAGATGCAATATATGGCAAATCATTTTGAAATGAGGCTTGACCCCTCTCTATTAGTACCTGGAAGCCAATCCATTATTTCACTGGCATACAATTATTTTTCGCATGATTTGAAAAACGAACATGTTCCCAAAGTAGGAATGTATGCATCAGGTAGTGACTATCATAAAGTCTTGAAGAAAAAATTAAAGACCCTATGGAAAACAATTCTAGAAGAGCTAAAGGAACCAGCAAAAGGTCGTTTTTTTGTTGACTCAGCACCTGTGATGGAGCGACAATGGGCCCAACAAGCCGGACTGGGGTGGACAGGAAAGAATTCTTTATTAATTCACCCAAAACATGGGTCGTATTTTTTTTTAGCGGAAATAATTAGTGATCTGGAATTGGAATATGATGAACCTATTAAAGATTATTGCGGTACATGCACTAAATGTATTGATGCTTGTCCCACTGATGCCATAGCGTCAAATGGTTATGTTTTAATTGCAAATAAGTGCATTTCATATTTAACCATTGAATCTAAATCTGATATTCCATCCGAACATAAATCGCAAATGAATGGTTGGGTATTTGGATGTGATATATGTCAACAAGTTTGTCCCTGGAATAGGTTTAGCACGCCCCATACCGAGTCTGAATTTTATCCTAAGACGGATTTCAGTACATGGACTTTTGATCAATGGGAATCCATGACGGAGCAAGATTTTGAAACTACATTTGGTAAGACTCCATTGAAAAGAGCAGGATTTGAAAAGATTAAAAAAACTTTAAAGAGTTTAAAGCCAGGCTAAGTTGGTGTAGCTACCTTATTTTGCCTTCCATCCTATTCACGTAGTCAAGACTTCCGAGCCTAAATCTAACGGGTTTAGTAAGTATATTATCCATTTTAAGTTCCCATTTACATACGATACCCAGCTCATCCCAATATTGAAAAGGAGATTTAAAAGAAAACTCCTTTATCGTGTTTTTGTATATTTTTTTTGAAAATGGCAAATACTTAAATCCGTAATTACTGATCAATGGGCTTTTACTACTCGTATTTTTAATATTTCTGGTGGTAATTTGTGCATTACCTACCCTGAATAAAAACACGATAACCAATCCAAGAATCAATCTCATTTTTTAGGTTTATTATTTAAAATCAGTTCAATTTCTTTTAATTCACTTTTACTAAAGTTAAGGTTTTTACTACAACCCACACTATCCAATATTTGCTTCGGGCTGCTTGCACCTACTAATACAGTAGTAATGGTCGGGTCTTTTAACAACCAGGCGATTGCCATTTGAGCTAAAGATTGATTTCTCTTCCCGGCCAATTCATTGAGCTTACCTACTTTGGCTAAGACTTCCGGAGTAATTTTTTCTTTGGTTAAATACCTGCCATCTTTTACTGCCCTGGAATCTTTTGGTAATCCTTTCAAATACTTATCGGTAAGAATGCCTTGCTCCAGTGGAGAAAAGGCTATTGCACCCACTCCTTTATTCTTTAATACCTGTAATAAAGAAGGCTCTACCCATCGGTCAAACATGTTATATCTTGGCTGGTGTATGAGTAGGGGAGTACCCATGGATTTTAAAATATCATAGGCTTTCGTAGTATCTTCTGCATTGTACTGAGAAATGCCCACATATAATGCTTTGCCAGATTTTACTATTTGGTCCAAAGCCCCCATCGTTTCTTCAAGAGGTGTATCAGGGTCACGGCGATGTGAATAGAATATATCTACATAGTCTAATCCCATTCTTTTCAAACTCTGATCGCAACTTGCAATGAGGTATTTTCTTGAACCCAAATTGCCATAAGGACCGGGCCACATATCCCATCCTGCTTTACTGGAAATGATTAGCTGATCTCTATAAGGTACCCAATCTCGTTTAAATAAAGCCCCGAAGTTTTCCTCGGCTGCTCCAAAAGGGGGACCATAATTATTAGCCAGATCAAAATGAGTAATGCCCTGATCGAAAGCAGTACGCAATATATTTCCACCATTTTCAAGATTATCGGTATGACCAAAATTGTGCCATAGACCTATCGAAATAATGGGTAGTAAGATTCCACTTTTTCCACAGCGACGATAGGGTATTTGTTCATATCTATTTTCAGCAGCGCGGTACAATCCCGGATCGTATGAATCATTTATTTTCATGGAAAGAAATTTAATTTGTAAAGTAATAAAAAGAGCTTAATGCAAAATTAATTTAATTAACTTTATGATAATATATTCTAACTCAATACATGAAGAAAATATTTTACTTATCATTTTTTGTACTATTATTCGCTAATATAGCATCAACACAGACCGAAAAAGGTACATGGCTGCTAGGTGGATCGGCTGGATATACTACTTCCAAGAACTCAGGGTCATTAATAATCAATCCCTCTGTTGGGTATTTTGTTATCAATAATTTGGCCGGTGGAGGCCAATTCAGTTTAGTTGCTCTGAAAGGAGCTTCAAGCTATAGCCTTGGTCCGTTTATCAGGTATTATTTTATGGGGGATGATAGGGGAAGATTTTATGCATCAGCAGGTTTAAATATTGGTGGGGGGACAGGAACAAAATTTGGTACCGGGTACAGTCTGGGTGCAGGGTACGCCCTGTTTTTGAATGAGAGTATTTCAATCAATTTAGGCGCAAATTTCAATAAAGTAGGTGATAATAATAATATATTCTTCTTAGGTGCTGGTTTCCAAATTCACTTTAATAGCCTTGGAAATTAATCCATCGTATTAGCACTCAAATCCAACAAATTTGCATTCGATAGAACCATTATATACTTTGTAGCTTTTGATTTTTCTCAAATTTATCTTTTCTATAAGATCTGTATGCGGGGAAATGATCCATGCAGTAAATCCTTGATAATCATCATTTAACTTCCTACCTATATCCCGGTAGAACCGGGCAGTATCGTCCAGGCTAATTCTAATATCATAAGGTGGATTCATAATAATCCATCCATTTTCACTTTTGGGTTTTGATTGAAAAAAATCACCCATTTGACCTGATATACGACGACTGATTTTAGCATACCGCCAATTAATTTTACAGGCATCCATAGAATACAATTCCAGATCGGATGCATAAATGCGGCCAGGTATTTCGCCAATGGGTTTGTAGATTTTTTTTAAAATTTTGTTGTACAATATTTCGTCGAAATCAAACCATCGCATAAATCCAAAATCGCTGCGCCAATACTGTGGATGAATGCCGGAAGCTTTGATATAGGCCTCTGTAGAGAATGTCCCTGAACCGCAAAAAGGATCATAGAAATCCACCTTTTTATCCCACCCACCCAGGTCGATTAGCCCGGCAGCAAGTACTTCATTGATAGGAGAATCAAACTGAGATTTGCGATAACCCCTTTTAAACAAAGATGGCCACGAACTATCCAAAGAGATGTCGCATTTATTCTCGTAAATATGAAGATCTATTCTTACATCAGGGTTTTGAGTATCTACACTGGGTCGTTTTGAATGCAGATTCCGGAGATGATCTACAATGGCATCCTTACAGACCAATGAGGCATATTGACTATGCGTGAATATTTTAGAATAAACATTGAAATTGATGGCAAAGGTTTTGGTGAAATCCAGATACTTGGACCATTCAAACTCGTAAATTTTAGTATAGTACTGCGCTTGAGTATCAAATGTAAATGAATGGACAGGCATTAGAATCTCCAGCGCCGTCCTCAATGAAAGATTGGCTTTATAGAGGAAACCCTTATCGCCTTCGAACTCAACACCCCGATTGATTTTTTTTATACTTCGGGCACCCAAATTTTTTAGTTCATTTTCCAATACTGACTCCAGTCCAAAAAATGTCTTAGCGATCAGTTTCATTCGGAGCAAATGTATGAAAAGCAGGCTGTAATTAAGTTAATTATTACAATCTGCGAATGACAGAAATTATTTACTTTCATGCACATGTTTGATAGCTTAAAAAGTCGATGGGGGGTGAGTAATTCGGGTTTGATTCTTATTCTACTCACTTTTGCATTAGGAGGAAGTCTGTGTGGCTATTTGGCACGAAAAATTCTGTTGTTAATGGATTTGCAGGCCGGTATAATAAGTGTAATTATGTATATCCTGCTCATCACACTTTTGTGGCCTCTTTGTGTATTGGCCTTGAGTAGACTTACCGGGCAGTACGCATTCTTTACACAGTACCTTAAAAGAATTTTAAAGAGATTTTCTAAAAAGAAAAGTAATTAGATTTTTCTCTTTGCAGTAATATTCAGATTCTCAGAATCAGGGATTAGGATTAATCCTGTGATGAGGTCATCTTTTAGCGTCAATTCCAATTGTAAAATGGATGCTTGATAATCAATTTGACCTTTTAATTTATTACCTTCTATTTTTAGATTTGTAATTACATATTCATTTCCTGCATGGTCGATAACCATTCCGATGTAGACCCCTTTTTCATGGGATATCTTTATAATACCTTCTACATCTCCATCGGGTGTGCCTTTTACCAAATAATTCCATTCACCTATAAAAGTTGATAATTCAATTTTGGGATTGGAAGCAAATAGTAATGACCCGCAAGTAAAAGCGATCATTAAAAAAAATATTTTTTTCATATATATATTTGTTAAACTAAAACTTATTTCTTTTGTATGGACTGCAAAAATTCCTGATCGCTTTTGCCAAGATTCTGTAACAGTACTTTAGCATCATCTGCAAAATCATGGGTAGGATACCGTTTGCCAAATTCCTCATAATATAGTCTGGCATTTTCTATATCATGCAATTCATTATCGTACGTAAAGGCTTTTAAAAACAATGCCTGTGGTGCATATTTGCTTTCCGGATACTTTTCAATAATCCAGTCATACAATGAAATGGCTTTATTATATGTCTTCAGCGAACGAGCAGTTTCTGCAGCTTTATTCAGTAAATCTGCGCTTTCAGGGTCAGTAGGATTAATCAAAACAAAAGCCTCTGTGGCATCAACATATTGGGTAGCCGCTCCTTCATTAAATTGGTGGAGGCTATCATCATACATTCTATTGGCAAGATCTTGCACAAATTCTTTTAAAGGAATGGAAATACCGGCAATGCCTATAATCTTTTTTACTTCTTCCACTCTGGAGCTATTCGGATATTTTTCTAGAAACCCCTTGTAAAGTGTATTAGCAGCATTTTCGTTCCGGATTACATTTTTCATCAAATCTGCCAGTTGGAGTATACGGTCACCTTCTTTTGGAGAATCCGGATCTTCTTTTATCAATGTATTTAAAAACATGGCGGATTCAAAATATCGGTTATTCGCTGAACTTACTTTTTCGGCTCTTTCCAATACCTCTATTTTTTCAGCTTTACTATGAGTATTATTAGTAACGAATGCCACATATTCTGTGAGCAAAGTCTGGAGTGTATTGGGGTCTTTAGACTTAGCATACTCATCTTCCAGATGGGTAATATCTTTTAATGATTCCGGAACATCGTGTTTGCAAGCTACAAGAAGCACTAAAGCGAATAGAAAAAGTCTTTGAATCATGAATAGGTTAACTAATAAAAATATAAAATTACGCAGAAGCTGATATAAGAAGGCACTATTTAGATTTAATTAATACAGTTCAACATCATATACTAAGTGACCCGGACTGGATTCGAACCAGTGACCTACTGCTTAGAAGGCAGTTGCTCTATCCAGCTGAGCTACCGGGCCTCAATTTTTGGATCGCAAAGATAACAGATTAACGCAGATATTAAAGCGCTTTTTTAACTAAGAATGTATTTAGAAATCTTGAATCCAGCTTCGTTTTACACCCTAAATGGGAGTAATTAAAGATGGTCGGAATTGTGCTAATTCCGAAGCCCAGTCAGCCCAAAATTGAAAGCCATATTTCTTTAAAATCGGGTAGCTAAATAATGGGGTAACATAGCTCTCCAGGTAGGCCAATCATGAGCCATATCGTAGCCCCAAATATCCAATTGGTGTGGAATGCCTTTTCCGGATAATATTTGTGAAAATCTTCTCGAGGCATCAGGAGCTTCGTAACTACCTGATCCTGTCAAAATATAAATATGCTTTTTAGATCTAAGCTTATTTAAAATGTTTTCATCATGCATATTGGCCATATAGGCTGCTGGAGAATTAAAATACACCTGTTCATCAAAGTATCCATCTGAGTAGCTTTGGAGATCATAATCTCCACTCATGGCGATCAAACCATCGATTAAAGCAGGTTTCTTAAAAAAAAGATTTGCTGAATGCAAAGCGCCTAATGATGCACCAGCTATTATAATTGGCGTATCCCATGAAGTATGTGTTTTGATATACGGTATTACTTCATGATATATGTATTCGTTAAATTGATTGTGTCTGATGGCTTTATGTGGAGGATGCATTTGCCGATTTAACCAACTTTCTGAATTGATACTGTTTACTGAAAAAACTTTGCATTTGCCACCTTCAATCATAGGTGTTATTGCATCTATGAGCTGAAATCTTTCATATTCCAGATAATCAGCTCCTGCAGTAGGTAATAATAATAACCCGAACCCGTAATGACCATATTGGACAATTTCCATATGTTTATTAAGAGAAGGTGAATACCATCCATCTAAAATCCTTTGCATACCCGATTGAATTTTATAACTTTAAATATAGATTAATTTTCCAGAAAACCACCTTTGCTTCAATTAAAAGACTACTTTTCTTAAGCTATATTTACTGATTTAAAAATGCACTATAATCTAAAAAACCTCTCCGTTAAATATTTCGATAAAAGCACCAATGATGCTGTGATTTTGGAGAATATTTCTTTGCAAATACATGATGGTGAAAGAATCGGGTTATTGGGCTATAGCGGATCGGGAAAGAGTCAACTGGCCTACTCACTGGCAAGGGTAAATGGTTTTTATGGTGCAATATTAAACGCTGTTGACCAATCATTTAATTATGAAAACATACACTTAAATTTAAATGAACCAAAAGAACTTCTTTTATTTAGGTCGACATACATAGCTTATATTTTCCAGGAGGCATATTCTTATTTTAACCCTACTCTAAAGCTAAAAAAGCAAATGGAGACTACAGATAAGATCCAGTTAGCAGAATGGGTGAAAAATGTAGGTCTTGATAATCCGGAAATTATATTAAATAGCTACCCTTACCAATTGTCGGGGGGGCAATTGCAACGGCTGAGTATTCTTAAATGTTTGATAAAAAGCCCAAAATTAGTAGTTGCTGACGAGATAGATTCCGCTTTGGATTATACTCATTCACAAGCCATTCAGAAATTGATTTTTGATCTTCAGGAGAAGTTAGGTTTCGCACTAATTTGGATTACGCATGATCAAAAAAGAGCTAAAGAAATCTGTAATAAAATCTGGTATTTGGAGAATGGCAAAATGGTGTTTAATGGGAGTAGCTCAGATTTTTCTCCTATCCATATCCATTATCCCCGGGTTTTTCAAAAATCTATAAGTACTGAAATTATATCCTTAAAAAAAATTTCAAAAAACTTTATAAAGTCAAAACCCTGGTTTGAAAAAGAAACCCTGGTCGTTCTGGACAAGTTAAGCTTATCCATAATGTCCGGTGAAATTGTAGGAATAATAGGGTCTTCGGGTTCCGGCAAAACTACTTTGGGTAAAATTGTAGCCAATTTAGAGCCCTTCGATTTGGGCGAAATTTTTTTTGAAGGCGAGCCAAGATCAACCATTTACCCCAATAAAGATATTTTTTATTTATTTCAGGATGCATACAGTTCGCTCGATCCGACTTTTAGAGTACTCGACTTGTTAAATGAAGCTCTAGCTATTGGTAATCAATCTTTTACAGTAGATGAGCTCTTGCATTGGGGGGCTTTAGAAAAATCTGTTTTAAATAAAAAAGTAAACGAACTATCTGGTGGCATGAGGCAAAGAATTGCTTTAGTTCGTGCCCTCGCTGTAAAACCCAAACTATTAATATTGGATGAATCTTTAAATGCATTAAATCCTGAATTACAAATTGCCATTATTAAAATACTATGGGATTTTCAATCTAAAGAAGGATTGGCTATTCTCTTTATATCGCATCAGGAAGAATTGGTAAAAGCTATCTGTCATCGGGTTTTTCAATTACAAAACGGATACTTAACACAAAATTCTTAGTAGTTTTTTACCTGAAACCTGATTTTGGAAGTATCTTTGCAACTTATGAAAACGCGATCTCCCAAGTTTGCTTTTTTACTGGTGCTTGTTGCAAGTGTATGTATTTTTACATATCTCAATTTTTGCCCTTCCGTAGGAAATGAAGTGATAGATGCTAATTCTATGCTCACCGAAGCGAAGCAAAGACTTAGTTTTCCCGAGTTGGAAGTAATGGTGAAATTGGTAAAAGCCGTTACGGAATTTTTAATCCCTTGATTTACCCATAGAGTAACCAGTAGCCAGAAAATCTCCAACAGCCGTAGCTGCTTCTCTTCCTTCTGCTATAGCCCATACTACCAAACTTTGACCCCTTCGCATGTCACCTGCTGAAAATACTTTCGGATTGGAAGTCTGATAATTTTTGTCTGCAACATTTCCTCTTGGATCGAGATCTAAACCCAGTGTTTCTAACATTCCTTTGTGCTGGGGATGAAGATATCCCATAGCCAAAAAAACAAAATCACATAAAATAATTTGCTCTGTACCCGGTTTTTCAATCATTTTATTTTGACCAGAGACAGGATCTTTTTTCCATTCTATTTCTATCACTTGTAAAGATTCTACGCGATCTTTTCCATTTGATTTAAATTCTTTGCTTAAGATAGCCCATTGTCTTTCGCAACCTTCTTCATGAGAGGATGAGGTGCGCAATATCATAGGCCATTCAGGCCACGGATTAGTAGAGTTTCTCTCTTCCGGTGGTTGGGACAATAATTCAATTTGTACCACTTTATTGGCCCCTAATCGTACACTATTACCTACACAGTCTGACCCAGTATCTCCTCCTCCAATGACCAGCACATTCTTTCCTTTTGGATTGATTTCAATTTTTGGATTAATATGAATACCTGCATTCCTTCGATTGCATTGTTCTAAATATTCCATCGCAAAATGAATTCCTTTGAGCTCTCGTCCCGGAATAGGTAGATCCCTGGGTACGGTAGACCCTCCACATAATACCAGCGCATCATTGGCAGTCATTAGTTCGTTAACATCTATATTTTCACCTACACAAGCATTGGTAAGGAATTCTACACCTTCACTTTCCATTATTTCCAATCTACGATCGATCACCCATTTTTCCAGTTTGAAATCAGGGATGCCATATCGAAGTAAGCCTCCTATCTTATCATTTCTCTCATATACGGATACGTGATGACCTTGATGATTTAGTTGATCGGCCGCAGCTAGTCCTGAGGGCCCGGAACCAATCACTGCTACTTTTTTACCTGTACGAATAATATCTTTTCTAGATTCGTAGTACCCCATCTCATGGGCTTTTTCAGCAATAGATTTTTCTATATGCTCTATGGTAACCGGAGTGGAATGAAGTCCCAGCACACAACTAGCCTCGCAGGGTGCCGGGCATATGCGACCAGTAAACTCTGGAAAATTATTGGTACTTCTCAAAATTTGAAATGCTTCACCCCATTCTTCCCTAAAAACAGCATCATTAAAATCGGGGATGATATTTCCCAGAGGGCAGCCGCTATGGCAAAAGGGCACCCCGCAATCCATACAGCGAGAGGCCTGATGGTTGGTCAGGGTTTTATCATAAGGCGCATATATCTCTTTGTAATCTTTAATCCGTTCCTTTACATCACGCGATGGTGGAAGCTCGCGATCATACTTTAAAAATCCTCTTGGATCAGCCATTTCTTATCTCTTTGAATTAGTTAATTTTTTTTGTCAAAATTTTTATCATTGGATCACCTCTGCAGATTTCTTTTGCGATTCCTGTAAGACTTTTTTGAAATCCTGAGGAATTACTTTGATGAAGTCATCCTTGAAAATATCCCAGTTTTCGAGTATTTCCAGGGCAGATCTACTGGAAGTATACCGGAAATGATTGCGAAGAAGATTTCTAATCTCTTCAAAATCATCGGCGGAGGGAGTTTCTATATCTACCAATTCTTTATTTACTTTTTTATCAAAGTCATCCCAGGTGGCTCTTACATAGGCAATACCCCCGCTCATACCTGCCGCAAAATTTTTGCCGATTTCGCCTATTATAACTACCCGGCCACCAGTCATATACTCACATCCATGATCACCTACACCTTCTACTACGGCAATCGCTCCTGAATTACGCACGGCAAATCGTTCACCTGCCATTCCCTTGATATACACTTCGCCTGAAGTAGCACCGTATAAAGCAACATTTCCTGCAATGATATTTTTTGCCGGATCGAACGTATTTTTTCTATCAGGACTCAATACAACGGTAGCTCCGGATAAGCCTTTACAAAAATAATCGTTGGATTCCCCTTCGAGGATAAAATGCAGTCCCCGGGCGCCAAAGGCGGCAAAACTTTGACCGGCGGACCCTCTAAATCGGTACCGAATAGTACCCGGAGCCAAACCTTCAGCTTTATACCTTTTGCTAATTTCATAGGAGAGCATTGTCCCGGTAGCTCTATCTGTATTCCTGATATTGAAAATGCCCGTGATGTGTTGCCTGTGATCAAGTGCCGGAGAGGCATGTTCAATCAATTTCCGGTCAAGAATTTTATCGATGCCATGATCCTGAGGCACACTCTTAAACGTACCTACCGATGGGTCTTTCTTTTCTTGATACAATATCGTATCCAGGTTTAGATATTGTGTCTTCCATACCTGGTTGGGTTTCCATTGGAGCATCTCAGCATGGCCCACCATTTCATTGATAGTGCGAAATCCAAGTTGAGCCATTATCTCACGCATTTCCTGAGCTAAAAATCTAAAGAAAGAGATCACATGATCTGGATTGCCATGGAACTTTTTACGCAATTCAGGGTCCTGAGTGGCAATACCCACCGGACAAGTGTTAAGATGACATTTTCTCATAAGAATGCAACCTTCAACGACTAAGGCCGCGGTGGCTATCCCCCATTCTTCTGCTCCTAAAAGGGTAGCAATGATTAAGTCTTTGCCAGTCCGTATTTGCCCGTCAGACTGTAATACTACACGGTCTCTTAATTTGTTTTGAATTAAAGTTTGATGCGTTTCAGCAAGTCCCAATTCCCAGGGCAAACCGGCATGCCGGATAGAAGTAAGGGGCGATGCCCCGGTGCCACCATCATGTCCGGAAATCAATATCACATCTGAATGCGCTTTGGCAACACCGCTTGCAATGATGCCCACACCTGCTTTAGACACTAATTTAACCGATACTCTCGCATCGCGATTTGCATTTTTAAGATCGAAAATCAACTGCGCTAAATCTTCGATCGAGTATATATCATGGTGAGGTGGAGGCGATATCAATCCAACCCCGGGCGTGGAATGTCTTGTACGACCGATCCAATCATTTACTTTGTGACCGGGCAATTCTCCGCCCTCACCGGGTTTTGCTCCCTGGGCCATTTTTATTTGTAATTCCTGAGCTTCACTCAAGTAATAACTCGTGACTCCAAATCTACCTGATGCTACTTGCTTGATAGCAGAGCGCAGGTAGTCTCCATTTGGCTTTCTTTCGTAGCGGATAGGGTCTTCTCCGCCTTCTCCACTATTACTTTTGGCACCAATGCGATTCATAGCAATGGCCAGTGTAGTATGTGCTTCATATGAAATGGAACCAAACGACATAGCTCCTGTTGCAAAACGCTTGAGAATGTTTTCAATAGGCTCAACTTCTTCTATTGGAATTGCATTGCTTTCTTTGAATGAAAACAATCCCCTTAACGTAACTGCTTGTTTGTCTTGATCATCTATGGATTTAGAATATTTTTTAAAGATTTTGTAATCATCCAATTGAGTAGACATCTGCAATAAATGAATACTGGTAGGGTTGAATAAATGTTGTTCTCCATCTCGTTTCCATTGATAGACTCCAGCGTCGCGTAAATGATCTTTAGGCTGAATCTGGTATCGCTCTTTGATTTCTCTTTGAATCGCTTCAAAATCAAGCCCTCCTATTCTGGAAACGGTTCCTTTAAAACATTTTTCTATCACATGATGTCCAATTCCAACCGCTTCGAATATTTGTGCTCCCTGATAGGACTGCAGGGTGGAAATACCATTTTTGGCCATGATTTTGAGTAAGCTTTTTTCAAGGCCTTTGATGAATTTCTTCTCAATTTCTTTATAATTCTCCGGAAGTAATGATGTTTCTTTTAGCCAAATTGATTCAATGGCTAGATAGGGATGAACGGCATTAGCCCCATAACCAAATAATAATGCGAAATGGTGGGATTCCCATACATCAGCTGCCTGAATCACCAGAGAGGTCTTGCTTCGCAAAGCAGTTTGAATCAAATGGTGGTGAATAGCCCCTGTAGCCATCAAACTCGGTATTGCTGCCTGGCCATAGCCAATTTTAGCATCGGAAAGCACTAGAATATTATGACCTGACTTGGCTAATTTTTCAGCAGTCAGACACAATGCATTTATAGCAGATTCCAATGAATAAGGTCTATCCAATTCATATACGGTGGGAAGAAAACCAACTTTAAAATCAGAATGATTAATAGAACTTAGTTTGGCAAATTCACTGTGCGTCATTACGGGATGCTCCAGATATATAAAGGCTGCCAGATCCTCATTTGCCTCTAATATGTTGCCGCTAGCGCCTAACCGACTGGTAAAGGCCATTACACTTCTTTCTCTGTTAGAGTCTATGGGGGGGTTAGTAACCTGAGCAAATAGTTGCTTAAAATAATTGGCAATATGCTGAGGTTTTTGGGATAGAATTGCCAGAGGGGTATCAGTACCCATTGACCCAAGAGGATCCCGTTCTTCAGATACCATAGGCTGAAGAATGATTTTAATATCTTCTTTTGTCATTCCAGCCCATTGTTGCCTTTCCAGCAATGAAGGACCCTGGTAAGAGATGAGCTCTATTTCTTTTTTATCACTTAGATCTGATATTTTTTTACGCCTTTTTGCTAACCATTTATCATAAGGTTTATTGTGACAAATAATATTTTTCACTTCGTCGTCACCGACTATTCGATGCTGCTCTAAATCAGCAATTAAAATTTTGCCGGGTTGTAATCTGCCTTTGTAAATTATTTTGGCTGGATCGAGGTCTACTACTCCCGTCTCAGATGCCACTACCAGTTCGTTATCAGAGGTGACACTATATCTACTTGGCCTCAAGCCATTTCTATCCAGGGTAGCCCCAACTACTATACCATCACTAAAGCACATAGAGGCTGGTCCATCCCAAGGCTCCATCAGATTTTGATTGTATGCGTAAAAATCTTTTTTGTATTGCTCCATATTTACATCGTGTTCCCAGGCTTCAGGAATCATCATCATTAAAGCATGAGGTACAGACCTTCCACTTTGTACCAGGTACTCCAATACATTATCAAATCCACCCGAATCTGAAAGTCCTCTCCACGGAATAGGTTTGAGCATCCGGTTATCATCTTCAGTAAAAATATCAGACTTAAGGTGATCTTCTTTGGCACGCCACCAATTCAAATTTCCTCTGATGGTATTTATTTCTCCATTGTGGGCGATATATCTAAAAGGTTGGGCAAGTTTCCATTTAGGAACGGTGTTGGTAGAAAATCTGCTGTGAATAATGGCAATGCATGAGGAAAACCTTTCATCCCGCAAATCAGGATAATACTGCCTTAGTTGGTAGGTAGTTAACTGCCCTTTGTAGATAAGTGTTTTATACGAAGAGGATGCTACATAAAATGTTTCTTCTACTTCTGGTATAAATTTATAAACAGAGTGACTAATGTATTTTCTTAAAACATAAAGTTGCCGCTCTAATTCCTTTACTGGCAACTTGGTATTTGGCGTTACAAAGATTTGAACGATTCTGGGCTCAGATTCCAAAGCGGATTGTCCCAACCCTTTGTTTTCAGTAGGTACCTCTCTTTTACCAATAACTCTAAAATTGGATTGGCCAATGAGCTGTTCAGTTTGGGTAATGGACTTGCTGAATAGCTTATAATCAGTAGGCAGAAAACACATCAAAATACCATACTCACCGAATTCTGGAATTTTAAAACCAAGCTTTAAGGTTTCTTCTTTTAAAAAAAGATGAGGTGTCTGTACTAATATACCTGCGCCATCCCCTGTCTCCGGGTCGCAGCCACATGCACCTCTGTGCTCCATGTTTTCCAGCATGGTTAGCGCATTATGAATGACTTTATGCTGGGAAATTCCGTTAAGATTGGCAAACAGACCCACACCGCAGGAGTCTTTCTCAAGCTCGGGTATGTACAATCCTCTTTGATCTATTTTATCCATTAAATTATTATTTCTGAATGTAGTAATATTGCATCAGAACCTGACAGCGTCATGGGGAGACACTGCTGGCTCAATTTTAGGAGTGAAAAGATATACCAAATCTGCTAAAGAAGCTATTAAATAATAAGAAATAATTGTACTAAACAAAAATTTGATCCTTTTGTATTAATTTGTCCTTCAATACATTGTAAAAAAAATCATTGTTATGCCAATCGCGAAATCTGACCATCTGTTAGAACTAATACAGTCCCTTACCAAAGCCGAAAAAAGACATTTTAAACTGTTTAGTAGTCGGCTCCAGCGCCAGGAAGGCACGCAATTCATCAAACTTTTTGATATTTTGGAAAAACTGAAGGAAATTGATGATGATGCTATTAGAAAAAAATTAGGCAATATAGCAGGAGTGAAATATGCCAATCTTAAGCGAAACCTCTATTCCAATATACTGACTAGTCTTAGATTGGTACATTCCAGCAAAAAAGTAGACCTTGAAATTCGTGAGCAAATAGATTATGCCAGAATTTTATATGGTAAAGGTCTCTATATACAGGCGTTACGATTGCTTGAAAGAATTAAAGTAGTGGCTCTAAATCACGACCAGCAACTTTTGCTTTTAGAAATTACTGAATTTGAAAAATTAATAGAATCAAGGCATATCTCCAGAGATCACAAGGATAGATCAAAGCAACTTTCAGAGGAGTCAGGCAGATTGTCAGATGCAGTGCTGATATCTATCAAAATATCTAATCTCAAATTGCTCATGCACAGCATGTATGTGCAGATGGGCCATGTGGCCAATGCTAAAGATGAAAAGTCCATTCAGCAATTATATAAATCGAACCTGCCTAAATTCAATGAGACTCAGCTTACTATGCTTGACTTGAAGAGTTACCATCAATGTCAGGTGTGGTATTATTTTATATTACTGGACTTTTACCAGTGCAGAGAGCATGCTCTTCGATGGAAAGAAATTTTGGAAGCAAAGCCCATCATGATAAATGCCGATCCCGATTCTTACATGCATGCATTACATTATATTCTTACCTGTAATTATAATCTCAAACAATATAATTTATTTGTAAACACACTTGAAATACTTGAAAAATTTAGAGATCATAATTACAGCAAGTTTAATGATAACTCAAAAATATTGTCCTTTATTTATGTGCATACTTCACGATTTCACAAGTATTTTATGGAAGGTAAGTTCAGTGAGGGCATCGAAGCTGTACCAGGCACGCTAAGGAGAATAGAACGATATGAGGACAAGCTGGATGAACATCGTATCCTTGTATTTTATTTTAAAATTGCATGGATGTACATTGGTGCGGGAGATCCACGAAGTGCGAGCAACTATCTTGATAGAATAATAGACCTGAAGTCCATACCGCTAAGAGAAGATTTGCAGGGCTATGCCCGTTTGCTCAATTTGATAGCTCATTATGAAATGGGTAACAAAGGATTGTTATCCTACCTGGTAAGATCCAGTAACTATTTCTTGAAAAAAATGCATGATCTCAACAAAGTGCAAAAAGCCACGCTTCATTTTTTCAATAGATTGATCAACGCGGACACCTTTAAAGAAAAAGAATTATTTGCTTCTTTTTTACCTGAGCTGGAAGAGTTAAGTAAAGATCATTTTGAACAACAGGCATTCATTTACCTTGATATTTTACATTGGGTGGAAAGCAAGGTTCATGGTATTCCGGTGTCGCAGGTAATAGCTCAATCATTTCTCGCTTCCAAAAAATAGAAATAATGACAATTCAAAAAGGTAGTCTCCAGCGGTCACTAGGATTATTATCGTGTGTGGTACTAGTAATCAGCGCCATTATTGGATCGGGTGTTTTTAAGAAGGTAGCTCCTATGTCGGAATCTTTGCAAGTACCTGGCTGGGTTTTAGCCGCCTGGGTATTGGCCGGGTTTATTAGTTTATTTGGGGCTTTGAGCAATGCTGAAATTGCCGGTATGTTTGCAGGAAGTGGGGGAGAGTATACCTATTTCAAAAAAATCTACAACCCATTTTTTGCATTTCTCTACGGCTGGGGAAGTTTTGCAGCCATCAGATCAGCATCTATTGCTTCTATCGCCTATGTTTTCGCCGAATCGCTGAATCATTTGATCAAATTACCAGCTATAGGAAGTGATTTTTCTATTTTATGGGGGCTAAAACCATTTGACAATTTAACGATTAAATTAATTGCAGCTACATTATTAGTAGTTCTTACTTTCATCAATTATAAGGGATTGAAACTGGGAGAGAATGTTTCACGCACCCTTACTTTTACACTGGTAATTGCTATTCTTTTTTTAATAATTACCGGATTATTTAATAGTAATGCATCATGGACTAATATTACAACAGCTTCGTCTAATTACATACCGAATGCTGTAGGAAAAAGTGGCTTTTTGGCACTATTATTCACAGCTATGCTTGGGGCCTTTTGGGCATATGAGGGTTGGAATAATATTGGATATTTAGGGGGAGAAATAAAAAATCCTCAGCGCAATATCCCACTATCCCTTTTCATCGGTGTAATAATAGTAATGAGCATCTATTTTTTATTAAACTTTGTGTATCATTTCAATTCCCCTATTGACGATATCATTACCCGTCAAAAGACTGGATCCGGAATAGCTGCAGTTGATATTGTAGGTATTTACCTGGGAAAGACGGGAGCCTTGTTTATTTCTTGCTTGATCCTGGTGACTACTTTGAATGCGACCAATGCCACTATATTAATGGCTTCCAGAATATACTTTGCCATGGGCCGGGATGGGTATTTCTTTAAGAAGACCGAGTTTGTGCATCCCCGGTATAAGACCCCCTCGTATGCCTTATGGATACAATGCGCGTGGTCAGTTATACTATTATTTTCAGGTAGTTTCGATCAATTGACAGATATGTTGATTTTCGCATCTTTCTTATTCTATGGAGCTACTGCTTTTGGAGTCTTTGTGATGAGAAAAAAGGCACCGGATTTGGAAAGGCCTTACAAAGTAATCGGCTATCCGTTTGTACCTGCCATATTTGTTTTGTTTTGTTTAGGATTATTTATTTACACACCTTCGCAAAGGCCTGTTGAAGCAGGTATTGGAATATTGCTGATACTCACTGGAATACCTTTTTATCTGTATTGGAAGAAAAACAATATTACTTCGGATACTTCCGACTAATCCGGAAATAAAATTCATAAAGTACAAGTAGATGAAAAAAATTGCAATTATTGGTGGCGGAAATTTAGGCACAGCCATTGCTGAGGGATTGATCAGCAGTCAATTTATCCAGGCCAAGGATCTCACGGTTACGCGAAGAAATCCCAGTGCACTAACCGCTTTGAAGGAGATGGGAATTGCCGTTCATTCCGATAATACTAAAGCTGTAAAATCAGCTGATATCATTATACTTGCTGTAAAACCATACCAGGTTGCTGCTATCTTAAAATCTTTATCATCTGCCTTCTCCCCATCAAAGCATGTTCTCATTTCAGTAGTTACTGGAATAGGAATAAAGGAGATGCGGGATGTAATAAAAAAGAAAATTTCAATTGTCAGAGCTATGCCCAATACGGCCATCGCTATTCGCCAAAGCATGACTTGTCTGGCAGGAGATGGTACGACTGCAGATCAAATGCAGTACACCTTAAATCTATTTGAACAATTGGGTAAAGTGGTAACTATTGATGAATCATTAATGGAGGCTGCTACTGTACTTGGAGCTTGTGGCACGGCATATGCTATGCGCTATATTCGGGCGAATACGCAAGCAGGAATTGAAATCGGCTTCAGCTCTTCCGTGGCTAGTTTAATTTCAGCACAGACAGTGAAAGGTGCTGCGGAGTTGTTATTAACGCGGGGTTCTCATCCTGAATCTGAAATAGATAAAGTAACCACTCCAAAGGGTTGCACTATTGCCGGATTGAATGAAATGGAACATCGGGGCTTTAGTTCCTCATTGATAAGAGGAGTCGTTGCAAGTTATAAAATGATAGCGAAGGATTGAGAAAACTAGTCTGGATAATTTAAAAAACAAAATAGATCTACCGATTAATTAAGTTATCACTTGATCATAAATATCAATGCCTGATAAGGTTTCATATTAAGTTCTTCTCCTTCCTGGAAATAAGTACCATAATTATTGATAAGTACTTGATGCGTTGATTTCAATTCTGGCAGAATAATACTTGAATTTTTACTGGTAAAATTTAATAAGACCAGCACGCTTTCATTCTTCAGTTCTCTTCTATATGCATAAATGTCAGGATGCTCTCTTTGAAGGATTTGATATTTACCGTAAATAAGAATGGGATTTGACTTTCTAAGGGCAACCATTCTTTTAAAGTGATTCAAAATGGAAGTTGAGTCCTTGTCTTCAGCTTGTACATTGGTACGCTGGTAATTATTATTCACAGGCAGCCAGGGAATTCCACTTGAAAATCCTGCATTCAATGTATTATCCCATTGCATAGGAGTCCTTCCATTGTCTCGTGAACTAAATGATAAATTCATTAAATATTCTTTTAGATCGCCTTTTTCTAATTGAGTTTTTTTATATCCATTGATCGCCGATATGTCCCGATATTCTTCAATTTTTGTAAAACCCATATTAGTCATCCCAAGTTCGTCACCATAGTAGATATAAGGTGTGCCTCGCATGCTTAAAATAAATGTACTGAGCATCTTCGCAGAGGCTGCTTTATACTCACCACTATCATTTCCAAATCTGCTTACCAACCTGGCCTGATCATGGTTAGAAAGAAAAATGGAAAGCCATCCATTTTCAGCGAATGCACTATCCCATTTGGTAAATACTTCTTTAAATCGGGTGATGCTATAACCACCTGGTTTGGCAAGATCGACTCCATCAAACGCATAAGCCATATTCAGTTCATTTCTGCTTTCATCTACCAGATTATGAGCATCTTCAAATGTACTCCCTGCACCTTCTGCCACTGACATCACATGATATTTTTGAAATACAGTTTTATTCATCTCTTTTAAATAGTCGTGCAGGTGACCTTGCAAGGCATAATAGGATATAAAATTATTTTCAAATCCTTTTGGGAATTCTGGAAAGGAAGTGTCTTTTGCAGCAAACTGAAAAGCATCTAGTCTGAATCCATCCACTCCTTTTTCAGCCCAAAATTTCATGATATCATAGATTTCATTCCTGAGCTGTGGATTTTCCCAATTGAGATCTGGCTGCTTTTTAGAGAAATAATGTAAATAATAAGCATTTGTAGTGGAATCATATGTCCAGGCATTGCCAGTTTCATCAAATAAACTGTACCTGTAGTTTGGCTTTCCTCTTTCAGCAGGCCACCAATGATAATATTGTCTGTATGGGTTTTCCCTTGAGGATTTGGATTGTATAAACCAATTATGCTCATCACTACTATGATTGAGCACCATATCCATTACCAACTTTATTCCCCTGCTGTGCATGCCTTTCAACATATTGTCAAAATCATTCATAGATCCAAAATCGGACATGATGTTTCTATAGTCGCTGACATCGTAGCCATTATCATCATTGGGAGAACTATAGATTGGGTTTAGCCAAACAGCATCTACACCCAGGCTTTTGATATAATCCAGTTTTTCGATGATTCCATTCAAATCACCTATACCGTCACCATCGGTATCTTTAAAACTACGTGGATATATTTGATAGATAACCGATTCTTTCCACCATGGTTTACTGGAAGTGTCTTGATTGGGTTTATTTTCCACCGAAGTTCTGCAAAACCAATTTAATAGAATTAAAACAAGTATTGAAAGAACATTAATTTTCATTGGAAATTGGATTCTAAACTAAATGTACAAATCCTTTTATAAAAGCGAAATGGTGCTCTTAATCATTGCTGTTTAACAGCCTTTTTTGGAACAGGATCAAATCCCCATCCGCCCCAGGGATGACAACGAAATATTCTTTTAAGGCCAAGCCATGTTCCTTTTAAGGGGCCCCATTCTTTGATAGCACCTATCATATAATGTGAGCAGGTAGGTTGGTATCTACACTTGTTTGCGCCTAATAATGGAGATATTAATATCTGATAAAGTCTTACAGGAAGAATCAATAAAAAATTGAAAAATCTGGTAATGTATATAAGTATTGATTTCAAATTTGCTTTAACTAAAGTATCAATATTTTACAGTTTCCTCATTGTGTTTACTGTATAAAAGCAGGTAACCCTTCTGATCCTTTACTTTGATATTCACGATATTCCGCTGGTCATCGTATAAGTCCATCAACACCTCATCCTTCACTTTTAATTCTTTAAAAGACTTTGGAGAAGAAAATTCTAAATAGCACCATACAGCAATGAAGTCGTCAGAGGGTTCTTTGCCAATATATTTTGGAGTAAGTGATTTGCCGTCAACCGTCAGTCTTATTTTTTGACTTAAGTAGTTGAATAAATAGTCATCTGCATTTTTTAATTCACGATCCGAGCATAAATGCAATTCAGGAAACCCCTGACCCAATAGGCTTTTTTGCAAATCATCAATATAAATTTGAGTGGCAATCTCAAACGTGCTGGAATCTTCGTTGAATTGGATTTCACATTTGCTTACATGTATATCATGCAAATACGTTTCCCGGGAAATAAAAAAAGAAACGATTGGGATGAAGAATGTGAAAAGTAATTGCATATACAGTTTTTAAGGAACAATAATTACCAGAACTTAGTTTCCCACATAAGGTACAAAGCTAATAGAACAATTATTCCCGAAATGAGCTTAGACCATTTCGAATGCTTTATTTTGAAAAAATTAACGAAAAGATATGTAATTGCCATGAATAAGAATACAATCAATAATTGGCCGATTTCTATTCCAATATTAAAAGCAAATAAGGGTTTTACCACACTTTCTTCCTTTCCTAATAGACTTTTGAAATAATTGGAAAATCCCATCCCATGAATGAAACCGAAAATCAATGGTAAGAAATATTTATATATTGGAATTTGTGAGCTGTTCTTTGAGTTTTGATAATTTAAAAGAGCTGTGATTAATATGGTTACCGGAATTAAAAACTCGATCACCTTCGATGGAAGCACCAGGATATTCAGGGCTGATAATGCTAAGGTGAGGGAATGACCTATAGTAAATGCCGTGACCAGTATTAAAAGCCTGCGCCATTCGGATGGTAAATACATGGCACATAATGCAATTACGAATAATATATGATCATAGGCCCTGTAATCTGCAATGTGTTGCCAGCCTAGCCGTAAATAAGTATAAAATTCGCTGTGCATGGTGGATTGGGCAGTAGAAAGTTAGATAATCGGAAAGTTAGAAAATTGGAAAGACGGTTCCATCTCCTGAATTTCCGATTAATCATCAATATCTGTAGTAATCAGGCTTATATGGGCCTTCTTGATTGATCCCTAAGTAATCAGCTTGTTCTTTATCCAATATATCGAGTTCAACACCAATTTTTTCAAGGTGTAATCTGGCTACCATTTCATCTAGGTATTTCGGCAACATGTAAACTTTATTCTCGTATTTGTCTCTATTGCCCCATAGTTCCATTTGTGCCAATACCTGGTTAGTAAAAGAATTAGACATTACGAACGAAGGATGTCCCATCGCGCAGCCAAGATTTACTAAGCGGCCTTCAGCTAGTAGAATAATATCTTTTCCATCAATGGTATATTTATCTACCTGGGGCTTTATTTGATCGCGTGTATTACCGTAGTTTTTATTTAACCAGGCTACATCGATTTCATTGTCAAAGTGTCCAATATTGCAAACCACCGTTTTATCTTTCATTAATTTGAAATGTTCACCTCGCAATACATTCAAACAGCCTGTAGCCGTAACTACAATATTGGCATCTTGTAAAGCATTTTCCATTTTCTTCACTGCGTATCCGTCCATTGCTGCTTGCAGAGCGCAAATGGGGTCTATCTCAGTCACTATCACCCGACAGCCTGCACCGCGTAAAGACATCGCTGATCCTTTTCCTACATCACCATAGCCTGCAACCACTGCTACTTTGCCTGCCAGCATCAAGTCCGTTGCTCTTCTGATAGCATCTACACAACTTTCCCGGCAACCGTATTTATTATCAAATTTTGATTTAGTTACTGAGTCATTTACATTGATGGCGGGCACTGGAAGTGTACCTTTTGCCACCCGGTCATATAATCTATGTACTCCGGTAGTAGTTTCTTCACTGATGCCGCCAAGATCTTTTACTAACTCCGGATATTGATCTAATACAATGTTCGTCAGATCACCACCATCATCCAGGATCATATTTAATGGTTTGCCATCTTTGAAGGCGAACAAAGTTTGTTCCACACACCAATCATATTCTTCCAGGCTCATTCCTTTCCAGGCAAATACGGGCACTCCAATGGCAGCAATGGCTGCGGCAGCGTGATCTTGTGTAGAAAATATATTGCAGGAAGACCAGGTCACTTCTGCTCCCAGTGCAACTAATGTTTCTATTAACACAGCAGTCTGGATAGTCATATGAAGGCAACCTGCAATACGCGCGCCTTGTAAAGGTTTAGAATCTCCGTATTGTTCTCTTAAAGCAATCAAACCAGGCATTTCAGCCTCTGCTAATAAAATTTCTTTTCGGCCCCAATCAGCCAAAGACATGTCTTTAACTTTGTAAGCAAGTTTTGTTTGTACAGTTTCCATTAATTATAAGATGTGTATTTATATTATTTAAGGCTGCAAAGGTAAGAAATAGATATAATTATTTTAGTTATAAATGCCTTGTAAAGGGTGTATCAAAAATTCGAATTAGACCTTAATTTTCTACGAAAAGCCAGACCTGTTTAAGTAAATGGTCTAGAGAAAGGAGCTTTTTCGGCAAAAGAAAGAACAACCAGGCCATATGCCCCTTTCGAATTAATTTACCTGGAACAATACAGCACAAGAATAGAAGCAAGAGTAAAGGAAAAATATTTAAAAACATCCAGCGGAAAGGATTTTTTGAGAAACAGATAAGATAAATCAATGCGTATTTATTAAATTTGCGATTCCATTAGCCGAAGTGGCGGAATTGGTAGACGCGCTGGACTCAAAATCCAGTGTCAGCAATGATGTAGGGGTTCGATTCCCCTCTTCGGTACCGAAGGTTGATCGTTTTTCGGTCAACCTTTTTTCTTTAACTTTGCATCCGTTGAAAGCAATTGCCGAAGTGGTGAAATTGGTAGACACGCACGTTTCAGAGGCGTGTGTCCGCAAGGATGTACGGGTTCGAGTCCCGTTTTCGGCACTTTTACATTCAGTTAAATGATTGAAAATCAATGTATTAATAGTTGGTGCTTTATATTTGTCGACTGGTTTCTGAACAAAAAGCATTTAAAAAAGATTATGGTTTATAACCCGTCCCCAAATTTTGTGGGTAATTATAGGATGATACGGCTAAAAGTCAATATCTAATATTCATATCGGCCATAGGGCTAAAAGAACAACTAGAACAACTGACCTCATTTTAATATCCAGCCTTATTATATACCATTAAAACGGGGAGTAAGTGACTGTGCCAGAGGAATAAGAAATAGGCTCTAATTAATTGCTGGTAGGACATTAAATAATACTTGTTTATTAGTTTTCATCGTAAACCTTACGTTAGGAGTCCCTTTAAAAAATCATTAATTTATGTGATTGTCCATAATCGGCTTGCTGTCGAACTTTACATTATTATTTTATGCAAATCTTGAATTGACTTTTGAAAGAGAATATTAAACCGGAATGGAGAAAATGAGCAACTAAATAAACCTTATTAATCATTCAAATAAAATCAATTATGAAAACAATCTTTTATCGCACTGCTTCCATCTTTATTGGACTTGTGCTTTTAAGTATTCTGTCTTGTTCAAAAGAAAATTCAGAAGGCCCTCTTACTGCATACCAGGTACCCAATGGGGCAATACATGAAATTCAAAACATCCCTGCTGGTATCTATAAAGGAGCAGCAACCCATCTGCAACATGGTGTAGCCTATTCATGGTTAGAGTTCAAAGCTGTTGATGATCTGGACAATGTAGGGATTGTGCTCCCGATATCTGAATTGATTAATTCTTCTTCTCCTTCCATTGAAATAAGTCTGCCAAATGCAAACCAATACAAAGACATTTTTAATAAAATCTTTGTAAATAGTAATTCAATGGATCCCATTTCCGGAATGCCCGGATCCGCTCATATCAGTTTTAATTTTTATTTAAATGAATCTCTATTTAATTCATCGGAAGATTGTAATATGCATCATGCATGGACGAACATGCCAGCTGGATATAGCCCAATATTAACACCAGGGGGTAATATCAATGGGTTAGATCAGTTATGGCAACCAGTGATAGAAACCAATGAAAGCCGGCAAATAGAATTATTGCTTGGATCTTCTCACGCGAGCCTTGCATTTTACAGTCCTACAGTATCTACAGAAGTATTGTTGAATCATCCCGATTTCATTGGAGAAATACCCCTACCTCCAACAATGACACCATTTCGTTATTATCCAACGGCATATCATATTAAACAGGTGGATAATGATCTTATCGTTAAGCTTGAAAAATTTGTACTTAAAAATTGAACATGTATTATAAAAATGAATAGACTTAATTGAATCGAGACCTCTTACCTGAGCAATTCTTTAGAAAATTCCGTTGATGGACATCTGACCTAAATGTATGATTAGGTACTATATATTTGGCTAAATAATCCGAATGGATTTACAGATAAAGTTTTTCCATCAAGTGCTTCCTGAATTCACTATGTGATTTTGGGGAGCACTGATTTTTTTAAGCTATTTAAAAAGGATATCGTAGAATGGGATATCCCTGATAAATAAAAATAAATGTAAATTAAAGGGATGAAGATGTTATAAACAGGTTAGTAAAATATAAAGTACTGTTTTCCATTTTTTCAGTATTTAATCTTGAAAGATGAAAAGGAGGCTGGCCAATACAATGAATAATTTAATAAACAGGAAGGTTTGTAAGCTTCACCTTGTATTATTTTTACTTCCTGCGTGTAATCCCAAATATGAAAATAATAAACCTGTTTCTCTTGGTCCAAAAATAGTTGAAACTCGTGGCTATGAAGTACCCAAAGACAGCATGGCCGAACCTAGAGTGATACAAGCCGGAAAACCAAAGGTTGTAAAAGCCGGCATACCCAAAGTATTCTATATCAATACGAATGTGCACCCCGCCGGCAACCCTAAAGTTATTACTGCAGGTATTCCCAAAGTTTGCACACCAGGACAGGATGGTTTTTCTTTGCCTGAAAAAGTGCCTGCTATCGGCAGACCATATCCTGCTGGCATTCCTGAGGAAGTGATAGCCAGGGAGGCTTACAGCAAGGAGCAGAACCCACAAAACTTTAGTTCCTTTGGCAAACTGCAGGGATTAAAAAATAACGTAATTTATTGTATGCTTCAGGATAAAAATGGAAATCTCTGGTTTGGCACTCAAGGCGGAGGAGTGATTAAATACGATGGAAAGAGCTTTAGCCAGTTTACCGAAAAACAAGGCCTAAGCCAGTTTGTAAGGAGCATTCTGGAAGATAAAAGTGGAAATCTTTGGTTCGGTACCTGGACTAAAGGGGTGATTAAATACGATGGCAAAAGTTTCATCCAGTTTACAGAAAAAGACGGGTTGAGTAATAATTATATTCTTAGTATCCTGGAAGCTAAAGATGGAACTTTTTGGTTCGGAACTATGTATGGCGGAGTAAATAAGTACGATGGGAAAAGTTTTACTCATTTTACTACAAAAGAAGGGCTGAGTAGTAATCATGTAGAATGTATCCTGGAAGATAAAAACAGAAATCTCTGGTTCGGTACGGACGCTGGTATAAATAAATATGATGGCAAGAGTTTTACTCATTTTACTACAAAGGAAGGGCTGAGTAATAATATTGTGCTAAGTATCCTGGAAGATAAAAGGGGCAATCTTTGGTTTGGTACAAAGGCTGGCGTAAATAAATATGACGCGACTAGTGACGCTGGCAACAGCCTGCCTGCCGGACAGGCAAGTTTTACTCATTTTACTACAAAGGAGGGGCTGAGTAGTAATTCTGTCCTAAGTATACTGGAAGATAAATGCGGCAATATTTGGTTTGGCACTGGGGGGGGAGGGGTGAGTAAATATGACGCGTCTGCTGACGCTGGCAAAAGCCTGCCTGCCGGACAGGCAAGTTTTACTCATTTTACTGAAAAAGAAGGCTTAAGTAATAGTACTGTAAGCAATATCCTTGAAGATAAAAACGGAAATCTGTGGTTTGGCACAGAGGGAGGAGGTGTAAGTAAATATTATGGAAGACGATTTACCCATTATACTGAAAAGGAAAGAATGAACATAAACGAGGTTTATTGTATTCTTCAAGATAAAAGGGGCAACATTTGGTTCGGTACCAGAAATGGTGGAGTAAAAAGGTACGATGGAAAAAGTTTTACTTATTTTACTACAAAAGAAGGACTCATCAATAATAGAGTACAGAGTATTCTGGAAGATAAAGTCGGTAACCTTTGGTTTGGCACAGAAGGGGGCGTATGTAAATTCACTGGTAAAGAGTTTACCTATTTTACTGACAAAGAAGGACTATGCAATAATGATGTAAAGTGTATCTTGGAAGACAAAGAGGGTAATCTATGGTTTGGCACTAATGGCGGAGGGGTAAGTAAATTCACGGGTAAAGAGTTTATTCAATTTACCAAAAAAGAAGGCTTGAGCATTGAAGGTCCCTTGAGTCTTCTGGAAGACAAAAATGGCAATCTTTGGTTTTGCGGTTTTAACGGGGGAGTGAGTAAATATGACGCGTCCGGTGACGATGGCAAAAGCCTGTCTACCGGACAGGCAAGATTTACTCATTTTACCATGAAGGAAGGTCTTAGCCATAATGATGTAAGGAGTATTATAGAAGATAAAAGCGGTAACATATGGTTCGGAACTTTAGGTGGAGGTGTGATTAGATATGATGGCACCAGACTCACTATTTTTACTGTAAAGGAAGGCCTTAGTAATAATTATGTAAGGAGTCTTCTGCAAGATAAAAGTGAAAACATCTGGATAGGAACAAATTTTGGGCTAAACAAATTAGAGAAAAACCAATTATCAGTAGTTAATAAGTCCTTTGCTTCGACTGAATCCGAAATTATTTTTAAAACATACACAGATGAAGATGGTTTTACCGGTATTGGTGTAAATGTTGGAAAGACAATTTTTGAAGCCAGGGACGGCACTATTTGGATAGGGGCCGACGATAGATTAACTGCGTTCCATCCTGGAGTGGAAACACAGGATACCACAGGGCCAAACATCCAACTTACAAGCCTCACACTTTTTAATGAAAATATACCCTGGCAAGAGTTTATGCTCAATCAAGAAGGGAACAACCAAAGGTCGGTGCTAAAAGATACCAGTATTGTGTTAGGCAATGGCGTAGCACTCCATGATTTTCATTTTGATAGTGTAAGCAAATGGTATGGGTTACCGGAGCACTTAAGCCTGGCGTACAATAATAATAACCTCACTTTTCAGTTTGTGGGGATCACCATCCAATCACCCAAAAAAGTAAAATACCAATACAAACTTGAAGGCCTTGATCAAAACTGGAGTGCTGCAACTAATCATAGCGAGGTGACTTATAGTATTCTGCCACCAAACAAGTATACATTTAAAGTAAAAGCTATTAATGGTGATGGTTATTGGAGCAAGGAATTGAATTATAGTTTTATTATTCGGCCACCCTGGTGGTCCACCTGGTGGTTCAGAATGATAAGTATGACTATGTCAATAGCTTTAATTGTTTTAATCCTGTATGTATGGTTACAATTTAAATTCCGGCAAAAATTGAAAGTGGAATTGATCCGGCAAAAATTAGCTGCCGACTTGCATGACGAGATTGGTTCTAATCTAAGCAGTATGGCTTTTTCGGCAGAACTCGCAAAAATGAAATTAAATGGAACACGACAGGATATTGAAGTCTTGCTTAATAATTTGGTATCCAGCTCCAGGGAAACCACTTCTTTGATAAGTGAAACGATTTGGTCGTTGAATCCCAAAAACGACTCCTTTGATAAATTAATGGAGCACATGAAAGATTTTACATATCAGATCCTGGCTTCCAAAGAAATCACCTGTCAATTCGATTCAAATGATAAGGAGCCGTTACCATTGTTGGATCTTGAACAAAGAAGAAATATTTATTTGATTTATAAAGAGGCTATTCATAATATTGCCAAACACTCCAAAGCAAGCCAGGTACATATCCTGATAGAAACCTTGCAGGATCATCTAAGTATTGAAATTTCTGATAATGGTATTGGATTTGATATCACAAAATCACATCAGGGAAATGGGCTGAATAATTTTAAAGCAAGGTCAGGTGACTCCTGTGAAGTTCATTTTTCCTCAGAGATTGGCAAAGGAACCGTCGTACATATTATGGTCAATTATGCAGTAGACTTAAAACGACAAAAAGAAAAAGAAAAAAACAAGTAAAATTGATAGGCACATTTATTAGGGTTATTACACTTTATATTTATATACCCTTAGAATGATTAAAATTTTAATTTTTGAAGACAATAAGCCCTTCCGAACTAACCTAACGGAATTTTTAAATAGTACGAATGATATAGCGGTATTAGGTGCTTTTAGTGATGCCCGTGATGTCATAAGTCTAATTAAAAAATTCCATCCCGATTTGGTATTAATGGATATTCAAATGCCTTTTATTTCGGGCCTTAATGCTTTATCCATCATTAAAAAACACAATCAGGAAATTAAAGTTCTAATCCAATCCATTCATTCTGATGATGATAAGATATTTAATGCCGTATGTAATGGGGCATCCGGGTATATTTTGAAAAATGCGGGACCCGATCAATATCTTCGATCAATCAAAGAAGTCATGTCGGGTGGCTCGCCACTTTCCCCTTCAATCGCCACCAGAGTACTTACTTTTTTTCAAAGTCAAATAGGTACAGTACAAACACCTTATATCGAGCTTTCTTCGAGAGAAAAAGAATTATTAATTTATCTTTCTAAAGGTAAAAGTTATAAAATGATTGCGGAGGCATGTTATATAAGTATAAATACCGTGAACACACATATGATGCATATTTATCACAAATTGCATGTAAACTCAGCCACGGAAGCATTGGCTAAGGCCAGGGATAATAAATTGATATGAGATCTGCGATCGATAAATGAGTCCATATTTTAACCACTTTCAATTCAAAAAACTTCAAATTGATCTATTCATGCAATACCCAAATAATGAAGGCAATAAATTGATGTGTTAAACTTACCAAGGTTAAGTCACAGGTACTCTACAGCTACGACAAGTACCATCAGTGCATCCATGGAATTGCGGCATGATATTTTATGACAAAATGATTAGTTTGGTTTATGGAATTGAAATGTAATTGATTTTGGAGCTTGCTTTCATATCGACAATTTGATTGAGATCGCAATCAAATTACCTGCCATTACATCCGAATGAAGTATATATCGGTTAATCTCTTTACCGACCTAAAATATTGGCGTCAAGCTATTTTTTCTCATTCAAGTTCCAGTCATAAGCCAAATAATCCAATGAAGCGCCTTCATTGATTTTGACTTTTGCATACTGATTGATATAAGCAATTAAAGATTTACCTGTCCATTTTTTCATATCGCCACCATACCAATTGAAAATGGATGATAGCATTGGTTTTTTAGCATCAGTCTTATTTCGTGAAGGGTCATTGATGAAGTCTTTTGCCTGCTCTTCCAGTTGTTTGTCTAATAAAGTTCCTGTATAAGCTTCATTTCGAAGCTTTGGGCAGCTCTGGGATGCACAGTTTAAAGCAAAGTGAATTCTTGGCTCGGTAAAATCCTTGCGAAGCGTTTTATGTTCGATATCATTTAAACTCATTTTTTTCCCATCAATGGCAAAGAAATTTTTATCCCAGGGTGTATTAATAAAAATGACTTGCACTTTTGGTCCAATGTCCTTAATACTTTTTACCGGGTAGTTATCCAATATAAGTTTTATGGTGAAAGCATTATAGGCATTTAGCCAATAGGCTATCTGATCGTTTTTAGACCACTTGGAAGTGGGGGCATTTTTAGACAGTAAAGCCAGATAAGCGTCAAGATCTTTTACATCATCCTTGAATCCTTTATAATCAACCAGGCCATCGTTGGAAACATGCTTTTTCAGTAGTATAGTCCATTGATCATGAGATAAGGGATCAGTACTTGTTTGTTTTCCTTCTTGATTTTCAGTAGTAATTAGTTGGCTGGTAGCAGGTGCAGCTTCTTTTTTCAAATCTACTTTAGGCAATTCAGGCTTTTTACCTGTCGAAGTGCAACCTATATTGGAGATAAAGAGTAAGCCTAATAAAACAGGCAAACTGCAATAATGTAAACTGAATTTTTTCATATACTGTTTACGGGCAAAGTATTAAAAAAGTTTCAATATTAAGAAATCATTATTCAATAACAGTACTGATTCTTAAATACGTATTAAAAAGTATTTTTCAAGGCTGGTATTACCAAATTATGTTTAGTGTCATTGAATTAGAAATCTAATCCAGATCTGGCCTAAATTGAACAAATACCGGCTCTCTCAAAGTATCATTAGGTGTAACAGAGGCATATTGGATTTCGCACCATCGTACTGGATTTACCCAGGTAGTCGTTTTTTCTTCTTCCATTTTCAAATCATATGGTTTTTGTTCAGTAATTATTGGCTTTAAAATGTTTAAGGAGATATCTTTTAGCATGGCATCATCAAAACCTGAGCCTACTCGTCCCCGGTAAATGATAGAACCATTTTCTTCCTGGGAGATCAATTGTAATGAGCCAAAATAGGCTTCACGATCCCCCTTACCAGCGGTGTATCCCACTATCAAGCATTCCATAGTGGTGCGGAATTTTATTTTTATCCAGTCATTAGATCTCTTTCCAGGTATATAGATACTTCCTTTCCTTTTTGCCATGATACCTTCCAAATTCATTTTTTTGGCCGCCTGGTAGAGGCTTTCGCCATCTTCAAATACATCGCTATTCCTAAAAGCATGCTTGGCTTTGATCAAATCCTTTAACCAGGCTTGCCTTCTTTGAATGGGTTCCTTTATTAATACTCTGCCATCGAGGTATATAACATCAAAAAGATAAGCATGAACCGGTTTTGACTTCCTCACTACATCAATAGCAAAGCTTCCCGCGTGCATACGAGAAATTACATCAGTAAATATGGGCACACCTTGCTTATTGAGACAGACTATTTCGGCATCGAAAATGGCCACGCTGCAATTGAGATCATTTCTCGCGTTAATCAGTTCAGGAAATTGTTTGGTAATATCTCTTCCTGATCGGGATAAGATTTTTATTTTATCCTCGTCTAGGTACACGGTGACCCGGATGCCGTCCCATTTTACTTCGTAAATAAAATCATGAGGCTTCGGTGGAAGTGTGTTAGAGGAACTTGCCAGCATAGGTGAGATAATGGATGTGCGATCCCATTGAGCACGATCTACTCGTTCCAGCAGCCATTCCTTACCTTTCGTATTGTGCATTCGAAATTCACCCTCTAATTCTGGACTATATAACCTAAAATAAAATCCATCTTTCTTGGGCTTAGTGATTTCAAATTTACCTTTTGCAAAAATCCACATGGGGCCACCTCCATATTCTCCTTTTGGAATTACACCCTCAAAATTGAGATATTGAATAGGGTGGGGCTCTGTTTCTACCGCCATCCTTTTTATCCCACTCTGATCTGGCATACCTTTAGGAACAGCCCAACACCTCAATACACCATCAACCCGTAAGCGTAAGTCGTAATGCAGTCTGGTGGCATGATGCCTATGAATCACAAAAGCATTAGAGTCTGTATATTCATTCTCATCCTCTCCTATGGGCTCAGGACTTTTTTCAAAATCACGTTTTTGTTGGTAAGTTTCGAGTTGTTCAGGGCTTTTATGCTTCGTTCCATCTGGATTGATGGATTTTGAGGTCGTAATTTGCTTTCTATGGGTATGTAATAGCACGGATTTACTATAAAATCCATCCCATGGATCTCCATATTGCTTTAAAAATTCGGGAACTGTAAATAAAGTAAATGATTTGGCATCCTTCAAGTCATCCACTGCCAGCCATGAGATCGGCATACTTACAGGGGCACCGGGCTTGCCTCTCAAAGAGTAAGGAGAAATAATAGTTTGAGAGGCATGATTTCTTTGAATGTCGATAAATATTTTATCAGTCCGTTTGTTTTTTCTGATGTTTAGAGTACATAGCTCGGGTTGGGAAGCCACGAATTCTTCTGTAAGTTTTTTTAGAATTTCTATTACTTCATCATAGCCAAATTTTGCTTCAAGGGGGACAAATAAATGCAATCCTTTATTTCCAGATGTTTTTATAAATGGATGATAACCATATAGTTCCAGGAGATCTTTTAGTGCTTTAGCTATCAATTTTGTATTGTCCCACCAACCATCTTCGGGTGGGTCAAGGTCAAAGACCATCACATCAGGTTTGTCAAACGAAGGTCGCTTACAGTTAGCCATATGTAATTCGAGTCCGGCCAGGTTTGCAATCCAAACAAGTGTTGCATCTTCATCGGCGATGATATAGTTCTTTTCCTCTTTACCCAAGGTGACACTATCTACCCATTCGGGAGCAAAATCAGGCTTGTTTTTTTGAAAAAATACTTCCCCTTCAATGCCATCAGGATATCGAATGAGACTCAGTGGTCTTCCTTTAATATATTTAAGCATAGTAGGCGCTATAGTATAATAATACTTGATTACCTCTGCCTTTAAAATGCCTTCATTTTTATAAATGCTTTTATCCAGGTTGCTGAGTTTCAACACTCTTTTCCCTATCTGGGTATTTTGAAATGTTGATTTAGCCATAGATTTATATTAAATAAATATTTAATATGTTGACTTCCTTTAAGTATCTGAAAACCATATATTTATATTAAAAAATAAAACACATTATAAAATTTTATAATATTTTGGAATAATTGTTGATTTAGTATTTGATCATACCAAATTTATAAAAAACTTATATGATCAATACTATTTTCAATAATTCAACTTCTCTTTTTTTGGCGAGAGCCAAAGGCAGTTCATATATCAGTCGTCTGGTATGCATACCAATAATTTTATTATTTCTGAATATGAGGTCTTTGGCAATGCCTTGTAATCTTAATTGTAGTGGCCATTTAAATATTTCGCTAGATGAGAATTGTCAGCGAATCATAGCACCTGATGATGTTTTAGAAAATCCGGGAGCTTGTACATATTCAATTATATTAAGCTATCCTTTTGGAACGAATCAGCTGAGCAATGGGGCCGTAGACCGGTCTCATCTCGGTTATACATTTATCTATAAGGCAACTGATCAAACCTCAAGAAATAGTTGTTGGGGCTATGTGACCATTGAAGATAAACTCCCTCCTTTACCATTATGTAAGAATAATTTAAGAATAAGTTGCTTTCAATTAGTGGAATATAGTGAAATCGTAAACCAGCCTCAGGATAATTGTGCCCAGGAAGGGACTGCAGTGATCTCTGCTTTATCATGGAAGGATTATAATTGTGATTCAGCTATAATAGGCCGGGTATATAGAAGTATTACTTCTTTTGATATCTGGGGGAATACTTCCACTTGTAATGATACTTTATTGATAAGGAAAGACCATATTTCAGATGTAAAATGTACTAATAATGTTTCGCTTAATTGCAGAGTACTTTGTCGAAAGCCGGACGCCACAGGATTGATTACTGATCGAAAGAATTACGAAATGATCACATTTTCATCAGAAAAGAACAATAAATTCTACCCTACGCCCGAATTATTATTGAGGCTACAAATGACAGACACCTTTGCCAGCAATTTTCGTACTTGTATCACCAGGGATTCTTTACTGGTACCAGCTGTAAGAGATACTTTATTGGTAGCTGTAGCCAGAAACACCCCATTTCCTTCAAATTCAAGTCTCTCGGGATTAGCGGCAAAAGATACCTGCGTGTATGTAGATTCTTGTGTGACTATGTGGACAAAAAATGGAATGAGAAAAGGTGGGCTTTGCAAACTTAGCCTCGAATATTACGATCTTATCACTTATTTATGTGGAAATGGATTTAAAATCAGACGAGAATGGCGCATAGTAGATTGGTGTACAGGGGCCGAGGTCAAATGTGTTCAATATATTAAAGTGCAGGATGGAGAAATGCCTATTGTGGCTGATACTTTGAAATATTATTCAGCACTGGTAAAACCTCATGATTGTATAAGCCAGCTAAATGTAAAGGCACTGATTGTAGATGATTGCGATGAAACTATCAAACAAGATTATTTTATATCCTATACTGATGATGCCACTCAAAAAACGATCGTATTAAAGGGGACTTTGCCCACTACTGTAAATCTTCCTGCCACTGGTGCAATCTATGGACGAAGATGCTTTAGAATGTATGTAGATCTTTCAGATCGTTGTTTTAATCGTACCCGGGACTCCATTGAAATTTGCGTCACAGATAATACGGCACCTACCCCATTGTGTAATGAAAATACCCAAGCAGTAGTAGACCCTGCTACATGCTGGGCTAGAGTATATGCTAAAGATCTCGATAATGGCAGTAGAGATAACTGCTGTAATGTGTTGCATTTTGCAATAGCCCGCATGACGGAGATAGAATCTGTAAGAACAGCTGCCGTTTCTAAAATTGAAAAAAATTGTGGCTCAGCAGAGTATTGGAACAAAAAATTATTTTATGATGCATACATAGAGAACTACATTAATTGTTATGTTTTCAAAGATTACCTGGATCTGTCTGAGTGTGGAAGGCAGCAAGTAGTGCTTAGAGTCTACGAGGCATGCGGGGTACCGTTATATGATTCCCATATTTTTTTATGTAGCCCGCATGATTGGTATTGTTACAACACCAGTCATTTATTCAGAGCAGAATTCAATTTTAATTGGTTAGACAAACATGATACCTGGTACAAAGAAGCTAAAGCAAGAGATTGTACCTGGAGACCTAGAATATTGTGCAAAGATTCGTTGAGTAATTGGCTGACTTATCTCCATTCAAAAGACTATGATAGTAAAGAAATATTTGTGGGTTCATTTAATTTGAACGCATTCGCCGACTATAATTCCATTTTTGAGTTTTCAAAAGACTGTTTGGATTTATCCTATGAAACTGCATTTACTTCTACAATACAATCCATCTATGCATACCCTCCTGGAAATACCTGTTCAAAATATTTATACAATGAATGTATGGTAATAGTAGATGTTGTAGACAAAACGCCTCCTGCCTGTGATCGTCCACAGGATGTATATATATATTGTGATGGAGTAGTGGGAGATCCTAAGAATGCTAATGCACATTTACTTAATTGTACGAATGGCAAGGTTGACGGGGCATGGCCAAATCAAATCGAATGTATTAAAGAAAATGATGGTAACCTCACAGATGCCATAGATCCTACTGGAAAATATTATGGTTACTATGGTGGTCCAGTACAAGTCTATTCTCATGATGATCACAATCAGTTAGTAGATGCCATATGCGCTAATAATGCATGGGCCCCCATTTATTGCAAAGCATGGCTCTGTCTTGATTCTTCGGATACCGGAGGGAAAGTTGATTTTAAATCTTATTTCTCAATACCTGTAGCAGCCAGTGGTGGAAGGCCATCTGTTTCAGCAGGCATAGGTAAGTTCTGGATTTATGATAACTGTAAATTAAATGATACGATTCCTTTTACAGATGACACACAGGTCGATAAATGCGGTAAAGGTTGGATCAAACGTACCTGGACTGCAAAAGATAATTGTGGTAATAAAACTACTTGCGAACAAAAAATATACACGCAATCCAGGTCAGATTTTGAAGTAATTTTCCCTGCAGATGTGACTCTAAATTGTAAAGAAATAAGTAATTCTAAATTATTGGATCCCGGTGATGGCTCCATGACAGGAAATATAATGATCATGGATGATGAGTGTGAATTAGTAGGGGTGAACCATGACGATGTGCGGTATGATATTGTGGAAGATGGTTGTTATAAAATAGTAAGAACCTGGACATTGACCGATTGGTGTAAATATGACCCATTGCAGCACGATAGACAAACTGAAGTAATTGTAAACGATACCTTAGTAGCCAATAAAGATGGTCGTGCATGCGTGTATAGAAACCTAAAGGACGATGGAGATGGCTATATTACCTATACTCAAATAATAAAAGTGATTGATGAAATAGCACCAGTGCTAAATTGTAAAGACACTATTCTTTGTACCTATGTAGATAATTGTGTGGAGCAGTTTCAGTTTAATTTTTCAGCAAGTGATAATTGTACTCCTGCTGACCAGATTGCTTTTAGATGGGAATTGATTCCTTTTGGATCTACCGTGGTTTCAAAAAGAAGTATTCCTAATGTAAAAGGATTCCATGAAGTTTTGTCTGCAGGAAATTATACTTTGGTGGTATATGCCTCAGATAAATGTGGAAACGAAGATACTTGTGAAATGAAACTCATGGTAAAAGATTGTAAGAAACCAACCCCTTATTGTTTGAATGGAATAGCTACCGTATTAATGCCATCAACAGGCGCTCTTACTATATGGGCCCGGGACTTTAATGCAGGAGCATATGATAATTGTACTCCAAAGGATAAGTTGAAGTATTATTTTGGGAATGCAGACTGTTCTGCTCCTGGTGACACGGGCAAGACATTTGATTGTAAAAGTCTTGGGACAAATTTATTGTGCATCTGGGTAGTAGATGAAGCTGGGAATGCAGATAAATGTGAAACATATGTATTGATTCAGGACAATAATACTCCTCCTATTTGTTCTCAACCAAATATTTCATCGATACAAGGTGGAATTTCTACCGAATCTGGTGCCGCTGTACAAGGAGTGAAAGTAAAATTGAAGTCTGGGAATGATCTCAGTACAGATGCGACTACCGGCAATGACGGGAAGTTTGCCTTTACACGAGTGGTAGATAACTCTAACTTCACTTTAGTACCAGCCAAGAATGATGATTGGATGAACGGTGTTTCTACTATCGATTTAATGCTCATTCAACAACATGTGCTTGGGGTGAAACCTTTGAGTTCGATGTACAAAATTATAGCTGCCGATGTCAATCACAATGAGGTAGTAGAGGCAGTAGATATGTTGGAATTAAGAAAATTGATACTGGGCATATACAATGAATTGCCTAATAATACCTCCTGGAGATTTGCCGAAAAATCCACTTTAAATCCAAAAACGCCATTTATAATCAACGAGCAAATTCAAAAACCCGGACTGCAATTGCCCAAATCCATTAATGATTTTATGGGAATAAAAATTGGTGATGTGAATGAAACCGTGGTTGCTCATCAATTATTGGGTGCAGAAGCCAGGTCTTCGAAAAGCGAAATCGTACTTGAATCAGAAGATATTAAATTGCAACCTGGTAAAGTAATCGAAATACCGTTAAAGCTAAAGAAATCTGGCAGCCTGGCTGGATTTCAATTTACTTTTGGATTTGATTTTAATGAACTGGAATTCGTTGGCTTTAGAAGTGGAAGTATAAAATTGGATGAATCCAATTTTGCTTATAATCAACTGAAAAAAGGATTGCTGCCTCTTTCCTGGTTTGACCTCAATACTACATCTTTCCTAGCGAATGAAGTGTTATTTACTTTACAATTCAAGACTAAATCCAATGCTTTGCTTTCGCAGTTAATTCAAATCAATTCTAAGATTACCAGGGCTGAAGCATACGCATCTGATCATGATGATTTTGCAAAAAATATCAGATTAAATATTACCTCTCAGGCAATAGAGAATAAAGGAATGTTAGTTTATCAGAATGCTCCCAATCCGTTTTCAAGCTTTACCTCTATTGGCTTTGATTTACCCAATAATTTGTCAGTAAAAATTGCGATTATAGATCTTACCGGCAAGGTGGTCAAAAACATTAAAGGAGACTATCAAAAAGGATATAATCAAATAAAAATTACAAATGAAGACCTTCCTTCTCCGGGAGTTTATTACTATCAGGTAAGTGCAGGTGAGTATAGAATTTCTAAAAAATTAGTTTTAGTAGAGTAAATAGATTTTTAATATTATGTTTGAATAGGATTGCCCTGCCGGGCGATCCTATTTTGCTTAAAGAATATACTGCCATGAAGATAGGATTGATGTCTGATACACATTCATTTATTGATCTTCGCCTCTTAGATCTATTTGAGGATAGAGATGAAATCTGGCATGCAGGTGATTTCGGTTCTACAGATGTAATCCAACGTATTGAGAGAAAAAGGCCTTTGAAAGGTGTTTATGGAAATATTGATAGCCCTGAAATCCAATCGATGTTCCCCAATGAATTAAAATGGCAATTGGGTGATTTTAAAATATTCATGACTCATATTGCTGGCTATCCCGGTAAGTATACCGCCCGAGTAAAAAAACAACTCAAAGAGGATCCAGTGGATTTGTTTATTTGTGGTCACTCTCATATTTTGAAAATAATGAAAGACCCATTGCTAGGACATTTGCATATTAACCCAGGCGCTTGTGGTCATGAAGGGTTTCATATTTTTCGCACCGCGGTTAGGTTTGAAATTATTGAAAATAAATTGATAAACTTAGAGGTTATAGAATTGGGAGAGCGTGGGAAAATGGGTCCATCTTAATTTAACAAATTATTACCTGTCAAAATTAAAATTTGGGTTTGAGCTTTCTTAGCTTTGGCAATTCGAATTAAATTTTATTAAATATGGCAAAAATAGCGTTGACAGTAAATAACCAAAAATATCAATTTGAAGCAGAGACTGACATGCCTTTGCTTTGGGCTATTCGGGATTATGTGGGACTTATTGGGACAAAATATGGCTGCGGTATAGCCCAATGCGGCGCCTGTACGGTTCATCTTGATGGGGTGCCTGTAAGAAGCTGCCAGATAACGGTTGGGAGTATTTCAAAAAAGCAAAAGATTACTACCATAGAAGGTATTGGAACTCCTGAAGCTTTAAGTGCTGTGCAACAGGCATGGGTAGAGGAACAAGTGCCACAGTGTGGATACTGTCAAAGTGGACAGATCATGTCAGCAGTAGCTTTATTAAGCCAAAAGCCTAATCCTACTGATGAAGATATAGATGCTTATATGGCTGGTAATATTTGCAGATGTGGCACCTATGATCGAATAAGGAAAGCCATTCATCGTGCAGCAAGTTCACCCGTTCCTCAGGGGACAGGTAGATAATTTATTTTTTTTTCATTATCAATAGATCAATCAAAATGAAAGTAGTTGCAAATAGAAGAGATTTTTTAAAAACATCGAGTATTACTGGAGTTGGTTTGGCACTTGGATTTAAATCCCTGGCAGGTGTAGATTCAGTGTATAAAATGAATGCTGAATTATTCAAACAAGAGCTTAATCCATTTGTGTTAATTGATACGGCTGGAAATATAACTTTAGTCAACAGTAGACCAGATATGGGTCAGGGTTCATCTCAAGCGGTGCCATCGATTATAGCGGAAGAATTGGAAGTTAATCTAAGCCAGGTAAAAATAATCCAATCTGATGGTCGAGCTAAGTACGGGCCTCAGCAGGCTGGTGGAAGTAGTACTGTGAGACAATTATGGGATTCACTTCGGAAAGCCGGTGCTTCAGCTAAGGAAATGTTGATCCAGGCGGGAGCAAACAAATGGAGTACTACCGTTGACAATTGTTATGCTAGTGAGGGCAAAGTCTTTTTAAAGAATAGCACTAAAAGTTTTTCTTATGGTGAATTGGTAAATGATGCTTCTGCTTTAGAGGTTCCTGAAAGCCCAACATTAAAAGACCCAAAGGACTTTCGCATTTTGGGAAAATACAATAAGCGCCTGGATGTGCCTTCAAAAGTTACGGGCAAGGCTATTTTTGGAATAGATATTAAGGTTCCTAATATGCTCTATGCAGTGACAGTGCATGCACCTTCGATAAAAGGCAAGCTCATCAGCTTTACAGATACTGATGCAAAAAAAATAGCAGGTGTAAAAGCCGTTTTGAAGACTAAACACTCCTATCCCGGTGGAGAAACTGATGCTATAGCCATTGTTGCAGATAATTATTGGGCTGCTCTGAAAGCAAGTAAGTTGGTAGATATTCGATGGGACCATGGGGATGCCCTGGAGACGGTGAACTCAGCTAATTATTTTAAAAATATGTACGCTGCAGCTGAAAAACCTGGAATACGAGCTGAAGAAGAAGGTGATTTTGATGCGTATTTCAATTTTTCTGAAATGAAATTGGAGGCTGTTTACGAGACCTCATTTTTAGCCCATGCTGCTATTGAACCTGTTAATACTACTGCTCATGTTAAGTCTGATGGTTCTGTAGAAATTTGGGCCCCTATACAAGGACCGGATGGAGCGATTAGCGAAGCTGCCAACTATCTAAAAATTGCCGATGATAAAGTAAAAATCAATGCGACCTTGCTGGGCGGCTCATTTGGAAGGAAAGCTTATATGGATTTCATGAAAGAAGCTATCGATATTTCCAGGCAGATGCAGGCTCCTGTAAAATTGATCTGGCCTCGGGAAGAAGATATGGCCCAAGGTCCTTACAGACCTGCAATGCTTAGTAAACTCAGAGGAGTAGTAGATAATAAAAATCGTCTTGCGGCACTTAGTCATCATGCAATTGGAGAATCAATCCAGGGCCAACATTGGAACGGGCTTCAAGCATTTCAGGCTGATGACTGGATAGCGGGGGAATTAAGCAAAGAAAATAACAAGTACGATTTCAAAGTAAATCATCTTTCTTATAGTAGGGTAAAAACGGATATTCCCATATTGTGGTGGCGATCAGTATATGCTTCAAATTTCGCCTGGGGCCAGGAGTGTTTTATTGACGAAATGGCCATCAAAGCGGGAAAAGATCCAATTGTAGCCAGGAAGGAGTTATTGAAAAATGATGAACGTGATTTAAAAGTAATTTCAAAGCTGGAGGAAATCATTAAGTCCTATCCGGCATTACCTGTGGATCATGCCAGGGGTATAGCTATGTTCAGGTCTTTCTCTACAATGAGCGCCGCTGCTGTTGAAGTGGCGAAAGATGGCAATGGCATAAAAATAATAAAAGTAACTTCTGTGATTGACTGTGGACTGCACGTAAATCCTGATATGGTAAAAGCACAGACGGAGGGCAATATCGTCATGGGGTTGACTGCTGCGATCAAAGGAGGAATTACATTCACTGATGGCAAATGTGATCAAACCAACTACCATACTTATCAATTGATGAGAATCAATGAAATGCCTTTAGTGGATATTCATATAATGGAAAATTGGGAGAAGCCGGGTGGGGTAGGAGAACCAGGATTACCGCCAATTGCACCAGCTCTAGGTAATGCTATTTTTAATCTTACCGGCAAGCGACTTAGAAGACTGCCCATTGATATTGACAATTTGGGATAAGCGGGATCTAAATAATGGCAATAGTCAAACAATTTTTTGTTGATCTTGTTATCTTGTACAACTCACTGATCGTATTTGTCGGATGAAGCCATATGATTTCTTCCATTTGATTTACTAATACTATTGCGTTTTGTTTTTCGATTCCGGATATTTTTTTATCTGTGAGTATGTCTTTAATCTTTTTTGATTTTCCTTTCATGCCCAGTGGCTGCATCTTATCGCCATTTTGCCACCGGCGTACCAGTAAGGGCAATTGGATGTTATTAAGATCAAGCTTAGTTTTAGTAAGGGAATCCAGTTCGATTTTTTTTGATTTTCCGAACCGGATTGTTTGATCTTGAAGCTTAAATGATAAGGGAAGTCTTTTGAGCTTTAGTTCTATGAAATCTTCTTCCTTTCTTTTGACTATTTCAACTTCCTTTTCTAAAGTAAAAAGAGTAAAATTATCAGATTGGAAAGTTCTGCTTTTATGCTTTTGAGCTATGCAATGAAAGATCTGACTTACTTGATCCTCGTTGAATCCAAATCCCTCCAGCAGATAAAAAGCAGTTTGAAGATTTACTTCTTCATCAAAAAATACTTTGGTTTTGGTTCCTGATTTTAAAGTATGCTTCGAAATAAAGATTTCAACTGCTTTGTTTATCAGAGGTGCTATACCTTGCATTTTCATCGCATTTTCAGCTATGTGTCTGCTGGCATTATTATTGATTTGGTGCAAAATAGGGACTACATTCAACCTGATTTTATTTCTGGAAAACATATCCTCTTCGTTAGAGGCATCTTTCCTGAACGGAATGTTTTTTGTACGTAAATAATCATCTATTTCATCCTTTGTGATGGACAATAATGGTCTGATAAGTTTAGCACTTAGATGGCCTGTTTCAGTATAGGGAAAGGGAGCTACGGGTAGTATACCTTGCAACCCGGAGATGCCCGTACCTCTGATCAGCTGGAGCAGGACTGTTTCAGCCTGGTCATTCATATGGTGTCCCGTAGCTACATATTGGATTTTATTTTTTTTACACAATTTTTCAAACCAGTTGTAACGCAATTTTCTGGCAGTTTCTTCAATACCAGTCTTTGCTGCAGAAGCCATTTTTTTAGTATCCCATCGTACATTTAAAAGGTTGATATTCTTCTGTTTGCACCAATTTTTTGTAAATATTTCATCTTCATCTGATGCTTGTCCTCGCAATTGATAATTTACATGGGCGGCTAGTACTCCCATTTTATTTTCTAGTAAAGCATTTATTAAGCACATGGAATCTGGACCACCACTCAGACCTACCAGTATAGTAGTATCATTTGGTATATTATGCTTAATTAAAAAAGCTTTAATTTTTTGTTCAAATTGGAATCCACTACTTTTGCGCATTAAATTCAATTAATTATATTCATGAAAAAACTTTTAGTTCTTTTATTTACTCTGTTTTCAATGTCTGCTTTATGGATGGATTGTAAAAATTCTGAGCCCGAATCAAAAGATATATTTTCAAAGAAAGATACTGCAAATGTAAATACCAATTTCAAAATCACTGCAATGGGTAGTGGTATTGCTAAAGACCCCGATCCTGCAATACAGGGGTTTGAAGAAGCTGCAGCTGGCGGAAATAATAAGTATAATCACTTTGATACCATTTTGGTGCGTGATTTGAGCAGGAAACTTTGGAAATTTGATGGGGGAATAGATGGTGCAAAAAATATTGCTGAAAAGGATATGGATGGATTTTGGCTGGAATTCACCAAAAACGGGAAATACACTAAAGGCAGCTACTCAAATATCACCAGCAAGGGTAATTATACTGTTGATAATCAGGGATTTATTGAAATGACCCCATCCAATTCCTCTGAAAAAAAATCTCAGTGGCAATCCAAGTTTAATAGTAATATGCTGATCCTGGTAGGTACTCCTAAATACGGTGACAATCAAGTACAAATGCGATTGTCTCAAGTAGATGAAAAGCCTCAAAAAGCAACCAAATAAATTTTAGGCTTTTGCTTTAGGAGGACTTATTTTCTTTTTGATGGTAATTATCTTTTTTGAAGAACTTTTTGGTTTTGCATAGCTTGATTTTTTAGCAACTGGTTTTGCCTTTGTTTTCTTAGTAAAGGCAGTTGGGTCAGTAGCTTCAATTAAAGATTTTACTTCTTCTAAAGTATACTCAGCGGCGTCTTCAGCGCTAATTCGTTTTCCATTTTCATCTTTTGGAAAGTTTACGAACTTTTTACCATAAAAGATTATAGGTCCCCATCTTCCGATCTGCACACTTATTTTTTCTTCGTCCCAGGTGTTGATATACTTTTTGGCTTCTTTTTCTTCTTTTGCCTGTATTAATTCAATTGCAGTTTTTGCATTTAATTCATCAAAATTTATTTTAGCAGGAACATTGGCGAATAATTCATTCCATTTTAAAAAAGGCCCAAATCTTCCCTTGCCCTTGCTAATAGGGAGGCCTTTGTAGGTAGCTATTGGAGCGTTTGCTTCTTGCTTTTCTTTTATGAGCTCTACAGCCCGGTCTAAAGTTATAGTCAATGGATCTTCGATGCGTGGAATTGATATAAATCCTTCATCATATTTTACATAAGGGCCAAATCTTCCCTGGCCAATAGTGATTTCTTTCCCTTCATAATTTCCTAATGCTCTTGGTAATTTGAATAATTCCATCGCCTCTTCATAGGTGATGTTTTCCATGGACTGGCCGGGTTTTAGGTTTGCAAACTCCGGTTTCACATCTTCTGAAATCTCATCTGTATCTCCTATTTGTACCACTGGCCCAAAGCGAGCCATTCGCACGAAAACAGTAAATCCTGATTTCGGATCTTTTCCCAATATACGTTTGCCACTTTCTCTTCCCGTATTTTGAATAGTGTCTTCCAGTTTTTTATGAAAGGGCAGATAAAAATCTTTAATCATTTTGTGCCATTCCAGATTTCCTTCAGCTATAAGGTCAAACTCTTTTTCTATTTCAGCAGTGAAACTGTAGCTCATGATATCATCAAAATTTTTTGATAAATAATCTACTACCAGCATACCCATATCTGAGGGAAATAGATTGTTTTTTGATGCTCCTGTAATTTCTTTATCCATATGAGTACTGATAACTCCTTTTTCAAGAGTCAATACCTCAAACACTCTTACTGTACCTTCTCTTTGTTCCTTAACCACATAGCCACGGCCTTTCTCCATAATTTTTGAAATAGTAGGCGCATAGGTAGAAGGCCTTCCAATTCCCAGTTCTTCCAATTTCTTAACCAGACTTGCCTCCGTATATCTTGCCGGGGGTCTCGTAAATCTTTGTATGGCTTCCATTTTATTGAGATCCAGGGCTTGCCCTATGCTCAACGGAGGTAATATAGATTCATCATTAGCTTCATCCTCTTCATCTTCTGATTCCAGGTATACTTTTAAAAAGCCATCCAATTTTATTATTTCTCCTTCTGCCTGTAAAAATTCACCTGGAAGATTGGAGATTCCGATCTTAACGATAGTTTTTTCAAGTTCAGCATCTGCCATTTGGGAAGCTATGGTTCGCTTCCAGATTAATTCATACAGCCTTTGCTCATCACGGATAGAAGAGACTTCCAGTTGATTTATATAGGATGGTCTGATAGCTTCATGGGCTTCCTGGGCGTTCGCTATTTTACTTTTATATACTCGGGTTTCAATATATTTTTTACCGAAGCTTTTTTCAATTTCAGTGACAATCTGATCGATAGCTGTAGTACTTAATGAAGTAGAGTCAGTACGCATATAAGTGATCAAACCTTGCTCATACAATCTTTGAGCAGTAATCATCGTGCGGGACACTCCGAAGCCTAATTTACGCGAAGCCTCCTGCTGTAGAGTAGATGTTGTAAAAGGAGGTGCTGGTTTTCTTCGAAGGGGTTTTACATCTATAGATTTTATGGTAAATGCAGCTGTTTTGCAGGATTCTAAAAACTTCCGTGCTTCCGTATTGGTATCGAATCTTTCTGGTCTTTCAGCTTTGAGGTTGAATACTCTGCCTTCAGTGTCCCTGACTTTGAATAATGCACTTACTTTGAAAAATGGAGTGACCTCAAAATTTCGAATTTCCCGTTCGCGCTCTACTATTAATTTTACTGCTACAGACTGTACTCTTCCGGCAGACAAATTGTTTTTTATTTTCTTCCATAAAAGTTCGGATAATTCGAAACCAACCAATCTATCCAAAACCCTACGGGCCTGTTGAGCATTTACCAAATCCAAATCTACTTTTCGTGGATTCAACACTGCTTCCTGGATGGCAGGCTTGGTAATTTCATGGAAAACAATCCGCTTTGTTACTTTAGGGTCTAAATCTAAGACTTCGCATAAATGCCATGCAATTGCCTCACCCTCACGGTCTTCGTCCGTTGCCATCCAAACTTCTGAGGCTTGCCTGGCGGCATCACGCAGCTCTTTTACTACTTTTGTCTTTTCCGGACTGACAATGTAATTTGGTTGAAAATCATTTTCAATTTCAATACCTTTTTTACCTTTCTCCAGATCTCTTATATGCCCGAAACTAGATTTCACCTGGTAATCACTACCGAGGTACTTTTCTATTGTTTTGGCTTTTGCAGGTGATTCTACTATTAATAATTTTTTACCCATAATTAGGTTCGTCTCTTTTCGAAATTAGAATGCAAAACTATAAATATTTTGTATTTCATCATTTGAAGTACTTTGTAATGATACTTAAACGGGATAATTTCGCCATGGTTAGAGATTGATTAATTGAATGTTTTCAAATGAATTTTTCTGTAAACTTGAAGCATGAGTAAAGAAAGATTGCTGGCTATAACATTAATTCAAGCAATTGTTTACACAATAGTTTGGATCATAGATGATTATACTGGCTTAATCATGAGCGTTTCTTTTTCTACTATTGCATTTGCAATTTTGATTATATCCTGGATTGCAGATAGGCTGGAGTATGCTGATGTAGGATCGTGGTATTATCCATTGATTATTATTTCAGTGGTCGTTCCACTGATTATAGCAGCTGTGTTTTGGTATTTAAAAGATGGCCATATGAATTGGATGAATCCGATTTTTTAACCAATTAATAATTTATTGGGGTAGGGGCACTTTCTAAATCTAAATCTAAGTCTATTCTTTTCAACGACATTTTGAAATGAAAAGTTTGCAGTACAGTGTTGATTACAAGTATACTATCAGTAAGAAACTCAATTTTATATTTTGTTTGATCCGATGCCAGCAACGTAGAATCTACCATGGTAAAGTCATATGTCTTATCAATTCCATATAGATTGTGAGTCATTTTTCCTTCAGAGATAGTAAATATCGCCCCATTAATAGTTTGTGTGGGCCTGTTGTTTCGTATTGCATTTGTTACAGTCCAATTGCCATTGATGAGATCCCTGGAGATAGATTGTGTTTGATGGATAGATTTAGAATCCTGATTTTTACATTGAATGAGGAGGATTCCAAAGCAAAATAACATTACACGCATAAGTGATTTTAAACTGTTTAGAGTAATTCTTGCGCAAATATCCGGTTTATTTATAAAATGCTATTTAAGCAGAGATCAACTCCAGCAAAGTGATCTCTGGCAATATTCCTACTCTTCCCGGGTACCCTAAAAATCCGAAACCGCGGTTTACGTATAAATGTTGTTTTTCATTGGTGCTGTATAAACCAGCCCATTCTTTATAAATGTATTGGCTAGGGCTCCATTTCATGAATCCCGGAATCTCTATTCCAAATTGAAAGCCATGGGTATGCCCAGAACAAGTGAGGGCAATGTCTTTATAGGATTTGTTTACTTCAAAATCCCAATGACTGGGATCATGTGAAAGCAATAACTTCAGACTATCAAGAGGTAGCCCTATGTAGGCTTTTGACAAATTTCCATATTTTGTAAATCTGCGTGAGGCTGAGAAATTTTCTACTCCAATAATGCTGATCTTTTCACCATGGATTTCGATGGTTTCATTTTGATTTAGAAGTAAATTCCATCCAATAGTGGCGTGATGTTTTTTGAGGGTATTCAGATTAGTAATTTTTTCTGATGGATTTGCCCATTGTGCATAATCGCCATAATCATGATTCCCAAAAACTGAAAAGCTGCCATATTTGCCCTTCATTTTTTGGAAAATATCAATGTATGGTATTATTTCATCTGCTTTATAGTTGACGAGATCTCCTGTGAAGAATAATATGTCGGGCTGAAGATCTGTTACCATAGATATACTTTTCTTTACTTGATCTATAGAAGTGAAGCTACCACTATGGATATCAGAGATTTGTACTATTCTCAGATTTTCCAAAGCGGGGGGAAGGTTCTTTATTGGAATCTTAATGCGATGGATTTGGTACCTGTAAGCATTGCGTGCCATTCCATATAACAAAGTAAAAAATGGAACCCCTGCGGCAAACGCTCCTACCTTGCTTAAAAATTCCATCCGGGATGTGCTGTACACATAATCAGGCTTTAGCCACTTTATCAGATATCCTAACATTCTTCTTAAATCATCAATTAATACAATGGGTATACTGATAAATTTTGCGAAATAACTTATGAATGCCCAGGCTCTCAAATAGATTAAAATATGAGGGGATATAAAATCTACATTCAGGGCATAAGTAATAGTGAGTACAAGGGTAATAGCCGAACCTGACCAGAAAAATACTTGTAATAAGCTTTTCCATACCGGTTCTAACGGGCTTATTAACTGCCTCAACCATTGATAACTATAAATGTCGATTACAATTAGGAAAAAAAGTAAAAATAAAACTCTGGTACTCATATTATAAAAATGAATGCAAAGATATCGGTTTACTAAAAAGAAAATGGAATGATTAGACCAATGCAGGCAACTCAACGATATTATTCAAAGATTATTTTACTAGGTTTTATTTTTTAACATTAATGCTCCAGTACAATTTTTTTTATTGCCCTTAACTCACACTATTACCGTTCTATATATGTGTGAATTTAATATGTATCTCATTAACTAAATTATAGCCTATGATGAACTTAATTTGTGACAGGATGAAAGTTCTACAGGGACAAGTATTTCAACAGATAAGACAACATTTTATAATTTTTTTAAATTCAAAGCCATGAACTTAAACTCCAAGCTGGCAATCGTTTGCCTGATGGGATTAATTCCATATTTTAGCTATACCCAATGTTTTGATAGTAAACCAATAGAGACTTTTAGTGGGGATACGGTAGTCTATTCCTGCCCGGGTAGTTTTAAAAGTACTGTTTCTATCAGGCAATTCACATATAGCATTCCATTTGTATTTGTGGTTACTAATGAAAAGGATACCGTAAAATTTATAGTAAATAATGGATTAGTAGATTTTGACGGCTTGCCTGAAGGTACTTATAAAGTATTTGGGTTTGCATATAAAGGTCCCTTAAACAAAATTGTGGGCAAATATCTGCCCGAGAATAGGGTTGCCAATTTCTGTTTTACCAGATCTTCAAATTTTATCACGGTGATAAGGTCACAGCCATTGGCTCCAGTATTGGGCCCGCAAAGTAGTGCTCCAATTTTTGTATGTGGCCCGGATCAAAAAGCAGATTCCATTGCGGTAGATGCTCTTTTTCCTTCTAACAATATGAGAAAATATGTGGTAGTGAATGAAAATGATAAAGTAGTTGCTCTGAGCAATTCACCAGTCATCAATGCTGATCCTTTAGATTGCAAAACATGTAAAATTTATGCAGCAGGATATTCGGGAAATTTTTTGTTAAAAAATGGAGATAACATTAGCGAGCCACTTTCTGACGATTGTTATTCCATCAGTAAAAATTACATAACGCTCATCCATGGAATACCGGTGGGTGGCCAAATAAATTTTAAAAATGGCTCAAAAGATTTATTCATATGTGCAAGTAGTAATAAGGATCAATCTATAGAAGTATCATTAAGTGGAAATAGTGGAGGACAAGTAAAATATATTGTCACCGATTCTGCTAATACTATTCTGGAGGTTAGTGCAGAGCCCGTATTAAGCTCTTCAACACTTAGAGCTGGAATTTGTAAAATATATGCTTTGACCTATACAGGAAATATCTCCGCAAACTTACCAGGTAAAAGAATTGATCAAACTTTATTATCAGATGATTGTGGAGCATTGACATCTAACTTTGTTTTAATAGTAAAACAAAATCCGGATGGTGGTTCCATTTCTTATACTGCAAACGAGGGATTGAAAAATTACTGCTTGGGAGATAGTGTGAGATTTATCCAGGTAAATAAATCAGGTGTTGTGGGACCTCAATCTACACTTGTATTAGTAGATGATGCCAATACAATAGAAGGTTTGAGTAATGATAAAATCTTTCCCGGAAAATTTAATAAGGGCATACACAGGATTTATAATCTCTCTTACACTGGTCAACTGGTTATTCACAATGGTTCTTTATTTTCGGACCCTGCCTCAGATGATTGTTATGACTATTCAAATGATTTTCTTTCTTTTAATGTGGATGAAGCCAATGCAGGGATACTAGCTTTTTCAGACAATTCAAGCAGAAAATTTCTGTGTGCCAATGATACTGCCTCTCTGAAATTAAATATAAGCCAGTCAGGTTTTTCATCATTTTACAAGGCCTATTTGATTTCCGGAACCAGTGATGCTGGCAGCCCCTATAAAGGCTGGTTAACGAATACAACATTGGATTTTACGAATATTCCTAACGGCATCTATGAAATCTCAGCCTTTTCTTTTCCGGAAGCAATTAATTTTGACACGACTGAATCTTTTATTGAGAATCAATTGGAAGGTCAAATTTGCCAGGCGAATTCTAATAAATTAATAATTGAAAAAGGGCAGGCCAAAGCCGGTTTTTCTCAGTTTGATAATAATAAAGACACCTTGAGTATATGTAGTGAAAATTTATCCAAAATTTACTTAAAACAAATTCAGGCTAGCAGCCCAAATTATAAACACCTGGTTGTAAATGATGCCGGAATTATTGTTTCTATAGAACAAGATTCCATAGATCCTGTTAATTTGAAAAATGGAGTTTATTCGATCAAACAAATTGCATTTGTAGATAGTGTTAACATCAAAGTAGGAGATCATGTAAACCAAATACAGCTGGAAAAGTCCTGCGGTCAGATTTCATCCCATACCCTGACATTAATCAAAGATCAGGCTATTGGTGGTTCTATTCATCTGGCTAATGGAGATACAGCATACCAGGCATGTATAAAGGATGGTTGGGCTGATATATTGTCTATAGTAAATACTTCTCCGTCAATATTTTTATATACTTATGTTGCAACGGACACCTTCGGTCAGATAGTAGCTATAAATATTGAAAGAGCTAATATTGAATTATTACCATCTCAAGCTCAACGAGTGTATGGTGTTTCCTATTTGGGAGATTTTATGGGTAAAGTAGGAGATTCTATCTTTATAAAGAATCTAGCCTCATCCTGTTTTTCCATTTCGAGTAATTTTATTTCACTTAGTTCCAATGAAGTTGTGGCGGGAAATATAAGAACAGATACTAATGAAAGTGTATTCAATTACTGTCTTGAATCAAAGACTGTGGATACGATATCACTTAAGTCCAATGGAGCTTCTGGAAATTCCAAATACGTGTTTATCGGCATTCAGGATGATGTGCTTAAATTTATTTCTACTACAGGAATACTGATAAGCAATTTGCTTCCAACAGGTGCCACTCAAATATTTGGAATAGCTTATAATGGGAAATTTATAGCCCAGCCAGGAGATAAAATTTCGCAGGCACGCATTGTTGATAGTTGTTTTGGAGTATCCACCAATTCTATTTTGATTAACAGGAGCTCTCCAGAGGCTGGTAAAATCACTGCAAGCAACGGATCGGGCAGTATTTATCTTTGCCCTGGTGATAAACAGCCAGATTTTATCAATTTCAGCACCATAGAAGCAGGCCCATTAGAGTATGCTTATATTATTACCAATATGGCCGATAGTATAATTGGAATCAGCAAAACGGCGCTAATAGATTTTGATGGCTATCCATTAGGAACTTGTAAAGTTTATGGCATATCTTATAAAGGAGACCTGGACACGCAGGGAAAAAAATTAAATGCTGCCGATATTGCATCTGAATGCTTTGATATAACTGATTCTCCCATCTTCGTGATAAAATCTGAAGCCGATGCTGGTCATATTTCATTAGCAAATGGTGATTCAGCCATCGCTTTTTGTGTGGAGGATTTAGCACCGGATACATTGCAATTTAAGACCACTAGTCTCGTTCAATTAAATTATGCCTTGCTGGTAACCAACTCACAGAACCGATTACAATTTGTATATGAAAATGCAAAGGCCACTATTGACTTTAATGGATATGATCCAGGGCAATACAAAGTGTATGGTGTTTCATATGGAGGTGTGCTGAGTGTATTCAGAAATGATGATGTTACGAAAGTGAATCTTGCCTCGGGATGTTTTGATCTTTCAGATAACTATGTAGCATTAAATCTTTCCAATACTGGTGGGTTATGTAAGAATATTGGAGTCTCAAAAGAAAATCCTGCATTTATTTCCATTTACCCCAATCCAGCACAAAATGTTTTCAAAGTGAGGCTCAAACCATCCATTTTAAAGCATGGAAGACCCGAATTAGTGCTTGTTTCGGCCTCTGGGGGAGTTAATCAAAAAATAATTTTGGACTCTCAAGTACTTGTAAATCAAGAAGTTGAAATAAATACATCGAGTTTAACTCCGGGTCTCTATTTCCTATTATTCAAAAATGGTTATATCTTTGATAAGATCAAAGTAGTGATCGTGAAATAAAAGAAATAATCATCATTTTATTTGCCTTTTGATGTTTCGAGCCCTGGGATTTAAATTCCGGGGCTTTTTTTTACTTGTGGTATGATTTATGTAGATAATTGAACGTTAAGTAATTATGTACATGTTTTTAGATGTATCATAAATAGTGAATATCATGATGCACTTTACGTTTAAAGGTCTATTAAATATCAGAAAAGGTACGATTGTACTCCTGTTAAGTTTGATTGCTCAACAATTAACTTCTCAGTGTCTTCCTAATTCTATTACTACTGCAGATGGAGAAACGGAGATATTTGCATGCTCTGGAGACGGTAAACCTGATAATTATTCATTTATTAAATCTGATACTTCTAATAATAAATATGCTTTCGTATTAGCTGACGGCGGTGATAATATCTTAAAAGTTCAAACATCTCCTCAATTTGATTTTGATGGGCCACAGCCTGCCCTATTAAGAGTTTGGGGAGTTTCTTATTCTGATACAATTGCTTTTACTATTGGACAAGATGTCTCTACCATTAGAGCCGTACAAGGATGTGTAAGACTTTCAGAAAATGTAATTCGGGTTATTCGTGATTTTCCTACCGGCGAGAATGCTTTTTTTGCCAATGGCAGTAGAGATACATTTTATTGCTACAATAATTCGACATTGGATACGGTGATGATGCAAGCCCCGAAAAATGTAACGGGTAGGCATATTTTTTTAATTACTCTCTTTGATGGCAAATTAATAGATTTTTTTTCTGGAAATATATATGTTATAGACCAACTTCCCAAGGATTCCTATTTTATTTATGATGTAGCTTTCTCCGGAACATTTACGATTAATAAAAATGACAACATATTTAGTAAAAATATTTCAAATGGATGCTTTTCCATAGGGCAACGACCATCCAGAATTGATATTGATACCATCAAAGCGGCTTTGATGATTCCGCTTACCACAAAGAGACTTTTTTGTGTAATGGACGCCAGACAAGATACATTTAGTGTTGCTTTTAACAATGATATTGCAATTGCATCTGCTTTGATTCTTTTGGATAATCAAAATATATGTCGCCAGATTTCATTGAATAAATCTATACTGCTGAATAATAATGTACCTGGCAATTATCTTCTTTATGGTGCCAATTATTCAGGAAGGCTACTTTTACATGTCGGAGACACTATAAATATGAGTGGAGCAACTGAATTGTCAACGGATTGTTTTGAATGGTCTTTAAATAACTTTGCTATTAAACTGGATATACCAAAAGCAGGAAAAATCATCTCCGCATCTGGTGATACCGTGTTATATGCTTGCCCTGGGGATCGTCTTCCTGACCGTTTTACTTTTTCAGCACTTGGACAATCGGCACTTTCAAATTATGTAATAATAGTGGTTGATAGTGCTAATAAAGTGATAGCTACTACTAATTTGGATGGATTTGTAGATTTTGAAGGACTCGGTACTGGTAAATGTAAAGCATACGGTGTGTCCTATACCGGGGATTTATTAGCCGTTGTTGGTTCCCCATTTACGGGTAATATATCCAATGAATGCTTCGCTATAACTCCTAATTATATTAATATTTTTAAAGAAATTACTAAAGGAGGAACAATAAATCTAAAAGGTGGTGCAACTTCAATCTATGTCTGTAATGAAAATGATTCTATCCGTATGATTGAGTTTGAGAGAAAGAATGCCAGTAATTCCTTGTACCAATATGTGCTTACATCGGAAAGTGGGGTAGTAATAAATTTTGTAAAAAATGATAGCCTGAGTTTCTATAAATTGCCATTAAGTGCCATGAGAATCTACGGTGTAGCTTATTCGGGTAAAATTACCATAGGAATTCAGAGTAATATTTTCGTTTCATCATTTTCTGATGGTTGTTATAGCATTTCAGAAAATTTTATCCAAGTGCTCAAATTAAGCCCAAACGGGGGTGGTATTCGACTTCCTGATGGTAGCTTTAAAGAATTATTTTGCCCTTCTGATCCGGCAAAAAAGACACTTACGCTGAGAAACGTAGATGTTACTACTAATCCGTATTCATTTGTGCTCACCGATAGCTCACGCACCATTTTGGATATATTTCAAAATTTTGTTTACAGTTTTGATTCCTTACCTACAGGACAATATTTTGTGTATGGTGTTTCATATATTGGAAATATTACCATTACTAAAGGTTCTAAATTAGATTTGGGAAAGTTTTCTTCTGATTGTTTTAATTATAGTCCTTACATCATTGAAATAATAATTGGAGAAATTAATGGTGGTATACTTACTTCTTCAGAAGGTAGTGCAAATGTATTCACTTGTCCTTCAAATTTGGATCCTGACCCAATCCAAATGATTCCCCTAGGTGCACGATCGCTGGGTTACCGATATGTCATTACAAACGATCAGAACATCATCATTGGCTTTAGTCTTATAGATGTGATTGATTTTGGTAACAACCCTATTAATTCCACTTGTAGAGTATATGGAGTAGCCTACAAGGGTGAGTTTACAGGTGTATTAGGACGTAATGTACTTGAAACATCTTTTTCTCAGGGATGTTATTCGTTATCTAAAAACTTTGTCAGAGTGAGAAAAACAGTCCCACCTCCTCATAGATTACTGTATTCAGTAAAAGATTCGGTAATTACCCTTTGCGTGGGGGATTCTCAAGCAGATACTATAAAACTATCTACCTCTGATTCTATTGGCTTCAAAACGGTTTATATAGGGGTGGAGGATGGTAAGATTTCACGGATATACAGTAAGAATTTAATTGAGTTTGAGAAAGATACGCCGGGAATTACAAAAATCTATTCTTTGATCTTCACAGGTCAGTTATTAGCATCTCCAGGATTAGCTTTGGTGAATGGATTAGCACTTTCTGATGATTGTTTTTCCCTTTCTTCCAATTTTTTAGTAGTGGATAAGGTGAATAAGGGGCCATTCTGCGTAATTACTTCAAATAAGGATGAAACATGGCTGAGGCAACTAAAAGTTTATCCTAACCCTGTAAATGGAGCTCAGAGCCTATTGATTGAATTTGAAAATTTGTATTCGGAGAGTATAAAAGCGGAGATCAGTATTTATAATATGAATGGAGTAATGATAAAAAAGATCCCGGTGAGTTTAAAGACCTACAATCAAATAAGAATTCAAACCGATGATATTCCTTCAGGAATCTACACATTAAATATCAATACTCAAAGGAATTCAGCCGTCAGAAAAATAGTAATTCTAAGGTAACTAAATAGAAATCAGTTATTTATTCACCTGCTGAAGGTGCTGGTGCTGAAGCAACTACCAACTTTTTCTTCTCTTTAATTCTAGCTTTTTTGCCAGAAAGGGCTCTTAAATAATATAGTTTTGATCTACGAACTTTTCCTCTTTTAATCAAAGTAATTTCTACGATGCTGGGAGAATTTAACGGGAAGATACGTTCTACTCCTACTCCATTAGATACTTTTCGTATACAAATGGTTTTAGTAAGGCCCTCACCCTGTAGCTTGATTACATCCCCTTTAAAATTTTGGATTCTCTCTTTATCTCCTTCTATAATTTTATAGCTTACATTAACATTGTCACCGGCTTTTATATCGTGATTATTTCGATCTATTAACATTTGTGACTGAACGAATTCTATTGGGCCCATTTTTTAAAATTTAGGCGGCAAAAATAACCTTTTCTTTCGAATAATAAAAAAATAATTGTAACGAGGGTTTATGCAAAAGCCTTGATAAAACTTTTATCTGATCAGTGTTGCAAAGCTTTTGATTTCCCTCTCTTCACCCCGATCCGTCCTATATCGCACTACACATACGTAAACACCATTCGCTTCTAAAGGTCCGTTATTAAATTTCTTGCCATTCCAGCCCATGATCGGGTCTTCGGAGTAATAGATTTGCTCACCCCATCTATTATACACTGACATCTTAAAATCTTGCATTCCTACGATAGTTCCAGTACCTAAGTAGATATCATTCACGCCATCATTATTGGGAGTAAATGCGTTGGGTAAAAAATAGCTGATATTCAATGAGATATCGAGGGTTTGCTGAGCAGTATCTATGCATCCATTTTCATGCCTGGCTATTTGTGTAATGGTGTATCTGCCTGTATCTCTGTAAGTATGGGAGGGATTATCTTCATTACTTGCATTTTCATCACCAAAATTCCAACTGACCGAAGTTGCTTTTTGGGCAAGATTGGTAAAATGGACAGAAGGGTTTAATGTAGTAATACTGGTAGGGTTATAACTAAAATCTGCCACGGGTCCATCCTGAACCCTTACAAAGGAAGGAAATGACTCCCGGGAAACGCAGCCACTGGGTGCTTTTATTATCATTGAAACCGAATACACCCCAGCTTTGGTATAGATATGATCAGCATTTATAGAAACCGTTTTACCTCCATCCCCAAAATCCCATTCAACCAGATAGCTGGTATCTAAGGGTAATGATAGATTTTCAAAGTGAATAGAGGCGGGTACACAGGCTCTGAATTTGTCGGGTAATATATCTAAGATCTGCGGTGCCGGGAAGTAGGCTAAATCCTTTGTTTTACTTGCTTTGCAGATTTTGCCATCTGTTACGGTAAGGGTAATTCCATAATTTCCAGGAGTTTTGAATAAATGATTCGGGCTGCGGTTGCTGCTTTGTATTCCATCTTTAAAATCCCAGGTCCAATTTTTTATAGGCGTTTTTGTACCTGATGACTTATCCGCAAACTGAATAGGAGCGCTGGAGCATTTATCATATACAAAATCGAAATCTGCAGCAATATCTGATGGAATAATTGTTAAATTCACATTGGCGGTGTCACTACAGACGATGGCATTTTTATTTACAATCATTATTCCTGTATAGTCACCTGGCGCAGGAAAGTTAATAGTGGCATTTCGGTCATTACTAGTATATATTCCACCATTGGGATTAGTTTTGGATCTGAATTCCCAGTAATACGATTTGATATATTCTTCTCTAAAACTGAGGTTTATAAAAGGTACGTTGAGATCTCCACAATAATTGACATTAAAACGATCACCAATGGTGGTGTCCGCTTTGATTTTTGCTTCTACTGCTTGCTCACAAATACTGACATTAAATTGGAAATCGCGATGAATAGTACCTATAAGCTTTCCATTTCTGAATTCCTTAACACAAATACCTACAACATATTGCCCAAGGTTAGGAGGTATGCCTTCAAGCTTGCCATTAAAACGGTCTAGTTTTAAAACCCCTGGCCCCATAGGGTCATTGGTATTGTAAAAAGGTGAGATAAAATTAACAAGTTGAAACGGAGGCTGGCAAATTTGAGGATCGGGTTTTACAGAAGTACATCCCACTCCACCACCTAATGGATCATTCGTGCCTGAACCACCGCCCGCAAGAGGAGTACAAAATTCATAGATCAATGAATCACCTTCATCATCTATGGCACTATGGTCAAAATCTATAGGAAAATCAGCGCATACAACGATAGGTGGAAAAGATTTAAATCGGGGGCTATTATTACATTGAAGTTGAGCTTCCGGACTGATTTCTATAAAAAAGGTAGCACCCGTATTATTGGGATCTATCAGGTTAATAATAGTATTATTTCGGCAACATCGCATATAGTAAATCACATAAGTGTCTGTAATCACCGGCAGATTAATGGTGAAGTTATAAGAGGATTCTTCTACACATACATTGGGAGGAATGATAAGGCACGGATTATTGTCGGGCCGCACTCTTGAAATAAAACCATGATTTACTGTAAATTTATCTACAAAAAAATACCTTGTCCCATTAAACCGATAAACTCCAAATGTTGCATCCGGATCGTATCCGGCGCCAGAGGGATTGCTGCAATCCCTGTAGATAGAAAGGCTAAGGTCATAAGAACGATTACCACTGCCGGTTGATCCACCCGAGCATTCATAATAAAAATCACTGCCAATAATATGTCGGGCTGCCGCTTCAAAGGATAACCCAGATAAAGCAATCGTAAAGTAAAATAATTTAAAAATTAATTTTCTCTGCACATTCAATTATTATAATAAAAGGCAAAATAACCAGATTTGAATATAAATCACCGGATTACTGTTGCAAACCCTTTAAGTTCTTGCTGTTCATCATGATCATTTTTATACTTAACGACACAGACATAGACTCCGTTGGGTACAAGCAGTCCTTTATTCATTTTTTTACCATTCCACGGTTGACCGGGGTCAGCGGTCACAAAAATGAGTTCACCCCATCTGTTGAAAATTTGAAGTTCGAAGTCGCGCATACCTGTAAAAGATCCTACTCCGTAGAATTCATCATTTACCCCATCATTATTAGGTGTAAAAGCATTGGGTAGAAAATATGAAATATTCAACCCTACTCTCAGTTTTTGAGTGGTAGCATCGGTGCACCCATTTTCATGATGGGCAGTAAGCATAATCACATAATCACCAGTGTCTTTATAAATGTGAATTGGATTGCGCGTGGTAGATCCTGCATCATCCCCAAAATCCCATTGGTAACTGATAGCATCTTTGCTCAAATTGGTGAAAGATACTGACGGGTCTTTTGTAGTTGGAAGTTTTGGATCAAATTGGAAATCTGCCTCCGGTCCATTTTGAATGCTTATAAAATCTGGAAAAGTCTCACTGGTCACACAACCGCTGGGGGCCTTTAGGGTAAGTCTTATCGTATATATGCCAGGCTTTTTATATTCATGCACAGCATTAACGGTATTGGCTTTTCCACCATCCCCAAAATCCCATACAATCTCATATGTGGAATCTACCGGTATAGAAAGATTGGCAAAATTGATAGTAGCTGGTGCGCATGCACGGAACTTATCTGGTAATATATCTAATAATGTAGGTGAAGGGAAATAATTTAATGTTTTAGTTTTAGTTGCTTTACAGATTTTACCATCGGAAACAGTAAGCTTTATATCAAAATTTCCAGGTTTTTGAAATAGATGAATAGGGTTTTTTACTACATCGGTCTTCCCATCACCATAGTCCCAAAGTATTGTTTTTACAGGGGTGATGCTCCCACTTGAAAGATTATTAAATTTTATAGGTGACGCATTGCATTTATCAAAACTAAAATCGAAGTCAGCTTTAATGTCAGATGGGACTATATTCAAATCTATAAAGGCGGTATCATTGCAAATGAGGGCATTTCTATTTACAATCATCACCCCTTTATATTGGCCGGGGCTAGCAAAATTTATTAAAGCATTTCTATCAGTGGAAGTGTAAACAGGCCCTGTATTGTTCTTTAGCTTAAACTCCCAGTAGTAATCTTTAATGTATTGCTCAGTAAAACTTTCGTTGGTAAAATTGAGACTATTTTCACCACAAAATGTAATTCCAAAACTTTTTCCATCCAATGAGATGGTATCGGATTTTATTTTGGCATGTACAGCCTGTTCACAAATCGTAACATTAAATTGAAAATCCCTGTGTAAAGAGCCTATTAGTTTACCATCGCGATACTCATTCACACAAATTCCTACTACATATTGGCCAAGATTTTTGGGGTTGCCGGTGAGACGGCCTGTAAAACGATCCAGTTTTAAAACATCTCTGCCAAGAGGATCAGCATAGGTAAACCCAGACACCGAGTTTAAATAAGTAAAGGGTGGGGGGCATATTCTGGGATCGGGCGTAGGACTGGTGCAGCTTCCTAATCCACCTGGAAAACCAGGTTGTTGGCCAGATCCACCTCCAGAAAGCAAGGGGCAAAACTCATAAACCAATGAATCACCTTCAGGATCGATAGCGCTATGATCCAGATCGAGCGGATAATCTGCACAAATTACAATCGGAGGAAATTCTTTAAATTTTGGGCTTTTATTACAGGTTTGTTGAGCGAATGGTGTGATTTCAATGAAAAAAGTGGACCCCGTAACACCAGGATCAGGAATATTGAGTATGGTGTTGTTCCGACAGCACTGGATATAAAAAATCACATACGTTTCACTGATCACCGGTAGGTCAATGGTGAAATCGTAATAGGTGGTCTCCACGCAAACATTTGGTGGAACAATGATGCATGGATTGTTGTCTGGTCTTACGCGGGATACTTTACCATAACCAATATTGAATTGATCTACATAGCGGTAACCTCTTTGGGGTGAATACGTGTAAATACCAAAAGCGGCGTTTGCATTGAATTGAATAGTAGTGCTGCAATCTCTGTATACATCCAGGTGAAAATTAAATCGTTTCGTATTACCACCTCTGCCATCTCCCTGGCATTCGTAATAAAAATCACTTCCAATAATATGCCGGGATATTAAAGGAAATTGAAATAGCACCAATATACAAGTCAAAATTCCCGGTAATACTTTAGAAACTCGAATCATCTTATTAAAGTTACGGAACCTTTGACCACTTTGGTTGCCTGATCCACCAAAGAAAATTTAATTTGATACACGTATACCCCTATTGGTAATGATTGTGATGATTGGTTGCGTCCTTCCCATCCAATGTCCGGATCTAAGCTGATAAAGACCAAATCACCCCATCTATTAAAAATAGACAGTTCGTAATTTGAGAGATTTAAAAGCCCTGATGGACTGAATACATCGTTCACTCCATCTCCGTTAGGGGTGAATACATTGGGCACAAAAACATCACTTAAGTCACCCACCATTATGATTTGGCTTGTGCTATCCCGGCAGCCTAAAATATTAGTGACTACCAATTTGACAATAAATTTACCGGGTCTTGTATAAGTATGATTGGTGTTTTGTAATGAAGAAAATATATTGTCCCCAAAATCCCATTTGTATTCATCTGCTTTTTGAGAAGTATTGATTAATTCCAGCAATGGGTTTCTGATTGTTAAATTATTATCGACCACACTAAAATTGGCAATTGGCTTTTCGACACCAGAAAAATTTTGAGTAAAATTAATCACCGATTTGCAACCAGAAGGGGATGAAACAGTCAGACTTACTGTAAAGTTTCCTGGTCCTGTGACGGGTACTGAAGGTGTTGGCCCACTAAATTTTCTACCATCACTCAAAACCCAGGCATAAGTATAACTGGAATCTGCCAATTCATTCAGCGCAAGTTTAAAATTGCCCGGGTAACATAAAATAGAGTCTAAAAACTTTAGGGTCGGGTTGGTAGGGGTAGGAAAAAGCCTTATTGCTTTGGTGATATCAATCGTGCATTGTGAGGCATTTGACCCTATCACATGCAATTGGTACACACCCGGTTTGGAGTAAGTGTGTGAGAATTTTAATTTTGGCAACGACTCCTCGGTGATCCCGTCGCCATAGTCAATCTTATAAAATATGGGAGCATCAGCTCTTATAGGAGTGGAAAATTCTATGGGGTTGAGAGAGCAGGAATCATATATCGGGTTTAAGTCAAAAAATGGTTTGCTACCGTTGGTGATTTGAATATTAAGTGAATCAGAGCAATTGTTCCCTCTATTAATGATTAATTTACCCAGGTAGGTTCCGGTATCGTTTAATATTTTTGAAAAATGAAATGCAGAATCAGTAATTTTTAATCCTTTAGGGCTATTAAATTCCCAATAGACTTTTTTGATATAGCTGGTATCCATGCTTTCATTGATAATTTTAAAAGGTGCTGCAGGATCGCAATTAGAAACGATAGCTAATCCATTTTGAATTGATATTGCTTTAATAGCGGCTTTAATAGTGATATTGCATTGCGCAAAATTGATTTGTATATCTCTTCGCTGTACAGACATTAATAAACCACCCCGATATTCTTTTACACAAACTCCAAAAATATATTGGCCCAACATGGATGGCCGGGCCTTCAGTACCCCATCAACTAAAGTTATAGGCACCGAAGAAGGAAAAGGGCTGAGCGCAGTATATACTCCGGTGGAATATTTTATTTCTTCCAATGGAGGTACACAGGTAGCTGGATTGGGAGAGATGCCTAAGCATTCTTGCGGATTCCCGCCCACACCGCTCATTCCTCTGGGACCTCCGCCAGAAAGCGGCGAACAGAGTTCATAAGTAATCATATCATTTTCACTGTCTATGCCTTTAAGATCCATTACTAAATCTTCATTTACGCAGGCTATCAATTGAGGCGTCTTATCAAACTTTGGACTGGAATTGCAAGGCCGCTGTGATTCCGGAGTAAGTTCCATCATTATGGTGCTGCCTGTTCTTCCCGGATCAAGAATGTTCGATATCGTCATATTTCTACAACATCTTTGATAAGCTATGAGATAGTTTTCACTTATTATGGGTAGATCATCTACTCTGAAAGTATAGGTAGCCACGCCTACGCAAATATTATTTAATAAAGTAGCGCAAGAGCCATTAAAATTAGCTGTCTCAGGATTAGAACTCAAAAACGCATTCTCCTTGCGATCATATTGGTAATTGCCAGGGGTGCCCTTGTATATGCCGATCTCGACACTATTTTCAAAATTCATAACAATATTGCAATCCGTAAACAATCTAAGTGTAAACTCGTAGGTATTTGTATTTGGAGCACTACCTTTGCCTACACATTGATAATACATTACTCCGCTGACAATATGTTCGGCTGAGAGTATGTTATTAAAAATGATCGTAGAAAAAAGTATTAAGAAATATTTAAATCTTTTTTTCAATTGGTACTTTAGTGAATGTGTAATATTTAGAACTGCAAATTAGTTTATTTTATTATTTTTTGAAGATTGTGAATAGAATGAATTGGAAGGAAGAATTTAAAGCTGCAACTGATATACTCATTAAAGGGGGAGTGATCTTGTATCCCACAGATACTATTTGGGGTATGGGTTGTGATATATTCAGTAAGAGAGCTATGGAGAAAATCTATTCTGTAAAGTTTAGGTCAAAAGCGCAGCCACTTATTTTATTGGTGTCCAGTATCGAAATGCTGAAATGTTTTGCCACTGACATTCCACCAAGAGTGGAAGATTTGCTTTCATACCATCAAAAGCCGCTTACTGTCATTTACCGGAAGGTGAAGGATATTCCAGATTACTTATTGGCGGCTGATGGAACGGTAGCCATTCGAATTACCAAAGAATTTTATTCCAAAGGATTGATCGATACTTTAGGCAGGCCTATAACCTCTACTTCTGCTAATATTTCAGGAATGCCATTTCCAAAAAGTTTTGGAGAAATTCAATCTCATATCATTGAGCAAGTAGATTTTATTTCTACCTATAAAAGAGATGCTATAGATAATCCATTACCTTCAGTCATTATCAAATATGAAGAATCTGGCGAACTCGATTTTGTAAGGAACTAATGTGTTATTTTAGAATTTTGCGTGAAGCCACAATATAAGGGTCATTCAGTACATTTTTCTCAAACCAGGTTGCCTCATCTTTTAAAGCCAATTGCCAATCTGTTTTAATTCTTTTTAATACCTGAGCTTTTTCAGCAGCAGACCACTTTCGTTTTGTCCGCAGGATGGTATCAAACAAATTTTTCGTCGGATCTTTACTACTTTTAGTGCCTTTTATTTTAAGGTTTAGAATGGCCTCTTTTATTTTACCTGAAAGGAGCGTATCATATTCATCATCAATGGTTTCAGATACATTTATATTGGGGTAAATATAATTTCCAGCATGAATTACTTTCTTTCCAATACTATGATAGATTTTATTTTTTTCAATAGCTGTACCTAGACGGTCCACCGTTCTTCCTGAAGCCAGATAAAACCTCGATACGGAAAGTCTTATAGCTGAGCCATTGGAGAGCATATACTGCTCCTGTACCAGTCCTTTTCCATAAGTATGACTGCCCACCACCAGGCCACGATCCAGATCTTGAATAGCACCTGCAAATACTTCACTTGCTGATGCTGATCCTTCATTTACCAAAACGATTATTCTCTCTACATCAAATAGTTGTCGACCATCCGTTTTGTAATCTACTCGCCTTACTGTTCTTCCATTTGTAGTGGCAAGTAAGATATTTTTTTCTTTAAATAGTTGATTTAGTATTCTGCTGCATTCTTCCAGGTAACCACCGGGATTATCCCTTAGGTCAATGATAAAATGCCGGGCTCCATTTTTAGAATATAAGGTATCCAGGGCAGTAATAAATTCATCGTACGTATTATCGCCGAAGTAATTAATTTTTAGATATCCTATTTTATCATTTAATTGATAAAACCTGGAAACTGATTTTCTTTCCTCCAGGTCATTTCTATTGACGGATACCACTTGATTAGTCTTATTATCAATTATTTTTACACGCAATACTGAATCCTCCCAATGTGAAAAGGATCGAAACTCAACTAAAGTATCATTGATGGCCATTACCTGGTCTCCTATTTGGAGATTAGATCTCCATGATGAAGACTTTGGAACAATGGATGATACATACCATCGATTATTTATTTTATTGCAGGTGAAGCCATAAGCTTGTTCAAAAGATGAAAAACCAGGCTCATTCTTACTTCCAGCAGGTATATATGCTGAAAATGGATCCAGCTGATTCACCATGGACTGCAATACCCGGTCATTTAGTTGTGCCATGTTTATAGAGTCAATATACCTTGCCTGTATAAATTTGGATGCTTCTTCAAGGATACTGTTATTTTTTGCTATGGTAGTGGTGTTTTTTACAGCTCCTTTGGTTTCAGGGGTGCCTGATTCATCAATTTTCCTGCCTAAAAATATTCCTAATATCACCATCACTGCTAATAGAAATGGTTGAATTATTTGATATTTACTCGTAACTTTATTTTCCATCATATCACTGCCGGTCGATCATCCTTCATTTAAACAAATGATACAACAAAATGTGGGTCATATGTATTGATAATCAGGTCTCAAACTTACGGAATTTATTTTCATCCTATCAGATAGTGTAGCTCTGGCTTACCACTTGTTTTTTTTAAAGTGTTACCTTTATTTCCAATATTTGCAGTTGCTGGAAGTATTTGCCCATAGGGTCTGACGACTTTAACGAGTAACAGATCCCTACAAAAAATGTAGGGACTGATATTCATCATCCGCACACCATCAGAGCCGATGAAACGAAGTTTATCAGGATTGGCCTTGATATAAATTGAAATTTAATTTCAATTTACCGTCAACTCGCTGAGCAGATTTTCTATTGCAAAATCTGGGTTTAAAAGCCATAATTTTTATATATGCTGGAAAAAGTAGATGCCTTAGATGATCTTGATAAGAAAATATTAGCATCCATGATGGAAAGCTCCAAGAAGTCATATGCTGATCTGGGTAAGGAGCTTTTCGTTTCATCTGGTACAATTCATGTGCGCATAAAAAAAATGATTCAGCAGGGAATTATTAAGAGAGAGTATCTGGATGTAGACTATCATAAATTAGGATATGATGTGACAGCTTTCCTGGGTATTTTTTTAGATAAAAGCTCTTTATATGAAGAGGTGACCCAAAAACTTAAATCAATACCCGAGATAGTGGAGGCCCATTATACCACCGGTAATTATAGCATATTTGTAAAAGTGATCTGCAAAGACACGAAGCACCTCAAAGAAATACTGACAGAACATATTCAGGCGCTGCCAGGTGTACAACGTACAGAAACACTTATTTCACTACAAGAAAGTATTAGCAGACCGCTAATACCAACAATAGGAGCTTAGAAAAAAAATTAAACACCCAAATAATGCTTCAACAATTTACTTCTTGAGGCTGTACGTAATTTATTGATAGCTTTGTCTTTTATCTGGCGCACACGCTCTCTGGTAAGGCCAAATTTTTCACCAATATCTTCTAATGACATAGGATGCTCTACACCTATACCGAAATAGAGTTTTATCACATCAGCCTGGCGGTCTGTCAAAGTACCCAATGACCGCTCTATTTCATTTCGGAGTGACTCTCTATATTCCAATGAATTATCGGTAGACGGAGTGCCAATGTTTTCTAAAACATCCAACAAAGTATTGTCTTCTCCATCTATAAATGGAGCATCCATGGATACGTGACGGGCAGCCACACCTAATGTGGTTTCTACTTCTTCACTGGGGATTTCAAGAATAGCGGCAAGCTCTTCGGGCGATGGCTCCCTTTCAAATTGTTGCTCTAGTTCTGAAAAAGCCCTATTGATTTTGTTCAAGGATCCCACCTTATTCAAAGGAAGACGGACAATTCTGGACTGCTCGGCCAATGCCTGAAGAATGGATTGACGAATCCACCACACGGCATACGAAATAAATTTAAATCCACGGGTTTCATCAAATCTTTGAGCTGCTTTTATCAGACCCAGATTACCTTCATTGATAAGGTCGCTTAATGACAATCCTTGATTTTGGTATTGTTTCGCGACGGAAACTACGAATCTTAGGTTGGCTTTTGTAAGTCTTTCAAGAGCAGCCTGATCACCTTGTTTGATCAATTTAGCCAGCGTAACTTCATCTTCCGGGGTCAATAGATCAACCTTTCCAATCTCTTGTAGATATTTCTCTAAAGACTGACTTTCTCTATTTGTAATAGATTTTGTTATCTTTAACTGCCTCATTTAGACTTATTATTTTAATTTTTAAATAAAATACAGAATTATATTTTGAACAATACTTTGATCAAGGGGAATGCAAAGATAATGTTTTCTGTAAATTCTTTGATTACTTTGTTGATATCCACTTATTTATTTGCATATTGCCCTTAAATTTCCTGATAAAAAATGCATTTGAATGTTGGCAATTCAAAAAATTGTTTTTCATTTGCACTTATTAAGTTAAAAAGATTAAAATGAAAAAAGCAGAGCCTAAATCAAAAACTTCTAAAGCTGCCAAGCCAAAAGCAGCGCCCAGCTCTGCCTCTACATCTAAACCAAAAGAGAAACCTGTAAAGGCAGTAGCCCAAAAACCAATCAATACCCCTAAAAAAGCAGGAATTACCCCAGCTGGTAAATCAGTAACTGCTCCCGCATTAAAATCTGGAGGTGCTCCTGGAAAGGGAGTTTCATCAAAACCTCCTCTTCCAGGAACACCTCCATCGAGACCAAGACCCAGAAGACGAAAACCTAAGCCAGCCCCACCGAAGCCCCCGGTAAAACCTGGTCATCAATCAGGATCTGGTAAACCTACCAAGACAGAAAGATTGAGCAAATCAGGTAGTGGTAATCCAAATAAGCCACAGAAATTAATTCAAGTAGTTCCCTCCCATAAGCCGTCTCATATTTCATTGTTACCCCTAAAGAGTGAGAAAATGCTGATGAGGTTTGGCAAGCCTGAGAAACGGGTATTATTTAAAGTTGACTTTTTATTAAAAGCTTCTCCTACAATTGTTTATCATTTTATTACAACCCCCTCAGCTCTGGTCAGATGGTTTTGCGATGCAGTAGACATCACTGGTGAATACTATACTTTTTCGTGGAAAGGCAATACTGAAGTAGCGGAACTTTTAGATGATATTGAAGATGAAAGATTGAGATTTAGATGGTTAGATGGGGAGGATGATGATGAGTTTTTTGAGTACAGACTTTCCACTTCGGATATTACGGATGAAACTATTTTTGAAATTTATGATTTCGCCTGGGAGGATGAAGTAGATGATCAAAAACAACTTTGGCGCACCCAGGTAGATCGATTGAAGAAAGAGACTGGTGACCAGTAATTCCCAAATTATAAGATAGAATAAATTGTCGCTAGGGTCTGATGACTCTGACGAGTATTATTCGGGTTAATCTCTAATGAGTGCTGATGAGAAATATCAGTACCTCATATGGATTTTAAATTATCTAACTTTCTAAAAGTCAATCTAACTAATTCAAAATCAATCGTGAATTGAGCTTAGAAAAATCTAAAGCTCAATTCCATCTAACTCAATATATATCAATTAATCGTTAATCGAATGTTAGATAAATTTTGATAAAATTCATTATTGTAAATGGTTAAACCACTTTGTGGTTTTGACAGCATTTTTATCCATAGCTCCGCACTTTGTACGGAGCTATGGATATTGAATCCCTTCGGGATTGCAACTTGAGATGGCCATTGCCCGATGTATCAAGTTCTTATTTTTTAACCTAACTGAATTTTGTGTCCGTGTAATTCGAGCCACCTCAACCATTCTACTTCATTCCCTTTAGATTCATAAACCCTAAATTTGTCTTTGTATATTTTACAAATATTCCAAATATACCTTTTTGACTTGTTTTACAAGTTAAGTTTTGGTAAGCATGATCATATTTCAAATTGAAAGTCAAAAATTTAACATACCTAAGCCTGAAAGGCTTAAATATCCATAACCCCGGACTATCAA
>JBBSBH010000002.1:0-225451 GCA_038251405.1 Chitinophagales bacterium
TCGCTTTTCAAATATACATTTTGCTGCTCGACCAGTATTTTGGCACAGTCCTGTCCTAGATCCTGAATATCTGGTACCTTAAATTATTGTTCAGAATTTTCAATACGTTTTTACCCACATAAAACAGCGAAGAACCATAAATAACCTGTTTGTCTCTCTTCTCTGCAGGACTATATTTGGAAGTCAATTTTGTATTAATTCAGATCAGAGTACAGGTAGGTATTTTTTTCAGAATCTAAAAATTGCAGGTGCCTGTATTAAAGTTTTAAACCAATATGGAATGAATCTTTTTATTATTAAAAGTTTATTGAGAAATTTTATTTTCAATTCTGAAATAATCAAAATCAGCATAACCTCCAACATACTTCGTCGCATAATTGAATAAGCCAAACCGATAACCCATAAAGTGTGGGATCGTATAGGGCATGTGTAATGGCTCTCCCATCTTTGTCCAATTTTTATTATCCAAACTAAAATAGAAATTAGCCAGGTCTGTCTTATCCTTAAAATTACATTCAGCCTTAAAATAAATAATTTTTTGTGCATCGGGGATTTCATTTTCGTACTTGGATTGACTGCCCTTAGCATTTATTTGTATTATTTTATTTTTACCCTTTTCGTTTTTTACACCAATGAGACCATACTCCTTTTGCAATAAACACAATCCTGTAAAATCACCATCTTTCATCTTGGAAAAATCTACAGAAGTACTACCTGTACACTGCGGCCCGATCGTACGCTGAGTCAATGTGTTTCTGGCCAACACAAAAGATGTATCCACTCGCCCAGTTTTTAATCGCAGGTATCCTGGCCTTTCATTCACTGACCAAATTGAATTATCAGGGTTATGATTCCACTGCCATTGTAAGGGCAGTGCAGGATCTTTTTTTTTGCGTGTAAAATCATCTGAAGCAACTATACCCGGGATCAACCTTTTATTCGCAGGGAGATCTAAAGTTTCAGGAACTTTGCCATCGATGCCAAGTATAGGCCATCCATCTTGCCACTGTACCGGCACTAGATATGGGATACGGCCTACACCACCATAATCTCGAAATAAATAGGAGTACCATTTTCCATTCGGCATATCGATCAGTCCACCTTGTGCTACACCGAGATCTTGCAAGCCAAGTTTTCCCTCCCAGGGTCCGGTGATTTTATCTGCCCGATGTATAACTACTGTCCGCATACCACCTTTAGGCCAGGTGATATTGAATAGATAATATTTGCCATTCACTTTGAATAATTGAGAGCCCTCTGCTCTCAACATCATGTTGTCACCGGCTGGCGCACTCGCGTTTTCTATAATTACTTTTTCTTCAACGCCTGTCATTAATCCTGATAAGTCGGCTTTTAATTCTAGTAATTTGATCTTACCAACCCCATAAATCAAATACACTTTCCCATCATCATCAAAAAACAAGCTATGATCATGGTAAGCAGGACTAAAATTTATTTCTTTCCACGGACCTTTAATTCCTTTGGATGTATAGATATGTGTCTTACCCGAAGTAGCTGCGAATGTACTTACATAAAACATCCCTTTATGATATCTCAAACTACTAGCCCAGGATCCACGGCCATAGGTACTTTGACCATTGGTTAGATTCATCGCATCATTACTTACTAATGTATCGTAAGCATAGCTTTCGAGCTTCCAATTGACCAAATCTTTGGAGCTCATGATCGGCAGACCCGGACTCAGGTGCATCGTGGTGCTGCTCATATAATACAGCTTGCCGACCCGTATTATGGACAGATCAGGTACATCAGCGAAAATGATAGGATTGTGAGCTTTATTTACCTGGCTGCTGGTGCTATTTAGTTCAATAAAAAAAACGAGCATTGCGAGTAATCTAATATGAATTCTCATTTCTGCATTGGGGTTTTTATTCTGATGATGGTTAATGACATAGCCGGAGCCGTAAAATCAAACGCATTCGTTACTTTGACTATTGAAGTGCTCGGGCTTATACTGTTTGGTTTGTCCAATGTATTTTCTTCATCTCCATTGCCAAGGATGATGGTTTGCACAGCATCCGGCATTATTTTTTTGAATGAACTTAGATTTACTTTCATTTTCTTTACCCTAATTCCTGTATTCACCATTTTGAGAATGATTTCTCCGGAAGTACTATTTTTTAAACAAGAGGATGCCAGGGTGCTATCCCTACTTTCATAAGTAATGATATTGGGAAAGTATACATCACCACGATTAGTAGAAAACATTTTTTGGACATAATAGTTGGGGGTAAGACTCACTGAATTATTATCAAAGAATATCATGTCGGTCTTCCATTGAGTATGATCTTTCTTGGCAAAGAGCGGTGCATAGGACGCCATCTTGACAATATCTCCATTGCGTTCGAGTCCAATTTTATTTAAAACTAAAAGAATAAATTTTCCCCTTTTCAGTCATCAAGTCGTACAAATAGGTATTTTTCAAAGCTATGCTTTTAATTGTAGATAAATCAGAAATGATAGGTGAAGGAATATTTTCCGTTTGGTAATAAATATTCATGTTATTACCCTTGGCTTCTTGAATGGATGCACCAGAGGATGGAACTATACTGTTTGGTGTACGCAATCGAAGGTTACCTCCCAAATTAGATTTAATGGATAGTTTCTTTAGCTTACCATCATCCCAAGCCATGGATATTATCTCAAAACCACCAATAGCTTTAATACCACCAATACTACCCTGCCGCCATGCATCGGGGAGTGCTGGAAGTAAGTGTACTGCACCATCTGTACTTTGCATCAGCATTTCAGTAATACCTGAAGTACATCCAAAATTGCCATCTATTTGGAAAGGAGGATGGGCATCAAAAAGATTGTTGTAGGTGCCACCACCTTCAGGATTGACGCCTAGAGGAGTAAGTTGTTTTTTAATCAAAGTATATGCATGATTGCCATCCTGGAGTTTTGCCCACCAATTTACTTTCCATCCCATGCTCCATCCTGTAGATACATCACCCCGCTGGATAAGTGAATTCCGTGCTGCCGCGAAAAGCAATGGAGTACGGTAGGCAGATATTTGCGAGGAGGGATACAATCCATACAAATGAGATATATGCCTGTGATGATCTTCCGGATTATCTATGTCCTCCAACCATTCCTGTAATTGATCATATTGACCGATATGCATTGGGGCGAGTTGGCTACGGACTTTTGATAAGGTGTCTGCAAAGCCGGGATCATTATTTAATATTTTACCTGTTTTCAGCGTAATGGAGAATACATCAAACATGATTTGATTGCTCATGGTAGTACCTGCATCCAGAGATGATCCTTGGTGAGCGGCAGGAGCATTTTCCGGAGACATGTCTGGATTGAGCACCCACCAAGGATGAGCAGGATGCTTTACTAATATATCGATGTAAAACAAAGCTGCACCTTTAAAAATCGGGTAGACTGTTGAAAGAAATTTTTGATCACCGGTAAATAAATAATGTTCCCACAGATGTTGGATAGACCATCCTCCACCATTCATCCAGGCACCCCAAAATGCACCATCCACTGCACCAGTAGCTCTCCAGATATCTGTATTGTGATGAGCCATCCAACCACGGGATCCATACATATCGTGAGCTGTTTGCTGACCCGTCACTGACAAATCTTTTACCATTTGCAGGAAAGGCTCGTGCAGCTCAGACAAATTTGTTTTTTCTGCCGGCCAGTAGTTCATTTCGGCATTTATATTGATCGTGTATTTACTATCCCACGGCGGCCTTACTTTATTGTTCCATATCCCCTGGAGATTGGCTGGTTGACCTCCCGGTTGCGAAGATGATATGAGTAAGTATCTTCCGTATTGATAATATAAAGTGACTAATGCAGGATCCTCCGTGGTATTGAAATTTTTTAGCCTGATGTCCGTCGGGAGTGATGCAGATTTGTTAGTACCCAGATCCAAAACAACCCGATTGAAATATTTTTGATATGCAGCTATATGATCCTTTACAATGGATCTATATGATTTGGAGGCAGCTTTTTGGAGATAGGTTGCAGCTGAATAGTTTTCATCGCCACTCAAATCCTGGTAATTAATAAAGTTTGTAGCAATGGATATCAGCAGGACTACTTCATCCGCATTTTTTATACTTATGCTCGAATCAGTAGAAAACACCTCGCCCCCTGTAGGTTTTATTTCTATAATCCCCTTGTACTTAATCATTCCTTTTATTCCCTCGTGATCTGTAGAGGTTCCAGCAAATGTTAGTTGATCTTTACCAAGGGTCTTTATAATAGTCCCTGGCAACGAAGGTGAATACGATACCTGGAATGAAACACTTTTCTTTTTGGATCCGGAGATTTTCATGGCTATCACCCTATCTGGCAACGAAGCCAGCACTTCTCTGGTATATAGTATATCATTTACTTTATAAGAAGTCTTGGCTATTGCTTTTTCTATATCCAGTTCACGTTTATAGTCGGTATATTTTTCGTGATCATCAAAGTGTACATGCATTTCACCTGCAGGAAGGAACATCTGCCCTTGAGATTTCTTACTGATGATGACACGATTAGCTATTTTCTCTGCTTCTTTTTGACGGCCCTCAAAGATCAAGCTACGAATGACCTCCAATGAATCCAAAGCCAGAGGGTTATCATTTCGATTTGGACTACCACTCCAGAGCGTATGCTCGTTGAGTTGTAGTATATCGTCTACCACATTCCCGTACACCATAGCCCCCAGGCGGCCATTCCCGATGGGTAAGGCATTTTCCCATATTGCACCGGATGGATGGTCATACCACAATCGTAAGCGTTGATCTTCCTGGGTATAAGCAATTGAAGCCCACCATAAAAAGATAAAAGCGAGAACCTTTGCAGAAAAATATTTTATACTGAATAATCTTGTTTTTTGATCCATCATTTAAATAAAAAATATGTTTTTATTGATACATAAAAATAATAAATTATAATTTCTTTACTGCTAATATATAAAAATGAAGGCAGAAAAATAATTGTGTCAATAATACACGAATTTATAAAAGGTTTTGTACATTTAAAGCATGATTTACTATTAATGCTATTTGAAGTTTATTTTCATTTACTATTAAGTTAAATCTGTATTTGATAGAAGTAGTTAATATCAGAAAGCCTCTTTCCCAGGGGCTTTCATTTTTTATTAGTTACTTGATCAAGAATAATAGCCTACATAAAAGAGTCAGAAATGAAATTGTGAAAAGCATGGAATTGACTGAGGTATTTCATTTTGTCCAGCTTGTATAAAATTGCTTTTTTAGTACTGGAATGCTGATTTTTCTCACCCGTATCAATTAATAGCTTGGTGGATAGAATTTTCCGACTAAAATTGCGTCTGTCTATAGGCATATCATAAATGGCTTCATATAATTTTTGTAATTGAGGTATGGTAAACTTTTCAGGCAATAATTCAAATCCAATAGGATGCAATGCCGCTTTATATCTTAAGCGCTCCAGAGCGATTTGTACCATGTCATTATGATCAAAAATGAGTTCAGGCTTGTTTTTAAGATCGATCCAATACGCATTTACTGCCTCTGCTGAATTCTCGTCATGATCATGAATAGGGATCAGTGCAAAGAAACAAATTGAAATAGTGCGCTCTACGGGGTCTCTATTGACTTTACCAAAAGTCTGTACTTCTTCAAAATATATACCTTTCAATCCTGTGAGATCGAATAATATTCTATTGGCAGCTACATCTAAATCTTCGTCTCCTTCCAAAAAACCTCCCATTAAAGACCATTTTCCTTTCTCAGGCTTGAAATTTCGCTTTATTAAAAGTAATTTCAATTCCGTACCGTCGAAACCAAAGACAATACAGTCTAATGCGACTAATATTCTTGTAGGATGCGGATATTTATTCATCAATTTATTGATCCTCAATTTAATTTATTGGAGAATAGATTTTCACTATTAATAATTTATTTAACACGCAATACCCAAACATATGGTGAGGTCGACTTCAAGCTTTCCGGTAAAATCAATTCTACATTTTCTCCCATTTGCTTCCCTTGCAAATGAGCATTATCACCTAACATTTGGATGGTTGCATTCGCGGGCAGCACCATATTCTCAATTATCATTTTTTCCATCGGAAATTCAAATAAGAATATAAATTTCGTCTTACCATCCTTGCTTTGAGTGAATCGGATATGATCCCCTTGTCCAAAATGGGAATACATCCGGGTATTGTAAATGGCCTCCCCGTTTTGTTTCATCCACTTTCCTATTTCAGCTAATCGGGTATAGGCTACAGGGTCAAATTCTCCATCAGGTCCCGGACCAATATTCAATAAGTAATTGCCGCCTTTACTGACTATATCTACTAATTTTTCAATGATCTCATTAGCAGGTTTGTATATATCGTTGGGCACATAACTCCAGCTGTTACCCATCGTCATACAGGTCTCCCAGGGATATGGAAGCCCTGATTCCGGGATATGCTGCTCCGGTGTAAGGTAGTTTTGATTTTTGCCGGGTACAGCTCTATCTACTACTAATATATTGGGCTGCTTTGCTCTAACTTCTTTTACCAGGCCATCCATATTAATATCCTGATTTTGAGGATTGCGGGCGTAGCGAACTCCATCATATATTTCCAATAAATTTTCTTTCACTTCATCCTCTGTTTTTTTCCGCACCCAGCCTCCGTCGAGCCAAAGAATATCTACTTTACCATAATTACTTACCAATTCATCGATTTGATTGTGCGTAAAATCGGTAAACTTCTTCCATTGCTCCGGATATTTATCAATAGAGTAATTTGCATTTCGATCCGCAGGAGGAAATTTTTTCCACCAGTAGTAATCAGAATGCCAGTCAGGTTTGGAGAAATAAGCCCCTACCCACATATTTTCTTTGCGAAATGCATTGAAGATTTCTTTTGTCACATTGGCCCTGGCATTTTTAGAAAAAAAGGTCGTCTTGCCAGTAATTTTATAGTCGGTATACTTCGTATCAAACATGCAAAATCCATCGTGATGCTTCGTAGTAAACACCATATATCTCATGCCCGCATCTTTGGCAGCTTTGGCCCATCGCTCAGGATTGAATTTAGTAGGGTTAAATGTTTTTGGCAATGATTCATATTTTTTCAAATAATCAAAATAGTTGTCACCGTATTCCTTTTTCCTGGCCCCGGTAGCCCAACCCACATCTTCAGGACAAATGCTCCAGCTTTCTACTATGCCCCATTGACTATAAGGCCCCCAATGCATCAGGAGTCCAAATTTCAAATCTTTCCATTCTTCCAGCCGGGTATTGATGGCCGGGTCGGGATCTGGGAAGTAATCCTGGGTTTGAGATGATATTGATGGGATTATTACTGTTGAGAAAATAACTACTATTACTGCTTTTTGGAGAAAATTCATGTTTAAAATTACAAAATAGTATCAATTAATTGATTTTGGGAATAATGCCAGGGTGCATGATAAAATGCAATTTTTAAGTAATACCCCAATCTTATTGAAGAGAAGCCTGCAAAAAATGTTTGCACCCACTGAAGAGCAGAGGGGAAACTAAAGCAAAACTTTTAATTACATTTATATTTGAAAATTGATTGCACCTCATGAACCTTAGAAGACAGTTTTTATATGACCCCACGATAGAAGTATCAGCCTCTCAAATAGGTGTGAGCAAATGGAATTGGATATGCATCGAATCCAAGGATGAAAGCATAGCACTTGAAATAATGAAAATGAACCGCTATGATGTATTGCCCATAAAAAATGCAGAGGGGAGTTTTGACTCATTTTTCGCTACTCCTGGCTGGAATGATTACTCCAAATTACAACTTTTGAGTATAGATGAAAGTAATAAAATATATTATCGAATGAGTTTAAAGGATCTGGTAAGAAAATTTAAAAACGATGAAAATCATTTTTATTTTCTCACGGATTATGATCAAGTTATCGGGCTAGTGTCTTTTGTCAATCTAAATTGCCAGTTGGTATACAACTATTTATATATCGTAATCGCTGATATCGAGAAAATCTCAGTGGATTTATTAAAAAAATGTGTTGACCAAGATAGCATTCTGAATGTATTGAGAGCTTCAAGTGATTCTCATCAAAAAAAACTAGTTGCCGAGTTTGAAAAAGCCGAAAAGCTCAATATTGACAATGACATTTTCCAGCACCTATATCTACAGTCCATTGGTATTTTACTAAAAAAGTTTGAGTTGGAGATTCCAAGCCACTACCAAGAAATTGTTAATTTCATACCAAAATATTTACCAGATGGATCATTTGGAAAATTGAGAAATCGAATCATGCACCCGGTAAAACCAATACTTTCTGATAAAAACTCTATACATCAAATCGATGAACTACTTACCGATTATCTTGAATTAAAAGAAATACTCGAATGAAAACATATTCTTCGTACCGTCTGATGCCAGATGGAGCTATCTGCAATCAAAAGCTAAACTTCCGGAAATAGGTAAGTATGTGGATGATGCTATGGACTCTATAGAAAAGGAAAATAGCTCTCTCAAAGGTGTACTTCCGAAAGTATTTGCTCGACGAATCTTGACCCTACCAGCTTGGGTGAGTTAATAGATCTCATCGCTAAAATTGCACTCGGTGATGCCAAAGCGAGAAGTGCCGATGTACTCGGTCATGTATTCGAATATTTCCTCGGCGAGTTTGCCCTGGCGTAAGGAAAAAAAGGTGGACAGTTCTACACACCTCGCAGTGTAGTGGAGCTTTTAGTAGATATGCTGGAGCCATAAAAAGGCAGAATATTTGATCCTTGCTTTGGCTCAGGTGGTATGTTTGTACACTCTGAAAAGTTTGTGACCGAGCACCAGGGAAAAGTAAACGATATTTCTATTTATGGTCAGGAAAGTAATCAGACTAACTGGAGGCTAGCGAAAATGAATCTCGCCATTCGGGGCATCGATAGCTCACAGGTGAAATGGAATAACGAAGGTTCCTTTCTGAATGATGCACATAAAGATCTCAAGTCAGATTATATCATCACCAATCCACCATTCAATGTGAGTGACTGGGGTGGTGACCTCATGCGTACCGATGGTAGATGGCAATACGGTGTACCACCTACAGGTAATGCTAACTTCGCCTGGCTACAACATTTTATATACCATCTGTCACCAAGTGGCCATGCAGGTGTAGTATTGGCAAAAGGTGCATTGACATCCAAAACATCTGGTGAAGGTGAGATCAGAAAAGCCCTGGTGGCAAACGGATTGATAGACTGTATTGTAAATCTGCCTGCAAAACTATTTTTAAATACACAAATACCTGCTGCGTTATGGTTTATGAGTAGAAATAGAACGAACGGAAAATTTCGAAACCGAAGCAAAGAAATATTGTTTATCGATGCCCGTAACCTGGGGCATTTAATAAATAGAAGGACGCGCGAATTATCACAGGAAGACATAGATAAAATCACCAGCACCTATCACAACTGGAGAAATGCAGATGGAAAGTATGAAGACATAGCCGGATTCTGCGCTTCGACTCCGATAACCAAAGTAGCAGAGCTAGACTATGTGCTTACGCCCGGTAGATATGTAGGACTGCCCGATGATGAAGATGATTTTAATTTTGTAGAAAGATTTACTTCCTTAAAAGCTGAACTGGAAGCACAACTAGCAGAAGAAGCAAAGTTGAATGAAATAATTAGTCAGAATCTGAATTCACTGAATTTCAAAATTGACTGAATGGAAAAAGATGAATTGACTTACAAAATCATTGGCTGTGCCATGAAAGTACATGCAAAGCTAGGCCCGGGATTTCAGGAAGTTATTTATCAAAGATGTCTGGCTATTGAACTTGAAAGAGCGCGGGTGAACTTTGCACGCGAACTGGAGCAAACAATATACTATGACCAAATAGAGGTAGGGATTAGAAGGGCAGATTTTATCATCGAGCAAAGACTGGTAGTGGAATTAAAAGCGCTCGTCAATTTAGAGCCTGTTCACCTGGCACAAGCAAAAAATTATGTAATAGCATATGATTTACCTTTGGGCCTATTGATAAATTTTGGAGGTCAAAGTCTACAATATAAATTACTATTCAATCCCAGGTATCACCCCAAACCAAATTCCGAAAATGTCGAAAAATTCTGATAATTCTAAAAAAATCTAAAATTCTGTAAATTCTGTAAATTCTGATTCAGACAATTAACCATTTAAAGACTACAAGAAATGAGTGAGTGGAAAGAATATAAATTGGGAAAAATTTCAGAATATATCAATAGAGGTGTTTCTCCTTCATATGTTAATAACTTCCCCACCCTATAAAACTGGAATACTCCAGGGCTTCCTATACGCCGGAGTAATCAGCCCATTAGCCGCCTTATTATTCCCAAAAGATTGACTGGCCTCTGACCATTCCAGCCGGGTATTAGTACGTAAAGCTATATTGCCCATGTGTGCATACATCGCTACAAGCCGACCGTTTTCCACGGTGCAGTTAGGATCTTTTCGGGATTTGATACACTCCAAAACGTTCTGCATATATAGTTCGTGGGGGCACTCTGATTCGTATTATTCCTGGGGATGAATGGCGCTTTACATCAAATAAGGCTCATTTTTGCTACTTATATCTTTTAAAGCAGTAAAACTTTATGACATCCCTAAAATTTAGATGTTTTTGGTATAATAAGTGTGCTACTGTTTTTTATGTTATAGGTAATAGTGATATAGACGAAACAGAAGTAGAAAAGCAGGGGTACATTAAACGTTCGAGCTTATTTCATTGAAATTTGACATTAAAGCATATTTGCTGTATATTTACAGCAAATATGCAATCATGGCTACGAAAGAGGGAATAAAAACTTCCAAAGTCAGGACATTTAATCCCAAGAAAAGTATCCTACTGGCCGGAAACGTAAGAGCAGCAGGTTCTAAATGGGAAATCGCTACTCCAAGAGTTAAGATTACCTGGGGAAATAAGCGAGAGAGAGTTGAGATTATTCGCAGAGGGTTGCCTTACGAATCCATAGAAGTAATTGGGCAAAAAGCAAACTTACCTGTCAAGCAAGTTTTACATTATTTAGGTGTTGCACAAACGACATACAATAAGAAAAAAAGAGAAAATGATTTCATGAATGGTAGAGATAGTGAAATTATCCTTGTATTATCCGAAGTACTTGATTTCGGGCTTGAAGTATTTAATAATGAAAAAGAAAAGTTACATCGTTGGCTGAAGAAACCCAACTTATCATTAGGTAGCGTTGCTCCTGAAAGCCTCTTTGATTCTATAACAGGAATACAGGAAATTCGTAATGCCTTGAATAGACTGGAATACGGAAACCTGGCATAATGAAAGTTTTCAGGGTTGAAAGAGAAAAATATCTTAAAACCACTTTGGAAGGTTTAGGTGCAGCATTTACTGAAGGCTACAGGTGGAATAGTTTGAATACGTATTTAGTTTACACTGCAGCATCAAGAGCACTGGCTATGTTAGAAATATCAGTACATCTTGATTTAAGCCAGGATCTTCCCACGGACAGACATTTTGTCGAAATCTCTATTCCGGATGATATTACAATTCTAGAGTTAAAAATAGAGGATTTACCTGACCAATGGGACTTAAAACCACCAATTTTAGAAACTCAGAGCATGGGTGATGAGTTTGTAAAAAAAAATGGTGCAGCGGTATTGAAAGTTCCTAGCAGTATAGTACATCATGAATTCAACTACCTAATAAATCCAAAGCATCCGGATTCTGAAAGGATATTTATTGTATCTACAACACCTTTCATATTTGATAGTAGATTCCAACAATCAAAGTAATAAGATTGACCAGCTTCCGGGCATTCAAGGCGACTATTAGTACGCAACGCTATATTGCCCACATGCGCATACATCGCTACCAACCGGCCATTCTCTACCGTGCAGTTAGGCTCTTTTCGGGATTTGATACAATCCAAAAAGTTTTGTCACTCATATCTCCTAAAGAAGCAATCTCTTAAAAACATCCGAAAATTTAAATATTTTTGGTAAAAGGAAGTGTGCACAAGTCTTTTATGGTCATTGGTTATAAAAATGTAGACGAAATTGAAGCAGAAAAGCAGGAGTATACTAATTTTATATGCGACTTTCAGAGACCACTTTACAAAACCAACTTCCTACCTTTATAAATTATACCCACTACGAAAAATGACATCAAATAATTTGAATTAAATGGAAGAGTTGATACCATACATCTTACAGTTTGGAAAATTAAACCAAGAGCAAATTGATTTGATCTCTAAAAAAGCGAAAGCGTTAGACCTCGGAAAAGATGCCTATTTCTCTGAAGCAGGAAAAATTGCGCGACAATTCGGCTTTCTGATGAAAGGCGTTATCAGGGTGTGTTCCATTGATGATGAAGGGAAGGAGCTTACTAAATATTTCATTGAAGAAGAAAGTATTCTTACGGATTTAAATAGTTTTGATAATAAAGCTCCGGCAACGGTTTATTTACAGGCCATTACCGAATGCAAAATCATTGCTTTTTCTAAGCAGGACTGGGAAGAACTTAAAAATGCGATACCAGAATTGGACAATATTGTAAATAAAATTATATCTAAACTAATGTTTCAAAAGGTAAGAAGATTAAGTGCTTTAGTGTCAGAGGATGGTTCCACCAGATATTTGAACTTCTTAGAGCTATACCCAAATCTTGTAAACCGCATTCCACTTTCATACATAGCATCTTATTTGGGCATTACACAATCTTCGCTCAGCAGAATAAGAAAAACCATTTTATAAAATAGTTTTTTTTGCCAAATGGCAAATGATTTCATTTTTTAACGATGTTCTTTTGCATCATTAAGTTAAAAATGAAATAAAATGAAATCAGTATTAATTACAGGAGCTAACAGAAGTATTGGCTTAGAAACCGCCAAGCAACTTTCAAAAAAAGGGTTATTCGTTTATTTGGGAAGTCGTGACATTGAAAAGGGAAATAGCATCGTAAAAGAATTAAAACAAAATGGTTTTCACAACATCAAGGCAGTTGAGATTGATCTTACTAAACAAAATACCATTTTAAAAGCAAAAAATAGTATTGAAATAGAACAAGGAAAATTGGATATTTTGATAAATAATGCAGGAATAAGTAGAGGTTTTCCGGAAAGTGCTCTGACTACTTCCGTTGAAGACATTCAAAAGGTTTTTAACACCAATTACTTCGGAACAGTTAGTCTTACACAGACATTTCTTGAATTGCTCAAAAAATCAGAAAACCCAAGGATCAGTAATATTTCTACTGGACTTGCATCCCTTAGCATGCACTGCGACCCCACTTGGAAATATTATCCATTTAAAATGACAAGTTATATCTCTTCAAAGGCAGCTTTAAATGCTTTCACTATTTTATTAGCATATGAATTGAGAGATTTACCATTCAAAGTAAATGCGATAGACTCGGGTTATACGGCAACAGATTTCAATCAATTTAGAGGGCCAGGAACTGTAGAAAGTGCAGCAAGATTTATTATAAAACATACACTTACAGATCAAAATGCACCTACGGGAAAATTCTTTAGTAACGATGTAGAAGACGAAAGTGAAGAAAGTCCCTGGTAGAAAAGTTGCACTTCATCGAGTATCGAGTAGAAAGCCTCACCAGTTTACACCAGTTTGGAACGCCATTGCTTAAATTGAATGCATTGAGGCCACTTTGCATACTATTAGATTTCAAATTGTACTCCTATTTTGTAAAATAGAAGTCAGCCAATAAAAAGCATCAAAAATTTTTAGCTATTTTTGGTAAAACTAAGTGTACGGCAGGTTTTTATGGTCATAGGGAATAACGATATAGACGAAACTTTATTAAATAAGCAGGGATATACTAATGTTGTATGCCATAGGGAAAAGCTACTGTAACTAAAATGACTGAATTGCAAGATGGAAATACCCAAGAAACTTTATAAGTATCAAGCATATAATCACTATTCCCTAGCTAACCTTAAGAATAATCACATTTATTTTAATTCCGCACTGAATTTTAATGACCCTTATGATTGCCTTCATGCCATAGAATATCAGAAACTCTCAGATAAATTGACACAGGAGATTTATTTAAAGTCAAGTCCTAACGCAAGAATGAAGTCTCTTGTGGAGGAGTTGTTTAGCCATAGCATATCTGCTGAATCACTGATAGAGTTCTACAAAGCCTTCATTCAAGATAATCCAGACCTTGCACAAAAACTCCATTTTTCGCTCGGAATTGATCCTGGTCAATATTTTTTAGATCTGGAACAAATGATTTTGCACGGAGGACATTTTAATCTGCTTAAGAAGACTGCGATTGACGCCTTGACCGAAAAGGTCAATCTATCTGTTAGAAAGGGCATTGAGGACATCAGAAGAAATATGGCTTCTAAGCATGGAATTAGTTGTTTTTCCGAAGTTTATGCCAATATGCTTATGTGGTCATACTATGCGGATGGACATAAAGGATATTGTTTGGAATTTGACAGCTCGGAAGAACCTTTTAATAAGCCCAAGAAAGTGGAGTATGTGGAAGAGATACCTCCTTTCGATCCAGCGATTCTACTTGACGAAGGAAATTCCACTGGAGATGTGATTCAGACATTTCTTGTGACGAAGTACAAAGGTTGGTCTCATGAGAGAGAATGGAGGGTAATACATCAGGAAACCTCTAAATTGTTCTGCTATAAGTCAAAGGCTTTGACTGGCATATATTTTGGAACTAAAATTGATCCCACTACCCTTGAGATTCTATTGGTCATTTTAAAAGCTCAAAACCCTCATGTTAAATTCTATAGAATGGAGAAAATTGCCCAAGAGTTTCGACTTGTTGCTCGAGACCTTGAATATATGACACACCTTGAGGGACAAAATATATTCCTTGAAAAACTAAAGAAAAGCTATGGCACGGGTATGTTCTCATTGGAAGATGTGATAAAAATGAATGGGATTGGTATTCCAGCTAATTTAGTGTCTGTATATTTAGATAATTTGGAGGCCTTGAATTTAATTTCGAAGGAAGGGCAACATTTTACATTTGTAAAGACTTCTATATAGAATCTAATAATACACGGCATACAATACTGTGTAGGACAGAATGCTTCCCTTCGGTCGCACTCCGCCTACAATTGGACCGATAGTTGCAATGTTGCAATTTCTAAACAACTTTATAAATTCTAATTATGATTCTCAAAAAACTACAACTTATTAACGAACAGACATCGCCCTTATTTAGACTAATGTCAATTGATAATGTTACTGAACTTGCAAGAAGGAGATTCAGTAATAATATTTGTGCATTTCATATCGGAAATGGCTTTATCTTATCGGTTGCTCACAATATAAGAACTGAAGCTCAAATCGTTCAATGGTTTGAAAGTGCGAGTTTCGATGCAGATGTATTACCCCTTTTGACTCCAGATCAGGTCTTACTTTTCAATAAATGTTATCCTTTGGATGTTGCTACTGGTAAAAGATATTTAACTATTGTTGATCAATTGGATTTTAATACAATTGTTGAAACATTAAAAGCAATTAATTATGACACCCGTTGGTTAACTCTAGCTCAAAAAAATATTTGCAATCCATTTCTAGTTATTCAGTTTACAAATAATGAATTTTATAACACTCCAGCTTTAAACGTTCATTTTGATGCCGCAAAATATTTCCATGAACCAACCCTCAATAAGCATACATATTTAATTGAAGTCGAATTAGTAGAAGCATTTTACAAAGAAGATATTGCACTATATAAAATAATTAATACGCATACCGATATTATTGCTCGCATTCCAAAACTTGCTGTTGACTTTACTATGTTGGATACTACTTACGCTAATTTATTTTGTTTGCAAAGTTCACCAAGTAGCGCTCTTGGGAGATTACTAAATCAAGCAAATATTGAAGGGTATTTAGACCAACACCAAACATTTGGTGATAGAATTGGTGGAAATTATATATTTGAGGGGGTTCGATATCTTATTAAAGGTTATTTCAGATTCGGATCATCTGGAGCGCCATATATATATTATAATGAGGGGAATGATGAATTTATGGTAACAGCTATTCAAAGCGAAGCATGTCCAATTCAACTTTTAATTAATAATAGTCAAGCTGGAAATTTTCAATATGTCAATGCCTTAGCTTCACCACTTAACATTATTCGGGAAAGGCTACAACTACATTTAAATGTTTAAGAAATCATAAACTAAAAAATTGGGGCAGACAGTCATATTGTCATCATTTTATCGCTACCAATCTTTTGTTGTCGGCTGGACTATTTCTAATCCGCCAGCACTTTTTCGCTACACTCTTAGTTGTGCTGGCTGCATTACGTTTACATCAAATTCTTCCGTACTTTTAAGCATCGGAGCCGGGCAGACAGTTGTTCAATTCCCTAACTTCGTATATGCCCAAAACGTTACTTAAGACTAAAAGTGCAATTGCCATAACCACTTGTGGAATCCTCCCCCTTACAAACCCGGAATACTCCACGGCTTCCTATAATTGGGTGTGATCAGCCCATTAGCCGCCTTATTATTTCCAAATGAATGACTGGCCTCTGACCATTCCAGCCGGGTGTTAGTGCGTAAAGCTATATTGCCCATATGCGCATACATGGCTACCAGCCGACCATTCTCTACTGTGCAGTTAGGATCTTTTCGGGATTTGATGCATTCCAAAAAGTTCTGCATATGCAATTCATGGGGGTGCTCTGATTCATATTTTTTGGGAATGGCAGGCACTTTATAAGCGCCGTTCTGTTCTTCGGGAAATAATTCCCAACTATCCCTGTCGATCACCAAAGTAGCGTCGTTACCTACAAAGGCTAGCCCGTAACTTCTTCCGTAAGGCCCTTTCTGTGGTCCAGCTACATGATCCCACTGGATTGTATAGTCATCCATTTGATAGGATACATTCATGGTATCGAAAGTCTCATGATTGGTATCACTCATGAAGAAATTTCCACCAGTACTGACTACGGCTTTTGGAGGCGTCGTAATATCCTTGGCCCACAAAGCCATATCCAATAAATGTACTCCCCAATCGGTGATCAATCCACCTCCATAATCCCAAAACATGCGCCAGGAGCCATGAAAGCGGGTCTTGTTAAAAGATCGCTTCGGTGCCGGGCCCAGCCACATATCAAAATCGACACCTTCAGGGATAGGAGAATCAGGTACTTTCTTCTGTCCTAATCCGTACGGAAAGTAACCCCAGATATTTACTTTTCGCAATTGACCAATGCCACCAGATTTGATCAGATCCATAGCCGAGTGAAAATGAGTGCCGCTCCGCTGTTGCTGCCCTACCTGTACTACCCTATTATATTTACGGGCTGCTTTCACCATGGCCGTACATTCCCCTATAGAATTGGCCATTGGCTTTTCTACATAGACATCTTTTCCCGCCTGGCATGCATATATCATCGCAAGACAATGCCAATGGTCCGGGGTGCCAATCACTACAGCATCTATATCTTTATTATCGAGCAGCTTTCTGAAATCATTTAAAAGTACTGGTGATTTTCCCTGGGTCTTGGTCACTACAGCTGAATATCTATTGCGCACAGCCGTATCTATATCAGCTATCATGGCACATTCTATATTGGATTGTTTGAGGGCATTGTTCATATCTGCTGCACCCATTCCGTTGCATCCGATCATGCCCAGCACTATTTTTTCATTGGCAGATTTATACCGGTTGGGCTGTTGCCTAAGAATGGTCTTTGGTGACAAGCCTGTTGCTAATGTTAGTTTTGAAGTGGTATCAAGAAAACTTCTTCTATTCATATTCTTTTACTTTTAAGAAGTATGAAATTAGGAAGAAAAAGTTTATAAAGCCAGTACCTAAGCCTGAAGGGCTTAAATATCCATAACCCCGGACGATCAAGTTCTTTGATCGACCGGGGTAAAAAGAAAAGTATTATCTCAACCCAGAATTGGGTTGAACAATTATAAGAGAGTGTATTAAATATAATCGTATGAGTACATAGACTTCCATACATTACCAATAGTTTTCACTATAAAAAATAGAGATCGATGTTTGGATAAAATGAAATGAGATCGATTATTCAAATATATTTCGGAATCATATTATATAAAAATTATCACTTATACCAGATAGATGGCCTAGAGGATAATTCACAATTAATTACCCATCTATATCCTGTTGTTGCGCTGGTCAATTTAGTAAAGATATATAACTGGCCAATACAATATTTATTAAAAGAAAGAGGACTTCCCTTGCTTCAATTAGTGGCAAGATGGCTAAGCCGCTTTTACATATTCAATGGATGCAAAAAATAATCTGATTCAATATGTTTTATATCAGGAACAGAATTATAAAGTAAATATATTTAAAGGAGAGATGACAAAATACAAAATAGATTTGGATGAAAAAGCTTTTTGTAAGTGGTTAAACCACTTGGTGGTTTTGAAAACATTTTTATGCATAGCTCCGCACTTTGTACGGAGCTATGCATATTGAATCCCTTCGGGATTGACGGTTCTTACGAGTATCAAACTCCGTAAGAGATTGCGAATTCTTCGGGTCTAACGACTTTTACGAGTGTCAGAACCCTACGATAAAAGTAGGGATGCTGATATTCATAAACCGCACTCCATAAGAGATGGAGACAAATTCTGTTTCGTTTCCTTTAGATCGACAATCCCAGGGATTTTTTTATTGGAATTTTTCTTAATTCTTTCGCCAATGTCTAAGCATGTGGGGGCTTAAGAAAACTAAGATGATTTGGATGAAAAAGCTTTTTATAAGTGGTTAAACCACTTGGTGATTTAAAAACATTTTTTTTTCATAGCTCCGCACATTGTACGGAGCTATACATATTGAATCCTTTTGGGATTGACGACTCAGATTAGTATAAGACCTCTACAATAAATGTAGGTTGCTATTATTCATCACCAGCACTCCATAAAAGTTGAAGACAAATTTTGTTTCGTGTCCTTAGATCGACAATACCCGGAACTTGTATATTGGAATTTTCCTAATATCTATTAATAAAATTCAAGTATTGGTTTGTTTCTTACCTATTGGGGCAGCTAGGGATTATTTTTTGTAACGTATAAGTTAGAGTTTGGGTTAAATATCAATTACCTAATTCCAGCCTCCACCAAGTGCTCTGTAAATATTAGTAAAGGCATTGAATTGTCTTTTCTTGGTCTCCACCAATTCCAATTTTGACTCTAAAGCATCGCGTTGTGTCAATAATACTTCCAGGTAATCTGCTTTAGCATATTTAAAGAGTTCATTAGCCACATCAATAGATTTAGTCAGCGTTTCCACTTCCTGATTTTTGAGGGCATACATTTGAGCTAGATTATTGATATTGGATAATTCTGTAGCTACTTCGAGATAGCCGTTTAAAATAACTTTTTGATAATCATACATGGCTTGCACCTGGATAGCCTTGGCTGTATTAAACTCGGCTCTGATGGCAGTCTTATTTACCAAAGGAGCCACGATATCTCCTGCTAACGAACTTAAAATAGATTCTGGTAATCTCACCAAATACAGCGGATTGAAAGCCTGAAATCCTAATGCCGCGGTAATTCTGATGGATGGATAAAATTCAGCCTGAGCCACCTTGACATCGCATGCAGTAGCGTATAATTCGGCTTCAGCGCGCTTGATATCAGGTCGGTTTTTCAGTAATTGAGAAGGGATCCCTGCAGTAATTTGCCTCGGGCTTTGGGTGAAGAATGTGGATTTATCTCTTATTACTGGCTGTGGATACCTTCCCAAAAGGAAATTAATTTTATTCTCGGCCTCCGTGATTTTTTGCAAAATGTCATACTCCAGGCTTTGAGAGTTCAATACTTCTGCTTCGAATTTTTTTACTGCTAATTCAGTGACTCTGGAAGCTTGCTTTTGTACCCGCACTATTGCTAAGGCACTTTGTTGTAATCGAATGGTCTCCCTGATAATATCCAATTGATTGTCTAAAGCAAGTAATTCGTAATAAGCGTTGGCGACCTCGGCTACCAGGTTGGTAATTACAAAATTCTTTCCTTCTGTAGTAGCGACATATTTTGCCAGCGCAGCCTTTTTAAAAGTTTTGATCTTATTCCATACATTCAGCTCCCAGCTTGCATTGATGCCTCCAAAATAATCTCCCAGGATATCAGGCACTTTTTTACCGTCAGTAATATCTGCCGAGGCATCGCCTGCTCCCTGCGATGTAAATCTTCCTACTTTTTCAAATCCAATAGCTCCGCCTGCAGTCACAGTGGGTGATAAAAGTCCATGTCTGTAATTAATTACATTTTGAGCGATTTCAATGTCCTGTAAGGTAATTAACAATTCCTGGTTGCTTACGAGTGCAGTATCAATGAGATTAATCAGATTTTGATCTGAAAAATATTCCCGCCATTTAATATCGGCAACATTAGTAGTGTCTTTGCTATCCTGATACGCCATAGGAATAGATCTATCATAGGTATATGGTTCAGGTACAAGTCTTTCATTGATCCTTTTAATGCTTGCACAATTACTAAAAATGAGGCTAATAACTAAAATCCTAAAGTTTCTAATTCTAATGAATTGGTTCATTTTATTCTATTTCTTCAGTTAAAGGATTTTCTGATTGGTTATCAATGAGCTCTTTTCTCTCAGAAATTCGGGCGAAAATATAATATAGACCTGGTATTAAAAGCACTCCGAAAACGGTGCCGAATAACATGCCGCCAGCCGCTGCACCACCAATAGTTCTGTTACCTATAGCTCCGGGGCCAGTAGCAACTACAAGTGGTATCAAACCTGCAATAAATGCAAAAGAAGTCATCAATATGGGTCTTAATCGCACTGCTGCTCCTTCAATGGCGGCTTGAAATACACTACTTCCAGCCCTATGTTTTTGAACGGCAAATTCTACTATCAACACTGCATTTTTACCTAACAGTCCAATAAGCATTACCATAGCTACCTGAGCATAAATATTATTTTCCAATTTCAGTATAGAAAGCAATAAAAATGCCCCGAATATTCCAGTAGGTAATGAAAGAATTACTGGAAATGGCAGTATAAAACTTTCGTACTGGGCAGCTAAAAGTAAGTACACAAAAGCCAAACAAATTAAGAATACATAAATAGCCTGATTACCCTGTGCCACCTCGTCTTTTGAAATACCTGCCCAGTCTATTCCAAATCCCTTTGGCAATTTAGCTTTGGCAACTTCCATAATGGTTGCGATCGCTGTACCGCTACTGTAACCCGGAGCTGCACCTCCACTCACCTCTGAAGAATTATACATATTGTGACGAGTGATTTCAGACAATCCGTATACTTTATCCATTTTCATGAACGCCGCAAAAGGCACCATCTCTTCTCTGTCATTTTTTACATATAGCTTCAAAAGATCATCAGGCATTTCACGATATTCTGGTAATGCCTGTACCATCACTTTATATTGCCTGTCGTATTTAATAAAACTTGTTTCATAATTACTTCCTACAAGCGTTGATAATGTATTGGTTGCATTTTCTAAAGTGACTCCTTTTTGTTGCGCTTTATCATTATCTATATTGAGCATATACTGCGGAAAACTGGCGCTGTAAAATGTAAATACGGATTGTAGCTCAGGTCTTTTATTTAGCTCTCTTACAAAGTCATTACTTACTTCTTCCATTTTTTTAAAATCTCCACTCCCTGCTTTATCCAACACACGTAGTTCAAATCCACCGGCCGCACCATATCCCGGAACCGCAGGAGGAGGGAAAAATTCAATATTGGCACCTTTAATATTTTTGGTCTTTTCTTCCAGCTCATCCATTACTTCCTGCACTGAATGTTTCCGCTCTTCCCAACTTTTTAAATTGACAAGACAAGTACCTGCATTGGCACCTGTACCTTCAGATAATATTTCATACCCGGCAATTGAAGAAACTGATTTTACATCTTCCATTTCTTCTGCAATTTTTTGTACTTGCATACTGATATCATTCGTTCTCTCCAATGTAGATCCTGGTGGTGTAAGTATGATGGCATAAAATACCCCCTGATCTTCATTAGGGATAAATCCCGAAGGCAGTACTGAATTCAATTTCCATACTCCTAAACAAAATCCGCCTAATGTCAAAAAAGTAATGACTCTTCTATTCACGATCAAACCCAACAGTCTTTTATAATTACCATTCAATCTATTAAATCCATTATTAAACGAGCTAAGAAAACTATTAAGCCAGGTCTTTCGCTTGGCATGGATATGATTATTTTTCAACATCATGGCACATAATGCCGGAGTCAATGTCAAAGCAATGATTCCTGAAAGCGTGATAGAAGTCGCCATGGTTATAGAAAATTGTCTATAAAATATTCCCACCGGACCTGACATGAATGCAACCGGAATGAAGACTGCTGCCATCACTAATGTAATAGCAATGATGGCTCCACTGATCTCATGCATGGCCAATTCAGTAGCTTGTATTGGGCCAAGATGGTTTTCTTCCATTTTGGCATGAACCGCCTCTACTACCACTATAGCATTGTCCACCACTATACCAATAGCCAGTACCAAAGCAAAAAGAGTGATCATATTGAGGGTGATGCCAAAAAATTGCATGAATACAAATGTGCCTATTAAGGATACCGGGACTGCAATAGCTGGAATCAAAGTAGATCTCCAGTCTCCTAAAAACAAAAACACTACTAAGCTCACCAATATAAAAGCTTCAACGAGGGTGTGCAATACTTTATCAATAGAGGCATCCAAAAATTTTGAAACATCATAACTTATTTCATAATCCATTCCTTCAGGAAATGTAGCTTCCTTTATTTCTTCCATGCGTTGCTTTATACTCTTGATCGTAGTGCTGGCATTACTTCCATAAGATTGTTTAATTACAATAGCCGCAGCGGTCTTACCATTCAGCTTTGAATACAAATCATAAAAGGAACTTCCAAACTCTATATCAGCCACATCCTTAAGTCTAAGAATTTCACCATTAGCACTAGACTTGAGTATGATACTCTCATAGCCTTCTTTGGTAGTATACCTGCCCGGATATTTCAATATATATTCAAATGCCTGAGATTTACTTCCAGAGCTTTCACCCGTTCTACCTGGTGATGCTTCCAGACTTTGTTCTTCAAGAGCCTTCATTACTTCGTCAGCTGAAATCTTATAAGCCAACATTCTATCGGGCTTTAGCCAGATACGCATAGCATACTCTCTATCACCCAATATATCAGCAAAACCTACTCCATTGATTCTTTTAAGCTCGGATAATATATTGATATCCGCAAAATTGTATAAAAACTTATCATCCAGCTTAGGATCCTTGCTGTACAAATTTATATACATAAGCATATTAGACTCTTCCCGCGTGATTTTCACGCCTTCCCGTACTACAATAGGAGGCAGTTTATTGATTACGGCCGCCACTCTATTTTGCACATTTACGGAAGCTATATTTGGATCTGTTCCCAAGTCAAAAACGATCTGAATCGAAGCTTCCCCATCATTACCAGCATCCGAGGCAATGTATTTCATCCCGGGAACTCCATTGATCGCCCGCTCTAAGGGAATCACTACGGATTTTATCATTAACTCTCCATTGGCCCCAGGATACTCTGCAGTAATATTTACTTTAGGGGGAGATATGGACGGAAATTGCGTTATAGGTAATCGTACCAATGCAAGTGCTCCTAAAAGTGTAATTATAATAGAAATGACAATCGATAATACAGGTCTATGAATAAATTTATTAAACATTATTTGCGGTGGTTTAAAAATGTAAATCCTACTGTTTAATTAATTGCAAATTATCAATGACCTGTCTTCCAGGAATAAATTGAGTCTCTACTTTATCACCGTCATTGGCACTTTGGATGCCATCCAGTAATATTTTATCATTTTCAGAAAGGCCAGATTCAAGCACATACAGATTGGGCAATTTTTGTTTGACCATAATATTTCTTGATTTGATCACATCATCATCACCCACTACATATACATATATTTTATCCTGGATTTCATAGGTGGCTTTCTGAGGAATGATCAATGCATTTTTGAGCGACATCGTCATTTGCACCTTTCCCGTTTCACCGTGTTTCAACAATAAGTCTGGATTAGGAAATCTTGCCCTAAATGCGATATTTCCAGTATTATTATCAAATTCGCTTTCAACGGTTTCTATTACTCCTTTATATTTATGTTCGTTGCCATTAGCAATAATTAAAGCGACGGTATTTTTTTTATCATTAGCTGTTCGATTTTTATAATCCAAATATTCTACCTCGGTGAGATTGAAATAGGCAAATACTTCTCTATTATTGGAAATAGAAGTCAATACAGTTCCTTCATCGATCAGGCTTCCTTTCTTAAATCTTAATCTATCAATAGTACCTTCAAAGGGAGCATTGATTTGAGTAAAGGCCACATCCAGCCCTGCTAAAGAAAGTTCAGCATTAGCTTCATCTACTTTTGCCTGTGCTATAGCCTGTTCTGTTATTGAGACTATTTCCTTTTCGGCCAGTGTCTTCACATTTTGCAATTCGAGCTCTTCCATTTGCGCATGGGCCCTGGCTTTTTGATATTCTGCTTCATATACTTTGGGCATTATATTAAAAAGTGCCTGGCCTGGCTTTACGAATTGACCTTCGTCTACATGAATAGCATCGAGGTAGCCTTTTACCTGGGCCCTTATTTCTACATTTTGAATGGATTGTATCTGTGCCACATACTCCTTGATATAAGTAGTATCCAATACAATTGGACTCGTGATAGTATATTTTCCTGCTTCAGCTTTCAGCTCTGTTTTATGAGCACAACTGGTCAGATTAAACAAGGCGAATACGCCTAGCATCATAGTTATCTTATTCATAATTATAATAAAAATGTTTTTAAAAAGGGAAGCGTCGATGGATTGATCGAAATAAAGCGATTATGAAAATAATCGGAAGTCTAAAAAGAAATTAAATTCTAAGTACCCGCAGCGAAATGTAGTCCGTAAAGGGAAGTTGACAATAAGGATTTGAATAAAACTTACTGCAGACCATGAAACTCGGATTATTCGTTTCAGGATAAAATAGGACATCCAGGGAGGCCTCCGAAAGAGAAGTTACTTTCTTCTTTCTTGCAGTTAGTTCTTCTTCTAAACTAATATCTGATTCTACTAAAAAGACAGGAAATTGGGAATGATTAAAATCCCCGGAATCAGGACTTTCCTCTGAAGAAATATGAACTAAGTCTTGCTTTAAAAATTGACTGGTTTCAATAGTATTACCATGTCCCAGGTAAAAACAAAATAATCCTAAGAAAAAAAAGAAATACCTAAGCTTACGCATTTTCAGTCTCCAAAGATATATCTATGTTATATAGAATATTGTGTGATGAAGATGTTTAACAATTTATTAGCCAATTAAAAAAAATACAGAATAGATTGATAATCGTTCTAATAAAATACTAAGAATTTGATTCCCTGTGATTGGGGCACTTTTACAAGGGTAAACGTTAAAGACTTTTCTAATTTTACATAAATAAGACTTCATCTTATGACCCAAAAGTTAAGTTAGCTTGCCTTTAGATAGTGTTGATAGATGGAAATGAAAAAGGCAATCACCCTTTTCGGTTGATTGCCTTCTTATTTTAAAAATTAATTTTTTCCAGTTTACACAGGAGCTTCATTTTTTACAAGAAGCTGAAATCCATTTCCATGAATGTTTACTATTTCCAGATTTGGATCATCTTTTAGATATTTTCTCAACTTAGTCACAAATACATCCATACTTCTTGCCGTAAAATAATTGTCTTCACCCCAAATCTTTGTCAATGCTTCAGAGCGTGCTAACACATCATTTTTGTACATGCAAAACATCCGAAGTAAATGTGCTTCTTTTGGAGAAAGTTTATCCTTCTTGTTTGTATCGCTATGTACCAATAATCTCAATGGATAATTGAAATGATACTTACCGATCGTAAACTCCTTGATTTCTTCTCTTGGGTCAGCAGCCTTTTTGCTTCGCTTCAGGATAGCTTGAATCCTATATAATAGTTCTTCAGAATTAAAAGGCTTGGAGATATAATCATCGGCCCCTGTCTTAAAGCCTTCGAGAATATCTTGCTTCAGCGTCTTAGCTGTGAGGAAAACGATAGGAATTTCAGCATCCCTTTGGCGTACATCTTTAGCAAGTGTAAAACCATCTTTCTTAGGCATCATCACATCAAAAATGCAAAGATCGAAATTACCTCTTTTAAAAGCTTCGTAGCCTTCATTGCCATCAGTAGCCAAAGTAACATCGAAATCATGCATTTCCAGGTAAGACCTTAAAACATCACCGAAGTTTTGGTCATCTTCTACTAGCAGGATTTTATTGTTCGTTTTTACCATAGGGGAATTAAATTTTTTGTTATACAATGTTAACGTGAAAATGTGGAAATAAATTTTAACAAAAAGTGAAATTTTAACACTTCTTATCTTTTCACCTCATATTAGATAGATATTGCTGTTATAAGCAATTGATTTAAAATAAGTTAAAGTAAATTATCTTTACTAAAAAAAAATCTAAATGAAATTCAAACAAAATTTAATCACGCATTTTTATTTTGCTTTTTTGGAAAATACAGAATAAATGTACTGCCTTTTCCCAATGCACTTTTTACGTGAATTTGACCATGATGTGCATCTACCATCACTTTCACATAAGAAAGCCCTAATCCAAAGCCCTTTACATCATGGACATTGCCAGTAGATACTCTATAAAATTTTTCAAAAATGAATTTTTGATTTTCACGGCTAATGCCGATGCCGTTATCTTCAATACTGATTTCAATGCCATTATTAATATTTCTGGTACTCACACTGATCTCAGGAACATCAGGAGAATATTTATTAGCATTATCAAGAAGATTATATAAGATATTTGAAATATGTGTGGAATCCCCTTCTATGGTGGGGTCTGTAGCATTCAATACGAGGTCCAGCTTTCCTTTTTTGCTCTTTATCTGCAGATTGATATGCTCTGAAATGCTGAATAATAAATCGTGAATATTAATGTCCGTCATTTTCAGCTGCAAATCTTTTTTCTCCAGTTGAGCCATTTGCAAGACTTTTTCCACTTGACCTAGCATACGCTTATTTTCCTGGCTAATGATCTTGGTAAAGCGCTGCACTTTTTCTGGATTATTGATAATGCTCGGGTTGTTTATAGAATCACTTGCTAAAGAAATAGTTGCTATAGGCGTTTTAAATTCATGGGTCATATTATTTATAAAATCATTCTTCATATCAGAGATTTTTTTCTGTCTTTGAATGATATAAATCGTATAAGCAAAACAAGCTAATATCAAAGAAGTAAATAATAATGACCCAATGGTAGCGGGGATAAGGGCTTTCCATATAATTTGCTTTCGAAAAGGCAAATACAAAAAGAGGCGTCCAGATCCCGGATCTTTTGGAAAAATTTCAATAGTATAAGGCGTAGAATAAAGCCCTCCGCTAACCCCACTTTTTGATCGCGAGGCTGTCATACTGGTCACTGTAAATCGATTATCTATTACTACAAATCCCGAGTCTCTATTAGAGTATATACCATAGTGATATTCATGACTTTCACCCAGGTTGTGTACCGCTTTTAATAGCAAAGAATCTATCCAAAGGACTCCTGCCTTATTTCCCAATCTATCTATAATCAGTTTATTAAGATATTCTCTGGAGATACGCTCGTAATCAATTCTGGAAGCGCTGACAAATGTCTCCAGATATTTACTTTCCCTTTTATATATTTCATCCACTACTCCAAATAAAGCCTGATTGACTTCACGATCATATTGTGATTCTTTTTCCCGCAAATTAAGCCGGATCCAATACATCTGCAATACGATACTACCCAATAAGGCAATCGCCATGGAAATGTTTATTATCCAAATAGTTAATTTATTCATCCAATGGAGGTGATTGAATTTTTCTCAACTTGAAAATCAAATTTTGGCAAAAATAAACTATTTCAGCGCAAGCCTTACTGTGACGCCTCCTTTAGCAGTCGTAATTGGAAATGATTCTGAAACTTTAGGGATAGTACGGGAATAATCGAAGAAGGCTCTGAGTGTAACTCTATCATTTACTTCGTATTCTGCAGTATTAGTAAATCTCAATGTTTCGGCCCCCCGCGTAGTTACCTTTTGAAGTTGATCCAACACGTGTTGGTCAGTAAAATCATCACGATAGGAAAGATCAAATTTAATATTCAGGTCATTTCCCTTTTTTACAGCATTCTTTTTCCTACCCCGGGTATCAGTAGCATCAGGAGTGGCTGTCGGAGCAGCGGGCTTGGTACGAGTATTCTTTTGTTTGGCATTGAACATAGAAACATTTTTTATTCTCCAACCAAAGCCAACGGCCAGCTCTTTAGAATTCTGCTCAATCAATTGGTAGTCTATCATAGTCAGTGAAAGATTTCGATCAATAGAATAATCAAAATTGAATTGAAGATCACCTTTGGTCTTAATGTCAACACCTATCAAAGGCCTGAATGATTCGCTTATTATTACACTTGGTATTTCTATTCGGGAATAGTAATCTTTGGTGATAGCTTTTAACCTGTATAAGGAGTCCGGATTATAAAAAAGATCGGTGTTAAATTGATTAATAACCATTCGCGATTGGTACGAATGACGAATACTGGCCCCTGATAAAAAGTTTTTAAGAATGGGCAATTTGTGAAGACCTGTATAATTTAATGTCCAGTTAGGCCTTGGCATCGTTTTGAAAAGATTGGTAGCAATTTTGGCTGGATCTACACCAGTATAGGTAGCTATAAAAGCTGGAAGAATTACGTTTTGATTTTTCTTACCAAAACCTTCCGTATATTCTGGATATAAAGGGTGCTGACCAGCTCCGGGTTGGTTTTCTAAACGATGTGAAATAATAGCCCTATTCCGTTCAAATTGATTGTATAAAGAATCAGGATTCTTACCAAACAGCGTCTTAATATCCAGATAAGAAACATTAAACGAGCCTATTTCGGTAGGTGATAAATGTTGAAATCCATTACCACTGGCATCGTCTTTGAAAAATTCAAGATAATTCCTGGTAAAGTTCTTGTCTAAGGAAAATTCTATATTAAAGTCTTTAAAAGGTTCTACCGTAAGTCTCGCACTTAATGTTTGATTATAGTTGCGGGAGACTTGTTGATTAAGTCTTACATCACTGGAAATGGATTGATTATTGGCTAAATCATCCAGCCATTTTGTAGTAGGTTCAAAGCCCACTATGTACTGCCAGCCGGGATAGGTAAACCCGGGAGCCATGCCTAAAAATCTGGGAGCTCTGTTAAATCCAGGTACTAAGGAAGCCAAATTTTCAGAATAAGTAAGTTGTCCCTTTCTAAGGCTCATTAGGGGTCGAAGCAATAATCTTTCAATCCAACCAGGCTGATGTTCCTTTTTTTCTTTTTTGTCTTTAGCTGCTGCAGGATTTATCCCGGGTGCAACATTTGGGGTGGCTGATCTGGTAGGTCTGCCCCGACCCTGTAAAGGAGTAGCGGCTCCGGTTTCATTTATTTTTCTTAAGTAGCCCCATTTGTCATATAAGCCTTCAAAATTCAAATTTGCATTTATCTGCCGGCTCTGGCTATTTTGAATTACGTTTCCTAAAAAGTCAACTACATTTTGTGACCCTGCTACCCAGGCATAGCTACCATTAGTCTGAGCTGTTACTTGAATCCAATCCAATATGGGTATCGTACGCGTAGGCAAATTATAACTGGCATTATAATTATGCATATACGTTTTAGGTCTTCCCAATTTTTGGATATTACTCCATATTACACGCTTATTCTCCACCGGATCGTAATTGGGTAATACCCTACCTATACTATCCATTACAGCCAGTTCATCGATAGCAGAATTATTGGATGCATTGAATGAAAATTTAAGTGATTGTGACAGATCCCACTGAAGATTGTATTTGCGATCCCAATAAAATAATTTGGTGATGGATTGGCCAAACTCTGGAGTTGAAAATCTAAAATTACGCACATTGTACCTGCGATCAAGGCCCGTAGTAAAATTGAAGGAATTGGGTAACGGATTAAAATTGAATTGTGATAAAAACTTAAGATTTTTATCATTCTTAATTAATTTCTTGAAAGGAGAAATATATTTTGCCTGCCGCGCATAATTATAATTGAAGCCGCCTTTGTAAATATTTTCCTGATCTTTTTCGATAATTGGATCATGATTATTTACTTGTGCTACCGAATAATTAAACCCAAAATTGGAAATATCCCAGGGCATGGGTTTACTATTGCCTGATCGCTCCTTTCGTACATTGGTGAAGGTGACACTGCTAAGAGATTTATAATCTTGCGCTTGCTTTCGGATACTATCTACAGTTGGAGTATTTCCCCTGGCTTCAAGTAATTTATCTTTCAGTTTAATATCCAGATCATAAGGGTCATATTTTGGAGAACTGACATTTACACTCATCTGAGTATACATGGGGATTTTTATTTTCCAACTCTCCGGTAAAAATTTGCCCATTTCTAAGTTTGAGTTCAGATCAATTTGTTTTACATCTTCCTGACTTCTTGCCAATACCTTTTGATCAAGCGCCCCCCAGCCCACTGAGCTGAAATTCGTGGCAATGGAAAGATCACCCAGGTCAGCCAGTTGCATATCTAAGCGCGCTATGGCTCCATACCCGCCCTGTTCATTCAATCCATTCAATCGCAATTCATTAAACCAAATATCGGCGGAGTGTTGCTTGAAGTCTCTTTTGTTAAATCGAACACCGAGCATAATTTGTTTCACTTTCCCCAATGAAGGATTCCCTAATACGATTACTTTTCGATCAGGGTGATCAGGATCAGATTTGGAATACTCTATATCTAACGGGGCATTATTTGCATTGCGCTCCTTTTTTAGATCCACAAAAGTTTGCAAGGCCAGATCCATTTCATTTTCAACTTTCCATACCTCAGCTGATACTTTATCGGGAATTATGTTATCCCGTTTACTGAGTATGGTTGGAATTTCATATTCATAATAGTTATTAGTGAAATCACTGCCTATTCTTACGAAAGTGGAAATTTCATCAGATTTTAAATCTTCAGGGCTATCTCCATGGACATACATACGCATGCGTTCATAATTTCGCATATCCATACGAATAGTTTTGTACACGGCCAATGCACACCCACCTTGCAATTCTTTTACACTTAATGAAATAGCTTGCTCATTTTGTAAGAGGTTTGGAAAAGGCCCTATGGTGTTTTCACGTTGAATACCGGCAGGGACCACATAGGGTATGGGAAATCGTTGACTATTCTCTTCAATATTTACATCATTGACATCAAATTTATATTCCTTATCGGGGATGTCACCAACGCAAATCGCTTGATTGTATCTGCGCCATTGATTTCTGGTAAGATCTATTGCATTAAATCGCAAGGTGACCGATTCATCAAAATCTGTCATATACAATCTTACAAAACGAATATTTCTAAATCCACTGATAGAGCCAATCGTACTGTCTGGAGCTGCAATAGGAATTTTTACTCTATACCATACTCTTCCATTGCCTCCGGAGATGGTATCGGTAATATATTTATTCAATGACATATGACCCGTGCCATCAGGTAGTATAGGCACTTTATATTCATAGTAAGCATCACTTTGATCGAATGCATTATCATCATTTAGGTCCTCCGATTCAGGATATTGAGTATAGTTTCTGATCGTGGTACCCGTTTGTTCTGTAAAGCTGGTATTTCCTTGTGGACTATTCCATTTGCTATATCTTTCTGTTATGTGGGAACCTGTGGGATAACTTTCGTCATTAAAGAATTTATAATTATCGTTAGCGGGATCTTGCCGGATCAAATCAAGCGCCAGGGGGCTTAATTGTTGGGTTTGCAATTGCTGCAAATAGTTTGAAAAATATAATCTTTCCTGATCGTCATCCATACCATCATATCCCAAATCCTGTTGCTTTAAAATCACCGGATCATTACTATGCGATCGACTGATTACTTGTACTAATGGCACTCTACCCCATGCCGTATTGTCAAACCGGGTTTGATTTTGGGTGGTAGGCAACCCGTTCTCGAAAAACATTTGGCCGTCCCTCAAAATATCTTCAGATATATCTCCAAGATTGATATAAAGATTTCCGCCATGATTTATGGGCGATCCATCCGCCTTATTACCAAATGGATTTAACATCCAAAACTCTACAGTTTCAATATTGGAAGCTTCAAAGTCAGTATTAAACAATCCTCTTTGAATACCTGCCCATCGGGATTGGGGATTTATTAGTTTTCCATCCTTGGTCAAACCGGAAGAAAACGCAGTCCCATTGGGGACATCAAAATTATATGGGCCTCTTTCTTTAGGGTTAAAATTAAGGTTAAAAGTGTACAATTCATTGTTGATACCTGGTGCGATCTGCCTGGCAGGGAATAATTCCTTTAGGGGAATAGGAGCGCTGTAATTATCTTCATTTCTATTACCACTAATCAGATTGTCTATTCTGTACCAGGAGACTTTAGCTCTGTTTACCCCAGTCAAAGTAGTATTGGTTTGGTCAGGACCTGACTCTAAAAATTTTTTACTTAAGGGTACACTTGAAAAATGCCAGGCATTGATTTGTGTGCCTAGATCCTGGTTGCTTGTAGTACCTTCAAAATCATCTATATAAGCTACCCCACCTTTGTCTTTTCCCTGATTAATGGCCTTGGAATGTCCTGGTCTTAACAAAGCAGCTTCCCCAATAAATGAAATTTTAGATGGTTCTTTAGTTTGCAAAAGAGGTAATCTATCTAAAAATTTAGTAATCCAGGGAGCCTCATTATTGTATACTAAATCCAATCCGTAGATACCATTGTTTATGGGATCTTCACCAATATTTACTTTTTGAGTATAAGGCCTTTCAAATAATCGCATCAAAGTACCACCGAGGCTCAAATGTTTGTTAAATTCATATTCGGCTCGTAAACCAAACATGGTTTTATTAGTATTGAATCCAAAAAGAGAATTGTCCTCATATTCAATTTTTACCGGCACATTCGAACTCAGGATAGCCGCATCTGTCACTCTTACCTGTCCCGTTTGATAATCCACTTCATACTGATCAGGTCTCAATTGCTGCGCTCCAGCAGTGACTTTTACAGAACCTTGGGGAATATTAAATGAATTTAATGATACCTGACCAGCACTGCCTCCCGCAGCTTTAAACTCTCCTTTAATTACATATCTATTCGCCTGAGGATAATTCAGCGCTTGTGTTTTAGTAGAATCATAAAGCTGGGTAAATGCATATTTTTTCCGCAAGTCCGGGTCAGAAATTTTTCTACCTAAGCTAGACCCAAAAGGCTCCAATAATGGAATCATGATACGGCCATTCTGAGGATCCACAGTCAATCCATTTACAAAATCGAAAGAACCATCTGGAAAGGGATCTCGCTGTTTATTTAGCCTGTCCAGGTTGAGTAAGTTGAGTAAAGGAATACCTTTTAATTCTGTCTCTGGTAAAAATCGCTTTACACCTGCTCCTGGATCATCGAACAATATATCCAGCTTAAAATCTTCTTCGCTGATACCGTAGGTACGCATAGAGTAAAAATTCTTCATCATCAGGTCCCACATGGGAAGGTCCACTCTGTTTGAGCGAGGCTTAATGAGCTTGGTGACTATCACACTCAGAGAATCAGGCGAAACTTCCTGGGTAAATTCACCTACTTTATAAGCCTTTCCATTGAAAGTATATTTAAATGAAATGGCAACTATATCATTTGGCCGGATAGTTCTTCTAAACGAAATATATCCGAGATCAGGGTGTATAGTATATTCCCTTTGATCCAAAAGCTGACCTTTAAACACTTCGAAATCACGACCAATTGCAAAATTGAATGGTGGACGCTGTAAGCCCGATACTACTTGATTGGATTGCCTCAATGCGGGATTATTTAATATCTCCTGGTATATTCTATTAGTCTGATTATAAGGTAATTTTTCATTGTATTGAGGATCTACTACTGGCATAGACCCCATCTGCCAAAAAACCGGATCAAGGTTATTCATTCGGTCAAACTCCCCTAAATCAGATAAAGCAACCACCTGCCTTAAGTTGTTAATTTCCCGCGGACTGGGACTCACCCACACTTGTACACTATTGAGGTCTATTTTAGCCAGTGTATTTATATAGGGCAATCTGGCCAACGATCTTTCGAAAATGTTTCTAAAATAATGCCCAAATAAATAATGCTGATTTTCCTCATACTCATCACATTGAATTTCAAACTCTTGTATCTGTGCACCACCTTTAAGATCTATTCTTTGTTGTTGGGTTCGGGTTTGTGAGGCTATGGCGGTTACTCTTAATTTTCCAAATTGAGTCTCCGCTTTTACACCAAACAGGTTTTGAGCACCTTGGATCAAAGAAGTCCGCAACGGCAGACTCACATTACCTGCTTCTATTTTTTTTAAGATTTCATCTTCACTGAATTTATCGCTATTGTAATTCAGTTTCATAGCATTGTCAAAATCAAAAGTAGCCTGGGTATTGTATTTCATATCCAGGTTGAGCTTTTCCCCAATTTTTCCCTGCATATTCATTTGAATATTCATAGGGAAGTCAAAATTAGTTTGCTTTTGTTGCCTGAGTGTTAGCGACGGGTTCTTTACATTCTGATAAATCAATCCGGGGGAAATTTCTACAAATCCGCTCGGCTTAATATCAACCGTATTGCCACCAAAAAGCCTGTCTATTAAGGATTGCTTTACATCTATTTTATCGACAGGATCTTTTCCTCCGCCTTTGGTGCCATCTGAATTGCCAGAAAGCTGACCAAAATATTTATCCTGCAGTTCTTTGTTTTTATACTTAACATATTCATCAAACGACATGGGTGTACTGCTGAGCACATCATCACCAATTTTTTCTTTCAGGACATATCTATTAGTAGTGGGATCATACTCCACCACTTTTTCAATGGAAGTAGGGTCCTTTAATTGGATAGGATCCTGTTTGTCTTGCGGCAATCTTATCTTTTGGGAAGGAGGAGTGGTGTCGGGAACTGAAGTTAAATATTCCTTAATATAATGGGAAGATGAAGTGGAGGGTCTGGCAATGGATTGTTGAAAGTTCCAAATTAAAAATATATAAATGACACTTCTGGTTACTATCTTCATTAGATTTTCTAAATAGTCAGCTTCAGACTGTTTTTTCAATTGGTTCAATAATTCAGTTCTCCTCAGTTCAAATAACTCGCAAATCTATAAATAACTTTCTAATTTCAATGCAGTTACACATAAATTTTATAAGTAATATGAATGTGTTCAATTACATAGACATTTGTTTCAAGGCTAGCTTTATCAGCTCTTCCACATTTTGGTAAGTTTGCTTTTGGGCCAGAACGGCTATCACTTGTTGACTCTTCTGCCTATGGAATCCCAAAGCAATCAATGCTGATAACGCTTCAGATTGCAAAGTATTGTGAGAAGGTATCAGACTTACAGGTAGCGATTTACCATCCGTCAATTTTCCGATTTTATCCTTGAGATCTAGGATTATACGCTTAGCTGTTTTTTCACCTATACCCTTTATTGCCTTGAAAGTAAGATCGTCTTCTCTCAGGATTGCGTTTTGTATGGCATCAGGATTGATTGCAGACAATATTAGCTGAGCTGTACCGGTACCGACACCATTTACAGAGATCAAATGCTGAAATAATGACCTTTCTTCCACCGTTGCAAATCCATACAACACATGAGCATCTTCTTTGATAGCCAGATGTGTATATAACATTACTTCCGGCAATTTTTCGATTTGGCTATAAGTAAACAGGCTTATATGCACGTGATACCCCACTCCATGACAATCTATTACTGCCAAAGTAGGATGTACTATTGCCAATTTTCCCTTCAAATAATAATACATATAATTTAATTATATATAAAAATGGGTGCAAAAATGCAAAAATATCACATACTCATCTAAAAAACTATTCGATAAGCATAGGTTTTGACAAATATTAAAAATGATTTGAACTTCAGAACAGTCCGTGCAAATTGGACTTTTGGGAGTGAAATTTTCCGTAAATTTCAGTTTACAATCAAATTAATTCCCAAATGAAATTTAAAAAGCTACTTGCTCTTCCGGTATTGATATTAATCTGCTTTCAGGTTACAGCTCAAAAAAATAAAAGTCTTACTAATGCAAAAGATACCGCTGCATTCATGGAAGAACTAGCTAATGAAATGCGTAAAGCAACCCTGGAGGAATTAAAAATGACCGAAATACTTCCAGATAAGTTATCAAATATGTACCCACCGAATTCGATTAAAGATGCTGATTTAAAAGAAATGAATAACGCATTCACTCAAAGTTTCTATATCAGGCCTTCACCATTCAATAAAAATGAATTACTGACAGAATCGGATTACTTTTTCTATCCTGATCCTTCTTATGTCACCAATGATATTACCTGGATGAAAGCATTAGATATTAAAGGCAAAAATCATTTGCTTGCCATGCCTAAGACGAATGATGCTATGAAATTTTCCATCGAGTTTAATGGGAATAGTCCTATAAAATTGCAAGATGAATCAGGTGATCAAATCATTCGTGCCGAAGGTGAAATAAAAATTCGGGTACCCACACTATTTCAAAAAATAAACTTTAAAAAAACTGAACTCAATCAATCAAAAAATATAGACACCTTTAAAATATTCCTTTCTAGAATGGAAAACAATCTGGCGGCTATATGGATCAAAAACGACTATACTAATGCCAAGCTCTATGCTTTTAATATGTCCGGTCAACCATTGGATATAACCTCTCATACATCATTTGTTTACTCAGGTGATCCAAAGGATGCAGTCGCGTACAAGCTATCCAAAGAATTAGGTCCCGGCTCATATATGTACATTAAAGCACGGGGTAATATAGCTTCTATAGATGTCGTGTTTGCTACAAAATTTACAGAGTCAAAATTCCCACTTACAGCTACATTATTACCAGTGTTTGAAAGCGGCAGAGCAAAACTTGCAAAAGAAAGATATACAGAATACCATCCTGAAAATTTTTCTTCCTTGAAAAATCCTGAGGAGAGCATGTTTGATGCAAAGAAAAATCTTTCGATTAATAAAGAATACAGCGAATGGGAAAAGACTACCAAATGGAGGGTAATGTATCAATTACCTGCTGATATGGTGCAATCAAAATTTGCAGATGCTTCATTTACAAATGTTACTGCCTATTTAAAAGGAAAGCCAATCAAAACATTCGAAACCGAAGGCTACCTGGATATAGGAACTCGTACGCTCAGCTTTATTCCCCAGGATGACGATTACAAACCATTAGAATACGATCAGATGAAGGGGGAGATAATCATTAAATATCCAAAATCCATACAAACCGTAACCGTCAAAAAAGGTGAAAAAAAATATGGCGTAGAGCAAATGGAAACTAATAAAGTGGTTTATAATGACAAGGACCTGGGTTTAGTCAGTAAATTGATAGATAAGTCCGAGCTAATGGCAGTGAGAGCTTTCGGAAAGGGGCGATGGCCGTTAAAAAACGATTCCTATTACTCTTCCTATTCTCAAGATGATGTAAGCTTGCAAGAAATATACTATTGGGGCAATGTCACTAAAGTAGAAATAGATCAGCCCATGAATATTTTAGAAATGACGTTACCTTTTGATATAAGAAAGACGGTGGAATTAAAAACGAAGTCTAAAAAAAAATAGGAATCGAGGTAATTTTGTGCGAAACATGAATATATCTGATTTGGTAAAGTATGGCTCTAAGGTGGAGGATCCCTTTTTCGAAGAAATTCGGAAAAGAGAATATAGTATTTTGGACCGGCAAAAACAGGTCTATCTGGATTTTACCGGGGGTAATTTAATCCCTAAATCACTTCTCCTAAAGCATCATGAATTACTACTTAAAAATATATTAGGAAATCCTCATTCCACCAATCCTACATCAAAAAAATCAGCTGATTTGATTGGAGAAGCCCGTGGCAAAGTCTTAGAATATTTTAATGCTGAAGATTATACCTGTGTGTTTACGCAGAATGCATCTGCTGCTCTTAAAATAGTTGGAGAAAGCTATCCATTTGATAGTACGAGTACTCTACTACTGCTGAGTGATAATCACAACTCGGTGAATGGGATTAGAGAATTTTGCAATAAAAAAGGTGGTCACACCGTATATGTTCCCGTACAATACGAGGATCTGATGATCAATGAATATGCTCTGAAAGAATTATTTTCTGCTTCATCTCCTTCGACTAAAAAATTATTCGCATTCCCTGCACAGTCCAATGTATCTGGAGTAAAGCACGATTTAAAATGGATTGAATATGCCCATGAGCAAGGATATGATGTATTATTAGATGCCGCAGCTTTTGTCCCCACATCGCGGCTAGATTTATCTGTTTACAAGCCTGATTATGTCTCCATATCATTCTATAAAATGTTTGGTTATCCTACTGGTATAGGATGCCTGCTTATTAGGAATTCGGCTTTTCATAAATTAGTAAAACCCTGGTTTGCGGGAGGAACGGTCACACTGGTTTCAGTAGTTACCCAGGAGAAATTTTTATCTGCCGGTCATGAACGATTTGAAGATGGTACCTTGAATTACAATAATATTCCTGCAATAACGGATGGACTTACTTTTTTACAAGCTATAGGAATTGATCGTCTTACAGAGCGGGTAAAAGTACTCATTGCTTATGTTTCTGATAAACTTAAACGTATTCACCATGACAATGATAAGTCGGTAGTAAAAATTTTCGGACCTGAATCTTTAGATCATAGAGGCGGGAATATCGTCATGAATTTCTTCGATATTGATGGAGAACCCTTCCCTTTTCAAATGATTGAAGAAATGGCTAATCAAAAAATGATTTCCATTCGCTCGGGATGTTTTTGTAACCCTGGAATAGATGAAATTAATAATTGTGTGACTACTGATGAGATTTCGGAATATTTTATGAGTCGGGATAAAGGCGACTATTTTGATATGATTCGTTTCCTTCATAAAATGAGGGGCGCCACCAGGCTTTCTGTAGGTGTTGCAACTACTGTACAAGACCTGGACACATTTGTTGATTTAATAGCTACTTTGAAAAATAAAGAGATTAATATTGAATCGTAGGTAAGGATCAGCCTTTCACCAATTTAAGCACCTCATTTTTATATTTTAAAAAGTATAATCCATTTGCCATGTGGGAAGAATTAATACTGAAAGATGAGCCCGTGTTAGTATACTGACCTATTATTTTTCCAGAGATATCAGAGATATTAACAGGTTCACCTGGCTTATAATTATTGATGATGATTTGCTCCTGGAATGGATTTGGATAAACTTCAAATGTTTTTTTACCATTGATTTTTACAACTTCTACACCTGAATAGACAAATGATCCGTCTATATCTACCATTTTTAATCTATAATAAGCTAATTGAATCGGGTAATTGTCATAATAATGGTATTTGTCTGAAGATTCAGTTTCATGCTCTTGATAAATAGTAATCCAATCTTTATAATTAAATGATCGTTGTAATTCAAATCTGTCAAAATTTTCTGGTTTATACGCTGTCCATTCTATTAGAGCTTTATTATCCACATTAGTGGCTGAAAAAGCAGCTAATAATATGGGTAATTTTATTACTGAAAAGTCAAGGATCGTAGTACCTGAAATACTTTGAACAGTAATATGTATTTTAGTACATGAAACAGCAGTACTGCAAGGAAAGACTGAAGCGTTAGAAGAGGTAGCTATACCAGAAGGATCTGGCATATTAAAATTTATTGCATTTGCTTGAGTACAGTCAATAGTACCTCCAATATAATATAAAGGAGAGTTAGCTCCGCTAAAAGATATTGAATAGGGAATATCGACATTATACATGCCCGTTTGACAACCGTTAGGATGAATGGTTATGGGATTTAAGGTAACAAAAACTGTAGTATTGCCCCCATTATAAGTTACAGATTTAGTTTGCTGCGATTTCAGCAAAAAGGTAACCAGGGTGAACCCCAGTATAAGATAAAATTTCATTAGGTATTAATTGTAATCATAAACTTAGCTGTTTTTTACAATATCCAATTTAACTTTAACATTGTTCTTTTGGACATTACTTATAGAATAGCTTAAATATTTTATTCCATCTCATTATTTCTCACTACTTTTGCGGCCGAAAAATATAATAAATAACAAGCCAATAAAAAGAAGAAGAAAATATGGCGGCTTACATGACATTAGAAAAAGTACAAGGCATAATGACTCAGTATGGCGGAAGGCCTGAAAATACTGGTTCTACAGAAGCTCAAATTGCTCTTTTTACATTCAGAATCAATTCATTACAAGAGCATTTGAATCAGAACAGAAAAGATCATTCTTGCCGCAGATCATTGCTCACCATCGTAGGTAAACGCAAGCAATTGCTCAACTACCTGGCTAAACATAATCTGAGTAAATACCGTGAATTGATCGAGCAGTTAGGTATACGTAAATAATTCTTTAGGAGTTTCCACGTACATTTTATTACTGTTTTACTTCCGTTCTATTGATTTTTATGCTCTACCTGCGTAGGGCTTTTCGAGTTTTAATTTTTTAATAAATAAACCTTATATAAATTTATGGGTCAAAAAAATCCAATTTCGGTTTCTTTCAACCTGCCTGATGGCAAAGAAGTCATCATCGAAACCGGAAAACTAGCTACTCAGGCTCATGGCTCTGTAGTAGTACGATGCGGCAACACCATGTTGTTGGCAACTGTAGTATCCAATAAAGAACCCAAACCAGATATGGATTATTTCCCGCTTTCCGTTGATTATCAGGAAAGATTCTATTCAGCTGGTCGCATTCCTGGAAATTTCTTTCGAAGAGAAGGTCGACTATCTGATTATGAAATACTTACATCCAGATTGGTAGACAGAGCTATCCGACCTCTTTTTCCTGATGGTTATATGTGTGAAACTCAAGTCATTCTGAACTTACTTTCCGGCGAATCTGAAACTATGCCTGATGGCTTTGCTGCATTAGCGGCTTCAGCTGCCTTAGTTCTTTCTGATATACCCTGGAATGGGCCACTTTCTGAGGTAAGAATAGCCAAAGTAAATGGAGAATACATTACAAATCCATCAAGGACACAATTAAAAAGCGCTAGCCTGGAGTTTATTATAGCGGCTACTCCTACCGAATTATTAATGGTAGAGGGTGAGGCAAGAGAGTGTGATGAATCCGAACTTATTGATTCTATCAAAATCGCTCATGAAGCTATAAAAATACAATGTGATGCTCAATTGAAATTAGCTGAATTAACGGGAGCATCAGCCAAGCCAAAAAGGACAGTAGAAGTAATCGAAATCGATTCCGAATTGACCGAATTAGTATTACTTGCCTCTTCTGATAAAATTTATGAAATCGCAAGAAATCCTACTGATAAAAAGACTCGAAAAAATAATCTTGACGCCATAAAAGAAAGCGTCAAAGCATTTGTAGTGGGTGCCAAAGGACAAGAATTTTACGATGAAAACAAAAAGATCATCGCAGGTATTGTAGATAAAAATAAAAAGAAAATTATCCGGGATGTCGTCTTGAATGAAGGCAAAAGACTGGACGGTAGAAAGACTGATGAAGTTCGCCCCATTTGGACTGAAATAGATGTTCTACCTGCAGCTCATGGTTCTTCGATTTTCAATCGCGGCGAAACCCAGGCCTTAGGTGCAGTAACTCTTGGATCAAAAGTGGATAAATTATTGTTAGACACTGCCTTCGAACCAGTACAAACTGATTTTATTTTCCATTATAACTTTCCGGGCTTTTCGGTAGGTGAAGCAAAACCAAATCGTGGCCCGGGACGAAGAGAAGTGGGTCATGCTAACCTGGCAGCCAGGTCAGTAAAAAAAGTATTACCGGCAGACAACCCTTATACTATACGGATAGTGTCTGATATATTAGAGTCTAATGGATCTACTTCCATGGCTTCTGTATGCGTTTCATCAATGGCTTTGATGGATGCCGGAGTGAAAATAACAGCTCCTATCTCAGGAATTGCAATGGGCTTAATCAAAGAAGGTGATAAAGCAGCTGTACTTACTGATATACTTGGCGATGAAGACGCATTAGGCGATATGGACTTTAAAATTACAGGTACCGAAAAAGGTATTTGCGGGTGTCAAATGGATATGAAAATTGAAGGTCTGTCTTATGATTTACTGGAAAGCGCTTTGGCACAAGCTAAAGAAGCTAGATTGCACATCTTGGGTGAAATGGCTAAAACCATAGACATTGCAAGGGAGGATTATAAACCTCATGCCCCTAGAATAGTGGAAATAAGAATTCCAAAATCTTTGATAGGTGCTGTTATAGGCCCAGGTGGTAAAGTCATTCAGGATATTCAAGCTACTACCGGTACAGTTATTAGTATTGAAGAAATTGAAAACTTCGGAATAGTAAGTATAGCCAGTCCCAACAAAGATTCTATTGATGCTGCTATTGCAAGAGTAAATTCTATCACATTTGTCCCAGAGATAGGCGCTACCTATGAAGCAAAAGTGGTAGAAATATTACCATTTGGTGTTGTAGTAGATTTTAAGGGCAAGCAAGGTTTACTCCATGTATCAGAGATATCTCATACCCGGATAGAAAATGTTGAAGAAGTATTCAATGTGGGAGACGAACTTAAAGTGAAATTATTAGATATTGATCCCAGATCAGGAAAATATAAATTATCCCGCAAAGCCTTAATGCCTCGTACAGGAGGGGCACCTGGTGGTGATGAGAATCGCGAATCCAGAGGTGACAGACCTGAAAGATCAGATAGAGGTGGTTACGATAGAGGTGGAAGAGGTGGAGATGATAGAGGTGGAAGAGGTGGAGATGATAGAGGTGGAAGAGGTGGAGACCGTGGTGGAAGAGGTAGGGATGATAGAGATCGGGATCGTGGGGGTGACAGAGGTGGCAGAAGTAGTGGCGGATACGATCGGGGACCAAGAGCACCCAGAACAGAGCATCAACACGATACAAGACCGCCATCAAATGAAGCGCCGGATCCAAAACCAGAAGAAATCAAAAAGATTGATCCAACTCCATTACCCATTGAGCCTTCTCAGCCTAGACCAGAAGGTTTGAATTGGGAAGATTGATACTAGTAAGGTGAAATATTTAAGAAAAAAATATGACTTTTCGTAAGGAGAGTCATATTTTCAATTTTACTACTTTTATTTGCAGTTTTTAGATTAAAAAACAAATATTATTTTGTTTTTCGCCGAAATAATGTAAATATTCATAATAAAAAGTTAAACTGTTAAAAACTAGTGAGCTAATCCCCACCTTTTCTGTTTATTAGAGAAACTTTTCTACTGCCAAAACAGTATGTATAAAGGAGGTTACCATGAGACAGTTAAAGATTACAAATAAAATCACCAATAGGGAGTCAGTATCACTTGAAAAGTATTTGAATGATATTGCCAAACTAGGTATGCTTACACCCGAGCAAGAAGCTGAATATGCCCGCCGAATCAGAGAAGGGGATGAAGAAGCTTTGGAAGTTATGTGTAAATCAAACCTAAGATTCGTAGTATCTGTAGCAAAACAATATCAAAACCAGGGTTTGTCATTGAGCGATTTAATCAATGAAGGCAATGTGGGATTAATAAAAGCTGCTAAGAGATTTGACGAAACAAAAGGTTTCAAATTCATTTCATACGCGGTATGGTGGATCAGACAATCTATATTACAAGCAATAGTTGAATACAGTCGTATAGTAAGGATGCCTGTGAATAAAGTGGGCTCTTACAATAGATTGAATGAAGCTTATATCACCTTTGTGCAAGAGTTCGAAAGAGAGCCGTCTCCAGAAGAGCTGGCTGAAGCTCTTGGAGTAGCTGTAAAGGATATCAATCACGTATTGAAAAGCAATATGCGTCATGTTTCTTTCGATGCCCCCATAGGTACTGACGAAGATGATATAGCCATGATTGATATTTATATGCACGAAACGGACGAAAGTCCAGATATGGGATTGATGAAAGAGTCTTTGAAAAAAGAAGTGGAGTATGGCATGACCGTGTTAGCTCCACGTGAAATGGAAGTACTTTCTGCTTATTTTGGCTTGGATGGTACTAAACCATTGACTTTGGAGGAAATCGGGGATATGTTTGGTCTTACTCGTGAACGGGTACGCCAGGTAAAAGAAAGAGCTATTCGTAGATTGAGAAGATCTATGCATCAAAATTCGTTGAAATCTTATTTAGGATAAAAGATCTATAGGATTTAATCATATAAAAAGGATAGTATTTAATTGCTATCCTTTTTTGTTTGATGTATTTTGTCATAAAAAATTACGATTTGGTAGAAAATAAATCACCGATTAAAAATTCAATCGCAACTTTGAAATAGTTACCATGGCCAGGCTTCTAATTTTCGGTATTATCACAATCATTCTTTTTAGTTTTGCAAACGTGATTTCTATTCTAGACAAACTATTTGAGGGTTTTAGGCCCGTCATTTTTAAGCTTCGAAAAGATCTTAGATTACTACAACCAGAGCTAAAATCCTGGGCTGCAGAGCATTTGATCAATTGGGATCGAAATGAAATGGAATTGCTTAGCCTGAGACAGCATAGACAAATAAAAAAAGCTTTTGGCCATCGAATGATAAGGGGTGTCTTCCAATCTATCTATCACGAGCCTCTGGTAGTGTATTTACAAAAAGTATATCGACCCGAAGAATCAGTTTTAATCGTACGCAATTCCAAAAATGAATTTGCTTATGTCATTACCAAAGAAGTTGAGGTATTTATCAATGAAGAATACTTTGGAAAATTAGATCGCAAGGGCAAGCTATGGTATAACGAAAGAAATGTAATTGCACAAATAGACCGGGGAGATCAAGCTTTATTGGCAGTACATGTAAACAATAAATTAACTGGAAATATCATCAACGAAGCCAAAAAAGAGACTCGTAATCCACGTGCATTTCAATATTTATCAGAAATGGACGATGTAGAAGAAAAAGTGTTCTTAGCTATGTCTTATTTTGAATTGATTCGACGATCCCCCGGCAAATAAATATTATTTAAAAACGCCCAATAATTTAATTAAATATTTTGCTTTACTTATTAAAGTGTATAAAAAATTGAATAATATCTAAATATTTTAGCTTTTTCATGATTTTTTATTATAATTATCGCAAATACTTTAATTTTACATCATCAATAAAATATTTTTTCTTTGAAATACTGTGAGGTGATGAAATTGGCAGACATGCCCTCTTGTCTCGGGGGTGGAGTCAAGCGATAAACTGAGTATAATGCCTGTCCTTGTTTTTCAAAAAACTTTGGCAGACTGGGGTTGACCACCAGGCTATGTACGAAAGCTAAGCTCTCCGTGGAGGTTCGAGCCCTTCCCTTACAGCTTTTGAAAGCCCTGATTTTATTTTAGGGCTTTTTTTGCTTAAACTTTATACTAAAATCTTTATAAGGTGGGCAGACTCAAGGCACTACTATGCCCTTGAATGGATATAATTCCGTAAAAGTAGACCTACCAACTTCTCAGATTCTTAAAAATTCTGCTAAAGTAAATTCCGGAGCATACTGACCCCCATTCCGTTTTATTCCGATAGCTATCGGAATGACCCCAGTATTCCGTCCCGTTTTTTTGCGGGATGACCCCACCTTAGAAGTTCAAATTAAGGACTCTAAGTGGATAAAGCTGTCTGACATTCCGGCACATACTGACCCCCGTGATTGCTAGGGGATGCTGACAGACTAGTCCCGTAAGCAATCAGGTTTTATTCTTGTAAAATACAGACCTAACAACATCAAAATTTTACAAATTATTATCATTACTAATATATAGTATAAGGGTTCTTAAGAGTAAAAGTCAACTATTTGGGTTTATGCTACTAACCATTGGGGAAAATTGCAACAGACTACAAAAATCTTTGCCAATGTCATTATTTCTCGTTTGAATAACATATAGTTACATCTGAAGGCAAAATATACCATATTTTGGTACGATAATTTTTAATATTGGAATGAACATCTTGCGAGCAATACCATTTACACTTCCACTTTTTATTACAGTTGTATTTATTACTACAGCAAATACACCTTTTTTATGGTTAGCAGCTATTATAATAGTCGTGCTTAATTACTCAATGGAAGTGTTTGGAAAGTTTACCTTAATAGATCTTGTCAAAACACACCAATTCTTTCACCATCAAAAAGGCATGCAGATTTATAAATTGGTGACAGGATTGTTTTATATAGTCTTTAATCTATGGGTAGGATGGTTCATTATTACCCACCCAATGAAATGGTGGCAATTTCCAGTGTTTGTTTACAGTGTTGTTCTGATCAACAGCAATTTTGCAATTTCTTTGGCCCATGATCTTATGCATGCTTCAACTAGTTACAACCGAATAGTTGGAACTATTTTACTTTTACAAAATGGTTTTTTCTACCTCGAACCCGATCATTTATATATACATCACCAGCATGTAGGTACCAGGTATGATCCAGCTACCGCAATCTATGGTGAAAATATTTATAGTTACCTGCGTCGTTCAATTAGTATGAGGATGAAAATATTATTTTTTAAAAATAATATTTTACCCGCATCAAAACAAGGCAATATTATTTTACATACAAAATTAAAGGCAATTGTATGTTTAGTCTACCTTACAGTCTGCGGTTTCATAAATGCATTTTTCTTTTATTGTGTAATATTTCAGTTTGTTTTTGTAGTGCTAATTTATGAGTCTATTACCTATATTCAGCACTATGGTTTAAAACGATCTTTAGATTCAAATGGTAACCATTCTCCAATTGCATTAAATCATTCGTGGAACTGTTATTACAAATTATCAAGCTACCTGTATTTTATGATGCCAGTACATTCCATTCACCATATAACCAATCCTGACATGAATGGCATAAAAAACTGGACAGGTCCTTCCATGCCTTTGCCTTTTGCACGTATGCTACTGGCTGCATACCAGCCTGCACGTTGGTTTAAACTCATGAACAACAAGGCTATTTATTATAATGATATGAACAATACATGAGATCGATTTTTATCTTAATGTTTTGTGTAACAATACAACCTATTTGGGGTCAGGATGGTTTGTCGGTACAAGTAAGCTGGTTAGCTGGCAGGATTGTATCTCACAGTCAATTATATGCAAAGCCCAAAGCATTGCAACAGGCTTTTACTTTAGATATTAATAAAAAAACAGATGGAAAAAGGTTTTGGCAGGCAATACATAACTATCCGCAAATGGGTCTTAATATTGCATTCAGGAAGTTTAATAACAACCCCAGTTTGGGTAATGCATTTAATCTAATTCCTTATCTTGAATTTAACTTGTTGAAGAGCCATGCCGGCACCTTACAAATAAAACACGGCACTGGGTTAGCATTTGTTACAAGAATACATAATGCCATTAAAAACCCGGAAAATTTATCGCTATCCACACATCTTAATGCTGGTTCATTACTCGATGTTGGGTATCATTTTGATGCTACAACTAAATGGGATATTAAGACAGGCATGGCCATTAGTCATATATCTAACGGAAATTTTAAAGTACCCAATTCAGGTGTAAATACAATGTTTGTATATACTAGTATTATTTACTTTTTTAATAATAAAAAAATTGCTACTATAACTTATGCAAAAGATACAATAGTAAAAAGGTTGTATTACAGATGCGGTATAGCAACCGGGTTTTACGATTACAATAAAGCCCTAAACAAAATACGAACAGATGATCAGTTTCATTTTTTGATATTTTACCAGCACAATACAAGGTTTAGAACAGGTGCTGGGTTAGAAGTAAGCAATCTGAGGCGAGCCATACAGCCTGCCATATATATAGAAGAAGAAGTTTTGTTTGCGCACCTGGTTACCCGCTATGGTATTGGTTCTTATTTGGCCAATGTGGGTTTCGAACGAAACAAGTTTTATGAGAAAGTAGGCATCGCATATTATCCATTTACTTTACACAACAAAGTAGCTCAGGGATTTTCAATAGGGGCAAATATTAAAGCACACTCATTTGACGCATTACATATTGAGTTGGCAGCCGCTTATGTCTTTTAAACTTTTAAACAAGTATTAATGTTTTTTTATCCAGTCTCTATTGGCTGCAATTGGCCGAAGCCAGTACCGAACACCAACTGCAAATGTCATAAAGTCAGGATATCCGGGGATACAGTTTATGTTCAGATTAAGGTTTTTATTAATCGCATAATCGTATTCAATTTCGCCACCATACCATACAAAATTATATTGCCAGTTTTTTGAATTTTTTAATAGCTTGGTTTGCTGTACATACCCATCTAGCTTTCGCCAGGTTTCTCTGTACACAAGCGTTGGGCCGAAACCTACTTCCAGATAATGCTTTTTACCATTTAATACATTTAGTCTAAACCCTAAATGAGTATGGCCCGCAAATAAATTAGCGCAATCGCTATAGGCGCCCTGAGCAAATTTTAATGCAATTCTTTTTCTATAAACATAGCGTTGGTACGAGCCAATAAAGCCCCAATTTAAAACTATATTGGCTCTCTTATCTAATCTATTAGGCATCAAAAAAGCCATATCGTCACCATCTGGATGAATGGTTGAAAATAAAAATCGAAGTCCAATATTATCCTGTGCATACAAGCCAAAATGCAAACAGCAACTTAGACAACAAACATAAAATATTTTACACATTAGTGTTTGCATTTTGATTGTATTTTACAGCTAACTTATTCATTTTTTTAAACCATAGTGATGGAAGCAATGCCATAATAATCATTACAAAATACAAATAGGGCATACGGGGGGCTGCTTTGAGATTTCCGATTATATTTCCACGACATTGTTGTGGCAAATGATGCAGCGAATGAAGAGGTAATAAAAATAAAATATAGTTGGTATATTTATAGTAACAGTTCCACGAAAGTGCCACATCTATTGCTTGCATTTTATTCTTGCGATACAAACCATAATGTTGAATATAATTGGTTAGTTCGTACAATAAATACGATACAAAACCCTGTAAAATAAAAAAGAAAATAGTTACTGCAGGATGCTTTGAAACATACAAAATGGCACACCAGGTAGTTGCCAAAATAAGTAACATAATGACATTGCTGAGCAATATTTTCTTTCGCAAATAAACCGGTAAGCCATACTGCAACACATAACTATTTATTAAGCGAGCGTAAATAACCTTTACAAAATAACCATAAAAATGTTGGTTTATTGGAGCTGTAGTTACATCCGATTTCAACCCAATCTCGCGGTGATGCCCACACATATGATCGGCTGCAAAGTGAGGGATACCACTTGCAGTTAATAAAACAATCGACAAACCCTTTTCGATAGCAGAATGGCTATGTAATAAATCATGCGCAAGAGAGACAATAAAACAGCCTGTTAATATGCCAGTTGTAATTGTAAATCCCACTAAATGCCAGCCAGAAAAGTTGGCTCGGTCTACAAACCATATACCCCACACAATCATACCTGTAAGTATGATGGCATTAATTCGCTTTATATAAACCGCTGTTGAAGATCGATAAAAAAATGTAAGCACTTTCGCTAATTCATCATTTCTGAATTCTCCCCACCAAACATTTAATATGTTGACGACTAAAAGTAAAATATAGAAATAGTAATAACAAGAATACGTGCAAATAGTAATGTAGGCAATAGAAAGAATGGAGGGAAGCATATATCGCCAAACTTTCATCATACATTTATTATTAAAATTAAGTTAGCGATATTTTTTGGCAATAAAAAAACATATTATAGCCTATAAACTTGTAAAACAAACAATTGTGCAAATATATAGTTAAATAATCAATCAAAAAATTGATTCCAAACCAGCGATTAAGCTACACCTGAGGAATACATTATAAAGAGGGTTATTCGTTAATTATCTTTTGGTAACTGCTACTCATACAATAGTATATCAAATTTGATAAAACTGAGTCCAATCCTTACTCCATGTATTATAAGATAAAAAGCCTCTTGACTTCTAATCAAATTTAGATATTTTTGATAAAAAGTAATTGTATCGCAGCTTGTTATGGTCATAGTTAATAACCCTATAGACGAATTTAACTCATAAAAACAGGTGTACACTAATGTTATCGATCAGCTTAAAAGACGACACTAAAACAAAATGACAGACTTTAAAAGATACTATAATTCTAAATTTCGAGACGACATCAATATGTTTTTCTCGACAATTCCTGATGAAAGTAGGCTTCACGCAGACACTGAATATAAATTGACTTTTTCAATTCAATATGAACGATTAACACCTTCGTTTGACCACCTTAAATTTTCTTGACGAAATTGGAAAAGAATATTTTGGAGTAGCTCTCTACTTTACAGTTTTGACAGAAATGGTATGCTTTTCACACTTCAAACCATATTACAGTAATTTTAAAAACAAGACAAGATACCCAAAATTCATAGGGAATTGTCCGGGGGGTTGCCATTACCATTATCACACAGGCAACATTTTTTTTGCGATTTTAATAAAGGTCGTTCAGCTCAAGAACTTCATTTAATTTTCTATGACAAGTTTTATAGAATAAAAATCGAGAATGGGAAAGTCAAATTTCAGCCACACCAATGGTATTATGATCCAGGTATTGACTTACATCACTTGCAATTATTCTAATAAATTTAATTTAAAAGAGGGGGGCAAAACTTGAAATATCAAAACTTGAATGATAAATGATTAGCTTTCAGCATTCAGGGCTTTTTATTAAATTCGTCTTGGCCAGATGTGATTTTATTTAAGACAAAAACCAGCTTTTTATGCCTGTATTAGGATTTGATCTTGGAGGAACTAAACTGGCTGCCGCTGTATTTTCAACAGACGGGAGGATAATATGTGAAGAAACACTACCTATTGGAAAAAAAACAGGTAAGGATGTTGGCAGAATGATAGCGGATCAAACCACAAAGTTTTTGCGGCAACAAAAATTAACCGGCGTTGAAATTACCTCCATCGGAATAGCTGTTCCGGGCATTAGCTTTAAGAAAAATGAAACTGTTTGGGCGCCGAATATTAAAGGCTGGGAAGAATACCCTCTTAAAAAAGAGATTCAGGCTATTGCTGATCATATTCCGGTTAAAATTGAAAGCGACAGAACCTGTTATATTCTGGGCGAATCATGGGTTGGCAATGCAAGAGGATGCTCAGACGCAGTGTATATAGCTGTAGGCACTGGTATTGGTGCCGGCATTTTAGTGAATGGTACTATTTTAAGCGGTGCTCATGATATTGCCGGTGCTATCGGCTGGATGGCCATGCAAAAACCATATAAAAAGAGATATGACGATTGCGGTTGCTTTGAAAGCAGTGCATCAGGGGCAGGGATTACAAAAATGGCAATATCAAATTTAAGAAATACAAAAAACTATACAGGTATACTTTCCAAAAAACCTTTAGAGAATCTTACCGCACAAGATGTATTCAATGCCTATGACGAAAATGATCCTATTGCAAAAAAGATTATCAAACATTGTATCATGTTTTGGGGTATGGCGGTTGCCAATCTGGTAAGTATTTTAAATCCGCAAAAAATAATATTAGGTGGCGGAGTTTTTGGCCCGGCTGTTAAGTTTATACCACAAATCCACAAAGAGGCTGCAAAATGGGCACAACCCATCAGCATGCAAAAAGTTTCTTTAGAAGCAACTGCATTAGGTAAGCTGGCAGGTTTATATGGGGCCGGATTATTGGCACTTCAAAATTCAAATCAACTTAACTCCGGCCATGAATAACAATATTTCTGTATTTATTGCAGCATGTGCCGGTATGCTACTATTTGGAATCAGCCTGATTACATTAGGTTCTGTGGCAACGAATCTTCAATCAAAGTTCTGGCTTGATGGGGTAGGTTCGGGCACATTATTTTCAATTCTACCTTTTGGTATTCTTACGGGCTCACTTATTTTTGGACCTGTTTGTGACCGCTATGGTTATAAACTCCTTTTGATAACTGCATGTATCAGTATGTTCATTGGATTTGAAGGAATAGCTTACACCGAATCTCATAGGCTGTTGAAACTTTGTATTTTTATTTTTGGCGTGGGAGGAGGTATTATAAATGGCACCACCAATACTGTGGTGTCTCATATCAGTGAAAATAATAAAGGGGCAGATCTGAGTTTGCTCGGCGTCTTTTTTGGTATAGGGGCGTTGGGTATACCACTGGTACTTGGTATGCTTTGGGGAATAACAAAGCCTCTTGATGTTGTAGCTATTATTGGATGGTTAACACTTTTGGTAGGTTTGTTTTATATATTTATAAAATTTCCGGCACCAAAATTAAAACAACAATCTGAATCGGTTAAATGGAAAACTCTTATTAATTCGTTGTTATTATTCATTGCTTTTTTTCTTTTTTTTCAAAGTAGCCTGGAAGCCCTTATGAACAATTGGGCAACCACTTATCTTACCACCCGTGGTATTATGTCAAACAATGAGGCATTATTTGCTTTATCGTTACATATAGTTGGTATGGTAATAATGCGATTGCTTACAGGAAGTGTGTTTAGAAAAGTGTCCCAGATAAAAATCATGTGGATATCGCTGTTTTTCTTAGCAGCAGGAATCGCTTTGATACAATTTGGTGAAACAAAATTTGTTGTTACAGCAGGGTTGATATTATCAGGGGCAGGCCTGGCGGGTGGTTTCCCGCTTATGCTGGGATTTGTAGGTGAAAGATTTTCACAATTATCCGGCACTGCATTTAGCTTTGTTTTTGTAATTGCGTTAATTGGAAATATGCTGATCAATTACCTTATGGGAATTATTGTACATGAATACGGAGTGCATAACCTGATCCTTGTTTCTTACATAGAAATTTCGGCAATGGCGATTCTGTTTTTATTCATAATTATAAAACTAAAATAAACTAAAACTAAAACTAAAAATTATGTTGGCAAAACAATGGCTTAACAATGCCAGAAATGTAATGACACAAATTGAAGAAACACAAATGGACAATATCCGGAAGGCCGCAGAAGTGATGGCAGCCAGTATTGAGGCTGGTCATTGGGTACATACCTTTGGTTGCGGACATGCAACCATTCCCATCGAGGAAATGTATCCCAGAATTGGAGGATTTGTAGGGTTTCATCCAATGTTGGAATTGCCGCTTACTTTTTTTACCAGGATAACGGGAGAAATGGGCGTACATCAATTTGTATTCCTGGAAAGAGTGGAAGGATACGGAGTTGAAATTATGAAAGGTTATAATTTTAATAAACAGGACACCATGTGGGTATTTTCTCATTCAGGTATTAATAATGTAAATATTGATGTAGCATTGGAAGCAAAGAGAAAAGGTATGAAGGTAATAGCTTTCGGCTCAGCCGCAGCGGCAAAAGGAAAACAGACAAGACATTCAAGCGGCAAAACAATTTTTGATATTGCAGATATAGTAGTAGACTCCTGCGCACCTATTGAAGATGCGACTGTTCCGATTAAAAATCACCAGGACAAACTGGGCCCTGTATCTACCATGGCATTTATTACCTGTGTTTGGATGACTGTAATTACCGTAGCGGAAATATTGGTGGACAGAGGATTTAAGTTGCATATCCACCCGTCACATAATATACCCGGTGATGCTACTGCCAAAGAGAGATTAGAAGATGCATTGGCCACTTATAAAGAAAGAATTGCTGGAGTTTAAAATTTTAAAATTTTGGAAAGGAATTAATCGAAGAAATATATCCTTTATATACTTCCTTGACTTCATCTTTTTTATATGATGTTCAACCTTTCTGGCTTGAATCCTATTCCTGCATTCGATAAGTAAATACAAAACCCAGTCATTGTATTTCATCGTCTGACTACCGCTATATATATATGTGTTATGCTCCCCCATGCGCCTTACTATATCTTCGGTTTCACCAATATAAAATGTATCTCCTTCAGTTGAATATAATATGTAAACAAAGCATGGTATAAATGAAAAAAGCCCAAGAATTTCTGAGGCTTTACAGCGTGGGAGTTGACGGGATCGTTCCGATAGCCATCGGAACGCCGACCTAGTTATACTTTAAGATCAATTTTTCTATTATCGATGGATATTTTTGTAGATCCTTTATATACTTCCTTGACTTCATCTTTTTTATATGCTGTTCAACCTTTCTGGCTTGAATCCTATTCCTGCATTCGATAAGTAAATACAAAACCCAGTCATTGTATCTCATCGTCTGACTACCGCTATATATATATGTGTGTTATGCTCCCCCATGCGCCTTACTATATCTTCGGTTTCACCAATATAAAATGTATCTCCTTCAGTTGAATATAATATGTAAACAAAGCTTGGCATCAATGAAAAAAGCCCCAGAATTTTCTGAGGCTTTACAGCGTGGGAGTTGACGGGATCGAACCGCCGACCCTCTGCTTGTAAGGCAGATGCTCTAAACCAGCTGAGCTAAACTCCCTTGATAGAGCGTGCAAATATAATTATTAATTTATGTATTACAACTGCTATAAAATTTAATTAAGAAAAAATATTCAGGCCTCTTACTTTTCTGTTCTTGAAATAATTTCAGTTTTATCTATCTTCGGCCAATTCATCAAATTAGATAATAAAACCTTAATTCAAATGTCAAAAATAAAAGTGGGAGTAGTAGGAACAGGATTTATTGGTCCTGCACATATAGAAGCACTTCGAAGACTACCCAATATAGAAGTCTCGGCACTTTGCGAAGTTAATATTGAACTGGCTACTGCTAAGGCCGCTCAACTGGGGATAGATAATCCGTGCACTTTCGATCAGTTACTGGCCATGAAAGATATTTCCAGTGTTCACATTTGTACTCCAAACTTTTTACATTATAGCCAGGCGAAAGCAGCACTGTTGGCTGGAAAACACGTGATTTGCGAAAAACCATTGGCCAAAGAACTTCACGAAGCTGAAGAATTGGTCAAATTAGCTCAGGAGACAAAACTGGTAAATGCAGTCCATTTCAATCTAAGGTATTACCCTTTGGTAAGACAGATGAAATCGATGCGGGAAAAAGGTGAACTCGGTACAGTGTATTCCGTACTAGGATCTTATTTGCAGGATTGGTTGTTTTATGATACTGATTATAATTGGAGATTAGAGCCAGATAAATCAGGAGCCTCACGAGCCATTGCTGATATTGGAAGTCATTTACTGGATTGCATCGAATATATTACAGGCTTGAAAACAGTGGAAGTAATGGCCGACTTTAATACCTTACACAAAACGCGGAAAAAACCATTAAAAGCAATTGAGACTTATTCTGGGAAAATGTTACAACCAGAGGATTATGCCAGCGTTTCCATCAATACAGAAGATCATGCTAATGTATTGCTTCGTTTTGACAATGGAAATTTAGGCTCTGTCATGGTTTCCCAGGTTTCTGCCGGTCGTAAAAATCAATTAAAATTGGAAATCTCCGGATCGGAAAAGACCTTTGCCTGGAATTCAGAGTCTCCAAATGAAATCTGGATGGGAAATCGAAACAAGGCCAATGAATCATTGATGCGGGACCCTTCGCTTGCCCATGCAGAGGCCAGGTCTATTATTTCATTTCCCGGGGGCCACAATGAAGGCTTCCCCGATACTTCAAAACAATTATTTAAAGAAGTTTACGAAGCCATTGCATTAGGACAACAACCGGCCCAGGCCAGTTTTCCAACTTTTGCAGATGGTTACCGTGAGCTTTTGATATGTGAAAAAATACTTGAAAGCAATAAAAAACAAACTTGGGTAAAAGTTTAACAGTTGTGCTTAAAGGTTGATCTGATGTGTCTCCAGGTTATGCTTTGTCCTGTTGAATTAGTCTAAATAGATTATTTTAACAAGCAACTTATAATATTCCTTTGCACCATACTATTCAAAATCATAATTTTGGTAGACTGGCATGGAATTTAATCCTACATATTCTGTTTCAAAACTTTATCAGTCATTCGACTTAATAGATCGCACGGCTCACCATACTATTATTCGTTTCTTTGAAGATAAGGTAGAAGAAATCAAAGCCCTTGAATATGAGGAGTATTTTAAAATCCTGGTTACTTATGTACAAGCATTATTTGAAATCGGCGCTTATCAGAAACATTGCACGATGGCTGATGTAGTGATTGAGGCAAGTATAATAAATAATGTGAATGTATTCCAGGGCATTAATCTTTTTGAAAAGACGCTGTTCCAAAAGGCTGCTTCTCTGTACAATTTGCAACACTATAGTGAAAGTATACATATTCTTACCGAGCTCATTAAAATAAACCCTACGGAACCAAATTATAAAGCATTTTGGATACGAAACCAAATTCAAAGAAAACCTCCATTATTGCGATCGTTTCAGGGTATTTCAATTACACTATTTTTCCTCACCATCATTATGATTGCAATTCAAACTTTTTATGTGGAACCGTTCAGACCAGATTATATCAATTTGATGACTTTGGGCAGAAATTATTTATTTCTCTTTGCCACCATTACCCTGGTTGGTTCTGATGGGTTTTATAGATTAAAAGCCATATATCAGGTAAATCAGTTGATTGGTCGTTCCAAAGAAAAATTGAAGCGAAGTTGATCCATTTCTTAGTCGCTTACTTGGGCTTTTCCTGTACCTTTGCGGATTCATAAATTAAAATATGTTAGACATTTTAAAATCCAGCATTAAAAAACTTTTTGGTGGTTCAAAACAAGATAAAGACTTGGCAAGGTTTCAGCCCCTTGTAAATCAAACACTTGACTATTACTCAACCCTACAGACTATTTCAAACGATGCCCTTAGGGAACATACTTTAAAATTTAGAATTACTATCCAGGAGGGTCTTGCTGAAATCGACGCTCAAATTGAACAAATAAAATCCGATGCCAATAACGAGGAAGATCCAGTAATAAAAGAAGAATTATTTAAGGAACTCGATGCACAACTGAAAGAGAAAGACCGGCAACTTGAAGAAATATTATTAGAATTACTTCCAGCGGCATTTGCTGTAATAAAAGAAACTTGCCGCCGGTTTACAGAGCATGATTTTATCACCGTCACGGCGACAGATCATGACAGAAATCTGGCCGTTAGAAAAGGCTATGTAAAAATAGAAAATAACCAGGCTATCTGGTCAAACGAATGGGATGCTGCCGGAGGTCTTATAAAATGGAATATGATACCTTATGATGTTCAGCTTATAGGAGGTATTGCATTGCATGAGGGTAAAATAGCAGAAATGGCTACTGGTGAGGGTAAAACCCTGGTCTCGGTAATGCCTGCTTATCTCAATGCACTTAGTGGTCATGGAGTTCATTTAGTTACTGTCAACGATTACCTCGCCAGGAGGGACAGCGAGTGGGTAGGACCGATCCATGAATTTCTTTATTTACATGTTGATTGTATTGATAAATATCAACCGAATAGTACCAACCGCAAACAAGCCTATGAATGTGATATTATTTATGGTACTAATAGTGAATTTGGCTTTGATTATTTAAGAGATAACATGGTGATTTCACCGGATGAATTAGTCCAAAGAAAACATCATTATGCTATGGTGGATGAAGTAGATTCTGTATTAATTGATGATGCACGTACACCATTGATTATTTCAGGCCCGGTAGCTCAAGGCCAGGAAGAGCAGGAATATATCGATCTTAAACCTAAAGTCGAGCGATTAATAGAAGCTCAACGAAGATTGGCGACTCAATTTTTAACGGAAGCAAAAAAATCAATTACAGACGGCAGTGCAGGCACCGAAGAAGGTGCTGGCGGATTAGCTCTTTTCAGATCTTATCGGGCTCTCCCCAAGAATCGACCATTAATAAAATATTTAAGTGAAGAAGGGGTAAAAGTAGTACTTCAAAAAACGGAAAACTTTTATATGCAGGAGCAGAATAAACATATGCATGTAGCTGATGCTCCCCTACTCTTTACCATAGATGAAAAAAACAGAAGTGTAGAAATGACCGATAAGGGTGGAGAATATCTGAGCCTGGGTAATGAAGACCCTGCTTTTTTTGTAATGCCCGATCTTTCTACCAAATTATCCGATATAGATAAATCTGAAGAAACTGAAGAAGCAAAAAAAGAAGAAAAAGAAATTGTAATTCAAGAATATGCGATCAAGTCCCGAAGACTACACTCGGTAAATCAATTGCTAAAAGCATACACTTTGTTTGAACGGGATGAAGAATATGTGGTAATGGATGGCCAGGTAAAAATCGTGGATGAACAGACTGGTCGTATGATGGAAGGCAGAAGATACTCTGATGGCTTGCATCAGGCTTTGGAAGCAAAGGAAAATGTAAAAGTAGGAGATATCACCCAGACTTATGCGACCGTTACTTTGCAAAATTATTTCAGAATGTATCATAAGCTTGCTGGCATGACGGGAACTGCGGAGACCGAAGCAAAAGAATTATGGGATATCTATAAATTAGATGTAGTAGTAATCCCCACTAATAAGCCCTGTGTGCGCGACGATAGGGAAGATTTAGTATTCAAAACATCAAGAGAAAAATTCAACGCAGTAATAGATGAAATAGTAAATCTGTCCAATGCAGGCCGTCCGGTACTGGTAGGCACAACCTCGGTAGATGTATCGGAAAAAATGAGTCGAATGCTCCAGTTGAGAAATATCAAACACAATGTATTGAATGCTAAGCAACATCAACGGGAGGCTGAAATTGTGGCGGAAGCTGGTAAAAAAGGTAATGTGACTATTGCGACCAATATGGCTGGTAGAGGTACGGATATCAAGATAAGTGATGAAATAAAATCTTTCGGTGGACTGGCGATTATCGGTACTGAAAGGCATGAATCCAGAAGGGTCGACAGACAGTTGCGAGGTAGGGCCGGAAGACAAGGAGATCCTGGTACCTCTCAATTTTATGTGTCATTAGAAGATAATTTGATGAGACTTTTTGCCACGGAAAGAATGGCAGCCTGGATGGATCGGTTGGGGCACAAAGATGGTGAAGTAATCCAGCATAGTATGGTTACTAAATCCATAGAGCGAGCCCAACGAAAAGTGGAGGAAAATAACTTTGGGATCAGAAAAAGATTGCTTGAATACGATGATGTTATGAACATTCAACGTGAAGCAATATACACAAAGAGAAAAAATGCTTTATCCGGAGATAGGCTAGCAGTAGACTTAAATAAAATCTTCCAGTCGGTTACAGAAAATTTGATTCTGAATCATAAAGATAATGGCAACTATACTTCGTTCAGAGAAGAAGCCCTTACCTTACTTGGCCTCGATCCATCCATATCTGAGGATGAACTAAAAAATGGAAATGAAACGGTTTTAATAGAAAGATTACAAGAGGAAGTACATCAAAAATATCTTCGTAAAAAAGAACAAATCACCGATACTATTTATCCATTTGTAAAGCAAATTCATGAAAAAGAAGCTCAACGATACAAGCGCATCTCTATTCCCTTCACGGATGGAAGATCCCGAATGCTTCCGATTGCAGCCGAAATAGAACCTGCTATAAAATCAAAAGGGAAGACCATCATGCTCGATATCGAAAAAGCTATCAATTTAGCATTGATTGATGATTCCTGGAAAGAGCATTTGCGAAATATGGATGAATTAAAAGATTCGGTTCAGGGCGCAAGTTTCGAGCAAAAAGATCCCCTGGTAATATATAAAATGGAAGCCTACGAATTATTTGAATCTTTGGTAGGAAAAGTGAATAAAGAAATTGCTTCTTACCTGATGGATGGTAAACTCTTAGTTCAAAATGATAAGGCTCCTCAGGAAGCCAGGGAACGAAAGACCGACCTTTCCAAAGTATCTACGAATAGAATAGATGATACCGGAAACAAGAATAAAAGAGCTGCCATGCAGTCAGCAGGTCGCGAAGAGGCTCAGAAAGTGGAAACCATCAGAAGAGCGGATCCCAAAATTGGCAGAAACGATCCATGTCCTTGTGGTAGTGGTAAAAAATATAAGCATTGTCACGGCGCCAATGCCTAATGTTAAATTTCAAATACATGAATTTGTATACTATATTTATCAAAAGAATCGGTTACAGTTTCATCCTGTTTGCTTGTATTCTATGCTTTCCTGAAAATACTATTGGCCAAACTTCATCCATTCATTTAAATGAAAGTGCTGTAATAACCCGATTAAATAATTATTTTATTGAATACAATATGCGCACCTCAGAATTTCAAGGATGGCGTGTGCAGGTATTCGTATCCACTGACCGCCGGGAAATGGAAAATATTTTAGCCAGTTTTAAAAATAAGTTTCCAGGGTACGCAGCCAAATGGGCATTAAACGATCCTTACTACCAGGTACGTGCAGGAATTTTTATTGAATATTCTGAGGCTATGAATGCGCTTCATGAAATTCGCAAAAGTTTTAGATCGGCCACCTTGTTTGTAGATAGAATTAAAAAGGAGGAAATATTAGCCAGATGAACAGAGCATCGGCAGATACCGGAAAATCAGGGTATTCAAAACTTGATTGGATTACTTTGGTCACATTTGTTTGCCTACTTCTCATTGGGTGGATGATGATTTATGCATCCGGATATTCTGATTTTACAGAAAATGCTACCCCGTTTATTAGGACTAATGCCGGCAAGCAGTTCATTGCAATTTCTATTTCTGCATTTGTATTTATACTAGTGTTCATTACAGAGTTTAAATTTTGGAGTACACTAGCCTACCCCATCTATCTGTTGGGATTGTTTTTTTTGGTACTGGTGCTTTTTCTAGGCCAGAATATTAAAGGAAATACTTCCTGGTTTGTAATGGGCAATGTCTCTTTTCAACCTTCCGAATTTGCGAAATTTGGAACTATGCTTGCCATGTCGGCTTACCTCTCTTATTTCAAGACTAACCTGAAACAATTCAGATCCCGACTGATGGCAATGGCCTTATTTTTTCTGCCCATCGGATTAATTTTACTCCAACCAGACGCCGGATCAGCTATTACGTTTGCCTCATTTTTTATCTTGTTATTTAGAGAAGGCTTCAATCCCGTCTGGTATATTGTAGGGCTTACCCTTTTAGCGCTCTTTATTTTAGCTTTAAAGTTTAATCCTTATTTTGTGATTGCCTATTTAATTGTATTAGGCTGTAGTATTTTGTATAGCCAATTAAAAAAATCCAGTGCACACAATGCGGCTATAGTTGGAGTTTGGGCGTTGGCGATTGGTTCTTATTGGCTCCTACTACCCATAATTTACCTGATCGGCATTCTTTGTATTGGATTACTTTATTTTATATTTGAGGCTAATAAACAACGATTACAAAAATGGTTGGTAGTCCTGATTCCTTCGCTTATAGTGGGAGCTATTTTTACCAAAGTTTCTCAATATTCAGTAGATAATTTTTTAAAGCCACACCAGCGCGAGCGTATCAATGTATGGCTTCGACCGGAAATGTGTGATCCCAGAGGAAATCTTTATCATGTGCTTCAATCAAAATTGGCTATTAGCTCGGGTGGATTTTCGGGTAAAGGTTTTTTGGAAGGCACCCTGACAAAGTTAAATTATGTACCTGAACAAAGCACCGACTTTATTTTCAGTACGATTGGAGAGGAGCAAGGATTTATTGGTATTCTCGCCATTATTGGATTATTTGTTCTATTTATGTTTAGAGTCATCACTATAGGGGAGCGTGCGCGCAATGCATTTACCCGGGTGTATGCCTATAGTTTTTTAGGGTTTTTGATCGTGCACTTTTTCATTAATATAGGTATGACCATTGGGCTAATGCCTGTGATCGGGATTCCTCTACCATTTGTTAGCTATGGAGGCACATCCTGCATTGTATTTTCGTTAATGACCGCAGTTCTACTCAAACTGGATACTTCCAGACATTTTGTATAATTAAATTCAATGGCCATTACATTCCAGGTAGAAAGTGTTGATCCATATAGCAAAGCCAGAACTGGTATATTAACTACTGATCATGGCCAGATTGAAACTCCCATATTTATGCCTGTAGGCACAGGGGCTACGGTAAAAGGAGTTTCGTCACTTGAACTTGATGATATAGTACATGCTCAAATCATATTAAGTAATACCTATCATCTTTATCTGAGACCCGGCCCGGATGTATTAAAAGCAGCTGGTGGGATTCATCATTTTATGCAATGGCATAAGCCAGTACTTACAGATAGTGGTGGGTATCAAGTCTATTCACTTAGCAATCTGAGAAAAATTAAGGAAGATGGGGTTTCCTTTTCATCGCATATTGATGGCTCAAGGCATTTATTTACTCCAGAGTCTGTAATAGATATTCAATTGTCGATTGGAGCAGATCTTATAATGGCTTTTGACGAATGCCCGCCGTTTCCATGCGAATATAAATATGCAAGAGATTCCATGGAGCTTACGCATCGATGGCTTCAAAGATGTTTTACTCATTTTAATTCAACAGAATTACCTTATGATTATACACCCGCCCTGCTTCCAATTTGCCAGGGATCTATTTTTAAAGATTTGAGAATAGCATCTGCTGAATTTATAACTCAATTCGATGCACCAGTAAATGCTATTGGCGGGCTTTCAGTAGGAGAGAAAAATCAGGATATGTATGATACTATTGACTATCTAAATAATATATTACCTGCTAATAAAGGAAGGTACTTAATGGGTGTAGGGACTCCAGAAAATATGCTGGAAAGTATTGCTATGGGGGTAGATATGTTTGATTGCGTACTTCCAAGCAGAAATGCCCGGCATGGCCTATTGTATACAACTCAGGGAATTATAAACATTAAGAATGCAAAGTGGAAAACAGATCAAACTGTTTTAGACCCGGGCTTACCAGAGATATGGCAACTACCCTACTCTAAATCGTATCTTAGACACCTCATTCAAAGTAGTGAATTGATGGGAGCTCGGATAGCCAGTCTACAAAACCTAAGTTTTTACCTGTACCTCATGACTACTGCGAGAGCCAAAATCAAATCAGGCAATTTTATTACATGGAAAAATGAGGTCATTCCACAAATCAAATCAAGATTAGATTGAAAATTCTCGATAAGTATATTATAAAAAAATATCTAAGCAGTTTTTTCTTCACCGCTTTCCTATTCACCATGATATCATTGGTGATAGATTTTAGTGAGAAGGCAGAGAAATTTGTGGATGCAAGCAAAACACTTTCCGTAGGGCAAATACTTTTACAGTATCAGTTGAATTATATTCCATTTATCAATGGATTGCTTTGGCCTTTGTTTTCGCTCATAGCAGTAATTTTTTTTACTAGTCGATTAGCTTACGATAGCGAAGTGATTTCTGTGCTAAATGCGGGGGTTAGCTTTAAAAGATTTCTTCGTCCTTACCTGATTGCTGGCAGCATTTTGATGGTCTTATTACTCCTTGCAAATCATTACATTATTCCTTTGGCCAATAAACCTAAGTTGAATTTTGAAACATTATATATCAAAACCTCACAGGATAAAAAATCATCTGGAACCAATATGCATTTTTTTATCACACCGGATACAAAAGTGTTTTTGAGAAGTTATTCCGTAAGTGATAGTGTAGGATATAATTTTAGAATGGAGCAATATGAGGGAACTACATTAGTGTACATGCTCAAATCACAGTTTATAGAGTGGAACAAAGACAGTATCGGGCGTTGGCGGGTAAAAGATTATGAGATCAGAAGTTATAAGGATTCGATAGAATCCATTGCGATTTTCAGTAATAAAAAAATGGATACTTTACTGAATATGTTACCCTCAGATTTTGAATTTTATGCAAAACAAAAAGATCTCATGACCACTTCGCAACTTCAAGCAGCAATTGATAAGGAAAAATCGCGTGGTCTCAATCCAGTAAAAGGTTATATAAATGAAATAAACAGGCGCACCGCTGATCCTTTTACAATTTTAATCTTAACCATAATTGGGGTTTCTATTTCCGCTAGAAAAGTAAGGGGTGGCATGGGCCTTCACTTAGCAATAGGCATATCTATTGGAGCAATATTTGTATTTATTTCGAAATTTTCAATTGTTTTTTCAAGAAATCCAAATATTCCATCAATAATAGGGATTTGGTTGCCAAATATTATATTTTCATACATTGCATATTTATTGTATAAAAGAGCTCAGCAATAAAATAATTTGCTTAATTATTTGTGAAAAAAGTTAAACAGAATAAATTATTGTTTAACTTTGACCACATAAATATTAAACAAATGAAATTAATTAGTTTTTCCAATTCACTCCATGAACATAAAGAGCGACTTAATACTTTTGCATTTAGTTTGACCAAAAACGCCGATGATGCTAAAGATCTGTATCAGGAAACCATGCTCAGAGCTTTGAGAAATGAATCGAAATTTGAACCAGGCACTAATCTAAAAGCATGGTTGATGACCATCATGCGTAATATTTTCATCAATGATTATCGTAAGAAATCAAAAAACAGAGTTTTGTTTGATTCCACAGATAACCTATATTTTTTAAATTCAGGACATACTCAGATTTCTAATCAAGGTGAAAATAATATGCTCAGTGCAGAGCTAAATACAATTCTCAATGAGCTGGATAAATCTTTAAAATACCCATTCCTGAAACATTTTGAGGGCTTTAAATATCAGGAAATAGCCCAGGACATGAAACTACCCTTGGGCACTGTTAAAAGTAGAATATATTTTGCCCGGCAGGAATTAAAAGGAAAGATCGAAAACAGGTATGGTAAAGTTTTGGGAGTGCGGGATCTAGCTATGAAGATGGCTTGCTAGTCATTTTTAATGGGTCATGTCTAAATAAAACGTATTGGCTTTTTCATTGAAGGGTTTAGAGCTGTGCCTTCTACATGTGCGGCAACTTCAACAAAATGCTCGGACTTTGTCTTGTTTATCATTTTGGCTAAAGATGAAATCTTTTTGAATATTGCTGATCGATTACCAAATTCATCAACTTTTGAGTATTGATGCTTTATGGGTAAGCGAAAATCAATGATCTTCTTGCCATTAGCAGGAATACTTAATATATCTGTGAACTCAATCTTTCCCCATTCATACTCATTGGTACGCTGGTCTTTTCCTCTGCCCCGGTGATATACTTCTTTTAGGGTCACCACTAATCGTTTTAACTGTTGAGGGGATTTAGAATGCAATGTCAAAACCCCTGTTAAATACTTATCCTCTTTTGAAAATGAGTCCGGAATATCCAGATCTAATTTCAGGCCTTCAATTCCAAAATACAATTTTACTTTCCCTAGCATATTAATTCATTAATCGTTTACTGATCCATCCTTCATCTAATTGTTTCAATAATTCAGATTTGAGCTTGCCTATATTGTCCACTAAAATATCATAATAGTGATCCGTAGGCTTCAAGTAGCCTGAAGCTAAAGCAAGCTTTATTTCATTCAATGCAAGGGCTTTTAATTCTTTATCTTTTTTTACCAAAATCATGGTCTTATTGAGCAGGTTAATTTGGTATTCTCCTTCTAAATTTTGAATAAATCGCATCAATTTATCAATGGAACATCCACTGGCACCATGATTCGACTCATCTACACTGATTATAGCCAATTTATCATCTAACACTTTTGCACTTCCTTGCAAAGCCATATTATGACTAGTCCACTCATTTACAAAATCATTCAAATCCTTCTCAAGTGAAATGGCTTTTTCTGAGTCAATATTTTCTAAAATAGGGAATACCCAAACTCGGGCATGATCGGGTAAGTTTTGAAAAGGAACTAACATAATTTAAATGTAGGGGTTTATTAAAAATCGAGGGCATTATTAAGACAAATTACATGTTTTGCACTATCATTTCAGCTAAATCATAGACCATGATATGCTCTTGTTCTTTTGCTTTAAGCCCATCAGTAAGCATGGTAAGGCAAAATGGACAGTTGCTTATAATTTTTTTAGCCCCCGTATCTATAGCTTCTTCTATTCTCTCCTGGTTTATTTTTTTAGTTCCCGGCTCATCTTCTTTAAACATTTGCGCTCCTCCGGCTCCACAGCACAATCCATTAGATATACTTCGCTGCATCTCATTGATCTCCACATGTAATGCCTTCAATACTTCCCTGGGTACTTCATAAATCCCATTCACACGACCTATATAACAAGAATCATGATAAGTAACAGGCTCGGTGTCAACATGTTTTATTTTTAACTTTCCTGATTGAATTAATTCATTAATAAACTGGGTATGATGCTTCACCTGATAATTGCCCCCCAATGCAGGGTATTCATTTTTTAATGTATTAAAACAATGTGGACAAGTAGTCACAATGTTTCGAATATCATATTGCTTAAGCGTCTCTATATTTTGAATAGCCAACATTTGAAACAAAAACTCATTGCCGGCTCTGCGTGCCGGGTCTCCTGTACATCTTTCTTCTTCTCCTAAAATGGCGTAACTCACACCAGCGGCATCCATTACCTGAGCAAATGCGCGACTTACTTTCTGTGCCCTTGCATCATAACTGCCAGCACATCCTACCCAGAATAATACATCGATGGTGTCACCATTTAATTTTTTTTCTGCAATAGTTTTTATTGATGACATCATAAAGCTAATCTACGGAATTTATACTTATACTCTTTTGAAAATATTAAACCCAATTTTTGCAGCTGAAGCAAAAATTGCCAACGGTCGATGAAATAGTTGAATTGAAAAACAACTATTTATCGAGGTTAACCTCCTATGAGTGCGGATGATGAATATCAGCACCTGAGTTTTGAAACTGTAATTATTTCTTACCATTTTAAATCAATATAAATAATTCATTTTCAACACCTCTGATTTTGCATAGAAATTCTAATGCAATTTTCGGTTAAAACTTCAAGTGTCTTACCGTTTGAGAATCATTGATCAATTGCTTTAGTGAATCAATGCCAATTTTCAAATGTGTTTCCAAATAATCCGAAGTTACTTTTTTATCTCCATCTTCTGTCTTTACTCCCTCCGGAACCATTGGAACATCGGAGACTAATAATAAAGCACCGACCGGAATATGGTTTTTAAAAGCCGTGATAAATATAGTAGCCGTCTCCATATCAATGCCCATACAGCGCAATTTGATCAAATATTCTTTAAACTGATCATCGTATTCCCACACTCTTCTATTAGTCGTGTACACAGTACCCGTCCAGTAATCTCGCTGATATTCTCTGATCGTTGTAGAAATGGCTTTTTGCAGTGCAAATGCAGGTAAAGCAGGCACTTCAGGAGGAAAATAATCATTGCTGGTACCTTCACCCCGGATAGCGGCTATTGGTAAAATCAAATCACCTACAGTGGTTTTATCTAATCTCAAACCTCCGCATTTTCCAAGGAAAATACATGCTTTAGGACTGATTGCAGAAAGCAAATCCATTATAGTTGCTGCATTTGGGCTTCCCATACCAAAATTAATGATAGTAATGTTTTCAGCTGTAGCACTATCCATAGGCCTGTCTCCACCTTCTACAAGTACATTATGCCATTTTGCAAATAGCTCAACATAATTATTAAAATTTACCAGGATGATGTATTCACCAAATCTTTTCAGCGGCACTCCAGTATACCTGGGCAACCAATTTTCAACAATATCTTGCTTCGACTTCATATCCTGATAATAGCTGCTGTAAAATACATTATTTGTTAGAATAAAATCCAAACAAGAATGCCTTTCTATAAAGCGGAAGGTAGCCGATATGGTGATAATGGAAATGAGTTTTTAGGCATCCATAAAAAAACAAATACTCACATTTGAAATAATCGTAATATATAATTACATTTATCCTCAGATTATTATAAATCCATGAAGAAATTAGATCATATCGGCATAGCAGTAAAAAACCTTGCCCTGGCTAAAGAAGCCTATAGTACTCTATTGAATATGGAACCAACTGGTAGAGAAAAAGGTGCCGATGAGAAAGGCACTACCCTTTTATACCAATTGGGTGAAACCAAAATAGAATTATTAGAACCCGCAGATGTCAATAGTCCTATTAGAGACTTTATTGAAAAAAATGGAGAGGGTATTCATCATATCGCATTTGAGGTAGATGATATTCAATCAGCCATGGATGAATATAAATCGAAAGGATTTACTTTCAGTCATGAAAAGCCAGGTATTCATGCAGATAATAAATTGCGAGTTTGCATCAATCCTAAAGAAACGCATGGGGTAATGATTGAACTTTGTCAATCCATATAGGGATAATTTCTTTCAAAGTATTGTTTCATTCAAGTGCTTCAGATCCAAAGGTTTCTATTACCGATCTACCTCAAATCTGTTCTATCTTAGCTCCATGCTAAATTCACTATTTCTGATCCTGGGAGGCATTGCTGCTGGTATTGTTAATACACTTGCTGGCAATGGATCCGTAATCACTTTAGCACTTTGTACGGAATTAGTAGGGCTCTCCCCTTCTGTTGCCAATGGCACCAATCGTTTAGGAGTTTTGATGCAAAGTATCAGCGGTACGCTGGCATTAAAAAAACATGGCAAACTATCATTGACAGATACATGGAAACCAATGATTTGCGTAATTGTCGGGGCAATCTTTGGAATTTGGTTGGCTACTGCGCTGGACGATTTATCTTTTAAAAAACTATATCCATGGTTTTTACTTTTTATCTTCCTTGTGTTATTAATTAAACCTCAAAGATGGATTCAAAATGACCCAAGTATCAAGTCTGAAATAAAATGGTATCTATGGCCAATACTATTTTTAATAGGCGTGTACGGTGGGTTAATACAAATAGGTGTAGGAGTATTTTTTTTGGCAGCCATGATTATGATCGGACATTTTCCCTGGATTAATGCTAATGCCGCCAAAATAGTAGTCGTAGGTATATTCACCACATTTGCAGTTGTATTATTTGGTATGAATGGTTTGATTCATATGCAGACTGCTTTGTTTCTTGCACTTGGCCAGGCAATAGGTGCATGGTTGGGTGTGCGTTACATGTCTAAATATCCTCAAGCCCAGAAAGTCAGTTATTTCCTGCTATTAGTAGTGACTGCGTTCACCTTGATAAGGCAATTTGTTTTTTAACCCAATTTTTGCAGCAGAAGCAAAAATTGCCAACGGTCGATGAAATAGTTGAATTGAAAACCAACTATTTATCGAGGTAAACCTCCTATGAGTCTGATACGACTATTGGAGTCATCAGACCCGAGTTTTGAAAATGTAATTATTTCTTACCCTTTTAATTCAATATAAATAATTCATTTTCAACACCTCAGATTTTGCATAGAAATTCTAATGCAAAATTTCGGTTTAATATATAATAATAATTAATGCATTAATGATTCTAAATTTGCATGTAGATGAAAAGGTTATTTATTTATGTGCTTTCAATCGCCGTTATAAACGCATGCACAATCAGTAATCATGTGCAAAAAAAAATATCTAAGCAACTCAACACGGATTACCTGGTAAAGAATGTATTGGATAGTTTCAATAAGTACGAAGCTCAAATTATCTACACCCAAATTAATCGTGATATTTATAACAAACCTTCTTTTAAATCCTATTCTTGGAATGCACATCCAGACTACTATTTCTATCCGGCCAGCATGGTGAAAATGCCTGTAGCTTTTTTGGCAGTCGAGAAAATAAATCAACTGAGCAAGGAAAAAAAAGCTATTCACTTATTTACTCCCATGAGAACAGGAAGTGAAAGGTCACCACAAACTTCGGCGAATACAGATTCTACCAGCGCTACTCTATTGCCGAGTGTAGGCCATTATCTAAAAAAAATATTCATAGTAAGTGATAATGATGCCTTTAACAGGCTATATGAATTCGTAGGCCAGGAAAAAATAAATGAAAGATTGCATACCCTTGATTACTTACATAGCTGTATTATACATAGATTAGATGCCCCGGAATTTGATTACGAGGCTAATAAATACACCAATCCCATTTCACTCTACGAAGAAGATCTTAAACTCTACGACCAGCCTGAAACATTTAACGCTAAAGATGTTCGTGTTAAAGGAATATCATCTCTGCTAAAAGGGGATGGATTTATAAAAGATGATCAGTTCATTTCGAAGCCATTTGATTTTAGTACCAAAAATTATTTTTCATTGGAAGATATGAGTCAGATGATCAGAGCGGCCATGTTCCCACAAAGTATTGAATCCAATAAAAGATTTAATATCACAGACGAGCAATGGAATTTTATCCGGATTCAAATGTCTAAGCTTCCCAGAGAAAGCAGACATCCTGTTTACGATTCCACTCATTATGATAGTTATTGTAAATATTTTATGTTTGGCGATAGTCATCAGCATATTCCGGATCATATCAGAATATTTAATAAAGTTGGATGGGCCTATGGATATCTCACGGATGCAGCCTATATAATTGATTTAAAAAACAACCTCGAATTTATATTGACCGCTACGATTAATAGCAATACAAATAGAATTTATAACGATGGCAAATACGAATACAGTTCTATAGGTCTTCCTTTTTTAAGTAAAATTGGAAGGATCATTTACCAATATGAATCAACCCGGAAAAAAAAATACACCCCTGATTTAACTGCGTTTAAACTGAATTACAACGAATGAAAAAACACCTGGAACAACCTGATCTATTCTCTCAAAACGATCGCAAAAAACTACGCGAAGCATTTTACACCGCGCTAAACAATCTTACTGATATTCAGCAGCAAGCCGTAGAAGACATCGAAGGTCCGGTAATGGTATTAGCAGGTCCGGGCACTGGCAAAACACAGGTTTTTGCAGCCCGATTTGGTTATATTCTTGACAAGACGGATACCAATATCAATCAAATCATATGCCTTACCTATTCTGAGGCAGGTATACATGCCATGCGTGAGCGACTACTTCAGTTTATTGGTCCCGCAGCCCATGAAGCACATATTTTTACTTACCATTCCTTCTGCAATAAAGTGATTCAGGAGAACCCTGAATACTTTTTTGACTTTAAAAAGTTTAAACTCGCTTCAGATCTTCAACGGTACGAACTCATTGAAGAAATATTATTAGAGTTACCAGATGATAATCGCATGAAGCGAATCATAGGTGAAAGACATTATGATATCAAAAGATTGGATCGGCAATATGAGTATATTAAAAAGGAAGAGAAAAATGTAGACGATATAATCCAGCAGACTTTAGATCATGTCGATGGCATGCATTTATTGCAAGAATATCGGTACAAAAACTCAGATAAATTAAAAGTTGGTTATGAAGCTGACAAAGGCAAATATTGGCGCACTATAGATGCTCTCAAAACGTACCATGCGTATATAGAAAAAATGCGGGCCAATCAATGGATTGATTATAACGATATGGTATTAGAAGTGAAAGCAGCATTTTTGCAATATCCCGATCTTCTATTGAAATACCAGGAACAATATCTTTATTTTCTGATTGATGAATTTCAAGATACTAATGCCATACAAAACAATATCGTTTTACAACTTTGCAATTTTTGGGAACGACCCAATCTATTTATTGTGGGAGATGATGATCAGGCGATTTATAGATTTCAGGGAGCCAGCGAGCAAAATCTAATCCAGATATTTAAGCAATATCCCTCCATACAAGTATACTGCATTACCAAAAATTTTAGATCTACTCAAAGCCTTTTGGATGCTGCCAATTACTTGATAGAAAAACTTCCAACCGGTCGCATCAAACATCAGCAACTGGAAATTCCGCAAGAGACATTGGATAAAATAAATAAAAAACTTATTGCTGCCGACCCGGAGATCAATAGTAAACCACCTGTTTTGCGATCCTTTATCAACGCCCAGCATGAGACCTTAGCTATTTTCCAATTTATCAGGCAGAAGTTCCGCATGGATAAAGATTTGTCTGAAGTGGCGATTTTGAGTCGAAGAGCAAAATCTTTTCAAGATCTTTTATATCTGCTGGAGCTAGACGGCATTCCAGTTAATCTCAGAGTAGGAAAAGATATTCTGGAGCAGCCATTTGTAAGGCATTTTCTTATGTTACTAAGATATCTCCATACTGAATTTGAAGAGTTACACAGTGGTGAACATATTTTGATTCAATTAATGTATTTACCTTATTGGGGATTGGAAGAAGATGATGTAGCTATGATCGCTTTCCTCGAAAGAAAAGTGCGCGATCGAAAAGAAATAACACAAAAAATCTTAAACAACGCTTCCTGGCCAGATGCAAAATTTAAGAATCGTAAAAAAATGGAAGACTTTATTCACCATACGAAAGAATGGAAAAAAGAGCTGCCCCCTGCAAAAACTTTAGTTACCATTATTGAAGACATTTTCCGCAAATCAGGCATGCTGCAATGGGCTCTTCAATCAACAGAAAGCACTTGGCACTTACGGTGCATTAATACTTTGTTTCAGCATATTCGCGCAGCAAGTGTGCACAAGCCCAATATAACACTTTCACAATATCTGGAGGAACTGGCCAAGATGGAAACATTCGAAATTACTATCCCTATTGAAGCAGGCTATACTTCGGCAAACGGCGTAAATATTATTAGTGCTCACGGTGCAAAAGGCCAGGAATTTGAATCCGTATGGGTAATGCATGCGCTGAAAAACGAATGGGAAGCTTTTGGATCAATGGACTCCACGGCATATAAACTTCCTGAGCATATTACCCAAATAGAACAGACAAAACAAAACAAACCTTTTGATGAAAGAAGGCTGTTTTATGTAGCTATGACACGGGCAAAAAAAGAGTTGGTGATATCCTGGCCCCAGCAAGTAGAAGAAGCTTCAGATAAAGTGCTCTATCCTTCAGAATTTGTAGAAGATGTAAAGTCATACCTGGAACTTGATGTGCAAACTGAAACTATCGATGAAAAAATGCTCCTCGAAAAAATGCTTTTGATTCAGCATAAGAAAACCACCCCACCCCAACTGATCAATCATCAATTAATAGATGAATTCCTGGTAAATTATTCAATGAGTGCTACTGATCTAAACTCATATCTCGATTGCCCCATAAAGTTTTACTTTCAGGAAATTCTTAGAGTTCCGAGAGCAGATAATGCACATCTTGGTTTGGGAACTAGTCTACATCAGGCGTTACACGAATATTTTCATCAGGCGTTAAAAAATAAATCTTTTGATCCAGAATACCTCGTTGAGTTTTTCATACATGCTTTGAAGCGAAATGAATGGTATTTCACCATCGACGAATTCAATGGCTTGGTTCGAAAATTTTCTAAACAATTACCCCGGTTTTTGGAACAAAACAAAAGTCTTTGGCAAGATGTAAATTCGTTTAAGCTGGAATACTTTATCGGAAATGTGCATCTGGAAGGAATACCGTTGCATGGAAAGATAGATCAGGTGCTTAGCTATGGAGAACAATCCATTATCCTCGATTTTAAATCAGGCCAGGGTGACAGTAGCGGGTCCAGTAAAAAACTTCCGCCTCTTGCCGGCAATTCAAAAACTGGGGGTGATTATTGGAGACAAAGTTTGTTTTACAAAATCTTGCTGGACTTAGACAAATCATATTCCTGGCGAGCACAATCAGCTCAGGTACTTTTTTTACAAACAGACAAACTTGATCCTGAAAAATTCACAACCCGGAAATATGATTTTACACAAAAAGATCTATTACATATGTTCGGCTTGATCCAAAGTACATACTCCAAAATCAAAAATCACGAATTTGAAATTGGTTGTAATAAGGATGATTGTGAATGGTGCAATTTTGTGGTAGAGCGTGAAGTGACTAGAACGACTGATACTAAAATCACAGATTAATTGTTTTATGACAAAAATGAGAATCATTTATAAGGAGTTAAACCTGGCTTCATTAACTCAATACCTAAAGTGGTGAAAACATTTTTTTCAAAACTTATATTTCCAGAGAAAAGAGAAAATTATTTCTACTTTTAGTAAACAATAAATGATTAACAAGGCTCTCAGATGAAGTACCGTTTCCTTATTTTCAGTATACTCCTGGTTATTGCTTGCGCGGTAAAGCCTCCCAAAGAAAATGGTAGATTCAACAAACCCGATTTAGTAGAATTAACATCATTGGGTCCTGGCTTCAAACTAGACATTCGATATGCCACAGCTAATAATTTAGCAGGCAGGCCAGTATATACCGAAGCACGTGCATTTTTACAAAGAGAAGCCGCTGTAGAATTAGTAAGCGTCAATCAGGAATTACATGCGCTGGGGTATGGGTTACTTATATTTGATGGCTATCGTCCATGGTCTGTTACAAAACTATTTTGGGATATTACCCATGGAGAACAACATAAGTTTGTAGCAGATCCCAAAAAAGGATCGCGACATAATAGAGGTTGCGCGGTAGATCTAAGTTTATATGACCTCGCTACGGGTAAAGAAGTAGAAATGCCTGGTGTCTATGATGAAATGTCTGAGCGATCATACCCACAATACACAGGTGGCACTGATCAAGAACGAAATATGCGTGACCTTCTGCGAGAGCATATGGAGGCTCATCATTTTACAGTGTATGAATTTGAGTGGTGGCATTTCGATTTTAATGATTGGAGATCGTACCCTATCTCCAATATTTCTTTTAGTGAAATAAATTGAAATATTTGTACAAGAATGTTGCAGGCTACCTCTATATTTTTAATTCCATGAATAGAATTTATCGAAGCCGCATATCACCTAACTATTTGCAACTAAGCTTTACCCAATCGCCCTAGGTTCTGATCCCCGACCTATTTGTAACTAAACTCTGCCATACCCGATTTAGGTGCAGAGCACCGACCTATTTGTAACTAAACACTACCATACCTGATTTAGGTGCAGAGAACCAACCTATTTGTATATTCAAGGAGCTTTGTCCCGAAAATTATTAATCATTCAATACTGAATACCCACTTTCTTAAAAATAAAATGCATCAACCAAGCCGGCCCAATCAATAAAAATTGGAGATCATCCATAAAAGAAGGCTTTTTCCCTTCAATTTTATGGCCTATAAACTGGCCTATCCAGGCAACTACAAATACACTGATCGAAAACAAGGCGAGCCGGGAATAAGAGCCATCCATGGCAGCTAGTATTTTTTGATTGGCATACAATACCAATAAGGCAACTACTACGAATCCCAAAAACATGGGTATTGACAATCGCAAATAATAAAGCAATGCCCCAATCAATACCAAGGCTGCCCAATTAAGCATAAAATCACGTTCCACAAAGAATGGAATACATTTTAATAACCCTATCAAACTAAACAAAATGGCCGGCACACATACCCAATGAATCAATTTATTGGTAGGATTCAGATGGCTTTCACCGTATTTGTCCAGTAATTTTTGAATTTCAATCATAATTTTCAGATTAAGTTAGATCCAATTTTACAAAATTATTTTCTAACTTGATCCTATTCTTTAAAAAAATAAATATGAAAAAAATCTTACTACTGGCATTAATTCTAAGCCATATCACAGTTTCCGCTCAAACTAAATTTGATGGTATCGGTGTGAACATGGGTAACCTCTACAAACTATCCGATGCCAAATCAAGATCGATCAGTCCTGAAAATTTTACCGGAGAAAAAGGCAAAGCTGGTATGGCTACTCAAGGCACAGGAACCAATGCTGCGCGAGATCTGGGTCAGGGATGGAAACTAAGCCCCAGTGTAAAAATAGCCTCAAAGACCACTTTTACATTAGCCGAGATTACCGGCCCCGGATCTGTGCAACATATCTGGATGACCCCAACCGGTAACTGGCGTTTTTCGATCCTTCGCTTTTATTGGGATGATGAAACGGAGCCTTCTGTAGAAGTACCGGTCGGAGATTTTTTTGGAATGGGCTGGTGTAAGTATGCGCCTCTCTCTTCTTTAGCGGTGACTGTTAATCCTGGAAGTGCGTTCAATTGTTATTGGCCTATGCCATTCAGAAAAAAATGCAAAATTACTATGGAAAATATAGACGAAAAAGATATGACCCTGTACTACCAGGTAGATTATATACTCACCGATGTTGCCCCCGATGCCGCTTATTTTCATGCCCAGTTCAGGCGCACTAATCGGTTGCCTTACAAGCAAGTATATACCCTCGTAGATGGTATCAAAGGTAAAGGCCACTATGTGGGTACGTATATGGCCTACGGGTCATTGGACAATGGTTGGTGGGGCGAAGGCGAGATCAAATTTTTCATGGACGGAGACTTTCAATTCCCCACCATCGCTGGTACGGGCACAGAAGATTATTTTTGTGGATCCTATGATTTTGATACCCGCACCAAAAATGCAAGTGGCGTAGAAACTACTGACTACACCATATTCAATACGCCGTATGCAGGGCTACATCAGGTGATCAAAGGAGATGGACATTACCAGGTCACTCAGCGCTTTGGTTTATATCGATGGCATATCACAGATCCGATCCGTTTTGAAAAAGATCTGAAAGTGACTATCCAGGCATTAGGTTGGCGCAATGATGGCCGGTACCTGCCTTTACAGGATGATATCGCCAGTACTGTATTTTGGTATCAGGCGGAACCGCATGTAAAATTTCCTGGTTTGCCCGAGAAGGATTTACTGGAGGTAAAGTAGGTCGACCCAAAACTATTTTTGAATGGTATCATTTAAAGACCTTTCGTACGACCAATACCTCATCATTAGAAAATTCCATCCAGCCAAAATCATAAACGTAGTTCATCATTTTGCCCTTGGAATTGATGTGATGATGGGTATGATATTTCCAATGAAACTTTTTTTCTTCCAGCAAGATCCGTTTCACTTTCTTTTGAATACCCGTTTTACCCATTAACTCTAATAATATTGATCGGTTCCTATGTAAATGCCTATCGATAGCAGTGGCCGACTTTTTAGTAACACTTCTTAATTGAATATGATAAAAATTTTTACAATTTAAGCTGCAAAAAAGTTTATCCGATCTGCCCTGAATCGAAACTTTGCAAATTTTACATCTTCTCATCATATAATAAATTTATTAAACCGATTAAATTTCATAACTCAATGATTATACAAATTTAAAGGTTTTTCTAAAGATTTATAACGGTTAATAAACATCTACAAACGAATATAAATGATTATTGTAGAGTAAATACAAAAAATCCTTATTTATTTGCTCAAAATATTTTGAATTAATATGGATTCGATTATCATCTATGCACCTGCGCCTCGGAGCCAACGTTTTAAGCTTTTTATCCCATATGTGATGAAGTCCGAGCGTGAATGGCTAAAAGCTCAAAATTCGGCTTTTTATCATCCCACTCAAAAACTTTGGAGAATAGTAAATACTTCTGAGAATAAAAAATTGATAGTGCAGGCCATCGAATCTCTGAAGCTATCATCCTGAGAATCAGTGATATTCATAGCGATCAGGGCAATATATTTGTAAAAGATTCCAAAGGTAAAAAAGATAGAAATATGGTGCTTTCGCCAATAATAGTGAAAGTGCTAAGAGCCTATTTAAAAAGCATAAGCCATCTTATTGGCTATTTGAAGGCCAGGATGGTGGACAATATTCGACCAAAAGCATTCAACTCATTTTGCGGAAATCTATAGAAATTTCAAAGGTAAATCCCTGGGGCACAGTGCATACACTTCGACTTAGCTTTGCCACTCATTTATTGCAGGAAGGTGTAAATCTGAGAATTATACAGAGCATGCTTGGTCATAGCAGCAGTAAAACCACAGAGATTTATACACATGTGTTGAGTATCAATAATAAGAATATAAAAAGTCCGCTAGACTTCTTAGAAAATTTGAATATTTTTGATAATCATTGAGTGATCCCTGGACTTTATAGTCATAGTTAATAAGAATATAGACGAAACTAGGCTAAATAGCAGGGGAACACTAATGCTATGCGTCAGCTTAAAAGACACAATCGTAATGAAAAACAAATTTGTAGAATATTTTTCTAGAATATCACCTCTTACAAAGGAAGAGGCAAAAGGTATTGAAGATGGTATGTGCATTAAAACCTTCAAGAAAGGAACTTTTTTGCTAAAGGAAGGGCAACAATCAATAGATACTTACTTTATTCTGGAAGGATGCATCAGGGAGTTTGTAGTAATGGATGGAGAAGAGAAAACAACTAATTTTTTCACAGAGGGACAATGGGTAATTTCACTAAACAACTTTGGTCCCCGAAGCCCAGCATCAAATAATCTGATCTGTGTTGAGGACACAACAGTCAGTGTTGGAAATGAAAAATCGGCTCAGGAAATGTTCAAAAAGTTCCCAAGATTTGAAACTATATCACGAGCGGTAATGGAATCATTTTTTACAGAGCAAAAGAAGTTACTGACTTCCTTCTTGACTGACTCTCCCGAACAACGCTACTTGCTTCTATTGAATTCACGACCCGACTTATTTCAAAGAATTCCTCAATATCAAATTGCAAGTTATATTGGTGTAAAGGCTGAATCATTGAGCAGAATCAGAAAAAGAGTTCTTGATAAACTCAAGTAACTCTTTTTCTGTTGGTTTAATAAATTAAATCGAAATAGTTTATGCAGTTTTAGCTTCGATGAATGTAGTGTTAATACCACCATCATTATTACGCCACTTCCATGCAAACCCAACAATGGATGCTGTGGTCAAAACTTCAATTGCAGTGAAAAATACATAATACGAAGTTGGCACAGCTACAAATAATGTCATAATTAGAGTAGATGTCATTATTGAGCCTGCTATTATACTAGCCAATCGGTTTGCTTTGTAATTCAATAGCCTTGACAAAAGAACCATAGAAAGAGGAATCATCATGTATATGGAGCCTCCGAGTAAGAAACTTTCAGTTAATTCAATGGAACCATGTTTAACAGGATCCATTAATGTTACTACATCACCATAGGTATAAGTGAGCATTGCAAAAAGCCACAAAGCTTCAATTTTTGATTTCATGCTTGGCATTTCATTGTTGTTTACATTTGATTTCATGATTTTTGATTTTATGTTAAAAATGTGTAGTGCAAAGATGCGTACTGCAATATTTTAATCTCGTTGACTTAAGTTAAGAAAAGAAAATGTTTCTTACAATTGACCCGGAAAAAAGCCGACCGCATAACAGCACCTACAAGAAATTGGCGGTTCAGTGGTTAAATGTACATTCGGGCTTCGTATCAACATTTGTGGTGGCAGACAGTTTAGTGCTTTGAAATCGCCAACTTCTTGTAGCTGTAAAACGTTATATGCAATTTTATAAATCCAAAAAACATTGACAATACCATTTGAACCTATTATTTTCGGAATTAAAATTAATATCCATCCGATATTAGAATATTTGGCATTTTTTATTGCTTTCAGGTATTACATTAGGTTACTTAAGTTGACAAATGACCAAATATAAAATCGAAATCGACTTTCTGATTAATAGGGGGCTGAACCATGATCTTTAAAATTCCATGGTGTAGAGTTTAATTAAAAAGTAAACAAATAATAATCGTGGGCTGTTATAGTAAACGGTGATTTGACTTTAAAACAATTATTTATGTTTGGACTATTTAAAAAGAAATCAGAAATAGATAAGCTTGAGGATAAATATCAAGAGCTATTAAAAGAAGCGTATAATTTGTCAACTTCTAATAGAAAGTTAAGTGATAGCAAAACTGCAGAAGCACATCAAATTCTAAAGCAAATTGAAGATTTGCAAAAGAATGTTTAAACATGGGATTTTATCTGGTTGAAAAGCTTCCAATTATGGGGACGCCACAATGGTTCAACATCAAGTGTCAACCAATTCTCATTTCAGATGTGATCATCTTTTTATCTAGATTTAATTTCAAAATAAAAACCTACAATCAAAATTTTGATATAGAGGGCCGGATAATTTAACATACAATGAAAATGGTTAAAACGAACAGTAGATTTTATTTTTTTTAAATTTCAACGGATGGCAATTAATGGCATTTTTACGAGTAGTGGTATGACTTCAACCTATTATGAAGATTTAAGCAAAGCTCAATGGAGACCACCAGGGTGAGTTATTGGAGATGCGTGGACATCCACTAGGACTTGTTTAAACATGATATCGCGTATCTCGTCAAATCAAGAATGTCTGACAAGTAATAACTTAAAATTATAAACAAATGAAGATAATTCTTGCTTTCCTATCAATAATAGTATGCTGTGTTAATCTGAATGGACAATCCATTGGCTACCGTACATTTATTCCTGTAGATGAACTACAGCAGGACTTTCAAATTATAAAAACAGTGCTTAAAAACTATCATCCAGGGTTATACAGGTATGAGGACAGTATAACCGTTGAAAGTCATTTTACAGCATTGCAAAATGAACTCAATAGGGAAATGTCATCAACTGAACTTTACATATTACTATCAAAGTTTACTGCCAAACTAAAATGTGGACATACATTTTGCAGTTATTATAATCAAAGCGGGAGCATAAAAGACAGTATTTTTAATCTTACAGATAAAGTACCATTTACTTTTTTTCTTTTTCGTAAAAGCATGTTCATTGACAAAATTCTTTCCGAAGCCCCTCTAAATGAAGGCAGTAAAATTATTTCAATCAACAATAATCCTGTTTCTCATATTATTGACAGCCTTCTGCCCTATTTAAAAGGTGATGGAAATAATAATGGCAAACGGATAATTGATTTAGAATTATCAGGGTTAGGCAAATATGAAGCTTTTGATACTTTTTTCCTTTGCTCTTCCGCCCAAATAAATCAACTTATGATTTAGTATTCAAAACCAAAGACAAAAATGAGCTACAAAAAGCAAGAGTAAACTGTGTAGCACGGGCTGAACGGTTTGCCCGTATGGAAATGAAATATGGCAAACAACCTGCAACCTTGGACGACTTATGGAATTTTAAAATACTAAATGAAAATACCGCATATATTAAATTAGGAACATTTGTAACCAACAAACTTACCATTGACTGGAAAAAATTCTTAGCCAGTGCATTTGACGAAATAAAATCTAAAAATATACCTAACCTAATACTAGACATTCGAGGTAACGAAGGAGGTGATGATGAAGTAAACCTTATTCTAGGAAAATTCCTTGCAAATAAGCCTATTATTTTTCCTGAATATAAGCAATTGCTTCGTTATGAAAAAGTATCAGATGATGTTAGACCATATTTAAATACTTGGGACAAAAGTTTCTATGACTGAACTGGAATGCTTAGTAATTTGAAGAATGGCTTCTACACCTGGAAAAAGAACAGGGATAACGAAGTTATCAATCAGAATAAAAATGCCTTTGGAGGAAAGGTGATTTATTGGTCAATGCTGCAAATAGTTCAGCTACTTTCTTATTTAAAGGTGGTTTACAACAAAATAAGATGGCAACAATAATCGGCTCTGAAACTGGTGGTTATAGAAAAGGCACCAATGGGGGACAGCTATTTTTTCTTTGGCTGCCCCATTCAAAAATCGAAATTGACATTCCATTAATTGGTTACTACCCTTTAACGGAACAATCAGACAGAGGTCTATTGCCTGACATTCTTGTCACGCCAACATTGGAAGATCTATTGAGTAAAAAAGACAAGGAACTTGAGAAGGCACTGGCAATTATCAATCGGAAATAGAAAAGCCCATCAGCTAACATTTGGGATTTTGTGCAAGTAGGCTGGACCAAAGTATAATCAACATTTTGCAAATCCAAAATGTGGTTCTGGTCTGACAAAGATCGTTGAACATTAGTTGTAAGCTTGTACATGTATTTGAAATCAGCAGCGGTTATCAACTTGTAAGAGCTATTACAGCTAAGCTATGGATCGAATATTTTTCCACAAAATAATTCATCGTACAGCTGCCAGGACAAATACTAGTTATTACAACCGAATAGATTATTAGTTATTTCCCTCTCTGGATACAATATTCACAGTTGATCTTCTTCCCTTACACTATCCAGTTCATTTACATTTATCCACTAGTTTCGTTCAACTGGGAGTTTTGATAATGCCTAGAATTGTCCATTTTCTTTTAACTTTGATTAATGATTATTGATGCTCCTTTGGGTTATGTGTCATTCCTGGCGAGATTGCAAAACAACCGAATCGAAAGTAAGCAGCAAAAAAAATAATCGAACTCAACAACTTGAACACTATGAATAGGCCTGAAATAAAAAATATCTCTAAATGCTGACTTATTTTCTATTTATCATCGGATTTATAATACTCATAAAAGGTGCAGAATTATTGGTGAATGGAGCTTCTACTATTGCCAAAAAACTGAAAGTATCCGATTTGGTAATCGGACTGACGATAGTGGCTTTTGGCACTTCTGCTCCCGAAATGTTCGTTAATGTTTCTGCGAGCATTCAGGGTAACTCAGGAATTGCTATTGGCAATATTATCGGCAGTAACATTGCCAATATCCTTTTGATACTTGGTGTGTCCACACTTATTTTTCCTCTTGCAGTTCAAAGCACAACGGTTTGGAAAGAAATTCCTTTCAGTTTGTTGGCAGCACTGATATTGGGCATTCTTGCCAACGACTACCTGATTGATCACAAAGAAAATTCAGAATTAACTAGAAGCGATGGGCTCATATTGATTGGGTTTTTTATCATTTTCATATATTACATCTTTAGCATTGCCAAAAAATCAGAGAATGCAGTAAATGAAGAGTTCAAACAGTTAAGCAATTTCATGACTGCGGCATACATCATTCTGGGGTTAACAGGATTGATTTTGGGTGGAACCTGGATTAGCAATGGAGCAGTTAAGATTGCAGCTAAATTTGGAGTGAGCGAATATTTAATCGGTCTAACTGTAGTAGCCGTGGGCACTTCGCTTCCCGAACTTGCTACTTCGGCTGTGGCTGCTTATAAGAAGAACACAAACATTGCAATTGGAAATGTAATCGGCTCAAATATCTTTAACATCTTTTGGGTATTGGGGCTCAGCGCTGTGATTAAGCCATTGCCATTTCAACCATCTGCGAACTCAGATCTTGCAATGACTGTTTTTTCAAGCATATTATTATTTGCACTATTATTTGTAGGAAAAAAACATGTATTGAAAAAATGGCAGGGTGTATTGTTTCTCATACTGTATACAGGATACATAGTTTTTATAATAAAGAGAGGGTAACAAATACAAAAGAAATTTACTTGAGTTGTGGTGCTGGTTACATAAATATTTTTAAACAAATGAATGCGGATACTTATGTTGCAGAAGGAAGTATTTTAATTGATTCTGGGGCAAGAACATCACTTATTATGCCTGAACTGAATCAATTAGTAGTTGCATCTCCATCATGTTTTAATAGCAAGGCTTCATTATTAATTTATAAAATAAAATTAAAATAAAATGGATAGAAAACAATTTTTGCAAAACAGTTTAATATTGGGAGGTGCATCAATACTCCCATCAAACTCTATCTTTGCTGCCTCTGTTACAGAAAGTGGCATCGATAAATTAGTGGATAAAAATGGCAGCTTCATTCAACAAATCTTGCCATATTCCGAAACTTTTTTGGAGCCATCCATGGATGCTGAAACCTTGCACCTGCATTATACTTTTCATCACGGAGGTGCAGTAAAAGGAGCAAATAAGGATTTAGAAAATATTAAAAAAAGTATGAGTACCGAAAATTTCGAGCAAGTCGACTTTTGGACTCGAAAATTAGCATATCACTTTTCGAGCCATGTATTGCATACCATCTTTTGGACAAACCTCACAAATAAAAAAACAGAGCCAAAAAAAGAACTCTTGAATCAAATTGAAAAAGATTTTGGTTCTTTCGATAAATTAAAGTCCTATTTAGCTAAAGTATCAAAAACTGTGGAAGGTAGTGGCTGGGGAATTTTAGGGTATCAACCTTATTCTGATAGCTTAACACTATTGCAATGTGAAAACCACCAAAAATTGACTCAATGGGGAGTAATCCCATTGCTCGTAATAGATGTTTGGGAACACGCATATTACTTAAAACATAAAAACAAGGTGTCTGAATTTGTCGATGTCATCCTTGAAATTATTAATTGGGACAATGTTGCAGAGAGATTTGCAACGGCAAAAAAAATTAATTAAAAACAGTATTGCCAGCATCATATATAAAAATAGCGGATTAGGTGCTAAATCGAAAATATAATCATAAAATAAGATTATTGAAAACCCGATAAGTTAGTGCGACAATATCTGCTCCCTTTCATATACCAGACCGTTAACGATCATGCTATGATAACACACCGTACCGAAAATAAACAATAAAAAGACAATACAGCTAAAAACCATCGAATCCAGACCAAATCTAAAAACAGTACAGGGGTAAATGAATAACAGGTGAGCCTTAATAAAATAGTAAAATGAACAGAGACAAATTAATTCAATTTATTGAAAAGGTCATTCCAATGCCGCGACCCAGGGTTGAAGAAATAGCATCGAGTTTCAAAAACATCGAAATTGCTAAAGGCGATTATTTTATCACGTATGATAAAATAAATAGCAAATACCTATTCCTGGAGAACGGATTCATACGGGCATTTACTTTTGACCTGGACGGCAATGAAGTAACTACTGAATTTTATTCGGAAAGCCAAATGGTTTTTGAAGTAGCTTCGTTTTTCCAGGGAACAACTTCCAAGGAAAATTTTCAAGCACTTCAGGACTGTAATGGCTGGTACATTACTTATGAGCAACTGCAAACATTGTTTCATACCATTCCTGAATTTAGAGAATTTGGAAGAATGATTTTGGTAAAGGGTTTTATTTCCTTCAAACAACGCACTCTTTCATTAATAAATGAGACCGCAGAGCAACGGTTAGAGAATCTAATTAGAGTAAGGCCTGAAATTTTTCAAAAAGCACCCTTAAAAAATATTGCCTCCTATCTGGGCATTACTGATACCTCCCTGAGCAGAATAAGAAGAGAAATGCCGAACAAAAGATAATTTCATTTCTTGTCATTTGGCAAGCCACCATTATTCTGGAACATAGACTTTTGTATGAATTTTAAATCATAACAAAATGAGCAATATTCCAACATTTATTAGCCTTCTGTTTGCAGCCACAACATTTCTTACCGTATGGATGTTTTACAAAGCTTCCGGTAAATCAAAACCAATACTAATGGGCATTTTAGCCTGGATGGTGATACAGGCCATTATAGCTCTAACCGGGTTTTATCAGGTTCCTTATTCGATGCCACCACGGTTTGTATTGCTTATCGGTCCGGTAATTATTATTTCCATTTTGCTTCTGGTGACAAAGTGGGGCAAAGCATTTATGGATACACTTGATTTAAAAGTACTGACATTAATGAACACCATTAGAATTCCGGTAGAAATAACCTTGTTCTTTGTTTATTCGGCTGGATTAATCCCAGTCCTAATGACATTTGAAGGGAATAACTTTGATATACTATCAGGCATTACAGCTCCACTGATATTTTACTTCGTATTTATTATAAAAAAACTAGGCAAGACAGTATTATTGCTTTGGAATTTTCTATGCATCGGCCTACTTATAAATGTTATAGTTATTGCAATACTCTCAGCCCAAACTCCTTTTCAAAGACTTGCGTTTGACCAGCCTAATATTGGGGTAACCATTTTCCCATTTATTTGGCTTCCTTGTGTGGTTGTGCCCATTGTACTGATTGGCCACTTATCCGCCATTAGGCAATTGCTAAAAACAATTAGAATTAATCACCAGGTGAAATACGAATGTGAAATTTCAAAAATAGAGAAACCCGAATTGCTATAGGCGGTTTGGCAAAGTGGCGGTTCAATGCACCAAGAACACATTTATCGTTAATCAACCATTGGTTTTATGATTTACCATTTGACGATAATGAAGCTGCAGATAATTTTTTAGCCAGGTTGGAGAATTTGATGAAGTAAAAAACGGATATGAAATTAGAATCAGACTTGAATGTCCGTAATCGTTTACTAAAATATTTAAACCCAATAAAAGCATTTCTTCTCCATAAATCAAATTGAGCTTTCAGCTTAGTAGTTGGCAAATTTTATGACTAACTTTGTACATTAATTTTTTAATACCATAAATGAAAGTTATACTAACCGGTGCAACAGGAATGGTAGGCGAAGGCGTACTATTTGAATGTTTGGAAAATAGTACTGTTACCGAAGTACTCGTTGTCGGCAGAAAACACTACGACTTACAACATCCCAAATTGAAAGAATTAATTGTTCCTGACTTTTTGAAAATCAATGATTTTATAAATCAATTAACAGGTTATGATGCCTGTTTTTATTGTGCTGGAATTAGTTCGGTAGGTATGAAAGAAGAAAAATACACTATGATTACATACGATACCACCATGGTTTTTGCCAGAGCGTTATTGAAACAAAACTCTAATCTGGTCTTTAATTTTGTTTCGGGAAAAAGTACCGACAGCACCGGGAAAGGCAAAATAATGTGGGCAAGAGTAAAAGGTAAAACCGAAAACGATTTGATGAAATTGGGCTTTAAAAGTCAATACAATTTTAGACCAGGTGCCATGCTTCCTTTCGATGGACAAAAAAATGCTAACAAAACATATACTGTTATTGCAAAAATCATAAAATTTTTCTCTTCAAAAAGTATTCTTACACTTAGTGAACTCGGCAAAGCAATGATTCATGCTACTATGCATGGTTATCCCAAACAAATATTGGAAACCACGGATATAAACGCACTGGCTAAATGAAATCCATTTACAGCAAGACAAAAGTTTAAATTTATTCCACCAGCTGAAAGTAATCTTGACACTTTTACTTTCTTCGAGACTCTTCAGAATTTCTTTAGCGCATGCAACTATTAAAATGGACATTAAAATAACTCTCAAATTGACGAGACAAGAAACTTTGAAGTTGAAATAAACTATGCTGACCACGATAATTCACAGCCGAAGTAGGAAAATATTACAATAGCTTAGTAAGCAATAGAGCGACTTAAAACAATGGCCACTGCTACCAAAAGCATTTAATACAATAGGACTTGAAGGAAGCAAATTCAGCCTCATATAACTCCTAATCATTAATTACGGCTTCACCGTAATTAATTCGCTTCTTCATTTTGCACCGCTCTCTGTACTCAGGCTTACTTTGTGGTTTAATAAAATTTTCGTTCCTTTAATTGGCATTTGTGCCGGACAAAAATAGTAACAAATCCCCCGACTTCCCAAATGCCGATAGTTAGAAGCCTGGCTATGATGAAACACCAACAGAATGACAAAGAGGAAAAAAATAATTATCTCCGGACTAGCATTAACCACAATAACACTATTGACCATGGGAATATTTAGTTTTTTTAAAAAATCATCTGAAGTTGTAACAACTTCAACCAATCCCTACAAGGACAATCCAACAAATCTTATTTACAACCTTTTGTTTTGCGATAAGATTGACTTATTTAAAAGTAATACAAAACCGCCTTACACTTATCCATACGACATTTTGTTTTCAGAGACAAGCAATATCACGGACTTACAGAAAATTATTGACGATAGTGCCTCCGATGTAAGACTTAAAGTGCTTTCTTACAACAAACAACTTGCCATCGGACATAAACCGAATAAAAAAGAACTGCTTGCTGTAATTGTAGAACTTGGCCTTGACAATGGGCTTGACGCCTTAGCTTCATTCAATGACGGAACGGCTCGGTATATTAACCAGACTGGAAAAATTTTGATTTGGGAAACGCGAGACGAAAAGTCAAATGAACTGACCCAGGATTTATTTATAAAAAGCCAAAACATTCTTAATCAAATTGGTGTTTGGGACCAACCCAGGCGACCAGCACCAACGAAAGGAAATGTAAGAATTACATTCCTTGTTTCGGACGGACTTTATTTTGGTGAAGGGCCAATTGATGTTTTATTTAACGATCCCATGGCAGGTCCAGCATTGACATCGGCGACTTATTTGCTGAAATATTTAACTGAAAAATCTTTAGAAACAAAATAACAACATTAGACAGAAAAGAAACCCAAACTTTCTACCGGGGGTTTGGCAAATAGCGGTGAAGTAGTCATTTGATGTATATGCCATTTAATTTAACCTGGTAGCGGCTTGATAGTTTTGTGCTTTTTAATCCAGATCATAAAATTCAAATTGGAAATGGAAATAAATCTGACACCAATAGCGACAATAAAAAATTCACGAAAATTACCAATAGACGATAATTGGAAAGAAATTATCTCCGACATTGAACTTGCAGAGCATATTCCTACAGAAGCATTTGAAAATATTTCAGATTTTTCACATTTAGAAATCATATACTTTCTTGATCAAGTAAAAAATGAAGATATTATTTATTCAGGGCGACCAAGAGGCCATCCAAGCTATCCAATAGTTGGCATTTTCGGGCAACGCAAAAAGGACAGGCCAAATACAATTGGACTTTGCACCGTTAGACTTTTAGCACATCATGGAAGGACTTTGACAGTAAAGTATCTTGACGCTATTGACGGGACACCAGTGCTGGATATAAAACCAGTTTTCAAAGAATTTCAGCCTAAAGGTAAAATTAAACAACCAATTTGGGTTGAAGACCTGATGAAAAATTATTGGAATTAGAGGCTAAGCTACAAGTCCGTCAAATAAGAGACCGTCACTCACCGGACTAGATAAGAGAGTGCTTTTATATCTGCTACCCTTTTAGTTTTGGATCGTAGCCTTCCATGAAACGAACTTTCCTGTTAGTAGACACTCCTATGATATTTTTAGTCTATTTGAAAAAAAATGGAAAATTTTTGCGAAACCGAATAGTTTCACATATATTTGCAACCGAATAGTTTCATATAAAAATATTTTAAATGAGAAGAGACATTTTTCAAGCCATCGCAGACCCGACCAGAAGAGCCATTATTGTTCTTATTTCACTACAAGCCATGACCCCAAACACCATTGCCGAAAATTTCAACACCACCCGTCAAGCTATTTCCAAGCACCTTCGAATTTTGACAGAATGCCAACTGGTGAAACAGGAATACAATGGACGGGAAATTTATTATTCACTTAAAGTTGAAAAAATGAAAGAGATAGACCAATGGATAGAACAATTCAGAAAAATCTGGGAAACCCGGTTTAATCAATTGGACCATTTATTAACAACCATGTCTACCGAAAGGCAGGCAATTAAAAAACAGAAATAATGTTAAACGAAGAGAAATCCCGTATAGCGGGAAAAACAGATTTGCATTCCGATAGCTTTCGGAATAATTTTACCGTTGACAAAACAACAAAAACGGTATTCGTAAACAGAGAATTTGCTGCCAGCCTTTCACTAGTATGGGATGCTTTTACCAAACAGGAAATTTTGGACCAATGGTGGGCACCCAAACCCTGGGCATCAAAAACAAAATTTATGAATTTTGAAGTTGGCGGAAAAAGATTCTATGCTATGGTAAGCCCGGAAGGACAAGAGCATTGGTCAATTCAGAAATTTACTTCCATTAGCCCAAAAACCAATTTCAAATATTTGAATGCCTTTGCAGACAAAGATGAAAACCCGGAATTGCCAGGTTCTGATTGGGATTTGAATTTCAGTGAACAAAACGGAACGACAAAAGTCAGTATCACCATTAAAAACGAATCTCTTGAGCGCATGGAAAAGATGATTGAAATGGGTTTCGAAGGAGGATTTACCATGACATTGAACTACCTGGAAGTATTATTGGAAACTTTATCGCAAAAATAATCCCAATACCTCCCTGTCGGCAGACTGTCGGCAGACAGGGCTATCGGGAAAGTTTGGCAAGCAATTAAGAAAATAAACAATTTAACAATCTAAAAAATAAAATTATGGCAGTCATTAATCCTCACATTAACTTCAACGGAAATGCAGAAGAAGCATTTACCTTTTACAAATCAGTATTTGGCGGAGAGTTTGCAAAGATTATTCGTTTCAAAGACATTTCTAGTCCTGAATTCCAGGTTGCAGAAAAGGAAGAAAATAAAATTATGCACATTGCTTTGCCTATCGGTAAAAATAATATGCTGATGGCAAATGATGTTCCGGAAATTTTTGGAAAAACAAACGAAAATGAGAATAGAAGTAAAATTGCAATCAGTTCGGAAAGTAAAGAAGAAGCTGACAGAATATTTAACGGGCTTTCAGCAGGAGGACAAATAGAAGGGCCTATTGGTGACAGTCCCTGGGGGTCATATTTTGGTTGTTTTAGAGACAAATACGGTATTGAATGGATGGTGGACTTTGACCCAAAATATAAAGGGCAAATAGAAAATTAAAAGAACGAAAGTCTAATCGAGTGGTTGGCTTTTCGCGCTGTAGCTGATGAGAACCCCCTCTTTCACAAAAGCCTGCAGGCACATTTATCCTGTATTGCAGCGTCGGGATTGATAACACGAGCAATTAGAAAATTTGGGATTCAAAGCATCTAATATAGATTTTCTTGTATTAAGCCATCTACATTCTGACCACACAAGTGGTTTAAAATTGGTGAATATTGCGAAAAAAATATTGGTTAGTAATTTAGAATGGCAATAAGCTCAAGACAGATCAAGTCGATATATTTCGAATATGTGGAAGGGTGTAAATGTGGAACAATTTGGGTTTACCCAAACAGGAATTGGGCCAGAGGGATTATCATTCGATTTGTTTGGAGATGAAAGTATAGTTTTTGTTTATACGCCAGATCATACCATGGGACTTGTAGCAACAATAATTAATAAGAACAATAAATTTGCATTCTTGATGTGCGATGTTGGTTACACAAGAAAATCCTGGGAACAAATGATTATGCCCGGTGTCCAAGTAGCTAAAAATAAAGTAAGAAACATCATTAGAATGGCTTAAGTCTGAAAGCCAAATTGTATTGAAGCCATTGCCAATCACGACTCCGAAATAATTCCACATATAATTGAATTATAAATAGATGCCATTAAAAGTTATTTACCGAGCTTGAGGATTTAGACTTAATTTAAAGATGCTTTTTTACTTGAAAAATTAATGTTTAGAGGAAAATATCGCAGTTCCAATCCCCAACCTCGACAAGCAGTTCCAAAACAAGAAAGTTGGTAGTAAGTCTTGAAATTGAAGAAGGAATCGTATTGTCAAATTCAAATGGAGAAGTTAGTGCATTAAAAATATTCATCCACCTTTTAAAGAGAGGTACAGATACTGATAAACTTATTGAAACTTTTTGAGGCATATGAAACTTTTGTACAAGAAATCCTGTGGGGAAGGAGAAATTTTAATGAGGCACGTTACCTTACAAAATTTTATCTTAGCATCAAGAAAATATACAGCCTCCTACTTATATGTTAGATAAAATAAAAGAAGCTTTCAGGCAGTTTACATTTCTAACGCCGTTTGATTTAGCAGAGCTTGCTTCTATTATGAAATTGCGCAAATTTGATAAAGGTCAACACGTAGTTCTGGTAGGTGAGTATAACTACGAGGCCCTGAAAGTTATTAAGGGTTTGCTGTGTCACTACATTGTGGATGAGAATGGAGATAACAAGACATTGTTGTTTGTACCGGAAGGAATGAATTCGGGTTCACTGCAAACAACTATTAACGGACGGGCTGCCGATGAAAATATTGTTGCCCTTGAAGATACTCTGATGATTGTTGCAGATACAAGAGAACTCGATAAGTTGTCCGCGAGCAACATCCGGATTTTGAAAATGGTAAACCAAAGCTACAAACAAATTATTACGATGGCAGGCGAACGCATTAAGTTTCTGATAGCACACAGCCCGGAAGATCGTTATATCCATTTCAGATAAATTTACCCCGATTTAGAACAGCGGATAAGGCAGAAAGACCTGGCCTCGTACCTCGGGGTTACTGTAACTTCACTTTCTCGTATGCGGGCGCGCCTGGTCGAAAAAAAATAAAAGGGACTTCAGCGAAATTGTCTTAAGAATGATTCAACCTTCTGGGAAATAAGATTAGACAAAAAATTATGACAACAGAAAAAAAGAAAAAATCACTTCTTAAACGAATTTTAAAATTCACTTTTCGTGGAATTGGAATTATACTTTTCATTTTCATTGGGTTAAGTTTAATACCCATTCAGCAGACGGTTAAACCAATTAAGCCAGTACCTGACATGCAATATTGGACACTTGCAGATGGCTATAAGATTGCGTTCACAAAAATTTCAGGCGACACTTCAAAAGTAAATACTCCAATTATTTTTCTGCACGGTGGACCAGGTGGTTATATTCATTCATCAATAATAGAACGGATGAAAGAAATTGCAAAACTTGATTATGACATTTATTTATATGACCAAATTGGCTCAGGGCTTTCTGACAGGTTAAAAAGACCAAAAGACTATTCATTTGGCAGACACGTTTCAGACCTGAAAGAGATTGTAACTAAACAAATAAAAACACCAAAGGCTATTCTGATTGCTCAGTCATTTGGGGCATTATTGGCCACTCATTTCGTATCACAAAATCCTATGCTAGTGGAGAAAATAATTTTGACTTCGCCGGGACCATTTCAACCAATGCAGTTAGACAACGACGGAAAGATGGTTGATTTGACTAAAATTTATCCAAAACCAGATACTTTGAAGTTTAGAGAACCCAAAACAGTTTGGCAAGAAGTTGAAGGAATGCAAGTTACTCCAAGAGTAATTATGGCCAGTTTTTGTTCTATGGTGTTTAACTTCAAATGGGCTTCTGATAGAGAAATGCGACTTAACAAATACTATGGCTACAAAATTTACTGTTGGTATGGTTTGCGATCCAAAAAATATTTTACCTGAAGAAGGTGGTGGGGGTGGATATTCCCATATTTTCAGTAATTGGTATGTTGGCGTTGAAGACCCAAGACCTATATTAAAAAACATCAACGTTCCAACTCTTGTACTGCAAGGTCAATGCGACCAAAACGTTTTTGCCGATGCATATGAATATGCAGACCTGTTCAAAGGAAAATATGAATTTTTAAATGACGCAGGACATGAAATTTGGTGGGAAAAGCCTAACGAATTTGTTTCAATTATTTCAAAATATTTGACAGAAAAATAATGACGAAAAAGAAAAACTACTACTAATCGAGTGGACAACTGGCCTAGTTATCCCAAGCGAGTAACGCCCCTTTCATAGAATCCCTTTGGGACATAACTTATTCAAATATCATCTTCTGGAATTATACCGTATCGCAGCAGCAGACCACTTTATGCTCTGGCCTCTTATACAGCCCTGCCCGAAGTCAGTCGGGGGGTCATTATATTCCTGAGGATACCCTGGGATTCATTACAACATGCTGCAATAATAATCAAGCATCAAAACATACCCCTACGCGCTACACTCCATAGCCAAACCGTTATGCACATGTCTTTATAGCCTGAAAGCTTTGAAGTATATAAAATTTACCTTCTGAAAGTCCACTTAAAAATGTACCGGTTTATTAAAGTTACTTTTGTTTTTAACTAAGCCACTTAATCATTAATTAAAATCATGACAACAAAAAAGAAAAAATTAAGCATCTTTGAAAATGCAGCACACAAGGCGATTGAATTTACTGGTTCAACACCAGCATTAATGATTGCTTTAAGCATTATCCTGGTCTGGATAATTACCGGTCCTATGTTTCACTATTCCGATACTTGGCAGTTGGTTATAAACACTGGAACCACCATTGTAACTTTCCTGATGGTATTTCTTATACAACGGGCCCAAAATAAAGATTCAAAAGCCCTGCATATGAAACTGAATGAACTGATTGCCTCACTAAAAGGACCAAGCAACAGACTTGTTGATGTGGAAAATATTCCAGAAGATGAACTGGAAATACTTCATAAATTTTATTCTGCTCTTGCTGAAATGTCTTCAAAAGAAAGTAACCTATCTGTGTCTCATTCTATTGACGAAGCCAAACTCCGGCATAAAGAGAATATGAGTTCTAAAAATAAATGAAAACCAAACTGACAAATGAGAGCTGGCGAATTTCTTGGTTGGAACAAGGCAAATTTTGGGCTGGCTCTGGGTTTCTTATCTTCAAATGATCTTATATCTATCATGCAGGTCAAGCATAGGATTATGTTAAATGGCTTCTAAGGCCATTTAAATCAGATGCGATGTAATGCTCATGTATCGATATTATAATTTACAAATGTTTCCATTGAATGGGACGATACTCCAAAAATTTCTGCATAAAGGAGAACAAGATATTGTTTGTTGCAAATGCGTCACCCGACAGTTTTGCAACATGTATACAAGAGGCAAGAGATTATTGTGACAATCATCCTGATCAAGAAAGGCCTATAACCATCTTTTCATGGAATGAATGGATTGAATGTGGGCATTTATTACCAGATACAAAGTATGGGTTTGAATATCTGGAAAAATTTAAAGAAGTAATACAAGACTCTTTGAATCCATATCCAAATAGTAGATATATTAAGTAGAATAATGCATATGCTGGCAATTCCGGGTATAGCCAATTAAGGTCTTCCATGGTTTGCCCATCCCTGGAATCCGATCCAAATTATTTCTCGATAGACAGGAACCTAGTATCCCATACTAGCCAAATTGGGGATACATTTTGGACAAGTCAATTAAATGAGTCAAAACAATAAGACAGTTTAATTGTTATTAATTTTGATTAAAATGTTATACCTATATGGCAAATTATCTGAGAATTGGTCCTTGTTCAGGAATAAATAAAGGATTTCTTTGCAATTGGCTGGTATCGGGCATCAGGTATTTGGAACATGTATTAATAATGAAATACATTTAGAAACATCTTCTTTTAAAACAATATCAATGAATTTTTTTTCACGTGACTTTTACCTGACCAATATTTAATTGCAGAAACGTTATTTAGATAATATGTTTGGGGAAGCTATTTTATGAAAATATTACTAACTGGTGTAACAGGATACATTGCGCAAAGATTATTGCCCGTTTTATTGAAAGATGGTCATGAGGTTATCTGTTGTGTAAGAGATAAAAACAGGTTTAATTATAAAAATTATCTGACTTCAAATCTCAAAGTAATAGAGGTAGATTTTTTAGACGAGGAAAGTTTAAAAAATATTCCAAATGATATTGATATAGCTTATTACCTCATCCATTCCATGTCAACTCAAAGTGGTGACTTTGAAAATATGGAGGCTATATGTGCAACTAATTTCAAAAATCACATGGACCATATAAATGCTACACAGGTTATTTACCTTAGTGGGATCAGCAACGCTGACGAGTTATCAAAGCATTTGTCATCACGAAAAAATGTGGAAGCCATTTTATCAGGTTCTAATTTTGCATTAACTACTTTAAAGGCTGGCATAATCGTAGGATCGGGAAGCGCATCATTTGAAATCATTCGGGATTTAGTAGAGAAATTACCTTTTATGATTGCACCACGGTGGCTAAAAACAAAATGTCAGCCTATAGCTATTCGTAATGTGATAGAATTTTTAATTGGCGTAATTGATAAAAAAGAAACATTCAACAACAGTTACGACATTGGTGGTCCGGATGTTTTAAGTTATAAAGAAATGCTTTTGCGATTTGCAAAAATACGGGGATTAAAGAGACGCATACTGATTGTGCCGGTTATGACGCCCAAAATATCCTCTTATTGGTTATATTTTGTTACTGCCACATCATTTGCTCTTGCAAAGAATTTGGTAAATAGTATGAAAATTGAAGTGACTTGCAAACCCAATAATTTAGCAGGTCTGCTCGGCATTAAACTGATTGATTATGACGCATCCATAAAATTTGCCTTTGACAAAATAGAACAAAACCAAGTGCTTTCAAGTTGGAAAGACGCACAAACAAGTAAAATATTCAGTGAAGGATTATCTAAATTTATTGAAGTACCTGTTAATGGTTGTTTTAAAGACATTCGCTCTCTTAAGCTGGAAAACAGCGCTGCATCACTTGAAAAAATATGGGCCATTGGTGGAAAAACAGGCTGGTATTATGGTGACTGGCTTTGGGAAAGCAGAGGCTTTTTAGATCAGATAGTTGGGGGTGTCGGTATGCGAAGAGGTAGAAAAAGTGCAACAGAAATAGGATCAGGTGATGCACTTGATTTTTGGCGTGTGCTTTTAGCAGATAAACACGAAAAACGCCTTCTATTGTATGCCGAAATGAAACTGCCTGGCGAAGCGTGGCTGGAATTTAAAATTGGCAGCAACAATATCCTTACACAAACAGCTACGTTTAGACCTCTGGGATTATTAGGAAGAATGTACTGGTACTTGGTACTTCCGTTTCATGGGCTTATTTTTAAAGGAATGATACATAAAATAGCCGAAGCAAAAATATAGTGGCAAATAGACGAAAACCAGCCCATATCAAGGTATAGTGAAGCGTACGAACAGTGCCATACTATGTATTCGTTCTTGTAATATACACCATTTCCTGATATCAGTTTGTTGCTTTATGATGCCTGCCTTCGCCAAGTCCTAAACCAGTAGTGACCACCCTGTGAAGACTGAAAATATACTATTTTTAGCAATGGAGCTTTCATTTAGAGTAAAAAAAACATCTGAATTTGTTTTTGAATATCTGACCGATATGCAAAAATTTGTTTCGGTTCATCCCGTTATTTTTCAAATGGACAAAACTGGCATGGACAGCTATTTAGTTCACGAGACTTTAAAGTTTGGATTAGTCCCTTTTTCATTTACCTATCCAGTTGTAATTGAAAAAAGTAGTATAGACAAAGTTGTTACTATTAGGGCAACAGTATTCAAATTAACTAAAATTGTAATGAAATTTGTCTTACGAGCAGATAACGATTATACCGACATTGAAGAAAACATCCAATTTAAATCACCCTTGCCAGTTGAATTCATAATGAAGCGTGTTTTCAGAAAACAACACATTCAACTTTTCAAAAATATGGAAATGATATGAAACAGAATTCCAATTTCGGTTTAACTGAAATAAATATAATGGCAGGTATATAAACGATGAAATTATTCCAATTTCCAATACCTTTGACTGCTATGCTGGCGCCTTTGGGTATACTGGAATTATTAAAGCAAATAGTCATAACATTTACCATCATTAAATTTTTAAAGGTAAAGCTGGATTCAGAATTTTGAGAAGAAGGATTTGGGTAAAATCGTATTTTTGATTTATTTACTATTTCGGTCTATATGTCTGTGATAATAACGCCAGATCAACGAATAAGAGTTTTTATCAGTTCAACCATACTGGAACTTGCGAACGAAAGAATTGTTGTCCGCAATGTTATTGAAGCGTTGAGAATGACACCCGTATTTTTTGAATCAGGCGCCAGACCTCATCCGCCAAGGGAATTATACAGGTCGTATCTTGATCAAAGCGACATCTTTATTGGAATATATTGGGAAAAATATGGATGGACCGCACCCGGTATGGAGATATCCGGTCTTGAAGACGAATGGATACTTGCAGTAGATAAACCTCAATTGATCTACATTAAAAACACTGCCCTCCGGGAGCCGGATCTGGACAAGTTGATAAAAAAGATTCAGGATACAGGATCTGTAAGCTACCAGCGTTTCAACGAACCTTCAGATTTATCAAAACTGCTGGCAAATGACCTAGCGCTTTTATTAGCAGAGAGGTTTCAAAGTAATTCAGCTGGCACCAAACGGGAAGCCGAAAAGACAATTACCAATATTCCCAGAAACAGGAATAAGATAATCGGAAGAGAAGTAGAAATAAATGAGATTATAAAAATCCTTCATAAACCTGAAACCGAACTAATAACATTAGTTGGACCCGGAGGCATTGGAAAAACCCGTCTCGCCATTGAGATTGGTAACCGGATCATCCACAATTTTGAAGATGGGATATTCTTTATTAATTTAGAAAGCTTGGTACAATCTGATAAACTTCCATTGGCCATCAGCAATACTCTCGACATTCAAAACAAGGGTGGTAATGATATTCAGGATTGGGTTGCCGAATATTTATCAGATAAGAATATGCTGTTGATACTCGATAATTTTGAACAGATCATTGAAGGAGCAATTTTTGTATCCACGCTCATCAGCCGTTGTGCGAGGATCAAATTATTGGTAACAAGCAGAACGCCACTCAACATTCGCAATGAATATTCTTTCCTCGTAGAACCGCTTAAAAATGAACAGCCAGATAAAACCGGAGATCAGGAATATCAATATTCAAATGCTGTTACACTTTTCATTCAGCGTGCCACTGAAGCAAATAATACCTTGATATGGAACAGCCAGAATACAGATGCAGCTCTTGAAATATGTAACAAACTCGATGGTCTACCACTAGCTATAGAACTAGCTGCTGCACGATGCCGCTATATGAACCCGGCAACTTTGGTTACCAAACTGGTTACTTTATTAGACAGTATTGGAACAGGGCACAGAGATGCTCCAAAAAGACAAAAGACAATCCGCAATACCATTGACTGGAGTTACCAGCTATTGGGCACTGAAGCACAACGGTTATTCAGGCGATTGGCAATTTTTGAGACCGGATGGGATATGGAGTCGGCAAAAGCTATTTGCTGGGATGGGTTTAATGAGCTTTCAACAATCAATTTATTTATTGAAGAGTTAGAAAATCTTGGTCTATTAGTAAATCTGCAATCATCTACAGGAATTAATACTCATAAATTCCTTAAAGTGATCAAAGAATATGCAGAAGAAAAGCTTCAAGAGTCAGGAGAGTCAGCAGCTATAACGTATATACATTACAAATACTTTTATCAATTCGCAATTGATCTCTATACCCAGGAAAGAAACTCATGGCTATCCACTTCAAATCATTCTCTTCAAAGATTGAAAAACGAAAATATATTGTTGTCTTTTAACAATGCACTTAAAGCAAAGGATTATCCGGTATTTATCAAGCTGGTAAGTGTACTCAATTTCATTTTCCTGCTCACAGGCGAAACCTGGTTCCTGCTGGATTGCCTGGAGCAGGCAAACATAAAAAGCGATGAGGAAGGGATCAGGGATCTCTCTTCCAAAATTGATCCATCAGAATTGGCAAATGTATATTTATCGGCTGGTTTCTGCAGATCAACCACCGGTAACTTTATTGAAGGAATGCGTGATCTAGAAGTTGCCCATTTTTTCGCCGAAAAGTATAGTTTGACATATGTACTTGCTGAAACCCAGTTTTTCATGGCATTATCAATGATGATGATCGGCAAGATAGAACCAGTAAAAAGCCTGTTACTAGATACTATTGATAAAAGCAGACAATGTTCGCTACTTTCAATTCAATTTGCGGCAGAAGCCACTTATGGAATTTTGTTGAGCGAAGAAAACAAATTCGATGAAGCCATCAACATACTGGATAAATCCATTCAATCCAATAAAGAGTATGATATTCTACTCGGGCAAACCTATTGCCTCTACCAGAAAGGATTTTTAATGATTGAACTTCAAAAATATGAAGAGGCAAATTCATGCTTTGAACAATGCCTTGTGCTGAATAAGACCTACTCACTAAATATCAATGCATCCTTTCCATATGTTGGCCAGGCTTTGATACATGCAAAAACAGGTAATACAATATTGGGGTTTGATTCCATCCGGAATGCGATGGAATGTTATAGAAAATCCGGTAGCACAATAGAATTTGTTTGTTTACTTTGCTCTTTATGTATCCTGTTGATTGAAGAAAATAAATTGGCAGAGGCCCTTTCAGTTTATACTCTTTCCAGGAAAATATTTTCTGGCGTGGAATTCAATCCCTGGCGATCGTTGCGCAACAATATGAAAATTGTTGATCAAAAACTACAGAGTAAATTCCCTAACATTGATTTTCAGGTTGCCATAGCGTCAAATAATCAAATATCAAACGAAAAAATATTTGAATTGATCAAAAGGAAATAAAAGATTGTCTTCATACTTCTTCATATCGCATCAAAAATGTTTCGTCATTTTCTAAGTATTTATAGCTTTTTTGATCCACTTTTTTAAAGAACTCATTTATCTTTTTTTCAATTAGCTCAGCACGCTCAGCTAGATCGCGCCATCGAATGTCAAAACTCCAATATTGAATCATTTTGTCCCCCTGACGATAAGTCTTTGACAGATAAAATATGGTTAGATGCAGTAAAAAATACTTATCAAGGAAACATAATAATTGGGAAAGACTTATTACAATTGGATTCTTAATTGTTACCTACAGGTGCCGATCTTTCAAATCAGCTGCAGTTCCGGGCTTGACGAGCAATGAATACCAACGCTGCAGCAAGCAGTAAACAATGCTGGAAATGTCTAATAAAAACAACAACTTTGATGACAATTATATATTTCAATAATTGAAAAAATAAAATATGGAAGCGAAAGACACTTCAACACATTTTGCACCAGAATTGCATATACCCAATGGTACATACAACATTGATTTTTACAATAAATTAGGTGCTACAGAAAATTTTTGTTTTCGGAACGATGACGGGAGCATTCATGTGGCAGAACTGGAATTAGATGGTGCGATTTTTCATCTGCATGAAACAATGCGTTGGTTTAATGCGCTTGAACCTATAACAGCAAAAGGTGTAACCTCCGTTATCGGGTTATTTGTTGCCGATGTAGACGAAGTTATGTATATAGCCATCCAGGCAGGAGCAACAGAAATCAATCCTGCAAAAGATCATGATTATGGTTATAGACAGGGAATGTTTAAAGACCCTTTTGGACACTATTGGCAAATACAGAAGAAAATATAGAGCACCAGAGGACTTTTCTTATTGCAATTGAATAAATGCCCAGTAAGTGGGTGTTAACTGTGAACGCTTCTTTCGTATAAATCCCTGTTAAACAATTGTGGTCATATAGTATTATCAGGATTTATCCCACATCGTTGCATTGGCTTTCGAAGCGAAAGTATTGAAGTCTACTTCGAGATGCTTCTTTGATCTGTTGGATATGTATCGAATGATTTGGTTGCGCTTTTCTTCGTGATCATTTTAGATTTATCCTTCCCTTATCATTTACTGGAAAAACGAAAACGGAAAGTTTTGATATGCGATCAATTCATTGAATTTTCAGACCTATTCATCGATGCCATTTAGGCCTTCCTATCAAATCTATCCAGGTTCATGACTTTATCCCATGCAGCTATAAAATCTCTAACAAACTTTTCTTTTGCATCTGCGCTTCCATATACTTCAGCTATCGCTCTTAGCTCTGAATTTGATCCAAATAGGAGATCAATTCTGGTGGCAGTCCATTTTAATTCTCCGGTAGATCTGTCACTTCCCTCAAACATTTCATTTCCATGACTGGCTTTCCAAACGGTATTGATATCTAGCAAGTTAATAAAAAAATCATTGGTAAGCACTCCGGGTCGTTGTGTAAATACCCCATGACGTGAATGATCATAGTTGGCATCCAATACGCGCATACCAGATAACAAAACAGTCGTTTCCGGTGCTGTGAGCATAAGCAATTGCGCTTTATCTACCAATAATTCTTCTGAGGGTATTGAATAGTTTGATTTAAGATAATTTCTGAATCCATCAGCTATTGGTTCGAGTACTGCAAATGAATCCACATCAGTTTGTTCTTGTGTTGCATCCATACGACCTGGGGTGAATGGAACTTTTATAGAATGACCAGCTTCAAATGCGGCTTTCTCTATAGCTGCGCAACCTCCCAATACGATCAGATCTGCTAAAGACACTACCCCTTTGAATTCTTTCTGAATTATCTCTAGTGCACCCAAAACTTTAGCTAGCTGAACAGGATTATTCACTTTCCAGAATTTCATAGGAGCTAATCGTATCCTGGCACCATTAGCACCACCTCTTTTATCAGAGCCTCGGAAAGTAGAAGCAGAAGCCCATGCTGTAGATACTAATTCTGAAACTGATAATCCTGAAGAAAGTATTTTAGATTTTAAAGATGAGATATCTTCTGCGCCAGGTAATATATGATCTATGGTTGGGATAGGATCCTGCCAAAGCAAATTTTCATGAGGAACTTCAGGCCCCAAATATCTGGCTATTGGCCCCATATCCCTATGCGTCAGTTTATACCATGCACGAGCAAAGGCATCAGCAAATGCATCTGGGTTTTCATAAAATCGTCTTGATATTTTTTCATATACAGGATCAAATCTTAAAGCAAGATCGGTGGTTAGCATAGAAGGTGCATGCCTTTTGGCTTTATCGAATGCATCTGGCACAGATCCTGCACCGGCACCATTACTGGGTCGCCATTGGTGAGCACCTGCAGGACTTTTAGTAAGCTCCCATTCATAACTAAGCAAGTTTTTGAAAAAATCATTACTCCATCTAGTTGGAGTAGATGTCCAGGTAACTTCTATACCACTGGTAATAGAATCTCCAGCTTTACCACTCCCATATTTATTTATCCATCCAATTCCCTGATGCTCCATTTCTGCAGCTTCGGGTTCTGGTCCTACATTTACTGCATCTGCTGCACCGTGGGTTTTTCCAAAGGTATGTCCTCCTGCTATTAAGGCTACCGTCTCTTCATCATTCATGGCCATCCGGGCAAAAGTCTCCCGTATATCTTTGGCAGCAGCAATAGGATCAGGATTCCCATTAGGGCCTTCCGGGTTTACGTATATAAGCCCCATCTGCACAGCAGCGAGTGGATTTTCCAAATCTCTTTCACCAGAATATCGCTTATCATCGAGCCATTTTGTTTCAGATCCCCAATACACATCTTGTTCGGGCTCCCATACATCTTCTCTACCGCCTGCAAATCCAAATGTCTTGAAACCCATGGACTCTAATGCTACATTTCCGGCCAGGATCATCAGATCAGCCCAGGATATCTTCTGTCCATATTTTTGCTTTATTGGCCAAAGCAACCTCCTGGCTTTGTCAAGATTAGCATTATCAGGCCAGCTATTAAGGGGTGCAAACCTTTGTTGACCGCCACCAGCTCCTCCCCTTCCATCTCCTATTCGATAGGTGCCTGCGCTATGCCAGGCCATTCGGATAAATAGTGGTCCATAATGTCCAAAATCAGCTGGCCACCAATCTTGTGAGTCAGTCATAAGGTGGTTTAAATCCTTTTTTAGCGCATGGTAGTCCAGACTTTTGAATTCATTGGCATATGCAAATCCTTTATCCATCGGGTTTGATAATGATGAATATTGTCTTAAAATATTTAATCTTAAGTGTTTAGGCCACCAATCTGAATTTTTCGTTCCTATACCTGCACTTTTATTTAGTCCTTCATGAGGAAAGGGACATTTTGCTTCACTATTTGTATTATTCTCCATATCCACCATTTTTATAATTGACTTTTATATTTTGAGTTACATCAAATTTACGGAACTTTAATTATAAATAAGATTGATAGTTTTTATATCATTATAGATATGATCTATTTAAAATGAAAAATGGGTTAGAACATTCTACTCATTAGAAATCGCCACTGGTGATACAAACCAATCCTTGTCCAGATAGTGTTATTTATAATGGAAATTGAAATTTTATGTCTGATACTGAAAATAAATTGTAAGTTTCCAAAAAATATTCTGTTGTAAAAACTATGTATATTCCAAATACAAATTTAATGTCAGGCAAGTCGGAAGCTGTGGAATTTATGCAAAGGTTTAATTTTGCTACCATCATTTCGGCGAAAGGCGATTTTCCCATCGCGACCCATTTACCCTTTTTGGTTTCCTTTAAAGATGATATCATCATATTGACATCTCATTTTGCGAAGGCAAATGAACATTGGAAATTGATTGAAACTGATAAAATACTGGTAATTTTCAGTGAACCCCATGCATACATTTCACCGAAAAACTATGAAAAGAAATTAAATGTTCCTACCTGGAATTATATATCGGTCCATGCTTATGGCCAGGGTAGAATAATAAATGATCAGGAAAATGTCTTTAAAGTTCTTGAAAACACTATAAATACTTTTGAATCTGAATATATGCATCAGTGGGATTTACTTCCCCATGATTATAAGCATAAAATGTCGAAAGCTATAGTAGCCTTTGAAGTCCGGGTGACTGACATGCAGGCTAAGAAAAAATTAAGTCAAAATAAGACTGAAGCCGAAAGATTAAATATTATAGATTCGCTTTCCAAAAGCGCAAATACAAATGAGCATCTGATAGCAGATTATATGAAAATAAATTTATCCAACATTTGATATTCGGGTACGATGGGGTAATATCCTTCATGCCAACTTAAGCCATGGTACATGCGTCTTACTCAAAAAATCAGTCCATCTTAGATTGCTTCATCCAGGCCCAATTTAAAACAGCAGATTCCATAGGGTGGTTTTCACCATTTGGATAGGCATGCTTCAAACCTTTTTTCATTACAATTGGAATTCGTGACGGTCACTTATAGAAATCGGTTTGTAGCTTGCTATGATCGCTTTTGAAGTGTCTCCACTAAGAACAAAATTTGGATCTAATGAAAAATTATGAATGTGGTCATATGCTATCGTATAAAATTTTCCATTTTTAAAATCCAGATTAGTCAGTAAAATATAATTGTAAAAAATTCGTTTAATCTTTAACATACCTGAATTTCCTGCCCTTTATTTCTATGAAGTTACTGAGATTAAGTTTAATAGAAATAATACATATAAGTTAAATTTTCTATAAATTTGTCCCTGAATCACACTTAAATAAGTGGTTCAAGCGTATTTTAGTACTTGTTTCTAAAACCCTCTTTTGCATGATGCATAAAATATATTTGTTGCTCTTAACAGCCTTTATTTCTCAAAATTTATTTTCTCAAAAAACTTCCATTTACGCTGAAGCCAACAGGCATTATAAAGAAGGCCTTCGACTATTTGCAGAAGGAGTTTACGAAGCTGCAAATAAAGAATTTGAAGCCTTCACTAATGACCACCGACTGAGCAATGAACCAGAATATAAAACTTTACTTCGATATGCTGAATACTATACAGCCATATCTACCTTGCGAACAAAACAAGAGAATGCTGATTTACTCGTTACTGAGTTTATAAAGAAATACCGTCCTGATCCAATTGCCGAAAAAGCTAATCTCGAGGTGGCCAATTATCATTTTGATCAAAAAAACTACACCGATGCTATCATTTACTATAATCTGATGGATACGAGGGGAATGGGAGATGTAACATTGAGTGAAGTAAAGTTTAAACTGGGTTATTCCTACTTTGCCAAGAAAGATTTTAAAAATGCCACCACTGCTTTCCAACAAGTAAAAAATATTAAAAGCGAATGGTACTACCCTACCAACTATTACCTGGGCATGTGCCATTATTTCAATGGGAAATATACTGATGCAATAGCTGGTTTTGAGATTGCTGGAAAGTCAAAAAAGTATGCTGACCTAATTCCGTATTACATTTCGCATATTTATTTCTCACAAGGTAATTATGACAAGCTTATATCCTATACTAAACCCATTCTTAATGGAACGCAGAAAGTAGATAAAGAAATTCTGATCAGGCGAATGGTGGGACACGCCTATTTTCTACTTAAAGATTATCCTCAGGCCTTAGAATATCTGGAGGCCTATGAAAAGGCAAATCAACCACTGGAAGAGTCTGATTATTATGCCTTGGGATACTCTAATTATATTCAAAAAAAATATGAAAAAGCCATCCCCTATTTCACGGCTATTAGTGGGCAACAAACTCAGGTAGGACAAAATTCAAATTATTACCTGGCCGATTGTTATCTCCGAACCGGAAATACGCTTTCTGCCAGGACTGCTTTTTATAATGTAAGCAAACTTCCCTACCAGGAGAACATCAGAGAGGAAGCGCTATTTAACTATGCAAAACTTTCTGCAGAGTTGGGATTTGATCGTGAAGCAGTAACTGCTTTAAACTCTTTTAACGAAAACTCAAGGTATTATACCGAAGCCCAAAATATAATGGGTGATGTATTCAATCGAACTAAAGATTACGATAATGCTATGAGAATCATAGATGGTATAAAAAATCCCAGTCTAAGACTAAAGCAATCTTATCAGAAGATAGCTTATTATAGATCATTACAATTAGTTAATGAAGAGAGATATGGCGATGCGCGTACGTTGCTGCTGAAAGCATTGGATCCATCCTATGATAAAAACATTACCATATCATCCATGTATTGGATGGCAGAAATGGCTCACCGACAAGGCGATTATGATCAAAGTATTGATTGGAATCAGAAATTTATCGCGGCGGCCAATTCTAAGTCTTATCCTGAGCAAAGTTTGATTCCCCAGGCATATTACTTACAAGGTTATAATTATCTCAAAGGAGAATCTTATGCACAAGCGGGTGAGCAATTCAAGCAAGTTATTTCAAAACTAAATAAAGCCATCAGTCAACAAGAAATAAGTCTATTAGCAGATTCGTATTTACGGACTGGTGACTGTTTGTTTAAACAAAATAAGTATGATGATGCATTTTTAAATTATGGTAAAGTCATTTCTAATAAATACACTGGTAATGACTATGCCCAATATCAAAGTGCTATCATTCAGGGACTAAAAGGAAATTCAAAGGAAAAAATCAGATTATTAGACGACTTGATAAAAAGGCAACCAAAATCAAAGTATGCTGATGAGGCTTTATTTGAATTGGCAGACACCTATGCTAATATGGATCAACAAACCCAGGCAGTTACTGCACTCAACCGTATCGTTAAAGAATATGCTCAATCCAATATCTACAATCGGGCATTGATACGATTAGGCTTGATTACCTATAACCAGGGCAATAAAGCTGAAGCTTTAAAAAATTACAAAGAAGTTTTCAATCACAATCCTACCCCAGCCGAATCACAAGACGCACTCACAGCCTTACAGGAAATATATATTGATGACATGGGACAGCCAGACGAATATATAAAATTCCTGGAGACTGTACCCGGGTATAAAGTCACTAACTATTCAAGAGATTCACTTAACTATAGTGTGGCAAAACGCTATTATGAAGACGGGCAGTACGAAAAAGCTATAACTTCCTTTAGTGAATATCTTCAAAAATTCCCCAAGGGAGTCTTCTTTTTAGAAGCCTATTACAAAAGAGGTGAATCTAACACTTTATTAAAAAAATACGATGCGGCTTTAAGTGATTATGAAGCTGTAATCCAAAAAGGAAGAAGTGAAAACTACGAAAAAGCGTTATTCAAAGCTGCTACTTTGGCATATAACTATCAGCAGGATTTTGATAAATCCTATAAATATTATGCAGAGCTGACTACTAGTAATATAGATGAGAATACTTTGTTTGAAGCGCAATTAGGTGCCATGCGATCTGCTTATAGGAAAGGCCTGACAAATGAAGTAGCCACCTATGGAGAAAAAGTATACAGATCTCCAAAAGTTAACAATGAGCAAAAAGCTACATCAGGATTTTACCTGGGGAAAATAGCCTACGACCAGGGTAATTATTCCAAAGCAAATGAATATCTCAAGACCGTGATGGACCTGAGTGATAATGAGCAAACTGCTGAAGCGAGATACCTGCTTGCCAATATTTTATTCCTCCAAAAGAACATCACCGCTGCCGAGCCGGCGACCAGGTCCGCTATTACACAAAATTCTGACCATCCGTATTGGGTAGCAAAGTGCCTGATCCTTTTATCAGATATTTATGTTGAAAAAAAGGACCTCTTCAATGCCAGAGCGGCATTAGAAGCTGTGCTTGAAAATTATAAAGAAGATGCCACAATTACCAAAACTGCTCAAACAAAACTGGATATAGTAAAAGCAAAACAAGCTGCCGGCAACAAACTAACTCCCAATACTAGTACTAATTCATTTTTCGAAAACAATTAACTGATCTCCCCATCATGAATAATAAAATAAAATCTCTATTCATAGTTGCATTATCGATCGTTTCGATAAATGTTTTCTCTCAAAATTTACCAGTAGATGTGATCCAGGTAGTGAAAGATTTTGATGCCCGTCTTGATGAAGCTGAAAAAATAAAGGTAAAAGCAGATATACCTTCAACAGATACTTCGAAAAACAAATACGCTTACGAAGTAAATCCAGGTATACTAGAGTTAAAGTACAGCGCTCCCCAAATAAAACCTCTGGCTATGAAAGCTGCTGAGCCTCTGCCAAACTATCCGTTTTATCTGCAAGCAGGATATGGAATACCTAAACAAGCGCTGGGAAGACTATCGTATACCTATCGAAGTGATGATCGTACTAAAATAGGTATTGATTTTACTCATCTTAGTGCTAACAGTAATAAAAACAAGGATCAACGCTTTTACGAGAATGATTTAAAAGCGCATGCTTTTTATCTTACTCCTGATGGTCTTGCCATTCAGGGTGAGGCTCTGGTAAGCAAGGATCAATATCATCATTTCGGACATTATATTGAAAATCCCGGCACGCTTACTCCAAGTACGGTATTAAAACACAATTATGACATTTTTGAAATTGGAGGAAAAGTATTTAACCCTAAAATTAGCGCAAACGGTGTAAATTATTTTGCGGGGCTTTCTCTTTATAATATGGTCGACAACCTGGGAAGTAATGAAAAAAATGCAAATCTTCATTTAGGAATTACCAAATGGATTAAAGATAGACACTCCATAGGTGTAGAGCTTGGTACTGATATCACTACTTTAGATGATTCTTCCACGCAAAATTTGAATAACTTTTATTTATTGCCCTCTGTAGGAATACATGGAAAGTCTTTTTCTATCCAAGGTGGAGTGCGCATTACATCGGATGGGGATTTGATTACTATTTTTCCAGCTGTTACCGCCAGTGTAAGTATTGCCGGAAATCAATTAATGGTCGTGGGTGGAGCTGAAGGTGGCCTCAATAGAAATACGTACCGTACTCTTAGTGATTATAATCCATTTATTACTTCCCGACCATTACTTAAAAACAATGCTTATACCGATTATTATGGAGGTTTAAAAGGATCTACTAAAACGCTTGAGTATGATGTAAGAGTGGGGTATAAGCAAAATGACAATCTTGCTTTATTTGTATTAAATACACATAATTTTAATCGATTTAGTATTCAATATGAAAATATAGATTTCGCACATGGTACAGCCTCTCTTACATTTAAGCCCACTTCAAGTATTATTTTGAATGCGGCCATCAATAAAAATATCTATAGTAAGAAAATAGAGCCTAAAGCGTGGGGACTGCCATCATTAGAATTGAATGGATCTGTCCAATACAAAACGACCAATAAAAAATTATTATTGACGGCCGAGACTTATATCAATGATGGAATTCCCTACTCGGATGATATTGGAAATAGCGGCAAATCTAATTTATTGTTTGATATTAGCTTGGGCGCTAATTATAATATTACCAAAAACTTTGGCTTATTTGTTCATGCAAACAATTTGGCTAATAGTGTGTGGAGAAGGTGGTACCAATATCCTACCTATGGATTAAATGCGGTAGGCGGAATTACAATAAAATTCTAAAAACTTAGAATTTTACCTGGTAACGTACATAACTTCTTTTACTGCTTTGATTACTTTTTCTGGATTAGGCATCCAGGCATCTACCAGTGTAGGAGCATATGGAAGGGAAGTATCAGCACTATTTACCCTAATGATCGGAGCATCCAGGTAGTCAAATGCAAATTTTTGAATCTCGTAGGTAACTTCTGCACTTACTCCTGCAAAAGGCCAGGCCTCATCTACTATTACCAATCGATTGGTCTTCTTTACTGACTCCACAATGGTTTTATAATCTAATGGTCGTATTGTTCTTAAATCAATTACTTCTGCATCAATGCCTTCCTTCAGGAGTTCTTCAGCAGCCTTTTTAGCTACCTCTACCATTTTATTATAAGATACTATAGTCACATCTTTACCCTCTTTTCTGATGGCCGCTTTTCCTATGGGTACGATATACTCGCCTTCAGGCACCTCTCCTTTAAATCCATACAGAATTTCAGATTCCATATAACACACCGGATCATTATCTCTAATAGCAGATTTTAAAAGCCCTTTTGCATCGGCTGGGTCTATACAAGAGATTACTTTAAGACCCGGTACATTGGCCATCCAGGATTCGAAAGTCTGGGAATGTTGCTGTGCTAACTGCCCTGCAGCGCCACTGGGACCTCTAAATACAATTGGGCAATTATATTGACCTCCTGACTGACTCAAGGTCTTCGCTGCATTATTTACTATTTGATCAAATGCTAATATGGCAAAATTCCAGGTCATGAACTCTATTATCGGTCTCAAGCCATTCATGGCAGCCCCTACTCCGATACCTGCAAATCCCAGCTCGGAAATGGGTGTGTCTATCACTCTTCGGGGACCAAACTCTTCGAGCATGCCTTTGCTTACCTTATAAGCGCCATTATATTCAGCCACTTCTTCTCCCATTAAAAACACGTTTTCATCCCGACGCATTTCTTCGATCATCGCTTCGCGCAAAGAATCTCTTAAAGTCAATACTCTACTCATAGAATTTTGGATTTGAGCCACAAATTTAAACCAAATTGGTAATTTATTGCTGGCATGGAGGCAAAGATAAGGCTTATCGATTACTCAGCGGGATAACCATTTTCAATGCACTCCATATATCATCTACAGAAGCCACTTTTACATCCACAAGGTCTAAAGCTAAAGCAGTATCCCGAATAATATTTTCATTTAATTCCGTTCCTAATTTTGACGCTTTTTTATACCACGAAAACCATATCATCCCATTTTTCTCAATGCATTTCGCTGAACGCTGTAGATACGACTCACAACCCTTTATGGTATTCTCAAAAACCCAGATTGTATTGTAAAGTTTATCTTTCAGCATGATCTGATCATATAAAAACTTATCGTCACTTAATTTTTGAACCAGCCAGGCCGGAGCATTTATCAATGCAATTTTAGAATCTGGCTTTATCCCAATTTTCATTAATAATGGAGTTTTATATTCTTTTTGATCTGACATACCCGATGTTTTGACGATGCATTTTATCAAGAAATATTTCGAAAGGTGACGAGCCCCAGGATTCGCGCCAATCCGGTACTGTTTCCTTTATTAAGCCTTCTAAGTACCCATGTGAAGATTCTATTCTATTATAAATTTCATTTTTAGAGCATGCTATCCGGCCGTGGCCAGGAACCATAAATTCAATATCGTAATTTTCTAAAATATGCTTTGCTTGATTCAAAGTCTTCAGATACTCCTCTATCGAATCTTCTACAAATGGAAATTCAATATCAGATAAGTAATCGCCGGCAATCCATAATCCCAACTGTGGTAAGACATAAAACAAGCCATCACTAGTATGCCCTCCGGCATGGAATATATGACACTCTATAGAGCCGAAATGCAGCACAGTGGGTGAATTTGTTATAAGAGGGCAAATTTCTAAGTCAGGGAAATTCAATGGATATATCCGCTCTATATAAAATTCCTGGTCTATTCCTTCAATCTGTTTTAGTACGGTGGATTTATTCTGCCTTGCCTGCATTTCCTGCGACCCTATGGTTACAAAGTTTTCAAAATATGGGGATCCTGCTATATGATCATAATCACCATGAGTAAAGGCTAGGTATCGTTTTGGCCAAATCGGATTTATTACTTTATCAGCTATTTTTTGCAGCTCCATTGGCAGGTAAGCCGGGTCCCAAATAATGCTGGTATCTATGTAATGTGCATGAATAGAATTGAGCTGCCAAAGACCACTTTGAAACATATATATATTATCGCTAAGTATTTGCATTATCTATTTATTATATGTGAAAAATCCTGGTTTCAATCACTTTTTTTAGGCACAATAAATATATTATAAAAAATAATTATGCTTTTCATATGACAAATTTAAACACATTAAAAAAAGAATACATATATAATAATAAGTAGCACAAATACTAACGAAGTATATTTTTAACATATTTGTATCATATTGTTATTTTATTGAATATCAAAGATTTAGAAAGTGAATTTGGTATGGTTTTGGCAAATGTTGCTCTATGACATTAGATTTTTTACAAATCCATCAAATTAAACTATTGAATAATCAAACACTTTCTAGAATGAAGAAGACAATTACTTTTCCGAATTTGATTCGATGTTGGCTCCCGGTATTGCTAGCATTGTTTTACTCATTGAATGTGAGCGCTCAGGCTCAAGTTACACCATGTAATCTGGTGTGTAACGATCATGTCAATGCCTCTATGCCGGCCGATGCATGTTATCGAATGTTTGTACCACAAGACTTTTTAGAAAATCCGGACCCTGGTTGTACTGGATATACGGTAAATTTAAATTACCCTTATGGCACAAATCAATTGACAGGTAAAGATGTAGATCGTAGCCATATCGGCTATACATTTGTTTACAGCATAGTCATCTATGGACCATCCGGTGAAGCTATAAATAGCTGCTGGGGTTATGTGACTGTTGAAGATAAAGCTGCTCCTCAGCCTTTATGCAAAAATGCAAAAGTATCCTGCTTTCAGGTAGCCCGCCTTACTGAAATAGTAGGTGATGTAATTGACAATTGCGGTCAACAAGGTTCTGCAGCGATTGAAAATCTTAGCTGGACTGAATGGGGATGTACCGATGCGAGAGGTCTTGGCAGAGTGGTAAGAAGTATACGCACCTGGGATGAGTGGGGAAACACCTCTACCTGTTCTGATACATTGACCATAGGTAGAGATTCGTTGAAAAATATCAAATGCCCTGATCAAATTGTGTTGGGATGTCAATTGCTTTGCAAAAAATTAAAAAATACGAAATCAAATTCTGATATAAATAATTTTGACTTGATCCTACTATCATCTGACAAGAATAGTCCGAACTATCCTTCTCCTGCAAAGCTGATAGAATTGCAAAAAAGAGACACCTTTAATATGGGTATGAAAAAATGCTTAGATCCTAACCTGAAAGCGGTACCCTATATCAGAGACAGTGTATTAGTAGTGAAATCAGATACTTGCTATAGAGTAGATTCATGTATAGCTATGTACCCGGCACTTGGAGGATTCTGCAAAACCAGCCTTACCTGGCAAGATCAGATTATCCCTATTTGCGGTACCGGTTTCAAAATCAGAAGAGAATGGTTGATCAACGATTGGTGTACTGGTAGAGATACCGTATGTGTACAATATATAAAAATAGAAGATAAGGATGGTCCTGTAATAACAGATCCAATTAATCCTATACTTGCTTATGCAAGTGCTCATGATTGCTATGCAAAAGTGAATCTTCCTGCATTTACATTTACAGATTGCAGTCCGGTTGATCAGACTTACATTATTAAATATGCTGATAACTCACATCCAGGCAAGACGGTAATATTATCAGGTACATTACCTGCTACAGGTGTTAGTTTACCTTCACCTGCTTATTTTCCTCCTTGTTATTTCGTTGATGTTGCTTTAGTCGATAAATGTTATAACAGAACTCCTGGTAGTTACCTGGTATGTGTATTTGATATTACCCCTCCAACACCAGTTTGCGATGAATTTACACGCACAACGGTTGATCCTCAGACTTGTTGGGCAAGAATATATGCCCGTGACTTAGATAATGGTAGCCGGGACAACTGCTGTAATATATTGCATTTTGCCATTGCAACAATGCCGGCGATAGAAGCAGCCAGAAAATCTTGGACTGATTACTGGAATGCAACTTGCAAAGCAGATTATTGGAAAGAAAAAGAGGAATATGATGCATTCCTGGAAGAATACATAAATTGTTATGTGTTTAAAGACTACATCGATCTTACGGAGTGTGGTACAAACCAAGTGGTATTGAGAGTATATGAAGCCTGCGGTGTACCAAGATATGACGCACATGTATTCCCATGTTCTGAACACGATTGGTTTACCTATAACACTTATTTTTGGTGCAGATTATTTCATAATTATACCTACTTCCATACAAGTGGAAAAAAATCCTGTGATGCAGTGGTCCCTTCAAAATGGTGTGAGGCAGATTGGATTCAATGGTTAAAAGATTTAGTTGGTGATTATGGAACAAAAATTAAAAATCCATTAGTACCTGGTACCCCTAATACCAAATTCAAAAAGTTGTTAGCATTATCTTATTCTTTCTATGAGGGTGGTGCAGCATTCACATTACCTATCTTCGATTTGAATTGCAAATTTGTCTACAGACCTACAGTTATGGCTGTAGCACCGGATGTAACTGCGCAGGATGTATCAGCTGGAAATACTTCAGGTGGTGGTTACGCTCCTGGAAACAGATGTTCTGCAAGACTTTACAATGACTGTATGGTAAATGTAGCAGTAGACGACAAGACCCCTCCAGTATGTGAAGCCCCACCAGTAATCTATTGGTATTGCGACAACGTAGGCGGTAAAGGAAATCCAAATAATAATTATGAATATGCATACAGTGCATGTAGAGATGATGATTATACTAACGATTACGTACATAATACTTCCAGTAATATAAAAGATAATGCCAGAGACTATACTTGTAGAGATAAAGATGGTATACCATATGGATTGATCGAGTGCATAGTAGAAAACGACGGTGATCTAACAGATACCTTAGATGGTACCAAAGCAAAATACTATGGCTACTATGGCTGTGGTACAAGCGCAGGCCACGAGGATGAGCACGGAGCTCCTACTAATGCATGTGATCAAAATGATTACCGTGGAATTGGATCATCGATGTCAAATGAAGAAATAGCCAATAGATTCAAAGGATTCTCTGTATGGACTCCGGTATATTGCCATACCTGGTTGACCTTAGATACATACGACCAAGCTGGACAAGTAAATGCCAAATCAGCATTCTGGACTCCTGTACTTAGATCAGGTGGCAGAGGTGCCAATGTAGAGTCAGGGAAATTCCTTATCTGGGATAATTGCTGGATGGGAAGTGTTGATTCTGTAGATACTAAATATGTAGATCAGTGTGGAAACGGATGGTATCAAAGAACCTGGACAGCTAAAGACAAGTGTGGAGCTACAGTGAATTGTTCACAGAAAGTGTATACTTATCACCGATCAGACTTTGAGGTTATGTTTCCAGCGGATTTAGTAACAAATTGTGATGCAGATGGTGGAGCAAGCCCGGATGTAACAGGTAGACCAATGATCATGGATGATGAGTGTGAGCTGGTAGGCGTAAACTACGAAGATGTGAGATATGATATTGTCCCTGATGCATGTTACAAGATCATAAGAACCTGGAAATTAATCGATTGGTGTAAGTATGATCCAAATATCCACCGCAGATTCCCAGATGTAATCTTAGATGATAGATTCTCAGCCAGCGCCAGCAGATCATGCGTATATCGCAAACTAAAAGATGATGGAGATGGCTATATGGAGTATACTCAGATCATCAAAGTGATAGATACCATAAGACCAGTGGTAGCAGCATGTAAGAGCGATACCATATGTATCACTACAGGCTACGGCGGATTTGGAGCAGAAACTAATCCAATGTGTACTCCTGGTACATATAGCACTGCACTATTTACAGCAACTGACAATTGTACACCATCAAATTTGATTGAATTCAGATGGGAGTTGAAAAACGCAGAAGGAGTGATCACAAAAGGAGCTCCAAAAGCAACAAGATTCACTTCCAGCACATTGACAGTAGGTGTTTATACATTGTATGTAATAGGCGCAGACAAGTGCGGAAATGAAGATACCTCAAAGTGTACCATCACGGTAAGAGATTGTAAAAGACCTACTCCTTATTGCTACAATGGCATCGCTACCGTTTTAATGCCCAGCAGTGGCAATGTAGTGGTTTGGGCTTCAGATCTAAATGCCGGAAGTTATGATAACTGTACAACAAAAGCCTCACTCGTATTTTCATTTGATGAAGCCGGTAGTAATACAAGCCAAACCTTTACCTGTAAAGATATCGCAAACGGTATCAGCACTACTATAGAGGTAGAAGTATGGGTAACAGATGCTGCAGGGAATAAAGACTTCTGTCGTACTTACTTATTGATTCAGGATGGTGTAGGCAATATATGCTCAGATAATTCAAGTGTAGCTGGTGCTATCGGTGGTAAGGTTACCACTGAAGATAAAGAAGCCGTAGAGAAAGTAACCTTGAATATTCAGGGCTCTTATAACTTGCCTTCATACCTTACTGATGCAAAAGGTGGCTATGCTTTCAAAAATCTACCCATGTCTCAAGATTATACGGTTACTCCTAAGCGGGATGATGATCCTATGAACGGAGTAAGCACGTTAGACTTAGTACTGATACAAAAGCATATTTTAGGTGTACAGAGTCTTAATACTCCATACAAAATAATAGCTGCTGATGTGGATCACAACAATGATGTTACAGCTATTGACCTGGTAGAATTAAGGAAATTGATACTAACAGTCTATGATAAATTACCTAATAATACCAGTTGGAGATTTATACCAAAATCATTTGACTTCAGCAATATTAGTAATCCACTGAAAGCTAATTTCCCTGAAAACCTGAGTGTAAGTCACTTGAGCAAAGAAGAATTGGAAAAAGACTTCATCGGGGTGAAAATAGGTGATGTGAATGCTACATCAGCTCCACATAGTCTATTAGGAGCAGAAGCTCGCGAATCTGCAGGTGCTTTAAAATTCAGAACGAATGACAAGTCATTAAAAGCTGGAGAAGAAGCAATTATAGTAATGACAGCTGATAACTTCAATAATATTGAAGGTTACCAATTCTCACTGGCAGTAAATGGTTTAACTATTACGGATATCAAATCAGGTGCATTAAAAGTAGATCAATCCAATTTTGGAATGAGCAAACTAAATGCCGGATATATCACTACCAGCTGGAGTGAAGCCTTAGGTAAATCTACTACTGTAAAAAGAGGTGAGTCCTTATTTACAATCAAAGTAAAAGCTACTAAAGATGTTGTATTGAGTGAAGCATTGCGCATCAGTTCCAGATATACTAAAGCTGAAGCATACGCCAATGAAAATTCGAACACTTCATTACTAAATGTAGCGCTGGAATTTGGTAATAAGACTTCCCTCGCTGGTACTAACCTTTTATACCAGAATACTCCAAACCCATTCAAAGCCCAGTCTGTAATTGGATTTGAATTGGCGAAAAGTGAATCCGTCACTCTTTCTATTACTGACCTTACCGGAAGAATGATTAAATCATATCATGTAGATGGTACAAAAGGATCAAATAGATTAGTGATCAACAGAAATGAATTTGGTTCGGCAGGTATACTTTATTATACCATCGAAACAAATTCATTCAGAGACACTAAGAAAATGTTGTTGATTGATTAATCTAAAGATATGATCAATATCAATTGATCTTTTTATAGAAATGTTGTCTTGATTAAGAGCCCGGTAGTTTTACCGGGCTCTTTTTTTTGACTTAACAATATATTTTTCAAACATATTAAATCAAATCGTAGAGTGTAAAACAAAGTGTGATAACCACTAATCTGTTCATATTATAATTGAATTTTATAAGTTAAATAAATATTCCAAATACAAGCCTAATCAAGCACACTTTTTGCCTTATATATTCTACTTTTAACCTTCATAACTTATTAATAATCACCGTGAAGAATCGAACTAATTACATTTTTATTGTAGGAGTGTTTTTAATAAGCTCCACCTTTCTTTTAAAGGGTCAAACAGCATGTAACCTCGTCTGCCAGTACAAAGTGAACGCATCTGTCCCTGCTAATACTTGTGTGAGAGAATTTAGTCCCTTAGATTTTTTATCAAGCCCCGACCTTACCTGTAACAATTACTCCCTTGATCTGGCATATCCATTTGGAACAAACAATTTGGGCGGAAAAAAAGTAGACAGATCACATATAGGTTATACATTTATTTTTAGGGTTACTTCAGGGAATAACAGCTGTTGGGGTTATCTTACTGTAGAAGATAAAGCACCACCCCAACCTATTTGTAAATCAGGTACCATTTCTTGCTTTCAGTTCAATAAAATAAATGAATTAACAAAAGAGGTGATTGATAATTGCAGCCAGGAAGGTTCATCCGTGATAGAAAGTCTTGTTTGGACAGATTATGCATGCACTCAACCTGCTATTACAGGAGAAGTAATACGCACAATCCGCACTTTTGATCAATGGGGAAATTCGGCTTCTTGTAAGGATACCTTACGAATACGAAAAGACTATTTTTCGTTACTTAAAGCGCCTGATTATATTAGCCTGAGTTGCATCATGCTCTGTAAAAAAGCCGATAATACAAAGTCTGCTTTTGACAAAGCAAACTTTGATACTTTTACTTTTTCTTCAAATGAAAAGGATTCAAATTATCCTAGTCCGGAAAAACTAATTCAATTACAGAAACGCGACACTTTTGGAAGCACTACACGCTCCTGTATTCCTTCAAATCTTAAAGTAGTACCATTTATCAGGGATTCTGTATTTCAAATTGTAAATGGACAATGTGTACGATATGATTCTTGTATAGCAGTATACCCTACCAATGGAGTCTTATGCAAATTGATTGTTTCATATAGCGATTTAATATTCCCGGTTTGTGGAAATGGATTTAAAGTAAGACGAGAATGGAGATTTACTAACTGGTGTACCAGTCAGGATACATTAATTATTCAATACATAGCTATAGAAGATAAATTGGCTCCTGAAGTAGCATCAACCTTTACAGTTCCTTTTAATCTCGGGAAAAGACATTATAATATAGTTTTCCCAGGCTATAGAATAAATGCCTCCACTGGTGCTCATGATTGCGTTGGTAATTTCTGTCTTGATAGTTTGACGGTGAACGATTGTTCAAAAGTAACTCAAAGCTATTCTGTAAGCTATACTGACCCTTCAAAAGAAGGATCTATCTTAATAAAAAACGGCACCCCAAAAGAATGTTTTTCACTTCCCGCGATACCTAATAACTATCTTTTCCTGGAGTCCTTTTTAATAGCCTCACAGCCTCCTAATGATGATGTAATTAAGGATATTACAATGCCGCGCAACTGCCATATAGTGACTTTTGAGGCGAGGGACGAATGCTATAACATTACCAAAAGTCCAATAAAAATTTATAATGCAGGTACGGGAGAACTTATAAGAGAATATCAAACCAATCATGCTGGTTTTGCCTTAGTTTGCATTACAGATGATACGCCACCTACACCTGTATGTGACGAGTTTTCACAAACTACTATAGACCCTACTACTTGTTGGAGTAGAATTTATGCGAGTGATCTGGATAATGGTAGTCGGGACAATTGTTGCAATGTATTGCATTTTGCAGTTGCCAATATGGATACGATCGATCATTATCAAAAAGCATATGCCAAGCAAATAGAAGATTCATGTGGTAAAGCAGAATATTGGAAAAATAAAGTCAATTATGATCAGATCATTTCAGATTGGATCAATTGCTATATTTTCAAAGATTATGTAGATGTAACCGAATGCGGCCAAAAGCAACTCGTGCTAAGAGTTTACGAGGCCTGTGGAGTCCCCAGATATGATGATCATGCATTTAAATGTAGTGCTCATGAATGGTTTTGCTACAATTCGTATCCACTATTTCAACTATGGCATAATTATAACCTCGACAATGAAAAACCTGATTATTGTACCAAACCCTGGCCCTGGCTCTGCCTGGATAATCACCACAAAAAAATTGCCGCCCTGTTAGAAGATCAAAAAAATTATTGGCTACCTCGATATGTAGGGGCAACCATTCTTTTTATTAGTCCACGATATCCCATTGAAACATTGTATTGCTTGCCTTTCTTCTATGACCCCAGAGCCACAGTATTAAATACGACAGAATCATTTGCTCCTGGCAATACATGCAGTAAAAGACTCTATGCTGATTGCATGATCAATATATTAATCGATGATAAAACTCCTCCAAAAGCAGAGGAACCTATAGATAAATTCTGGTATTGTGACAATGTATCTTCTGTAGCAGGAGATATATACGAATACGCCAAATGCAACGATGAGAGCTGGAAAGATGATAATGCCAAAGATCTCCGTTGTGAAGACGAATTAGGCAAACCCTATTACTATATTGAATCTAAAATAGAAAATGATCTGGATCAATCAGATACTTTAGATGGTGTAGGCAAATATTTTGGATGGTACGGATGTAATGTGTACGGTGGCTCTCATCCTGACGAGCATGGAATAATGATACCTTGCGATAATAATAATGGCTGGGCTCCCTTATATTGCCGTAGTTGGCTGATTCTAGATACAAATGATGCCGCTGGTAAAGTAAATCCAAGAGAGAGATTTGATTCTCCTATATTGAGAAATGGTGCACCGGTGGAGCCTGCAGCAGCAGGTAAATTCTATATTTGGGACAATTGTTGGATAGATCCTTCTTCATTAGACTCTACCGACGAGTCCTATTTCGACCAATGTGGAAACGGCTGGATCAAGCGTACCTGGAAGGTAAAAGATAAATGCGGAAATGCAGTAAGCGTAGATCAGAAAATAACGACCAAGCATCGCTCCGATTTTGAAGTCCTATTTCCTGAAGATAAAGTGTCAGTTTGCGGAAATGATGAAGACCTTTCTCCAGATGCCATCGGCAGACCCATGATCATGGATGACGAATGCGAATTAATAGGGATCAACTATGAAGATCAGCGATTTGATATCGTCCCGGATGCCTGTTATAAAATCATTCGAACCTGGAGAATAGTAGATTGGTGTAAATATGATCCCAATCAACACAAAATAGAACAAGATATTATAGTTGATGATCGAAGAGTAGCCGATAAAGTAAAAAGGCCCTGTATTTACAGGCATGTAAAAGACAATGGCGATGGCTATATGTCCTATATTCAAATAATCGTGATCAAGGATACGGTAGCTCCGGTGGTAACCACCAGGGACACTACTATTTGTTTTTACGATAATGGTTGTACTATACAGTCTGTTAATATCCCATTTACAGCTACTGATAATTGTACTGCACCCGATCTTTTATCGTTCAGATATGAAATAGATGAAAATCCATCAGCTTCTGACCTTGCAAATAAAACCTATAATAAGTCTAGCATTGACAAATTAAAAGGCAATGTAAAATCATTTACCAGTACACAAAAAGTAGGTACAGCACTTGTGCATGTAATTGCTGAAGATAATTGTGGGAATGAAGACACTTCTACATTTGTAATGATCATCAAAGATTGCAAAAAACCTACTCCGTATTGTTATCATGGTATTGCCACAGTAATCATGCCTACCACCGGGTCTATCAAGATTTGGGCGAAAGATCTTAATGCAGGCAGTTACGATAATTGCACACTTAGTGCAAATCTGAAATTTACTTTTGGGCCCTTACCTAAAGATAGCTGCTGGACTTATACCTGTAAGGATATTGATAATGGTGTTGCGGCTACCAAAGAAATAGACCTATATGTAACTGACGAAGCTGGCAATACAGATTTCTGCCGCACTTTCATCAATCTTCAGGATGGTAGTGGTAATGTATGTGAGGATGCCAAAAGCTCCAGTTTAAGTGTATCCGGAAGTGTATATACGAATGCTGCTCAATCGGTGGAAGATGTAATGGTTGAAGCCAAAACCAGTAACTATTTGCCTTCTTATAAAACGAATTCAAGTGGTCAGTATGCATTCATCAATATTCCATTTAAAGGACCCATAGCTATCACTGCACAAAGAAATGATGCAGCAGCTAATGGAGTAAGCACGATTGACCTGCTTAAAATACAGAGACATATATTGGGGATAGAACCCATCACAGATCCATATAATTTGATCGCCGCTGATATCAATAATGACAAAGAAATTACAACCGGTGATTTGATTGAATTAAGGAAAATAATTTTAAATATAAGTGCTGAATTTGCCAATAATACCAGTTGGAGGTTTGTGCCAAAATCATTTCAATTCAATTCAAATGATCCATATTCATTCCCTGAAAAAATCGATATGGCTTCTTTAGAGAAAGATGAATTAAATCGGGATTTCGTAGGTATTAAAGTCGGAGATGTAAATCAGACGGCCATAGCGCATACATTGCTGGGAGCCGAGGCCAGAAGCTCTGGCAAAGACATGATTTTAAATGTCAATGATGGAGTGTTAAAATCAGGTGAAGTGGTTTCTATAGAAGTAAAAGCCGGAGTTAATACCAACTTGCAATCATTCCAGTTTACCCTTTCTCATCCTTATCTGGATGTAATTAATCTGCAGGAAAAGCAGATTAAGTTTGATAAGAAAAATATTGGTTTATTCCATGATGCAACTACCACCAGTTGGGACAATGCATTTGATGTATTGAATGTAAGTGACAAGGTTCTATTTACTATCACGCTTAAAGCCAGAAAGGATCTAAAACTAAGTGAATCGATCAGTATTAATTCTCGAATCACTCCAGCCGAGGCATTTGATGGAAAAGATATACTTGGGATAGCTCTTATTTTTGATCATCAAAAAGCAGCTTCCCAGGAAAGCTATTCCTTATATCAAAACACGCCAAACCCATTTAATCATCAAACTTCAATTGGGTATGTATTGCCTGATGATGAATCAATAGATTTTACCATTACTGATATTATGGGAAAAACGGTGTATCAACAAAAACTGGAAGGCAAAAAAGGATATAATCAGGTAATACTGCATGAAAACCAATTGCAGGGAACTGGTATATATTACTACAGCTTAGATACTAAAAACTTTAAACAAAGTAAAAAATTGGTCTTATTGAAATAAACGAATTTTCTCTCCAAGCGAACTTATGTAATCACAAGGCTTGTAAATAATATTTACAGGCCTTTTTTGCTATAATTATGAACATTAATAAAAAAATTCTTTTTTATGTTATTCCGAAAAGACCAATTACTTTTGAGTAAATCAAATTTAAATTTTAAACTTCTAGCTCTACCCATATGAAAATCGGTGTACCAAAAGAAATTAAGAGTAGTGAAAACAGAGTGGCAGCTACCCCTGCTGGCGTTAATGAATTCACAAAAAGAGGCCACCTGGTAATGATTCAATCTTCAGCTGGTGAAGGTAGTGGGTTCTCAGATGAGGCATACAAAAATGCAGGCGCTCAAATTTCACCTACGGCGGAAGAAACATATGACTATGCCGATATGATTTTAAAAGTAAAAGAACCTGTTGCTTCTGAATATGATCTAATCAAAAAAGATCAGTTGGTATTTACCTATTTCCATTTTGCATCCAGTGAACCCCTTACACAAGCCATGATTAAAAACGAAGCTATTTGCCTGGCTTATGAAACTGTGGAAGCCTCTGATAGGTCTTTACCACTCCTGATACCTATGTCTGAAGTAGCTGGAAGAATGGCCATTCAACAAGGCGCCAAATATTTGGAAAAACCAATGATGGGTCGTGGAATATTACTGGGAGGAGTCCCGGGAGTACCACCTGCTAAGGTGATGATTCTGGGAGGCGGAGTAGTAGGCACACAAGCTGCAAAAATGGCTGCTGGATTAGGAGCTGATGTATTTATTCTCGATATAAATCTAAACAGACTCAGGTACCTTGACGATACGCTACCACCTAATGTAAGGACTATTTATAGTAATGAATACAATGTGCGAAACCTACTAAAAGAAGTAGATTTAATAGTAGGTGCTGTATTGATACCCGGAGCTAAAGCACCTCATCTAATCACTCGGGAAATGCTGAAGCTAATGAGGCCTGGAACTGTACTGGTAGATGTTGCCGTGGATCAGGGTGGATGTATAGAAACCTGCAGGCCTACTACCCATGCTGACCCAACCTTCATTATCGATGATATTGTACACTATTGCGTTGCTAATATGCCAGGCGCAGTACCATATACCTCTACCTTGGCACTTACCAATGCCACGCTTCCATATGCCCTTGAGCTTGCACAAAAGGGTTGGAAAAAAGCCTGTGTCGATAACCTGGGATTGCGACGAGGACTCAATATCGTTCAGGGCAAGGTAGTATATAAGGGAGTAGCCGATGCCTTTAATTTGGATTATTCGCCTGTAGAGACGGTTTTAACACCATAATTGGTTTTTTTTCACATTAGAAATGTTAATTCAATATACCCAACTTGCTTTCCCTCTAATTGTGTATTATATTTAAGGAGATTTTATCACCTAATAACTATTTTAATTATGCATATTACCTTCGATGAATTGCGTCAGATAAAGCATATGCTGCCTACTGGCGGTGTTTCAAAAATTGCTCACGAATTAAATTTAGATGAACAGACGGTGCGGAATTATTTTGGAGCAAAGAAGTACGTAGATGGCAAAATAGTCGATCAACATATACAACCCGGACCAGATGGTGGAGTTGTGGAATTAGAAGATTTATCCATTCTCCAAAAGGCCAAAGAACTGATCGGGATGCAAAACCAAAACTAGTGAGATTACCTGTGCTTTAATCTACCGATTGGTACAATCTATATTCAGTTCCCTCCAGGCGCATTTGATTTTCAGTATTTATCCATATTGACTCATCAGAGAAAACGTTCCTGTATTCTTGTGATCGATTTAATTGAATGTTAAATTCGCAGACGCTCTGGTTTAGATTGGCAAATAAAATCAGGATTCTATTATTGATGGTATCCTCAATTTTCAGGGTAAAAATGTATTCTGACTGAGAACAGGAATTAAATTCATATTTAAGATGATTGGAAAAATTTTTCCTTACAGCCAAGGCTTTAGAATAAAATTCTGAAACTCTAGGCTCGCCTTCACTCCAGGCAATTTCATCCTTGTCAAAAAATTGTAATCTCTTATACAAAGGCAATTCTTGTCCTGAATAAATTAATGGGATCCCATTTTGCATTAATACAGATAGCAACGCATAAAAACTGGCGTAATCACCATATCGTTCATACTCGGTGCCATTCCAACTGTTTTCGTCATGATTAGAAGTAAAAAAAAGAAATCGCCTGGAAGGAGGAGTCTTATTTAAGTATTTTGAAATCAATTCCGAAAGACTATATTTATTAAGTTTACCAGCGGCTATATGCCGGGTAGTATGCATCCATTCCCAGGAATAGATGATATCAAATACTTCAAAATAAGGAAGATCTTCACATTCGCCCAGCCAAATCAACGACTTTATTTTATCCAATTGGGTTTTGGCGTCCTTCCAAAAATCAAGGGGTACCAGCATGGCCATATCGCACCTGAAGCCATCAATCTTAGCTTCATTAACCCAAAACTTCATACACTCAATCAATGATTGTCGCATCTCGGGATTATTATAGTCCAGATCAATGACATCTTCCCATCCATTTCTTTCAGTAAATTGACCATGGTCATTCCTTTGATAGTAATCAGGGTTTGTCTTAGTCCAAATATGATCCCAACCTGTGTGATTAGCTACCCAATCTATAATTACTTTAAACCCAAATGAATGGGCATGAGCTACTAATTTTTTAAAACTATTTAAATCGCCAAATTCCGGATTGACAGATCTATAATCAGATGCAGAATAATAACTTCCTAATGTACCCTTCCTATTTAACACTGATATGGGTGTGACAGGCATGAACCAAAGTATATCTATACCCATTTTCCACAGCCTTGCCAAATGCTGCTCAAAGGCTTCAAAGTTCCCCTCCCTGGTATATTGCCTGACATTTACCTCATATATATTACTATTGCCGTAATATTCGTAATTCATTAGTTTGCTTTAAAAGTTTAAATAAAAGTCCTTAGTCAAAGCCTTATACTCTTCTGTATATTGAGTACCTTCTTCATACACCAAAAGTTGGTTCTGAAGGTGATTCTTTTTTGTTCTTGAGAATTCGATCATTAACCTTTCTACGGTCTTTCCCTGTTTAGAGATTACCTCCGTAATTTTTGAGGCAAACAACCTATAAGTTTGACTGATCTCCATAAACCTCAAGCCCTGGAGGTATGGCAGAATCAAAACCAATTTACCTTTATCATGAAGCAATCGATCTACTGCTAACAGTAAATCACCATGAGGGAGCTTAATAGTATGTCTTGCATCATTCTTTGCTTCATTTTCAGACATCATGCCTCCAGTAAAAAAAGGTGGATTGCTTATAATCAAATCGTACTTAGCTTCGTAGGTATGAGCAAAATCCTGAATGGATTGATGGTGCAGAGTAAAGACAGATGCCCATGGAGAGTTTTTAAAATTGCCTTTAGCCTGAAGTATCGAATTTTTGTCTACATCAATGGCATGAATGTTAGCATTTTCTCCTATCCGCTGCGCTATAATTAAAGCAATCAAACCCGAGCCTGTCCCAATATCCAAAACAGTGTTTACACCATCTATGGACGCCCAGGTGCCCACTAATACTCCATCGAAGCCAACTTTCATGGTAACTAATTCCTGAGCTACTGAGAATTTTTTAAATTTGAAAGGCTGCACATTTGAATCTCTGATCATTCTTGCAAAGATCCTATTTCGATGATGAATTACTAAATATCTTTGAGTAAAATATTCTATAGATTTGTCATCAACAAGATTTGAACCATTATCACTAACTACTGATTTTAGAAACTGCTTAGCCCTATTTGAATATACTTCTGATTCTTATTTCGTGACAGGAAAAGCCGGAACAGGAAAATCTACCTTATTGCAACTTTTCAAGGACACTACTCGTAAAAAAATAGCTGTTGTAGCTCCAACAGGAATTGCAGCCCTGCATGTGAGAGGTCAAACCATCCATAGTTTTTTTGGATTTCCTCCTTATCCACTCAGAAAAAATCAAATCCATAAAGTACCTCATCAGAGGCTGTATCAACACCTAGAAGTTTTAGTTATTGATGAGATTTCCATGGTAAGGGCTGATATGCTAGATCAAATAGATTATTTCCTTAGATTAAATAGAGATAATAGTGAACCATTTGGTGGCCTGCAATTAATATGTTTTGGTGATCTTTATCAACTACCCCCGGTATTAGCCTCTATTTCTGAAAGGCAAGCATTAGAGTCCATCTATGAAACGCCTTATTTCTATTCGGCTAGCGTCTTTCAAACAGATTTTGAAATAAAAATGATTGAGCTAAATCATGTTTACAGACAGGAAGAGTATCACTTTATTCAATTACTCGATAAAATAAGAACCAGGAATTTTGATTACGATGATCTGGAAGAATTAAATTTTAGATCCCATGTAAAAACAATAGTAAAGGATAATGCGATTACTTTATCTACAACGAATGCTATTGCAGAAAGAATAAATTCACAAAATTTGCAACTTATAGATCATCCCCTTCACACTTACCATGCTGAAATAGAAGGTGAATTTGGAAAAAACAGCTACCCCACTGACTTGGTGTTGGTCCTTAAAGAAGGCGCTCAGATTATGTTTGTTAGAAATGACCCATCCAAAGAATTTGTAAATGGAAGTATCGGTAAAATAGTAAAGTTGGGTGAAAACTTTATATCAATAGAATTGGATCAGTTTGGAAAATCCAAAATGATCCAATTACAGCCTATGGAATGGCATATCATTAAATACAAACTTTCCCGGGAAAAAGAAATAGAGGCTGAAGTAGTTGGCCTATTCAGACAGTACCCTATTAAATTAGCCTGGGCTATTACCATACATAAAAGCCAGGGAAAGACCTTTGACAAAATCAATATAGACTTAGGTCACGGTGCCTTTGAATTTGGTCAGACTTATGTGGCACTTTCAAGATGCAGAACGCTGAATGGAATAGTTTTAAACCGTCCTTTGCACCCAAATGATATATTAGTTGATCCCAGGATTAATGAATTTTATGAATCAAAGAAAAAAGTACCTCTATCCGAATTTAAACCCTGGATTGATCGATAAAAAAAGCAAAGCTTTCCCGGGTATGTCAAGGCTTGCTTTTTCTGTATACCCAAATATTTGGGCGGTATTTTCATGACTTCCGCAGCTTTAGTAAATAAATAGAACATTGACAATCAGATAGCTATTATGAATTTTTACAAAATGAGGATCTCAGGGATGATTTTAGTTTAGTATTTGAAAATAAATTTTAGATAATATCAAAATAATTTGATCTAAACCAGTAACAAAAAACAGAGCACATCCCCTTGCACACAGAAATAATATCTTTGCAAAAAAATATTTTTGTTTGAGACATTTTGCCTCTATCATTATTTGCTTAATCATAGCAGCTCCTTCATCGGCACAGGATAGCCTGCAACAAAAAATATTGATTCAATTAGGTTATGGGGTACAACTCGGAGGAGGAGACTTTGCCAAAAGATATGGATCTCACGGTATTTTAGAAGGAAGTTTAATTCTCCATCTAAAAACAATGGAAACAGGACCCTCTTTTCAATTTTTATATGGATCGAAAGTGAAAGAAGATGTACTTGCACTTTTGCGCACTCCGGAGGGGGATCTGATCGGATTAGATCATATGCTTGCCGAGGTAGATCTGAGGTTAAGGGGATTGGTGATGGGCTGGAAGATTGCAAAATCGTTTCCAGTGGGAAATGCAGGCGGGGAAATCGCAGTAGGCATTCAACCTTCGTGGATCAGCCATTGGATTCGGTTTCAAAACACGGGAAACAGCTTCGAACCCATTCAAGGCATTTATAGATACGGGTATGACAGATTATCTACAGGATGGGGCCTACAGGAAAATGTCAGTTACAGGTACCTGAGTAAAAATCATTTGATCAATTTTGAAATAGAGGCACATTTGATCCAGGCCAATACTACTATCAGAAGAAATACTCAATTTGACAATCCAGCAACTGGCCTTAAAAAGCAAAAAGATGGATTGATGGGTATAGTTGCCAAATGGATTATTCCAATTTATACCCGTAAAAATCCTGAAAATATATATTATTGAAATTGCGAATGGGTATTCTTTATAATTTTTTCCTGACCATTTTACTTCCAATCCTCTATGTAGGATCATTCTTTAATAAAAAGATAAATAAGTGGTTGACTTCCAGGAGGAATCAAACCATTCCCAAAAACCTGGACGGGCCTATATGGATACATGCAGCGTCGTTGGGTGAATTCGAGCAGGGCAGGTCATTAATAGAGGCTATAAAAAAGCAGTGGCCCTCTAAAAAAATAGCACTCACATTTTTTTCGAGCTCAGGATATGAAGCAAGAAAAAACTATGCCTATGCAGATTGGGTGGGATATATTCCCTATGATAAACAGTCGAAGGCAAAAAAATTCATAGAAGCACTCGATCCTTGCCTGGCCATATTTATTAAATATGAATTTTGGTACCATCATTTAAAAATGCTCGATCAAAAAAAGATCCCTTTTATTTTTATTTCAAGCTATTGGTGGCAGGATCATTTTTTATTAAAGCCATGGAATAAATGGCTACTTAAAAAAGCATTATATGCTGATCGAATTTTTGTCCAGGATGAAATGAGTGGATCCTTTTTAGCCCAAACAGGATATGAAAAAATCACTATCGCCGGAGATACGAGAATCGACCGTGTGCTGGAGATAAAAAATGAAGCTTTCACGGATGTCAAATGCAACCAACTTTTAAAATACAAACCAGTATTAGTAGCTGGGAGCACCTGGGCGGAAGATGAAGTACTGCTAGCTAATCTTCTTCAACTGAATAATGAATATGCACTAGTAGTTGCTCCTCATGATGTTAGTAAAAAAAGGATAGATGAAGTCATGATTTATTTCAAAGCTTACAAACCAAAAATCTTATCCCATTGGAATGGGGAGGACTTTAAAGTAATGATTATAGATCAGTTGGGTCTTTTGAATAAATTGTATCGATTTGCAAGCGTGGCCTATGTAGGAGGCGGTTTTGGAAAAGGCATTCACAACACCCTGGAAGCGGTGGTGTATGGGATCCCGGTTTTCTATGGTCCTCACCACAAAGCTTTTAAAGAAGCCATTGATTTTACGCAATCAGGGATTGGCTTTTCCATAAACAATTCTCAGGAAATGAATGCCGTTCTTCAAAAATTAGATGAAAGCACGTTAGATAAAATAAAAAATAAATCAACGGAATATTTTGAACAAAATGCAGGAGCTACAGCTAAAATCATTGCTTACCTTCACACCCAGATGTAGATTAATGAAATGATATTAACAGAAAAATTAATAGCCTTTGAAAAAACTAAAATCCTGGTCATCGGTGATATCATTTTAGATATATATCTGCATGGAAAAGTGGAACGTATTTCACCAGAGGCACCTATCCCTATACTTAATCATACACATACGCATCATGCTCTGGGAGGAGCCGCCAATGTGGCTGCGAATCTAAAAGGACTTGGGGCCGATATTACATTAATATCTATATGCGGGGAAGATACAGAAGCGGAGTATCTGCAAACCATGCTGGAGCTGGATGGTATTGCCTATAAACTGGTCCACCTTAAAGACAGACATACTTCCAGCAAGACCCGGGTGATAGCGAGCAGCCAGCAAATGATCAGGATCGATCACGAAACCACCAGGGACATTTCCAAAATTAATGAAGAGTTAGTATTCAGCAACCTGGAAAATATATTCCATGAGGAAACCCCCATGGCAATAGTATTGGAGGATTATAATAAAGGCTTGTTGACCAAAAGTCTTATATCCAAAATCTTAGAATTGGCCGTAACCAAGGGCATTTCTGTAATAGTAGATCCTAAAAAAAGTAATTTCTTTTCATACATAGGTTGTACCGTTTTCAAGCCAAATCTGAAAGAATGTGCTGCCCAATTGCCTTTTGAGATTTTACCCGAGCTGGAGTCGTTAGTAAAAGCGGACCAGTATTTAAGAGAAAGATTGCATTTCAAAATACTGATGATTACCCTGGCAGAGCATGGAATGTTTATATCTGATGGGGTTGACCAGCAATTAATTCCTACAGAAATTAAACAAATTTCAGATGTCAGCGGGGCTGGCGATACCGTGACTGCAATTGCAACATTTGGGTGGCTCCAGTCGTTATCCATATCTGAAATAGCCATACTTGCAAATCAAGCTGCTGGCTTTGTCTGCGGAATTCCTGGAGTACACGCTATTCAACGAGAAGAACTTACCAAATTTAATATTTAAAATCTTATTTTCGCACTTCAAAATAAATCAAACAAATGGCTTCAAGACTTTACGCTTTACTTACCTTTTTATTCCTAACCATCACTTTGATTGGTCAATCCAAACTGCATATCTCCAGCCCTGCCAGCATTGCGGGCGACTACGACATTTCAAAGGCACTTTTTGGAAACGGATTTTCAGATACCTTAAAAGGCGAAATCATTATTGCTCAAAACGGTACTGCAACTACTGGCAATACTGCCATTACCAATAATATAGCAGGGAAAATAGCTATTGTAGATCGTGGAGACAGTTCATTTTCAGTAAAAGCAAAAAATGTGCAAGATGCCGGGGCTATTGCCTTCATTCTTTGCAATAACAGGAATGCTACTGAAATTTTCGCCATGGTAGGAGACCCATCCCTCACCATTCCTAGTGTGATGATTTCTCAAAATGATTGTATTAAAATAAAAGCAGCCGCCAATGGTGCACAGGGTTATTTTTTCTTTCTTGACCCTACTGGGGCTGAACCTGTACTCTACTCTGAAACATTCAATGGTGGGAAAGGCGCCTGGACTACAAAAGGCCTGAGCGCAGCCAGGGATACATTTAAGTGGGATGCCAAAGGTATCACTAATGGTGCCTTAGCAGGTTTCAGAATTGATGCGCCCACAGCAGATAATGGCACCATGGTTTTTGACGCTGATTTTTTGACTACCCAAGGCGATACTAATAAAATTCCTAATGGTCCACCACCCTATCCCCAGCATACTGGTGAGCTTATATCCCCGGTAATAAATTGTAGCACCTTTAACTCCGTTACGCTTAAGTTTTTTGAATTATATGCTGGACTAAATGGAAGTACCTATATTTCCTATTCTACTGATGGCGGTGCTACCTGGGCTGCCAATATAGAGGTAAATGAAGATCTGCAGCCTAATGAAACTACGCCTCGGGGCAAATTTCTTAAAATCGATCTTCCGCAGTTGGCCAATAAGGCTCAGGCAAGAGTCAAATTTGTATTCGACGGAGACTTTTATGCATGGGTTATAGACGATGTAAAACTCTTAGGCAAATCTGCTTTTGATCTTGCGGTGCAACCTAAACAATTCTTCTTTCCGTTTAATTATGCTACCCCTGCCAGTCAGATTGGTACTGATACCAGTACATTCTCTGCTGATGTGGCTAACTTCGGACTGAATGCAGCTACCAATGTTAAAATGAAAGTAAAAATTACTACTAGTGCTGGTACAGTCCTCCATTCAGATAGTTTAGTCATTCCAAATTTGCCTGCCGGTGCAATGGATACGACATTCTTTTTTGCTAAATCTTTTATTCCCGGTAAACTTAGTGCTGGTACCTATAAGCTTACCTATTCCGTAGAAGGTGGCAGTGGATCACCGGCCGATACAGACCCTACTAATAATACCCAATCACAAACATTTATAATTACTACCGACTTATATGCTAAAGATGATGGGTTAGCAAATAATTCAGGATACAGAGCCTCCAATGATGGTGATTATTTTGTAGGAAATCTATACAATACCTCTACGGATTGGAATGCCAATGATAAGTTTAAAGCAAGTGATGTCACCTTTGGATGTTTTATGCCTGCGGCTGATGGCACGCTTAAAGGAAAATCTGCCACTATTTACCTGGCTGAATTACTTCCTACTATTGACCGGAATTTTGACAATTTCGATGTTAGCAAATCCATCGTGGACAATACAGCACAGCTGAAAATTATTGGTATAGGTACCCATGAATTCACTCAAGCCCAGAGTGAGACACCGACGGTAACTATACAGGATGTGATTTCATTTAATGACAAAGTAGATCTTAAAAAAGGTACTCGTTACCTGGTAGGTGTGTCCTATTCTGAAGGATTGAATAAAGCTTATACTTTTCATGAATTAGATATTTCTTATTTCTATGTGTCTACTTTGAAATATGATGCCGGCAGCTGGTATTCGTTCCCATACGGTGCAGTTATTCGAATGAAACTGGAATTGTCGACAGCCATTGATCAGATACAATTGCCAGAAACTTCATTACAATTATTACCTAATCCGACAACCGATTATATAAAGGCAACGGTTAAATTTGAGAAATCGACTAATGTTAATTTCACTATTGCTGATATTAATGGAAGATTACTTCAATTCCAATCCAGGAAAAATGTAGTGAATGATACCTATGAGTTTGATACCAGATCATACGCTCCTGGTACTTATTTGATGCGTATATCTACCGATGAAGGTACTAAGACTAAGAAGTTTGTAGTGGCAAGATAGACTTCAATGCAATGTTCGATTTACGAGTTACAATTTACGAGTTAGGAATACTTAGCTCGTAATTTGTATATCGTACATCGTAAATTGAAGTTGTTTATTCTCAACATTTTGGTGATTTGTAATGCCAGGAAATTACGAGTTACGAATTACAATTTTCGGGTTAAGCCTTTTTGCTCGTAATTCGTATGTCGTAAATCGTAAATTGAAAATGTTTATTCTCAACATTTTGGTGATTTTGTAATGCCAAGAAATTACGAGTTACGAATTACAATTTTCGGATTAGGACTATGTGCTCGTAATTTGTATATCATACATCGAAAATGATCTTGTCCTCATTCCTAATTCCTAATTGAATTCTATTTATCACTCAAAAGAACATTCGGGCTTTTGCCGTTCATCAAAATGATTTTAGCATTTGGTGATTTTGCAATTTCCAGGTTGGCCTTGATCATCTCGTATTGAAGTTGTTTGTCGCTAAGGCCAGTACTTATAATTCGCTGATAGTCGGCAATACCTTGTGCTTCTACCCTTTTTCTTTCCGCTTCTTGCTTTTCTTTTTGAAGCACGAAAGTCATTTTCTGTGCATCCTGCTCTGCATTTATCTTAGATTCAATAGTGGTTTTCACAGATTCAGGCAATATTATATTTCGAACCAATAAGGATTCTAACTCGAGTCCTCTTGCTGAAAATTCATTCTTTATACTTTCAAAAATTTTGTTTTGAAATTCATCTCGTCTTGTAGAATACAAAGAAACCGCATCGTAGTAAACTGCATTATCTCTCAATTTAGTCCGCACTAGAGGCCTAACGATAATATCCCGATAGCCAGTACCAAGTTCGCGATAAATTTCCGGGGCTTTAATAGCAATTACTTTATACAGTACTGTCACATCCATAATTACTTCTAATCCATCTGCAGATAAAGTTCTGATAGCGTCGTCACCAGTTTGTGCGCCTTCATCACGCACTCCTGACATGGTATAATTCTGGGTCTTTATATCAAAGTCAGTCACTTTTACAAGGGGATTTATAATGTTAAGACCTGATTCCAATATTTTTTCCTGTACTTTTCCAAATAATGACTGTACTCCCACCCTACCTGCTTCAATTTGCACCACAGCGGACGAAAAAATACCAATTAATATAAGAGCGATTCCCAATCCTTTTCCCAGGGCACTAAACCTCGCAAAAGGAGAGTTTAAGGCTTTTGCCTGACCTGCAATTACAAAAAGAATTAAACCTAAAATTACCAATCCCATAATATTTTAATTTTTTAAATGAATCCTGAAGATAAAATTAATTACCCACAATTCATGATTCGCGCCTTATTTAGGCCACATCAGAAGCCTCCTCAATATGCATAAATGAAGTATTTAACGGCTTAAATTTCTATTTCTCCAGCTATTTCCAATAAAAATAATTCCAAGCCATTTTCTGTAAAATACTTTTTCACAGCTGACTTGTCAATCTCAATATACCCAAAAGTGTCATAATGGACTCCCATTATTTTTATACAATTTACCATTTTTGCTGCTTCAGCTGCATCTTCATACCCCATGGTGAAATTATCTCCAATACATAAAATAGCCAGATCAAGTTTTTTATATTTAGGGATCAATTGCATATCCAGGGTAAGCGCAGTATCGCCACTATAATAAAATACTTGAACACCGTCATCTACCACAAATCCCATTGGATTAGCGCCGTAAGTACCATCAGGTAATACCGAAGAATGAACCGCACTTACACATTTCACAGTTCCAAAATCAAATTTCCATTTGCCTCCCGTATTCATGGGATGATATTTACAACCTTGATTACCTGCCCAGGTAGCAATTTCATACGAGGACACTATCGTTGCATTATTGTTTTTTGCAATAAGAATGGCATCTGCCGTATGATCTTCATGCCCATGACTCAATAAAATATAATCGCATTTGATTTGGTCTATTTTAATGTTTTGGGCAAGTTTATTACCGGAAATAAATGGATCAAAAAGTATTCTGTGTTTCTCCAGTTGAACTGCAAAACAGGAATGTCCATAATAAGTTATTTTCATTTTCTAATACAATTATAAAATACAAATTAGCGAAATTAGAGCTGATAATCAAAAAGGAAGCTTGCATTGAATTCTATATATTTGTCTTTAAATAATTTAATATTATGGATCTTGATCAATTACGATACCCTGTAGGCAAGTTTGCAAGCCCATCGTCGATAACTGCGGAGCAAATAGCGCTTTGGATAGAGGAAATCAAAGCACTACCGGAGTTATTACATAGGGAATTAGACAATATATCTGCCACGGATCTTGTAAAGACCTATAGGCCAGGGGGATGGAATATCACGCAATTGGTACATCATCTGGCAGACAGTCATATGACCAGTTTTATCAGATTCAAGCTCTCGCTAACGGAGGAGCATCCGGTCATAAAGCCTTATTTAGAAGATGAATGGGGCAAAATGGCAGATAATAAAGAATTGAATTTCATCTATTCGTTGAATTTATTGTCTGCACTTCACTACCGCTGGGGATATATTTTAGACCATATGAAACCTGAACAGTTTATCAATAATGGGTATTTCCATCCAGACAAAAAACGAGTGGTTCCATTACAAGAGGCTACAGCCTTGTATGCATGGCATTGCAGGCACCATCTGGCACACGTACGGAATGCTAAAAATTCATGATATCATTGCATGATGAATAAAATAATATTATGTGGCTTCCTGGCATTGGCATTTGCCTGTAAACAAAAAGATGCTTCAGCAGATAAATCTTCATCTGCTGATAAAACCGTTACTTTAGCCAATGGTGATTTTAAAGATCTTCCTATAAATGAATTCCTGAAAACCTATCAGGACGCAGCATTAAACCATGAAGCAATTCTGCTGGATGTCAGAACTCCTCCAGAATTCAATGATGGCTATATCCCGGGAGCAATCACGATTAATTTTTTGGATGAGGACTTTGACAAACAAATCGATATGCTGGATAAATCAAAAAAATATTTTGTTTATTGTCAGCAAGGGGCACGCTCTTCAAAAGCTTTAGTCAAAATGAAGCAAATGGGATTCGATAAAGTCTACAATTTGGTGGGGGGCTATGCAGCATATCTAATGGCTACAAGTCAACAAAAGTAGAGTTGGAATCATAATTATCAATCCCTACCCCATCATTTCTTTTTTACTGCTACCCTGAGGATTTCCATCCAAATAATCGATATAGGGTTGATTTCGCATTCTTATTCCAGTTGCTTTGTAAAATGCATTAGCTACGGCTCCGCTTATCGGAGGCAATGCCGGCTCTCCCAATCCTGTGGGATCAATAGTATTTTTTACAAAGTGAACTTCCACTTCCGGTACTATTTCATTAAATCTAATGAGTCTGTAGGAATCAAAATTGTTTTGCTCTGGCATGCCATCTTTAAATGTCAAGCGACCATACATAGCCGTACCAATCCCATCCACAATACTACCCACTATTTGATTCTTTGCCCCGCTTTGATTGACTAATATACCGCAATCAACTGCACAATATACTTTGGTAATAGTAGGTTTGCCTTTAATTTTTTTCACCTCGGCTACCTGTGCCACATAGGTGGAATGAGAGAAATAAACACTAAACCCACGATAAACCCCTTTCTTCTTTTTAAACCATTCAGATTTTTCAGCTACTAAATCGATCACTCCTTTGAATCGATCTGGCTCATACTGAACTTTACCTACAGGATTAGCTTTAGCTTGAGCCACCCATTCCAATCTCATAGTAACGGGATCTTTTCCCGCTGTTTCTGCTACTTCATCAAAAAAGATTGCCTCAGACCCAGCCAGGAAATTGGTGATAGGCGCTCGCCATGGTCCTGTGGTCACATCAGATTTGTAATCAGATGATTCTATAAAAACATGTGGAACAGCACCAACGGGAAAGTTATTTTCTCTTATAGGATTTCCACTATTCATTCCAGCAGCCCGCACGTGAAAACCTATCATAGCTCCTTTCTCATCAAGGGCAGCTCTGAATTTATACTTACAGGCAGGTCTATAAATGCCAGCCGTCATATCATCTTCTCTCGACCAGGTGACTTTTACTGGCATATTTATTGCTTTTGACAATTCAGCGGCTTCGAGCGCAAAATCACTGTTCAGTCTCCTGCCAAAGCCACCACCTAATTTGGTCAATTCCAGGGTTACCTTTTCAACAGGAATATTAAGCAATTTAGCTACTCCATTTTGAGCACTTTGTGGGTTTTGAGATGGGCCTACTAATCTGGCAGAATCTGATTTTACATCTGCAAAGAAATTCATTGGTTCCATAGCATTATGAGGAATAAATGGGCACTGAAATTCTGCTTCTACTATCTTTTTTGCATTCTTAAAGACTTCCTCAGTGTTGCCTTCTGTTCGACGAGAGGTCATGGTCCCACTAGTAATCATTTCGTTTAAAATACGATTATGCGACCCTGAACTTTCCAGTTCTTTATCGTTAGTCCAGTTAATTGCCAGCTTCTTTTTAGCTTGCATTACTTCCCAGGTGGATTTACCTACAATAGCCACTTTATCTCCCATCGTGACCACATCGATGATACCAGGCATACCCTTCACAGATTCAGCATTATAATCCTTAAGTTTCATGCCAAAAGCAGGTGGTCTTACTATCATGGCATTTACCATTCCAGGCTCCGAGTAATCAATTCCATAAATAGCCTTACCCGTAAAGACTTCCATATTGTCTACAGACTTCACCCAGGTACCAATGGTATGAAACTGAGAAGGATCCTTTAATGTTATTTCCTTAGGAATTTCAATGGAAGACGCCGCCTTAGCAAAAGTGCCATAATGTGCTGCCTTATTTGACCCTTTGTGATAAACTATTCCATTAGCAGTGGTCAATTCATTAGCTGGCACACTCCATTCTAGCGCTGCGGCATGTACTAATAAATATCTAGCCGTAGCCCCTGCTTCCCTCAGTCTTGTCCAGGAGTGAGGAGTACTGCGACTACCTCCTGCCACCTGGCGTTCAAATCTATTTGTATCTAATGGGGCTTGCACCACTTTGATTTTGTTCCAATCCATATCTAACTCTTCAGCCACAATCATGGGGAAAGAGGTCTTGATACCTTGGCCGGTTTCAGGATTTGGAGAGTAAATTGTAGCTGTTCCATCCGGATGAATAGTAAGGTATGCATTGAAGTTTATGTCATTTGGATCTGCATCCTGCAAAATATTTCCACACTCATCCTTTTGTTTTGCCGCTATCCTAAAACTTAATACTAAACCCCCTGTAGCTAACGCAGTAGTTTTTAAAAATTGTCTTCGGTTGGTAGCAGGAATTAAATTATGTATTGACATCGTATTTTTTTAATTGAAAAAGAAATTTTCTTTTAGTTACTCATGTTTTTTGATGCAAGCTTTACGGCATCTTTTATTCTATGGTAGGTGCCGCATCTGCAAATATGGCTGTTCATGGCATTTGAAATCTCCTTGTCTGAGGGTTTTGACTTTTTTGCTAACAATGCAGCAGCAGTCATTATTTGCCCTGCCTGACAGTAACCGCATTGAGGTACATCTACTTCATCCCAGGCTATCTGTACAGGATGGTCACCATTTTTTGACAAACCCTCTATAGTGGTAATCTTACTATTGCCAAGAATGGAAACAGGAAAAGTACAGGACTTGGTCGCATTGCCATTAATATGCACGGTACAAGCACCACAAGCTGTAATACCGCACCCATACTTGGTGCCTGTAAGTCCAAGATGGTCACGTAAGACCCAGAGCAGAGGAGTATCTTCTGCTACATCTACAGTCATAGTTTGATTATTAACATTTATATTGAAAATTGCCATGATAATAACTTTTTAATTATTCTTAAAGATACACAGAATGAAAGAAAAAGTAAAGTTTTGAAACATGGTGGTTTGTAAGACATATGGCAGCTTTGGTAAGTGCCCTGCATCCTATACCAAAGAACAAAGGCTCTTTTTCAGGAGAGCCTTTATTTAATAATTTGCCTTTTGTGATGTAGCTAATCTGCGATTATTTCAAAGAAAAAGCTTTTTTTACCTCTTTTACTTTATCTAATTTTTCCCAGGTAAATAATTCTGCTTTTACTTTTTTTACTTTTCCATCCGGGGTCTTAAATATTTTTTCAACGATTTGAGGTTTTCTACCCATGTGGCCGTACGACGCGGTCTCGCTATAAATTGGATTTCTCAATTTTAATCTTTTTTCAATAGCATAAGGTCGCATGTCAAAAATATCGAGCACTTTATCTGAAATCTCACTATCCGTCATATCTACTTTAGCGGTACCATACGTATTTACATATAATCCCATTGGTTTTGCCACTCCGATAGCATAGGATACTTGAACTAAAATCTCATCACATATACCTGCTGCGACCAGGTTTTTTGCAATATGACGGGTAGCATAGGCTGCAGACCGATCTACTTTTGAAGGGTCTTTCCCTGAGAAAGCTCCCCCGCCATGCGCACCTTTACCTCCATAGGTGTCCACAATTATTTTTCTCCCTGTCAAACCAGTATCTCCATGGGGACCACCTATCACAAATTTGCCAGTAGGATTGACATGAAAAGTAATGGCATTAGTAAAAAGCTTTTGAACATTCTTATGCAATTTTTTCTTCAACCTGGGAATCAAAATATCAATGATATCTTTTTTGATTTTCCTGGCCATTTCCTCATCGGTACCAAAATCATCGTGCTGAGTAGAAACCACTATAGTATCTATTCTGATGGGTTTATTATTGTCATCATATTCAATGGTAACCTGGCTTTTAGCATCAGGACGCAAATATTTGATTTGTTTGTTCTCTCTTCTAAGAAGCGCAAGTTCTATCAAAATTTTATGTGCCAGATCTAGCGGCAAGGGCATAAAATCTTCGGTTTCTCTACAGGCATATCCAAACATCATACCCTGGTCACCGGCTCCCTGATCTTCTCGATTTTTTTTGTCTACCCCTCTGTTAATATCTGCTGATTGTTCATGAATGGCGGAAAATATTCCACAGGAATTGGCTTCAAACATGTACTCACTTTTGGTATATCCAATTTTGCGAATTACTTCTCTTGTTATTTCCTGTACATCGAGATATGTTTTAGATTTTACTTCTCCGGCTAATACTACTTGCCCGGTAGTCACCATGGTTTCACAAGCTACTTTAGAGTCTGCATCGAATGCAAGAAAATTATCAATGAGGGCGTCTGATATCTGATCTGCTACTTTATCAGGATGTCCTTCGGAAACAGATTCAGAGGTAAAAAGATAAGGCATATAAATGTTGTTATTCTAGGTTGATATTAAATAAATTTCTATTTCAAAATGTCGTCGCAAAAGTATGGCTATTTATTGGATATGAATAGAATTATTAATATGATTTTTGAATCGATGGATAAGCTAAGTATCACTTAATATTTACATAAAGCATAGGCTTTCCTTCGAGAAAACCTTCCAGGGTATCGCCTATCTGTACCGGACCTACACCAGCTGGTGTACCGGTATAAATTAAATCGCCTTTCAATAATTTAAAAAACCTGGAAACATAACTGATGATATGATCAAAATTGAAAATCATATCCTGAGAAAAACCATGTTGCACTGTCTGTTGATTTTTCTTTAATTCAAATTCGATATTCAATACGTTTTTCAATTCAGTGATGCTGATAAGTGGACTTAATACAGCTGAGTAATCAAATGCTTTGGCTTTTTCCCAGGGCAGTCCTTTCTCCTTGCACTTGTCTTGAATATCTCTTGCTGTAAAATCTATCCCTAAGCCTATTTTGTCATAATATTTATGAGCAAATTTGGGATCAATGGCTTTACCATTTTTATTGATTTGAATCACCAGTTCCAATTCGAAATGAATATTGGTACTAAAATCCGGATAAAAAAATGGTCGCTGATTAATCAATAAGGCAGTAGATGGCTTCATAAATAAAACAGGTTCTTTCGGAACCGGATTATTTAATTCTTTAGCATGGTCTATATAATTTCTGCCTACACAAATTATTTTCATTCTTATAAATTAGGACACAAATGTAATACATGAGATCGATCCCAACCGGGAATATCCATAGCGATACGGATCAAAATTGCAACTTTCTTATAAGGGATTTAGTTTACATTCATCAATCCAACAGCATCCTTTACTTCATCCAAATTTTGCTTAGCTATTTTTCTAATATTGGCTGAACTTTCTTTGATCAGCAATTTAATATTCTTCTTATCATTTTGGATTTCTGACATTCTTTCACGAATGGGATTACTCAATTCAATCAACGATTCGGCCACCTTCTCTTTTAAAACTGAATATTTAAGCGATTTTTGGTGATACTCCTGCAGTAATTCCTCATGAGCAAGCTCATTGCCTGATGCTTTTAAAATTGAAAATAGATTCTCTATACCAGGGCTCATTTTATCAGCAACTTCTGTGCCTATATCCGTAACTGCCGATTTTATTTGCTTTCTTATTTGATCAGGAGATGCAAATACATCTATATTATGTTTCTCACCCATACTGGCGCTCATCTTTTTTAAAGGATCAGCCGTTGACATTACTTTGGGAATTTCAGTAAACAATGCTTCCGGAACAGGCAGTAAGTCTCTTCCAATGAAATTATTGAGCCGAATAGCAATATTGCGTGTCAATTCCAAATGTTGCTCCTGATCTTTTCCCACAGGCACATACTTCGGTTTATAGATTAAGATATCGGCGGCCTGTAGTACGGGATAGGTAAATAATCCCACCGATATGAATGCTTCCTTTTCTTTTTCACCTGCCTGAACGATTTTGTCTTTGAACTGGGTCATTCGCTGGGCCTCTCCATAGCTTGCAAAGCAATTCAAAATCCAGGTAAGTTCTGCATGTTCAGGCACCAGGGACTGAATAAATAAGTTTTTAGGATCAATACCACATGCCAGCAATCCAAAAATTCCATTCCACGTAGCCTCTCTTAAATCACTTGCTTTATAAGGCATAGTCATCGCATGATAGTTGACAATACCAAAATAGCATTCATACTTTTTTTGAAGATTGACCCAATTTTCTACGGCACCAAAGTATCTACCAAAATGCAGATTACCTGTAGGCTGCATACATGACAATACTCTTTCCATTTTCTATAGTTTAATAAACAGCAATGGCTGAAATTTCTACATGGACAAATTTAGGCAGGTTAGATACTTCTACCGTCTCTCTGGCTGGCGCTGTAGCCTCATTAAAATATTGGGCATAGATAGAATTGATCTTTCCAAATTGATTCATGTCTTTAATGAAAATGGTGCACTTTACAACATTTTCAAAATCTAATCCTTCAGCATGAAGTATAGCACCCATGTTTTTCAACACCTGATGTGTTTCATCCTCTAAAGAACCATTGTTTAGATTTCCAGTATCAGGATTAATACATATCTGCCCCGAAATATACAAATTACCATTAGCCTTTACAGCCTGGTTATATGGACCAATAGGAAGTGGAGCCTTATCAGTCTTGATGATTTGCTTCATTACTCAGAAACCGAATTTTTCACTAGCACTCTGCCTTTGTAATACAAATCACCTTCATGCCAATAAGCACGATGTCTAAGGTGAGCTTCGTCTGTTACTTTACAAATAGAAACATTGGGCAATTCTGCTTTGTGATGGTTTCTTCTTTTGTTTTTTCTGGATCTTGAGATCCTTGTCTTTGGATTTGGCATGACAAATTATATTTAGTATACTATTAATTCAATTTTATATTTTTCAGGTTTTCCCAGATAGAACTTAGTTTATCAGCAGTCTTTTCTCCAACCTCTAAACCATTCAATTTTTTCAACATTACCTGATCACATGGTTTTCCCTTACAATCATATACATTAGTCAATGGTTTTGCAAGACAAATTAGTTCAAAGATTATTTTAGCAGCATTCCATTCAAAAACTTTAGCATCGAGGTAAATGATTTCATCCGAATCTTCACCTTCTTCAAATTTCAGGATTAATTGGCTCTTGCTTTCAATCGGAAGATCAATGGCTACCAAACATCTATCACAATAACATTTATAAGAACCTTTGATTTCAAACTCTATATAAGCGTGATTCGATCTGCGATCTAAAATAATCATTACTTCAAAAGATCCGTCCTGTATGGGTGAATTTTCAAAATGACTAAAAAACACAGCGCCCACTACGTAGTTAAACGAATGGTTGCCAGGCTTTAACCCAGTCAGTGGAACCGTAAACTCCTTCAATGCTTCCATGAAAAAGACCCTTTTAGGTTTTTCGGGATGCAAATATAGATATTTTTATTAAAAATTATTTTCAGAATTTTATATTCCCTTTTCTACCAATAGAACAAATATATTATTCCTACATTTACAATCAATTATGCCAAAGCCACTTATACTTTTAACAAACGATGATGGCCTTTTTGCACCTGGCATTAAAGCCTTGAGTAAAATCGCATCGGACTATGGCGAAATCGTAATTGTAGCACCTGATAGTCCTCAATCCGGACAGGGGCACGCTGTCACTTTAGAGAAACCACTTCGTATCAATAGAGTCCATACTTTCGGTGAGCTAGAGGCCTATGAATGTACAGGTACTCCGGTGGATTGTGTGAAATTGGCTAAACACCTGGTCTTGAGGGATCGTAAAGTAGATCTTTGTCTTTCAGGGATAAATCACGGGGCTAATTCATCGATAAATATAATTTACTCAGGTACCATGTCAGCTGCCATGGAAGCTTCTATAGAAGGGATTAACTCTATTGGATTTTCTTTATTAGATTTCTCATTTGAGGCAGACTTCGATTCAGCTGAGGAATATATCAGGAAAATAATTGAAAAAACACTGAATCATGGCCTCGAAAATACCAGCTTGTTAAATGTAAACATTCCTAAGTTAAAAAAACACGAATTGAAGGGTATAAAAATTTGTCGTCAGGCTGAGGGGCGTTGGGTCGAGGAATTTATAGAAGGCAAAGATCCCCGGGGTCAAAAGTATTATTGGTTGAGTGGTAGGTTTGTCACTGAAGATGATGTTGAAGGCACTGACGAATGGGCCCTGAAAAATGGCTATATCTCGGTGGTTCCTTCAGGTCATAATCTTACCCGATATCAGGCTATTGAACCCCTAAAGCATTTTGAACTATGAAAAACCTGGTGGTTCGTATCTTCAATCACGATAAAATATTCAATGGACTTGCTTTAGGCTTGGTAATACCGCTGGCGCTTTTTGCATTACTAATGATTTTTTTCGAATCTACCGTCTTAATTCCTAAAGATGATAGCCAACCAGTGGTGCATATTCTCCGGCCCAGAACCATAGCTCTGCTCAGCTTATGTGCTAATATTGCTTTCATGCAACTTTTCAATAAAATACGATGGTATCAAAGTATGCGTGGGCTCACTGTTTCTACATTTATATGTATTTTACTTTGGCTGATAAAATATTCCCGGGATATTTTCTAAACCATAAGATAGATAGATGAAATATTTTTTGATTGTGGGTGAGGCTTCAGGGGACTTACATGGATCTAAACTTATAAGAAGACTTTTTGAATTAGACAAAAATGCCCTGATCCAAGCCTGGGGTGGAGACCTAATGTCAAAAGAAGGAGCCACTATATTGAAGCATTACCAGGAGTTAGCGTTTATGGGATTCGCAGAGGTAATTGCCAATATTGGTACTATTTATAAAAATTTCAAAATCTGTAAATCCCAAATCTTAGCATTTAATCCTGATGCCATAATATTCGTTGACTATCCTGGATTTAACTTGCGAATGGCTCAGTGGGCAAAAAAGGCAGATTTCAAAACTTTTTATTATATCTCCCCTCAGCTATGGGCATGGAAAGAAGGTCGGGTAAAACATATAAAATCCTCTGTGGATCAATTATATACCATTTTACCTTTTGAAAATAATTTTTATAAAAAATATGAAGTTTATCCTGAATACGTAGGCCATCCTCTTTTAGAAGCAATTGCAGAATTCACTCCTGACACAGAAATTTCAAAACAATTTTTAAATAAAAAAATATTGGCTTTATTACCCGGGAGCAGAAAGCAGGAAATCTCTAAAATGCTGCCTTTATATCTGAAAGCAGCTAAGAATTTCCCTGATTATACACCTGTTATTGCTGCTGCTCCTTCGCTGTCAATGGCATTTTATGAAAGTTTTTTAAACAAAGAGGAATCAAAATCAGTGATTTTTCAAGGAAAGACCTATTCCATTCTGGCTGCCGCTTCACTGGCCTGGGTAAGCTCTGGAACCGCCACTTTGGAGACTGCTTTATTTGGCGTACCACAAATTGTATGCTATACCGGTAATAGGCTGTCCTATCTGATTGCAAAAAAATTAATAAAAGTAAAATACATATCATTGGTAAATTTAATTTTAGATAAGCCTTTACTAAAAGAATTGATCCAGGATGAGTTTACCGTTTCAAATCTAGTAGCTGAAACGAACAAATTAGATTCAGAAAAGATTAAGACGGAGTATTTTAAATTACATGATTTACTATTACCTGATAATGCTTCTTTTCAAGTGGCTAATTCCATAATTTCAAAACTAAAATCAGTATGAAAAAATTAGTTGTCCTGGCCCTGTTTACCCTGGTAGCCTGCACTTCGACCAGAACTATATTTATAGTGAGACATGCTGAAAAAATAGATGATAGTCGGGATCCCGATTTGAGTGAAACCGGTAAGCTAAGGGCTCAAAAATTAGCAAAAATTTTAGCTGATAAATCCATCCAGGAAATATTTAGCACGGACTATAAAAGGACGCTACAAACGGCTAATCCTTTGGCTCAGTTAAATGGCATTACCATCCAGATTTATAAGCCGGATACTCTGGATCTATTTGCTAAAAGAATAGTAAAGAGTGAGAAGAATGTCCTGGTAGTTGGTCATAGTAATTCTACATTAAGTCTGTTGGATGCCATGGGTCTTGTCCACTCCATAAAAAAGATTGATGAGACTGATTATTCCAATTTATTTATCGTTCGCCTGAAGGGCTCAAAACCGAAAATGTCACTGGAAGAATCTAAATTTTAATATTCAAACAAGAAACAAATTTTCCAGAAAGATAGGTTGAGGACTTATGCGATGCGTTTAAACCGAATCTTCTCCTTTTTCATATTAAATAAACATTTAATATATTTGAGGCATCTAAATATCCATATTCATGTTTACAGATTCGTTCCAGGTAATAGGTGGTAAAAAGCTAAAAGGTGATTTACATCCCCAGGGGGCAAAGAATGAAGCCTTACAAGTACTTTGTGCTGTATTACTTTCTCAAGAAAAAGTCACTATTTCTAATTTACCCAATATCCTGGATATTCAACGAATGATAGAATTATTGGATGGATTGGGAGCCCAGGTGGAAAAAATAGATGAAGGAACCTATGCATTCACCGCCCGGGAAATTGACACCCAATATATTGAAAGTGAGGAATTTGATAAAAAAGCCAAATCTATCAGAGGATCAGTCATGTTGATAGGGCCATTATTAGCGAGATTAGGCAAAATGTATTTACCCAAACCCGGCGGCGACAAAATAGGAAGAAGAAGGCTTGATACCCATTTTACAGGACTCACTCAGCTAGGAGCTAAAGTGGAATATGATGCATCCAAAGCTCAATATTTTATTGAATCAAAAAAACTGAAAGGCACCTATATTTTAATGGATGAAATTTCAGTTACGGGCACCGCCAATGTAATCATGGCTGCCTGTTTTGCTGAAGGCATGACCACGATCTACAATGCAGCCTGTGAACCCTATATTCAGCAGTTATGTAAAATGCTCGCCAGGATGGGTGCCCGGATAGATGGTATTGGCTCCAATCTTCTTTACATTACGGGAGTGACTTCTTTGACGGGTACCGATCATAAATGTCTACCGGACATGATTGAGGTAGGTAGTTTCATAGGTTTGGCCGCTATGACCCAATCAGAAATTACAATTAAAAATGCAGGCATAAAAGACCTGGGTATTATACCGGAAGTTTTTAGAAAAATGGGTGTCACGGTTACAGAAAAAGGGGATGATTTATATATTCCGGCACAAGAAGAATATGAGATTTCCACATTTATGGATGGATCTATACTTTCCATTTATGACGCCCCGTGGCCCGGATTTACACCGGATTTAATGAGTATAATTGTGGTATTAGCGACGCAATCGAAAGGAAGCGTGCTGGTACATCAAAAAATGTTTGAAAGCAGATTGTTTTTTGTGGATAAATTGATCGATATGGGTGCTCAGATCATTCTTTGCGATCCGCACAGAGCTACTGTAATTGGGTTAAATCGAAAATATCATTTACGGGGTATTGAGATGAGTTCTCCAGACATTCGTGCAGGGGTAGCTTTACTTCTTGCAGCCATGAGTGCTAAAGGCACCAGCTTAATTCATAATGTGAACCAAATCGATCGTGGGTACCAAAATATAGATGGGAGGCTGAATGCCATAGGAGCAGAGATAAAGCGATTATAAATCCTATTAAAAAAAATTTAGTCTCAAAAGCCGACATCATTAATAATACAGCAGTGCTGAATTTTACTCATATTGCGGCATGAAAAAGACCATTGCGGTACTCCCGGGCGACGGTATTGGACCAGAAGTAATTCAGCAGGCTATCAAAACAATCAAGTCTCTTGAACAAAAATTTGATCATCAATTTGAATTAAAAGAATATCTACTGGGAGCAGCCGCCATGAATCAGAATCTAGAGCCCCTCCCTGATGAAACCTTGAAAGGTTGTCTCGATGCGGATGCCGTGTTAGTTGGTGCTGTAGGAGACCCTAAATATGATCGCAATCTGAATGCAACTGTGAGACCAGAACACGGACTATTGAGCTTGCGTAGAAAATTAGAAATCCATACTAATGTAAGACCGATAAAATCTTACCGAAAACTATATTCACTTTCTCCACTCAAAGAAGAGCAAATACAAAATGTGGATTTGACTATTTTCAGGGAATTAACAGGGGGGTTATATTTTGGAAAAAAACAAAAAGATGAATTGGGAATGTGGGCGCTGGATGAATGTTTTTACCACAAAGATGAAATAGTACGGGTAGCCAGACTAGCCTTTGATGAAAGCAGACAACGCCGTAAAAAACTCACTTTAGTAGACAAAGCAAATATTTTAGAAACAGGAAGATTATGGAGAACCACTGTAATTGAAATTCAAAAAAATGAATTTCCCGATATTGAATTGGATTTTCTTTTCATAGACAATGCTGCTATGCAATTAATATTGAATCCCCGGCAGTTTGATGTCATTCTTACCTCAAATTTATTTGGAGATATCCTTTCGGATGAAGCGAGCGTAATTGTTGGTTCTATTGGTTTACTACCATCAGGATCCTATGGCGAAGGTGACAAAGCCTTGTTTGAACCTATTCATGGTTCTTATCCTCAGGCAGCAGGCAGAAATATCGCCAATCCACTAGCGAGTATATTATCTGTGGCAATGATGATGGAACATTTTGAATTGCATCAAGAGGAAGATCTCATTCACAGTTGTGTAGATTTTGTAATTCAAGAAGGGCTCGGAACTATGGACATGGCTCCAAGGCAAATGATTTCTTGCTCAGCTTTAGGAAATTTCATTGCCAGTCTATTAGTAGCACCCAAAAATACCTGGGGAGAAATGAGAAAAAATGTTGTGCTGAATTAATCAGATCATGATTTTCTTTGAATAGTAAAGTCTATCAGTGACTCCAGACCCTGTCTGGCTTGAGATGATGGAAACTCCAATAGTGCATTCTTAGCCTTATTAGCAAAATCGTTCATTACTTGAGTGCTATACTCGAGCCCTCCGGATAATTTCACCTGCTCTATAATTTTTTTTACCAACTTTTTATCGTTGCTTTTATTGCGAATAATATTAATAATTTCCTTTTTTTGACTGCGGTCAATTTTATTCAAGGTATAAATTAAAGGGAGGGTCATTTTCTTTTCTTTAATGTCGATGCCGGTAGGTTTACCAATATCATCATCTCCAAAATCAAACAGATCATCTTTAATCTGAAAAGCCATTCCTATCCACTCTCCTATTTGCTTTACCCTTTGAATCTTTTCTGTGTCATTGGATACTGAAGCAGCGCCAGCAGCACAGGATGCTGCTATCAGAGAAGCAGTTTTTTGTCGGATAATATCAAAATATACTGATTCTTCTATATCCAATTTCCTGGCTTTTTCAATTTGGAGAAGTTCACCCTCACTCAATTCTTTAATTGCAGCATTCAATATATACAATACTTCAAATTGTTTTTCTTTCAAAGCTAAATCCAGACCAGTAGAGAATAAATAGTCGCCTACCAAAACTGCAATTTTGTTTTTCCATAATGCATTTACAGAAAAAAAACCTCTTCTCAACATGCTATCATCTACTACATCGTCATGGACCAAAGTAGCTGTATGAATAATCTCTACTAAAGCAGCCGCGGTATAGGTGGCAGGAGTGATTTCACTAAGCAACTGTGCGCTAAAAAATACAAACATGGGTCGCACTTGCTTCCCTTTTCTTTTGACCAGGTAATAGGTAATACGATCCAATAAAGAAACCTGACTGTGCATGGCTTTTTTAAAATACTCTTCAAATTCAGCCAGTTCTTTTGAAATGGGCTGCTGGATCGTCTTAAGATTCATGAAATCTGCTTAAATTCGAGCTCACAAGATACCAATATTGTTTTAGCTTCGTTCTCTCATTTATAATCACTTTGTGTTATTCAGATGTCGCTTATAAATCAGACTATCAATGCTTTATACACAATTCGTCTATTTTTAATCATATCTGCAATAATAAACTCCCTGAAATGCAGAACTGAATGACGATATTTTTAATTTTGCAATCCCTTCATGCTGTCCATATTTAGAAAGAATAGTTTTTTTAATAGCCTGATGTTATTGGTTTATGCCATTGTACTTCAGATTATTCCTGCGATATGGGGCCACCAGTTCTATGATCAGGTGCCTTTAGGGGGACCCTTTACGCCGGTTTTCCATATTTTATTATTATTTGTTCAGGCCGTTTTTATTAATAAGATGGTGATTGAAAATAGGCTGCATCGGGAGATCATGCTTTTCCCTGGACTATTTTTTATTCTCTTTTCATCACTAATACCTCCCTTTTGGGGTATGAGTCATATCCATCTTGCCAATTTTTTTGTGATTTGGGGATTGTTTGAGCTATTTCAAATATATAAGACAGGGAACCCTGCTATTCATATTTTTAATGCTTCGTTTCTTATAGGAATTGCTTCTATTATTTGTCCCCCTGTTGCTATTTATTTACTACTGATTTTCCTGGGAATTAATAATCTCAAAAAAATGGAACTGGTTCATATCCTTCAAATATTTATTGGTGGCTTTATTCCCTGGTTTCTCTGGATTACTTTCAAAATATGGAACGGTCATGAATCGGACATAACACGCGTGTTGCCAGCTCATTTTGGCAATAATTTTTTTAAATTTAGCGGCAGTCCATTGGATTACGTTTACTTAATTGTTTTTGGTGTATTGTGTCTCTATCTGTTGGTCTCTTTTAATGAAATCAGAAAGAAAAAGCATATTCAGGCACAGAAAAAAGTAGATATTTTATTTTTATCACTAGTCACGAGTTTGGTTGTTTTGATTTTCCATCAATATTTGGATAACAGTGTATTATTGTTTACTGTTCCTTATATTGGTATTTTTATAGGGCTTCAATTTTCAAATATCAGAAATAACGGAGTAGCAGAAATGCTACATTTTATTTTGTTTGCTACTATAATTATATATCAAATATTAACCTATTTTAAATTTAGTTGAACCATGACAAAAACTTTTAAATTTGGAGTAGTAGTTTTCCCGGGCTCAAATTGTGATGACGACCTGATACATGTATTAGGAGAAGTCTGTAAAGTTCATGTGGAGAAAATCTGGCACAAGGAACATCATTTACCCAGGGTAGATGGAATTTTTTTACCCGGAGGCTTTTCATATGGAGATTATTTGAGGTCAGGTGCCATCGCGCGATATGCCAATATCATGCCTGAAATAAGTGCTTTTGCACAACATGGTGGATTTGTTTGGGGCATTTGCAATGGATTCCAAATACTTTGTGAAGCAGGCCTGTTGCCCGGAGCTCTGCTCTCCAACCGGGATCAAAAATTTATATGCGAAAATATTTATCTCAAGACTATAACCACTAATAGCATTATCAGTAATCTTTTACTTGAAGATCAGGTGCTAAAGATGCCGATTGCACATGCAGATGGAAGATATTATGCAGACGAGAACACATTGAAAGAAATGGTGACCAATGACCAAATTATTTTTAAATACGCGGATCGAAATGGAAATACTACAGAATCTGCCAATATCAATGGATCCCTGTTAAATATTGCCGGGATTTGCAATAAAACCAGAAATGTTTATGGTATGATGCCCCACCCTGAGCGCGCAGCTGAAGCTATATTAGGGAATGTGGATGGATATAAAATGATGGAGTCTATGTTATATCATTTTGCTTCCGTTTTGGTTTAACAAGTTGGCAATGAGGTTAATTATTTCTTAACCAAGTACATACACGTATAATTAGATTGTATTTTTGCTTTCCAATCCTATAACTATGCAGCTACAATTTATAATATTTGGTTTGTGTTCTTTACTGTTTGGCAAAAATCCGGTGAGCTGGACTACAACATCCGAAAAATTGGGAACTAATGAATACAAATTAGTCTTTACTGCCACTATAGAAGATGGTTGGAATATTTATTCTCAATATCTGAAAGGAGATGATGGCCCAGTAAAAACTTCATTTACTTATGAAAATGAGAGCAATATTGAGCTGATAGGTAATAATGAGGAAACAGGGGATATCAGGAAAATAAAAGATGAAATGTTTGGAATGGAATTGATCAAAATAAAGCATAAAGGAGTCTTTACCCAAATAATAAAAATTAAAGACATTAACAAACCGGTAACCGGTGCTATTGAATTTATGTGTTGCAATGAAGTTCAATGTTTGCCCCCAAAGTCAATTCCATTCAGTATTAATTTGAGTACGGCCAAATAAAATCCCATCAGCCCATGCATTTAATTTTAATTCTATTTAGTTTTTTCCAAATAGGATCCGCAGAATACAAACCAGTGCATTGGACTTATTCAATAGAGCAGATCAAGGAAAATGAATATAAGCTTGTATGGCATCTTACGATAGATAAAAAATATGGAACCTACAGTCAATATCAAATAGAAAACTCATCTGTATCACCTATAGAATTTATCTATGAAGATTCATCGAATATTGCCTTCATAGGCAAAAATGAAGAATCGGGTCATATCACTAAAATGTATGACAAAATATTTGAAGAAAATGTCACTAAAATTAAGGATACAGCTTCATTTTTTCAGCTCATCAGATTAAAGAACCCCATCGGTTTGATCAAAGGGTACCTTACCGGGATTGTATGTGACGATGTGGCCTGTACACCTTATGATTTTGATTTTGAATTTAGGATACCTGGACAACCCAATGGATCTTATGAATCGACTGACCAGGAAAGCTCCCTGTCGTCAAATACCAATACCCTGGGAGATAAAACATTCATTGATCAAGCTGTGCCCAATCTTCAGTCAAGCTATTCAACTGTAAAAAGTAGTTGTACAACGGAAGAAAATAAAATCAACCAATCCTCACATCTTTGGACATTCTTTTTTGGATTTCTAGGTGGCTTACTTGCATTATTGACTCCCTGTGTATTCCCTTTGATACCACTTACTGTTAGTTATTTCACCAAAAGTAGTAAAGATCGATCAACAGGAATCCGAAATGGCGTCTTGTACGGTTTATCTATTATTGCTATATATGTAGGACTAGGCTTATTAATCACCTCCTTTTTTGGAGCTACTGCTTTAAATGATCTATCTACTAATCCGTGGGCTAATTTGATATTTTTCATCATTTTTGTAGTATTTGCGTTTTCGTTTTTTGGATTTTATGAAATAACCTTACCTGCTAGCTGGAGTACAAAAACAGATGCAATTGGAAGAAATGGCAATTTATTAGGCATATTTTTTATGGCTTTTACCTTGGCCATTGTTTCATTCTCTTGTACAGGGCCTATCATTGGCAGTGCCTTAGTACAATCAGCGACTTCTAAAATCGGACCTTTAGTAGTCATGTTTGGCTTTTCGCTGGCATTAGCATTGCCTTTTGGCCTATTTGCTGCATTCCCAGCATGGTTGCAGAGCTTGCCTAAATCTGGCAGCTGGATGAATAGTGTAAAAGTGGTACTTGGTTTCTTAGAGCTGGCTTTGGCGCTTAAATTCTTATCTGTATCCGATATGACTTCTCATTGGGGATTTTTGAGATACGAAGTATTTATGGGCTTTTGGGTGATACTGTTTGCTCTTATGACTTCCTATCTATTTGGATTGTTTAAATTTCCTCATGATAGTCCGGTAAAAAAATTATCCAATGGAAGAAAGTTGTTTGCTGGGTTAATAGCCTTGTGGACCATCTATTTAATTACTGGTTTTTTAGGGAATGAAAAGACCAGGACTTATAATTCACTTTCACTATTGAGTGGATTGGCTCCTCCAGCTTATTACAATTTCTTCAAACCACTGCAAAGTGTGGATGCAAACATAAAATCTAAATACCCTTCCTATACTAAAGGTGCAAATAATCTAAATGTATTTAAAGATTATCAGGAGGGCCTTTCCTTTGCAAAAGAAGTCAATAAGCCTATGCTGCTTGATTTCACCGGCTATGGATGTGTAAACTGTCGCAAAACGGAAGAGCATATTTGGGTGGACGAAAAAGTATGGAATAGACTTAATAATGATTTTGTACTGGTTTCTTTATACTGTGATGATGAGACGCCTCTAAGCCCAACTCTATATTCTAAATCCAGAGATAAAAAGCTTCGCAATATTGGCAACAAATGGGAGGACTTTCAGATCATTAATTTTCAGCAGAATTCCCAGCCATTATATGTTCCTGTAGATCCAATAGATCAAGAGACATTGGTACCTGCGAGGGGTTACCATAGCAGTATCAAGGGGTATCAGCAATTTTTAGATTGTGCCCAACAAGCTTATAAATTAAAAGCTTCAGGGCAACTGGGAATGCAGTAAATAGTATCGATTACCTGGGTACATCGATAATGTAATTTTTATTTGGTTTATGAGTGAGGGTACTTGATCTGAGCCATGGATTCAATGCCTTCAACATTCTGTAGCTTGTGCCGTGGTCACGAGCCCAACTGCCCAGGTTAGGAATAGTAGTGTTGATTTCAATTTTTTTGGTACTTATTTGATTATATTTTTCATTAGGTTCAATATAAAAACCAAACTCAGTAGGGTTAGCGATTATTTCTTTCATTGCAATCAATCTGAAAATGTAACGGGAGGTTTCGTCATTAATATTCATATCATAATAATTTTCCTCTCCCTGGCGAGTCAATTCCCTGTTGATATTTCCTTCCCCTGCATTATAAGCGGCCGCAGCAAGTGTCCAGGAGCCAAAGCGTTGCTTATACCTCAATAAATGCTGGCAAGCCGCAGCAGTGGCTTTTTCAAAATGGTACCGTTCATCTACCTCTTCATTCATTTCCAGTTTATACATTTCTGCCACCGGTTTCATAAACTGCCATATTCCTTTAGCACCCGATGGAGAAGTTTCATTTCTCAAAGAGGTTTCAATGACGGGTATATATTTAAAGTCATCCGGGATTCTATATTCTTTCAGTACTTTCTCAATGGTGGGGAAAAATCGTTGGGCGGCTTTCATACATAGTATAGTATTGGAATGCCAGTATGTATTCACTAATAACTCTCTTTCTAATCTTTCTTTAACATCAAAGTTTTCAAGGGGAACTGACTCCCCGGCAAAGGAATAGCTATTTTTTAAAGTAACAGACCTTATGTTTTGGGGTAAGATTGCATTTTCTTTTACTGGTTTTGCTACTTCTACTCCTGGTTTTACAGTCGATACAAATAACAACATGGATAATATGCCAGCTATAAAAAAAGAAAAGCGATTCATCCAAATAGTCATTGTGATTGTTTTTGGTCAAAAAAAAATTGAAGAATATCTACTTGCAAAAGTAAGGTTATAACCAGTAGATATCAAATGCTCACTCTTTTTATACTGAATGTAAGTCATTAAAAAAAAAGTCCACCGGTTGAATTGCAACCGGTGGACTCAAATTTGTATGATAGAAACTTTAACTAATACTATTAATAACCAGGGTTTTGTTTCAAAACATCAGCCCCCTGAATATCTATTTGCGTTTGAGGAATCGGTAAAAATTCAGCTTTACCTGCTTTGAAAGTAGCACCTCCAAACATTGTAGTCAATAACACTGCTTCATGTTGCAAATATTTATTCAATACATCTGCAGCTATACCCCATCTTACCAGGTCAAAGAATCGGAAACCTTCCTGAGAAAGCTCTATTCTTCTTTCATACCGCACTGCATTGATAGCGGCAGCTTTATCTGTCCAGGGAGTATTATACAAGCCGATTACATAATTTGCGGCGTTTGTTCCGTCTTTTTTCTTCACCCAGGAATCAGGATTGGAAGCTCTGGTTCTGATCATATTTACATATGTTCTGGCTTTTTCCAAATTGCCTAATTCCGCCTCTGCCTCAGCCGTCATCAATAATACATCCCCAAATCTGATGACCGTATAATTCATAGTAGCATAACCTCTTGTCCATGAACTACCATCTGTCAAAGTATTTTCCTGACTTTTGTAATACACATATTTCTTTACAGAATATGGGCCTCCATAAGGTTGATTTCGTATCCAGTTTTTACCTGGGTGGTCTATCCAATCTAAATATGGAATACCACGACGACCAATACAATGATCCAATCTTGGATCTACATTACCCGCATCAGTAGTAAAAGGTGACGATGACTCTACATTATAATCATGCTTCAATTCATTGGCTGCAGAATTATATGAACCATCCAATAATGGAAGACCATTAGCATCCGTTCGGAATACATTAGCTGCATCAAAACTTGGTTGATTGAATCCACAACAGTTACCAGGACCATCTGTACCCGTGTTGTAAGGATAATTTAAATCGTCAAACCAGTTTGCATTATTAACATTACCGGAGTTATTTGCAGTCTGAACTGCAAACACAGACTCTTCATTATTATCATTAGCCGCATTATAGATTTGAGCATATTTGGCAACCAGACCGTATTTTTTGCCATTCGTAGTTTTACCATTAGCGATTACCTGGTCAAACATCCCTTTAGCTTCAGAAAACTTCTTTTGAAATAAATAGGCTTTACCTAAGTAGGCAACAGCAGCCCATTTATTGGCCCGACCCGCTTCTGATTGAGTCTCTGGCAAATTATCAACGGCAAATTTGAAATCAGCTTCTATTTTACCCCAGAAATCAGGAGAATTAGGCACTTTTTCAATGCCTGTTCCATAATCAACTGTTTCATCAATATAGGGTACACTATTCCAGATTTTCTTTAAGTCAAAATAATAATGGCCTCTCAAAAATCTGGCTTCACCCTGAATTCTTTTCAAATCACTAGCTGAAATATCAGATGCTGCGGCAGCCAAATTTAATGTGGCATTACAGCGTGCAATACCTTCATATTTTGATTTCCAGGCTTGATTCATATCGGGTTGAGTAGGTTCAGTCTCATATCGCTGTACGGTATTTATGGATGAATAATCTCCCGGGTCAGTTCCTTTATTAGAATCACCTCCGCAAATATTTCCAAATACCCAATTATTAGGCGCTGCATATCGAGAATAGCCACGGGCAGTAAGCTCTGAGTACGCGCCTATCAAGGCACCTTCTACACCTGCTTTAGTAGCCAGCTGAGCGTTGGCTAACGAACCCGTCGGTGGCACATCCAGAAAATTGTCTTTACAGGAAAAAGTAAATGCAGTGATGGTAAAAATCACTAACCAAATTTTTCTGTTTATTGAATTATTTTTCATTTATAATAATTTTATACTTTTTAATTTAATTTAAAATTTTAAAATCCGAGACTTAGGCCAAAAGTTAAACCACGAGTTACCGGATAGTTTCCAACATCTACACCAAAGTTAGTGTCCACATCACCACCTACTCCTGGATCTAGCCCTTTGTACTTAGTTACTGTGAATAAATTAGTACCTGCCAATGTGACTTTAGCTTTGCTTAAACCAATTCTTTTAACCAGGCTGGAAGGTATTTCATAGCCTAATGCTAAATACTGCATTCTTAAATAAGAGCCGTCCTCTACATACCAGGAGTTTTCACCAGCATTAGTAGAGATATTAGATGCTGATTCCCAAATAGGCGCATCAGCCTTATCGCCTAAAGCTGGAGTCCATGAGTTTAAAGCTCGAATACCTTTACCTGAACCTTCAAATGAGCCGAAGAAATCAGTAAACCATTTAGAGAAATTGAAAATTTGATTTCCAATAGATGCATATAAATAAGTCTCTGCCGTAAAGCTCTTATAATTTACTTTAAACGTAATACCGCCGGTATAGTCAGGTACAGGGTTACCTATAAATGTTCGATCGTTAGGATCAATTACCCCATCTCCATTGATATCAGCATATTTGAATCTTCCTACTCCTTTACCACTTTGAGCCGGAGAAGCATCTACATCAGCTTTGTCTTTGAAATATCCCAATACTTTATAGCCAAAGAAAGTTGATAATGGTTGACCAACCGAGTTTCTGATTGGGTTTACACCCCGGTAACTGTTGCCATTGAAAAAAGGTACGCCAGGTGCTAAGAAAGTAATTTCATTATGTAAAAATGAGCTACTCCAACTTACTTCATAATTTACTTGGGATGAAAATTTACCTCTATTGACTATCAAGACATCCAAACCCTGATTGTTCATTTTAGCAATATTCACTGCTGGAGCGGAAGCTAAGTTTCCTACCACTGCAGGGAGTGGAACAGAATATAATAATTCATCTGTATTTTTTCTCCATAGGTCGGCTACGATTTCCCAATTCCCATTCTTTAATGTTGCATCCAAACCTATATTTACAGTAGTAGCTGTCTCCCATTTTGCATCTGGATTTCCAATTCGGGAACGATAGTAACCTTCATCAACGCCACTGTTTTGGCCACCAATAGGATAGAAAGAATTTCCTCTTGAAGCCGCATATAATGAAAACTGATTGGCTGGATCCACATTATTTGAGTTACCCATTTGACCCCAACCGGCTCTTATTTTTAAATCGGTAAATAAATCATTCGATCTAAGGAAATCTTCTCCCGTCAGACGCCAGGCTGCAGCTATTGCTGGAAATACTCCATATCTATTATTGATACCAAATCTCGAAGCGCCATCCCTTCTAACTGTACCAGACAAATAATACTTATCTTTTAAGTTATAGTCTACCTTACCGAAATAAGATTCAAAATTAACCCCACTAAAAAGACCACTACTTACCTGTGGACTTTGCACCACATTCAGGTTAACATAGTCTATATCTGTAGAAAAAGGATTCAAACCTGAACCACTGATAAATCTTCCTTTACCGGTGTTAAGGAATTCAGCACCAGCGATAGCATCTATATGATGAGCGGTTCCAATATCTAAATGATAATTAAGCGTATTAGTATTCACCCAACCAAAGCTATTAGAACTACCTTCGCTAAATGAATTACTGGCTTCTGGTTCTGAATCTCCTAAATATTTATAATTGTAGTCTTTGAAAAAAGAAGCATTGTAGTTACCTCCGAGGCTACCCCGTAAGGTTAGATTTTTTATAATGTCTAATTCAGCATAAATATTTCCAAACCCTGAAGCATTATAATTGCGATCGTTCTTGTTATTTAATACTAAAGATCTAACCGGGTTACGAGGATTATTGAATCCTGCTGCCTTAGTACTTGCATAAGAACCAAGTTCATCAAATACCGGAATTACGGTAGGCATACGATAAGCTGACAGTACCTGAGATTCATCATCAGCAATACCCCTTCCTCCAGTTCCTCCCTGTTGGCCTAAAACTGAACGGTCAGTAAATTGCAGGTTACTGCCTACTCTAAGTCTTTTAGTTAAATTGAACTCTGTATTTAACCTTAAAGAGTAGCGTTTAAATGTATTGGTAATCAAGATACCATCTTGATTTTGAGCACCTAATGACAAATAGAATCTACTATTTTCACCGCCTCCGGAAAAACCCAGTGTGTGACGCATCAATGCACCTGTACGAGTAATTTCATCATACCAATTAGTGCCTGCCAGGTTTGGTTTAATCAGGAATACCGTTCCAGGGTTTGCTGCTGCCGCTGCTTTAATTGCATCGATATCAACTGATCCTCTTACTCCATTGGCACCATTAGCATGAAGATAATCCGGCAGGGTAGCTTGTGCATTGGTACCATATTGCGGGTGATTGTATTGTACAGCCACACCATTGGCAGTTGCATTATTTCTATAAGCAATATGTGTCCAATCTGCTTGCTGTTGAGGAGAAAGCATTTTAGGGGCACCTCCTACATTGGGATCGGTAAATCCGAGTACACCATCATAAGATATATTTACTTTTTTACTGCTTTTAGACCCTTTCTTAGTAGTATAAACAATTACACCACTAGATGCTCTGGCTCCATAAATAGAGGCCGAAGCAGCATCTTTCAATACGGTGGTAGATTCAATATCATCAGGATTCAAAAAGTCGGTAGACCCTACGGGCACACCGTCAACCACGTAAAGCGGTTCATTATTACCCAGAGATCCAAATCCACGCACCCTGATAATGCTGGAAGTACCTGGTTGCCCATTGGTGACAACCGTAACACCTGATACTCTACCTTGCAGCTGTTGCTCTACATTACCCGACGGCACCGCCTTCAATTCTGCAGCTTTTACGAGTGATACTGCACCAGAGAAATCTTTTTTCTTGGTAGTAGTATATCCTGTCACTACCACCTCATCTATAAGCACCCCCTGATCGAGGGCTACATTAACAACATCAGATGTAGCAGTCACTTCTACTGAAGTAAATCCAGTGTAAGATATTTGAAGAATGTCACCTTGCTTTGCATCGATAGTAAAACTACCATCGATATCTGTAATAGTACCTGAGACGGTACCTTTTACGAGGATAGATGCCCCGATTAAAGGTTCGCCATTTGCTTTGTCCGTGATCACCCCTTTTATTTGGGCGAAAACCGAAATAGTAAAGAAAGTTAAGAAGCAAATCATTGAACTTCTAATTACTTTCGAGAGAGCCGAATTAAAGTTTTTCCTTTTCATACACTTCGAGCTTGTTATAAAATTTAACGTTTAAATTACAAATCAGAGTTTGAAGATAGCAAAAAAATGAGATAGCTTGTTAATTTTTTTAATATAAAATTAACAGACATTGCTTTTGTTTAAAATCAGGTTGGAAACTGGGGGTTAAATTATGATTACAATTGGTTAATATTCAATGAGTTTGCCACTGAATGTAGCTTTATTAGAAATAACATTATAATAATAAATGCCTGGTATTGTTTTAAGGGTAATTTGGATTAAAGAATCTGATAAATTACGCTTTACTAAAATCAAATGACCATTTGCATCGTAGACATTTATAGAGCTTATTATGTCTGTTCCTTTTAATTCGAACAAATAATTCCCCGGTGATGGATTAGGATAAACAATTAATCTGGAAATGGAAGGCAGATTACTATTTCCTGTAGAAATTATTTGCTTAGCAAGTAAGTAGGCTTTATATACATCCAATCTGCCAAAACCATACGTATTATTTGGAACCGATGATGATTGATCTAACCCACATAAAATTTTTACTGTTTTGGGCTCAGCGGTTTGTTCTAAAATTTGCTCTATCAGATCTACTTTTCCAGCCAGCTGAGGTAAGGCCGAAATCAAAAGGGCGACAGCTCCACATACATGAGGCCCAGCCATACTGGTACCACTAAAAGATGCCAAACTTCCATTTTTCACAACTGAAATAACTCCAACTCCTGGAGCGCTAATATTCGGTTTTAACCTATTTGATCCGTCTATAGTCACAGGGCCTTTACTACTAAATCCTGCAATAGAATCACCAATATTGGTAGCTCCTACTGAAAAAGAAGATTCAAATATGGCAGCAGGTTCATTAATAGTTCCGCACCCCGTAGCACCACTATTTCCTGCTGATACCGTAACAAAAATGCCTGCCGCTTTCAGGTTTTTTACCACCTGCTCCATAGTCTTGAAATTTGAGGTGTCACATCCTTCTTCTTTGGGACATCCCCAGCTATTATTAATCACGTGAGGAGCCTTATGTGGATCAGGATTACTATTTGTCAAATCGGTTGGAGCTAAGAAAAACTCAAAACACTCCATATAAGATGCCGGGGAGCCCCACCCTCTTTCCATACACCTGCAAGCCATCCATTTTGCTTCAGGAGCAACCCCAATTTCAAATCCTTCGGCATTCATAGTTCCCATAGTATGGGTACCGTGATTATCATCATCGCAAGGAGCTAACGTATCCAGGCCACAGGGATTGTTGAATTCATTTTGGTTTGCATCATTATTTAAAGGATTCAGTGAATGAATGGCATCATGCCAATTGTAATTATGATTATATCCATTCTCCAAAGTACCTCTGTAATTTGCCTTTAGTAAGGAGACGAGTTCTACACCGGTGTCTTCCCCTCCTATTACAGCACCTTTACCTTTAAATCCCAAAGCCCAAAGAGAATCGGCTTTAATTTTAAGAATACCCCAGCCTGTCGCTAGCGGGCTTCGTAACTTCAATTTATTTAAATCATCAGACTCAATGAAAGGTCGTTGCAATTTGTAAGTAGCGTTATATTCTAACCTTTCCACTTCAGGCTGAAGGGAAAGATAATTTACTAATTCAGCAGAAGCTGATGGAATATGTAAGGCATTTACAATATAAAATGAGCTAAACTCAATTTTTTTCGAATTTAAATACCACTTTAGTTTAACCTGACTATTATCAGCCTCCTTTTTTAAAGTATTGAAAACAAAATCGCCCATTTTATTCTTCGTTTCAAAAGATTTAGTAATGGAATGGAGATCTTTGTTTGAAGTCTTCAATATACATAATATATCGGCTGATCCATTTTGCTGAATGGATGACAGTATTTGTGGATCAACAAATACTTTGGGGGTAATAAAGGCTAGAATAGTTGCTAATATAATAGTCATATCTATAATTTATTCTACTAAGACTTTATTATAAACACGGCTATTATCTTTTAGTAAAATCTCTACAGCATATATACCGGGTGCAAGTCTTTGACTCCAATTAATTCTATTATTTTGAAATGAAACAGGAATGTATTTTCCGAAAAGGTTATACATTCGAACATTTTTGATGACGGCACTTGATTCGATATAAATATGATCAATAGCAGGATTTGGATAAACCTTGATAAGCTGCGCATTTGACTTATCTGAAGTAGCAACCACCGTCTTACAAATAATATCATAGAACATCTTATTAGAAATGGTCATGAAACTATCAAGATAAGGTTTAAACTCTTCTAAAAAATATATATCCGTATGACCCCCATTAGGTACACTTACTAAAGATGCATTTATATTATTTGCTTTTAATACCGGATACATATCCCCGCTTCCATGTATAGACACCAGACCGCCAGCCAAGCCATAGTTATAAGGGACTGTAATATCAGCTGTCCCATGAATACTCGTCATGGGAGGTTCGCCAGTATCAATCCAATCGAGCTTGAATATTCCTCCTGAAAGATTCAATAATCCGGCTACTTTACTACTGTACTTTAACGTACTATTATTCGAACTTCCTTCGAAACCACCATTGGCATCTATGATTTTTTTAAGATAAGGAGGAATACTATCACTGGCATCCAAATAAGCAGAATGTATAGAAGTAATTGACCCTGCACTTACCCCTCCTGAAAAAATCAGATTTGTATCTACTCTAAAATTAGAAGCCTCGGATTTTAAGAATCGAATGGACGCTTTCATATCGCCCATCGCTTTAATAGAAACATCAGTAATTCGCGCAGAATCAGGAAATCCCAATAAAAATATCGGCCAGGTTCGATAATCAATACAAGCGGCGACATATCCCAGCCCTGCATAGTATTTTCCTTGTTCGGCCAGCTGAGTTCTATCACCTGCAATAAATGACCCTCCAAATGCTAAAACCATAGCTGGTCTGATCGTAGCGTCATCTCCAACGGGCTCATACACATCCATATACAAGGGTATACTGTCACCATATACTGAAATATTTTTTCCAAATTGCACGGTACTCATTTTTATATTGGTAAAGACCTCTTTAAGGAATCTTTGTCCATCACAAGTAACCGACTGACCTTCGGATCTAAAGAATGTAAAACATGCAAAAATCCAAATTGGTAAAAATTTCATTTGGCAAAGCTATGATTATTAGAATACAATTTTTACCGCTTTGTTGCATTTTGTCTGACTTTGAGAAATTTTAAGATTTCGCAGACTTCATTAAAATGAATACCTCCTTTTTGCGTTGGTATTTAGCCTGAGAATTGGTTTTCCATTCTTTGAGTCTTTCATAGGCGGGAAGTCAATTTCCATTTGTGATTATCATTAAACCCAATTTTTGCAGTTGAAGCAAAAATTGCCGAATGGTCGATGAAATAGTTGAATTGAAAACCAACTATTTATCGAAGTTAAACCTCCTATGAGTACTGATGATAAATATCAGTATCCTTACATTTATCGTACGGATGCGGATGATGAATATCAGCATCCCTACATTTATCGTACGGATCTGATAGGACTATTGGAGTCATCAGACCTGAGTCTTGAAAATGAAATTATTCCTTATCATTTTAACCCAAACCATTCATTAGAAATGAATGGTTTATCCTTCGGATTGACGAAGTAATTGTAAAGCAATTACTTGTCAGGGTTAACCTCCTATGAGTACTGATGATAAATATCAGTATCCTTACATTTATCGTACGGATCTGATACGACTATCGGAGTCATCAGACCTGATATTGAAATGAATGAATTATTTCCGTTGGCCTTTTTCATAATTCATTCATTTTCAATCATCAGATTTTGCATAGAAATTCTAATGCAAAATTCCGGTTTAATATTCTGCATTCCTTATCTGGTATTGAATCACAAAAAATGGATTAAGGGTTTCTTTTATAGTGGGTTACTCAATGAAGAATAGTAAATATCAATTATTTTTAAGCTTAGTAAATTTCCGTTTTTTATTAGAATGCAATACAGGAGATTTTGAATACCATCGCCGTTTTTGGTTTTTCAATGCATTATTAGCGGCTTTTTTAAACCCCCAATCTCTTCTTCCGGGCTATGATAAATAATATTCCTGATAAAATAGTGGCAACGGCAAGTATCAGGATTAGCAAATTTAATGTACCTATATTTTGCAAGTAAAGTACCATGAAAATAAAAAGCAGATTTATGGCCACTAAAATACCCGTAGTCTGCATATGATTAAGCCCTGCATCAATCATCAGGTGATGAATATGGTTTCTATCAGGACTTAGCGGTGACCTTCCCCTTACGATCCTGGTTATAAAAACACGAAGGGTATCATAGAGCGGCAAGATCAATATACCAATGGCTACTGCTGGTACAGCCTTGAGTGAATACAGAGAATCAGGCATCTCCCGATGCAATTCAATAAATTTTATTGTCAAAATGGAACATACGGTGCCGTTCAATAAAGCTCCGGTATCACCCATAAATATCTGTGCCGGAGTAAAATTGTATTTTAAAAAGGCAATTACGGAAGCTGCTAAAGAAAACGCCAGTACTGCTATTTCTAATCTATTTATCAATAAAAACCAAATTCCCAGGGTTATCGTAATTAGTGCGGTAATACTTCCCGAGAGACCATTGATCCCATCAATCAGATTAAAGGCGTTGATGATCACGATGATAGTAAAAATGCTCAATACATAGGAAGTAATAGTATTCAATTCATAAACTCCCATGATCCCATACAAACTGGTCAATTGAATCTTTGCTTTAAATACTAATATAGCTGCTGCATATAACTGACCTATCATTTTAATTAAGGGTGACAAAGGCTCGATATCATCTCTAAAGCCAATTAAAAAAATCACTACCAGAGCACAAAGGATGTATTGCAAATCTGCAAATACCTGAAATGGTGTCCAAAGAGTTACGGAAAGCACTACTCCGGCAAAAATCGCGATGCCTCCAAGTCTGGGGATAGGCACTTCGTGTGAACTTCGTTCATCATCAGGCACATCATACAAATGCTTTGATTTAGCCACTCTGATGATACTCGGAATAATAGCGTATGTAAGCGCGAAAGATGTGATAAAACTTAAGATTACATCATACATATCATAAAGTGCTCTTTACTACAAAAAAATTATTTTTCAGGATTGGACCTTACCGCTTCTACGGCTTCATCAAATTTGAGGCCAGTCATCTCTTCAAATATTTGAGAAAAAGCCTGGTCGGGATTGGCCCATATCGATTTAATCTGAGTTTGCAACAATTTTGAATTTGGATTTTTGCTATTCAACAATTCAATGGTAACCCTGTTATCATATCGTTTAAAATAATATCGCAAAGCATCAGAGAAAAACTTTTGTCTTTCATCCAGGTACATCAAAGTATCATAAGGGACATAACAGGTTTGCAGATAGGATGTAAACTCTTTATCTTTTGATTCCCACTCTTTTATACTGTAAAATTGTTTAGTTCTAACTGTTGTGTTTACAAATTTATTGAAATCGTTTAATAGACTTGTTTTAGATTCAGGACAGATGGATTGCCTGCAAGCCATAAAAATCAGGGTCATTGAAATTATAAATGCAAATGCGGAAAGTTTTAAAAACATACAAGTAAAAATATATAAAATGGATCAGATGTAAAGGACTCCCCAATTTTTAACTACTATCGAAGCCTGATTTTTCATGAATTGTTTCAGAAAATTCACCTCTAACACGCTTACCCCCAATATTTTAGAAATATAAGAATTATTGCTAAAACCATCGATTTTTAAGTAATTTTGCAAATTGTTTCAGGTAGTAGTCTCAAAAAATGAATTATCCGGCTTCTATAAATTTATCGAAATTGCCCACACATGTAGCCGTAATCATGGATGGTAATGGCCGCTGGGCCAAAGACAAGGGTATGCCCAGGATATTTGGTCACCATAATGGGGTAAAAGCAGTAAGAGAATGTACCGAAGCTGCTGCAGAAATAGGCATTAAATTCCTTACTTTATATGCCTTTTCTACTGAAAATTGGAAACGGCCACCCCTTGAGGTAAATGCTTTAATGACGCTGCTGGTGGAAACCATCGGCAAGGAGATAAAAACCCTTAATGATAACAATATTCGCCTTCAAGCCATCGGCGAACTTACCCTTTTGCCCAGGAGCACCTTCGATGCACTAATGAAAGGAATTAAAAATACAGCTGATAATTCCGGCATGACTTTGATCCTGGCGCTTAATTATAGCTCCAAATGGGAACTGACAAATGCTATGCGCTCTTTGGCAACTCAGGTTCTGGAAGGTAAATTAAAGCCTGAAGATATCACAGAAGCAGTTATCCAAAATAAACTTACGACGAAAGATTATCCAGATCCTGATCTACTCATAAGGACCAGCGGTGAACAAAGACTAAGTAATTTCTTACTTTGGCAAATGGCATACAGTGAATTGTATTTTACACAAACTTATTGGCCAGATATGCGAAAAGATGATTTTTGGGCTGCTATTCAGGAATACCAACATAGAGAACGAAGATTTGGTAAAACATCCGAACAACTAAGTAAAACCGCTATTTAAAACATTGTTAAACACAAGAAAGTAAGGGTATGATTTATCAAAGGCCATCGTTTAGTAAGCATCTTCACACTTTAAAAAATTTACTTTTGAATCTGCGAGTTATAACCATTTTTCTATTTACCTCTGTTTACCTGGTTAAAGGATTTGCCCAACAAGACACTACTCTACCATTCATGGATTATGATCTGGCTAAAAAATATGAGATAGGAAAGATTTCAGTTACCGGCACTTTTAACAGCGACCCGAATGCAATCATTGGGGTTACCGGATTGAAGAGTGGTTCTAAAATTAATATACCTGGTCCTGAAATACAAAAAGCAGTGAAATCATTGTGGGGCTTGAAATTGTTTACCGAAGTAGATGTAATAAATCTAGGGGTTAATGAAGACAATATTATGGATCTTGAAATCCACCTGATAGAAAAACCGAGATTAGCCAGGTATAACTATACAGGAATTAAAAAGACTTACCACGAAGATTTGAACAGCCATTTGAAAAGATTTATCGGAAGAAATGATGTCGTCAATGAAAGTAAAAAGATAACCGCAGTAAATGAAATTAAAAACTTCTTTATTGAAAAAGGTTATTATGATGTGGAAGTACAAGTATTGGAAAAAAGAGACACCAAATTGAGAAACTCAGTAGTCCTTGAATTTAATATCGATCAAAATGAAAGAGTAAAAATAGAAGAGCTCTCTTTCGATGGAAATGAGAAAGTAAGTGATAAAAAACTCAAGGGAAAAATGTCTGATACCAAGCAGCGAGGAAAATTATTTGGCAAATCTAAACTGGTACAAGAAGACCTTAAGAAAGATAAAGATAAAGTAATCAAATATTACAATAAGCTCGGATTCAGAGATGCTATGTTTACAGGTGACAGCACGTGGAGAGATGCACAGGGAAAACTGCATTTAAAGTTAAAAGTTCAGGAAGGGCCTCTATTCTATTTTGGAGATATTTCGTGGAAAGGCAACTCTATACATGATGATAAACAGTTACAGGCTTTTCTGGGAATAAAAAAAGGAGATATATACAATCAGGAACTGCTGGAGCAGCGCCTAAAGTATAGCCAGGATGGTCGTGATGTCAGCAGCTTGTATATGGACGATGGTTATTTGTTTTTCAGGGTAGACCCCACCGAAGTATCTATCAACAACGATAGTATAGACCTCGAAATGAGAATATATGAAGGCCCTCAGGCGACTATCGACAAAGTAAATATAGTAGGAAATGATCGTACTCATGAACATGTGATAAGAAGAGAACTACGGACTTTACCCGGTGATAAATTTAGTCGTTCCGCAATTATTCGCAGTCAAAGGCAAATCATCAATTTGGGTTACTTTGACCAGGAAAAAGTAACCCCGGATACGGATGTAAACCCACAAAGAGGAACAGTAGATATTACCTATTCTGTAGTAGAAAAACCATCAGATCAGTTAGAGCTCTCTGCAGGATGGGGAGGTTATCAGGGAGTGATAGGGACACTGGGAGTCACTTTCAACAATTTCGCTATGCGAAATTTGTTCAATAAAAAACAATGGGATCCGTTACCCACCGGAGATGGTCAAAAGCTTTCTCTTAGAGGCCAATCAAATGGTAAATTCTATCAGTCTTATAATTTTTCATTTACTGAACCCTGGTTAGGTGGTAAAAAACCAAATTCATTCACCATTGGTGCATTTTTAACTAAAATAGACTATACTTTGTATGGAGCAGGAAAGCAAGCCATTACCAGATTTTATCTTGGCCATGGCACACAATTGAAATGGCCGGATGATAATTTCGTAAGCAATACTACAATCAATTTAGAGAATATTGCGATTTCCGGCACCAGTTACAATCCCACTCAATCCTTTATTGATCCAAGGACCGGAATCCCTATCACCGCTGGAAGATTTAATAATTTTAGTCTAAAACAAACCTTTGCCAGGAACACGATATACGATCCATTATTCCCAAAATCAGGATCTAATATCTCATTGTCCATTTCATTGACACCACCGTACACTTTATTTAGAAAATTGGATGCTGACGCAGCCCCTGAGCAAGTATTTAAATGGGTAGAATATCACAAATGGAGATTGGATGCACAATGGTATGCAACGCTAGTCGGAAAATTAGTATTGAAAACTGAAGCCAAAATGGGACTATTAGGCTATTATAGTAAAAAAATAGGGTTATCTCCTTTTGAAAGATTTCAATTGGGTGGTGATGGCCTTAGTAATCAAAATTATGGCATTACAGGTAGAGATATCTTGCGGCTTCGTGGTTATGAAATCACAGATTTACCTACCAACAATCAAACTGCTGGTGGTGCAACTATTTTTAATAAGTTTACTATGGAACTTAGGTACCCACTTACCTTGAGCCCCAGTTCCTCTATTTTCCTATTATCCTTCCTCGAAGGTGGTAATGCATGGATTGGAAGTAAAAACTGGAATCCCTTTGAGCTTAAAAGATCCGCCGGATTGGGTATGAGAGTATTCTTGCCTATGTTTGGGCTATTGGGGTTTGATTATGGATTTGGATTTGACAAGGTATTGCCTTCTGATAAAAAAGGTATTGGTGCATATGGTAAATTCAGTATTATTCTAGGGTTTGAGCCAGATTAAAAAAAAATTAGGTTCTTCGCTGTTTTATGTGGGTAAAAACGTATTGAAAATTCTGAACAATAATTTAAGGTACCAGATATTCAGGATCTAGGACAGGACTGTGCCAAAATACTGGTCAAGCAGCAAAATGTATATTTGAAAAGCGAATCAATTGCCCGTGAAAATGCAATGACCTGGAACTTATCCAAGAGCGAGTTTATTTTGGTCCCGTGTGTAAACCACGGGATTACTTTTTTTGCGGAAAAAAAAGTAAGGCGAATAATTAAGTAAAATTATTTTTAAAAATTACCCACTAATAATGGCGAAGAACCAAAAATTATATTAAATTCTTTGAAGCTGGCAACAAACTAAATCTGGAAAACCGTTTGAATTTATTCCCGTAATTAATCTTGCCTATAACCGACTAATTACTTTAGATAGAGTAAAAAATAAAACACTAAACTGGTCTGTTTTATCATCCAAAATAGTTTCTCTGGCGAACGCCTTAGTGTTATAGTTAGAATAGTCTTCAGAAGTGTTCAAATGGCGAAAAAGCATCTGAAAAAGTCGAGATCGAAATATCTATTAACGCATCCAGTTCTTCACGAAAGACGCTCCGAATATGAAACCTGGAATCCATTTTTCAATGAAGTATATTTCTTACAAATGACTTTACTTTGTTATCGATCGAACCCTCATTTGTTAATGCATTTATAAAAGCACTACCTATAATGGCGCCTTGCGCGTAAGAACAGGCCATTTCAAAAGTTTGTTTATTGGAAATGCCAAAACCTATGAGTCTGGGGTTTTTCAGATTCATTTTATCTATCCTGTCAAAGTATTCTTTTTGTTCATCGTCAATACCGGATTTAGCTCCAGTGATAGCGTTAGAAGAAACCATATATATAAAACTATTGGATACTTCATCTATATGTCTGATTCTTTCCTCAGGAGTACGCGGTGTAATCAAAAATGCAATATCCATATCATGCTTAGCAAATAAATTGCGATACTGTTTTTGAAATTCTTCTACTGGCAAATCGGGCAATATGAGGCAATCGACACCAACCGCTTTTGCTTTCTGTACAAATTGGTCTTCGCCATATTGCATTACCTGATTAAAATAACCCATCAATATAAAAGGCATGGAAGAGGCCTTTCTGGCGGTTGCAATTTGATCAAATAATATATCCAAAGTAATTCCATTTTTTAATGCCACAGCACTACTGGCCTGAATGGTAGGCCCATCTGCCAACGGGTCACTATAAGGCATTCCAATCTCAACTAAATCTACCTTTGCACTTTCCAATGATGCAATAATATCAATGGTATCTTCCAATGCGGGATAGCCTGCTGTGAAATAGATATTTAGTATATGATCCTTCTTATTTTTAAATAATGATTGTATCCTATTCATATTGGTCTAAATATTTCATATAAGTGGCTAAATCTTTATCTCCTCTGCCAGATAGACATATTACGATAGTCTCATTAGGACGATATTGCATATGATCCAGGGCAGCAAATGCGTGTGCGGACTCTAACGCAGGAATTATTCCTTCAGTGCGTGTAAGCATAAAAGCCGCTTTCACTGATTCATCGTCAGTAATAGAAATAGCTTCGGCCCTGCCTGACTTGATTAAATGGGCATGTAATGGTCCAATACCCGGATAATCCAGCCCAGCAGAAATAGAATGCGGCTCGACTATCTGTCCATCTTTTGTCTGCATCAATAAGGTCTTGCTGCCGTGAATGACACCTATAGTACCTAATACACTCGTAGCAGCACTTTTACCACTGTAGATACCTTCACCAGCGGCTTCTACAGCCACTAATCGAACCTGATCATTATCCAAAAAATGATAATATGCACCGGCTGCATTGCTTCCGCCACCTACGCATGCAACCACCATATTGGGGTTTTCTGAACCTGTGTGTTCTTTGAGCTGCCATTTGATTTCTTCAGAGATCACACTTTGAAATCTGGCTACCATATCAGGATATGGATGTGGCCCTACTACTGAACCGATGATATAATGTGTGTCTGCAGGATTTTGAATCCAATCACGTATGGCTTCGTTGGTAGCATCTTTAAGTGTCTGTGATCCTGAAGTAGCTGGAATTACTTTTGCGCCAAGCATTCGCATACGTGCGACATTAGGGGCTTGCCTTTCAATATCTACAGCACCCATATATACAATACATTCGATATCTTTCAATGCACATACTGTAGCTGTAGCCACCCCGTGTTGTCCGGCACCAGTCTCTGCGATGATTCGTTTCTTACCTAGTCGTTGGGCCAATAAAATCTGTCCAATAGTATTATTGATTTTATGTGCTCCGGTATGATTCAGATCTTCCCTTTTAAGATAGATCTGAGCTCCATATTTTTCTGATAATCTTTTAGCCAAATACAATGGACTTGGCCTGCCTACGTAGTTTTTTAATAAATCATCAAACTCTTTCTTAAATGAGGTCTCACTCATAATGTCCAGGTACTTTTCCTTGAGTTGTTCGACATTGTATTGCAACATCTCTGGAATATAAGCACCGCCAAATTCACCATAATATCCACTAGTATCCACTGCGTAATTCATGTACAAATTTTTTTAACGTAATTAAATCTTTGATCCCCGGAGAAGTCTCAAATTGGCTATTCACATCAATGCCAATACAAGCCGGATGATTAAAATACCTGATCTCATCCAGGTGATCATACCCAATGCCGCCACTTAAAAGAAAAGGAGTAGCTCCTTCATACTCATTTAATTTATCCCAATCAAACCGCACTCCATTTCCACCAGGTGCTTCTCCCCTGGCATCAAATAAAAACAAATCTGCATAACCATCATAGTCATATACTTTATCAAATGAAAATGCTTTATCAATTGAAAAAGCCTTAATCACTTCAATGCCTCTGCTTTGTATACTGGCACAAAAATCCGGTGATTCATTACCATGCAATTGCACCGCTTGTAATTGATATCTGCTTTGTGTAAACCAAATTTGCTCCATGGGATTATTTACAAATACTCCAGTTATTTTTTTATCACCAAATAATTTATAATCCAAAATATCCTGCACATACCGGGGAGAGTGGGTATAAAAAATCAATCCTATGTATTGAATATCCAGGGTAGCCAGGTCAGCAATTTGCCTGGGATCCTTCATCCCGCAAACTTTTATCTCCAAATCAGCTTTCATATACTTGCAGTTTAGAAAGTGAATTAACCAATTTTTCACATAAAGCGCCAGGATCTTCTGCTTTCATAAAAGTTTCGCCTATTAGAAATCCACGATAACCGATAGCCGATAAAACTGCTAATTCTTCAGGTCCTTTCAACCCACTTTCTGAAATCCAAATACTTTCTTTGGGAAGCCTGTCAGCCATAAAAACAGATCGTTCAATACCGGTTTCAAAGCTTTTCAAATTTCTATTATTGATACCTAACATATCTATATCCGGATTCCATTTATCTAATTCCTCATCAAAATGCAATTCCATCAATACCTCCAGATCCAAATCATGGGCTATTTTACAAAATTCATTTATTTCAGACTTAGTAAGACATTCAGCAATCAATAAAACAATATCCGCTTCAATGATTTTTGCTTCAATTATTTGATAGGGATCTATTATAAATTCTTTGCGCAGTATGGGAATAGTCAGACCCGGTCTGGCATCTAAAATGTCTTGATTGCTACCATTAAAATACTTTTTATCTGTAAGTATTGAACAGGCGGCTGCGCCTGCATTTTGATAGTCTTGAGTAATAGATTTTACATCAGCATTTTCTCTGATTACCCCTTTTGAAGGCGACTTTCTTTTGAATTCAGCAATAATTCCTGAACGGGATAAAAGCTTTTCCTTTAAAGAGACTCCCTTGCGTTCAAGCTTTGATAAATATTTTAATTGATTGTAAGGTTGAGCGAGTTTTCTTTCTTCAACTTCAATTTTTTTATCGGCTATTATTTGATCTAATATGGTCATGCAGCATTATCTATTAAAGTTCGCAATGATTTTAATGCATTACCATTCAGCACCGTTTCTTTCGCTTTTTCTACCGCATCCGGAAGAGAAATGGATGGAGTGAAGATATGGATGGCCGCACCCGCATTGGCATATACTACCTCTTGCTGTGCTTTTGTTCCGGCTCCCTTAATTACATTCATAAATATAGCGGCCGCATCATCTTTTGTAGCCCCACCGTGAATTTCCTTCGGATCCAGCATGGATAAGCCAAGATCCATGGGAGACAAGGTAGCATCTGAGAAATTACTTTTTATTTTAAAATTTCCAGTTAGTGAGATTTCATCATAACCATCAAGCGCATATATCACAGCAAATTTTTTATCGGGTTGTTGTTGAAATATATACGTATACATGCGGGCAAGTTCCAAATTAAATACTCCGGTAATCTGTACGATGGGGCGGGCAGGATTTACTAATGGGCCCAGCATATTGAAAAATGTTTTCACGCCCAGCGCTTTTCTGATAGGACCCACTGCCTTCATAGCAGGATGAAATAATGGGGCATGTAAAAAGCAAATATTACTCCGATCCAGTTGTTGTTTTAATTTATCAACATCATTCGTAAAAGAGTAGCCAAGAGTTTCTAATAAATCTGAGGAACCACATTTAGAACTTACTCCATAGTTTCCATGCTTAGTGACTTTATACCCGGCACCAGCTACAATAAAGGAAGAAAGGGTAGAAATATTAAATGTATTCTTTCCATCACCACCCGTACCGCACAAATCTATAGTCTCCATTCCTTCTAAATCCACCGACAGGCACAATTCTAAAAGTGCATCCCGAAATCCTAATAACTCATGCTCTGTAATACTACGCATCATAAATACAGTAAGAAATGATGACACCTGCGCTTCGTTGTATCCACCTTTCGAAATATTAACTAATACCTCCTTTGCCTGGTTTCGGCTGAGTTTTTTGTGTTCAAATAAATAATTTAAAATCTGTTTCATGTTTGCTCATTAAAAAATATTGGCAGCTAATTGTTTTTTGAAAAATACCTGGCTTTCCTGTAAGAAATTTTGCAGTATCCTTTTTCCATCCGGGGTCAAAACAGATTCCGGATGAAACTGAACGCCTTTCACATGATGTTGGCGATGGCTTGCTGCCATGATCATTCCATTTTCGTCCTCTGCAGTAATTTGTAACTCGTCTGGAAAATTCTTTTTGTCCACCACCCAAGAATGATATCTGCCAGCCATAAAAGGTGACTGAATACCATTAAAAATATATTCGCCCGGATCTTTAATCATCACTGGAGTGTGTACCCCATGATACACCTGTTCTAAATTTATCAGGTTACCTCCAAATGCTTCCCCAATGGCCTGCAATCCCAGGCACACTCCAAATATAGATTTTGAGGAAGCATACGTTTTTATAACATCGATAATGATACCGGAATCCTTTGGTACACCCGGACCTGGAGAAATAAATATGCAATCATAATCATGGACAAAGTCCACAGATACTTCGTCATTCCTAACTACTTTGATACGCTTATTCGTCAATTCACGTAAGTACTGAACCAGATTATAGGTGAAGGAGTCGTAATTATCTATCATTAAAATTTTCATAGTTCTTCTTAATTATATAGTTTCGGCTCTTTGCATGGCTGTACGCAACGCACCTAATTTATTTTTTACTTCCTGCAATTCATTTTCTTCTACACTGGAAGCTACAATACCAGCCCCAGCCTGATAGTGTAGTTCATTGTCTTTACTGAGGAATGATCTTATAGTAATAGCATGAACTAAGGACCCATCAAAGCCTGCAAATCCTATAGAGCCTCCATAAAAATTTCGTTGTTCCGGCTCATATGTTTTTATCAGTTCTATGGCTTTGTATTTTGGTGCTCCGGATAATGTTCCTGCCGGGAATGTATCTCCAAATACTTTAAACATATTGTAGTCCTTGGAAAGTTGTCCTTCTACATTTGACACTAAATGGATCACATGACTAAAGTATTGGATCTCTTTCAAAATTTTCACTTCTACTTTATCAGAATGGATTCCCAGGTCATTTCGTGCCAAATCTACCAGCATGATGTGTTCCGCATTTTCTTTAGGATCATGAGCGAGTTCCTTGGCTTTTAATTGATCCTCTTCATCGTTGCCCGTACGTTTATACGTTCCTGCTATAGGATTTACACTGGCAATTCCTTTATTTATCACCAGTTGCGATTCTGGAGATGAACCAAATATTTTATAATTTCCCATATCGAAATAAAAAAGATAAGGCGATGGATTCACACTGCGTAATGCCCGGTATACATTAAAATCATCTCCTGTAAATTTTTGCCGGAACCTTCTTGCAAAAACAACCTGAAATACATCCCCAATTTTACAATGATATTTTCCTCTTGAAACTAAATCCCGATATTCCTGATCAGTCATAGAGCTGGATTCATCGCCTGATTTTGTGAATGAAAATGATTGCACTTGCTCGCTCTTCATCAAGGATTCTAATTCCGAAATATCTTTTTTAGCCGGATCTAAGTGATTTTCCAAAATATACATTTCGTCTTTAAAATGATCGATGGCTAAAATGTACTGGTAAAGATTGAATTTGGCATCAGGTATTTCTACTTGCTTTTTATCCTTATCAAACACCTGGGTATCAAAATATTGAATAGATTCAAAATTGAAATGTCCAAAAATCCCATTGGTCAATTTATATGTGCCATCGGTAATTACTTCAAATGAATCCATGAAATCCTGTAGAAATTGCGATACTTCATGTCTGTTTGTACAGGTATGTTCCTGAATTTCCTTTCCAGGTAGCTGAATAAATACTTTACCTGAGTTGACTTCTACCTGGGCTAATTTACCCAAGCCAATATAGGAATTGCAATTTTCTACACTACGAAAATCAGTGCTTTCCAACAGCATCGATTCATCAAAATGATCTCTCAATTTCAGGTATAAATGCACAGGTGTCACGGTATCTGCAAGTTGTTTTTTACTGGTGCTATATAACTTTATTTTTTCCATCTCTTCTTATATCAAATCCCTAAAATTAAAAACGGCCTGTCGAGTGAACCGACAAGCCGTCAAATATTTTTTTAACTACAATACCTGGCTAGGTCAGATCACTATAAAATGAATCAAGCCACCACCAATTATTGTTTATTAATTTCATTTTTATTTATAAATGTGGGACAAATATAATGCCGTTTTTTAAATTTAAAAATCTAAAATGAATTATTTTAGGATTTAGCCAATAAAAATAATATTTTAAAAGGAATTACTTCTGATTGGAAAACTTCTTTAGTACATTTAAGATTCTAAATTCTATTCGATGAAACTAATACAAATTCTAATTATTTTATTTTTATCCAGCTCCGTTACCCAGGCTCAAAGATCCAAGAAAAGTAAGTCCTCTACTCCACCGGCGATCGATCTTAAAGTGGCAGTAGATAAAATGGCAGATGAAATAGAACCTCAAATAATAGAAGCCAGGCATTGGCTTCATCAACACGCTGAATTGAGCAATCGCGAATTTAAAACTTCAGAATACATTGCTCAATATCTTAAATCTCTTGGTATTGAATATCAGAGTGGAATTGCTAAGACCGGTGTAGTAGGCCTCATCAAAGGAGCAAAACCAGGCCCTACTATTTTATTGAGAGCTGATATCGATGGACTTCCGGTGACTGAAAGAGTAGACCTACCCTGGAAATCAACCAATAAAGATGTATACAATGGAATACCTGTGGGAGTAATGCATGCCTGTGGACATGATACTCATATCTCCATGCTACTTGGGACTGCTAAGATTTTAAATTCGATGAAAGATCAAATTAAGGGCAATATCAAATTAGTTTTTCAACCCGCTGAGGAGGGGGCTCCCAATGGCGAAGAAGGCGGTGCTGCATTAATGATCAAAGAGGGTGTTATGAGCAATCCGGCGGTAGATGTCGCTTTTGGATTACACATAAACAGTCTTACTCCAGTGGGTCATATCAATTACAAATCTGGTGGGACCATGGCGGCCAGCGATGTAATCAATATCAAGATAAAAGGTAAGCAAGTGCATGGATCGACTCCCTGGAATGGAATTGATCCGGTAGTGGTAGGTGCAGAAATTATTATGGGGTTGCAAACGATCATAAGCAGACAAACAGAATTGACTAAAGAAGCCGCTGTCCTTACTATTGCTACTTTTCATTCAGGCGTCCGCAATAATATTATTCCGGAAGATGCAGAACTTACAGGAACTCTTAGAACACTGGATAAAGACATGCAAAAGATCATTCACGAAAAAATAAAGCTTACTGCATCTAAGATTGCAGAATCTATGGGTGCTGAAGCCGAGATTAATATTGGCACAGGTTATCCGGTGACTTATAATAATCCTGAGCTGACGCAGCAAATGCTTCCAACAGTACAGCGGGTAGCAGGAGAAAAAAATGTACATAATATCAAAGCAATGACTGGGGCAGAAGATTTTTCATTTTTTGCTGAAAAAGTACCTGCACTATTTCTATTTGTTGGAGGTATGCCTGCCGGTAATGATCCCAAAATGGCTCCTTCACATCATACACCAGATTTTTATGTGGAGGATAGTGGCATGAAAACAGGCATAAGGACTTTGTGTAATTTGGCTTTGGATTATGCAGATAATTGGAAAGGAACGGGGTTGATGAGTCCTGCTCCGGTAAAGTAAGTTTGAATATTGATTTAATTCAAAATCTTCACCACCAATTCTTTCAGGAGTTCACCTTCTTTAGATACCCGACTGCTTACGCCTTTAGATTTTAGATCGTATTCCCTGAGCAGTAACATGATCTTCTCTAATTGACCTATAGTATAGGCTCTCAGTGTATCTTTATATTCATTTAAAAAATAAGATTTGCTGAGTCCTAAAGCAGCCATTAGATCCTGATCATTTTTATACCCCCCGGATTTAGCAATGTAAAGTTTACTAAAATAACTATACAGACTCGCCATTACCATTACCATAGGGTTTGACTTTGGATTAGCTCCGAAATAGGCCACTATCTGATACACTTTAGTAATATCCCGATGACCTAATGCCTTTTGAAATTCAAATACATTAAAGTCTTTGTGAATACCAACTATTGATTCCAGATCCTTTGCCGTGACCATTTCTCCATCCTGTACAGCCAACTTTATTTTCTCCAAATTTTTTACTATTGATCCCAGATCAGAACCCAAATAATCTGCCATTAATTGGGCTGCCTCTGATTTCATCAGGATCCCTTTAACTTTTGCTTCATTACTTATCCAAGCTGGTAATTGATTGTCATACAACTTTTTGGATTCAAATACGACTCCATTTTGCTTGATTAATTTTGCAAACCTGGTACGTTGATCTACTTTTCGATATTTATGACAGAGTACTAAAATCGTAGACTGTACCGGCTTTTCTACATAGTTTTCGAGTTCTGACAGACTCTTCATGTCCTGGGCTTCCCGCACGATTACCATTCTGTATTTTGACATCATAGGATACTGACTGGCTTCATCAATAATATCTTTGTAGGAAGTGTCTTTGCCATAAAAAACGCACTGATTAAATACTTGCTCCGTTTCATTCAACATATGATCGTGCATGTAATCTGATACTTTATCAATAAAATAGGGCTCTTCTCCATGCAATAAGTATAAGGGAGTCGTTTTACCCGATTTTATAGTATTAATGATTTCATCAGCATCCATCAGTGGTAAAAATAATCAATGAAAAGTGATTTTATATTTCAAATTGATCCGGCGGGAAGTTAGATAGTTAGGTATGGCATATTGTACACCATAAATGGATTTAAACCAGGTATTGGAAGCCACATTGGAAACCTTTAAAAGATTGTAAACCTCAAGGCTTAACCATGAAGACTCTGCAAATTTCAGCAAGTGCTTTGGATGAGAAGACTTCCATTTTTGATCCCACACCAGGTAAGAAAATCCAAGATCTACCCGATGATAGGCCGGGTACCGATACGTATTTCTATACACTCTATTATTCTCAGGAATTCCAAAAGGCTGACCTGTGCCAAGGGTTAAGCTTACATTTACTTTGAGGTTTTCATTGTTTGGTAGGTAATCTTGAAAGAATGTTGAAAATGTAAGAAACTGATCCGTCGGCTTAGGTACATCGCTCACATTTACTCCTTCCGCGTGACCTTTTTCTCTTCGTTGATGTTGCAATCCGTTAATGGATTCTCTTGCTCGAAGAAATGAAATATTAAACCATGATTCTGCACCTTTTACGAACTCCCCGTTCAATCTCATATCGATCCCGGTAATATATCCTTTAGAATCGTTTTGACCCGAATATTGAATTCTTACATTATCAATATCATAAATCACCTGATCCCACAATTTTTTAAAATATAATTCTGTAACTAAGCGATACGGTATGGTCTTGTTTTTATTTTGAAAATCCCATGTAAATCCCCCCACCACATGCATAGATTTCTGCGATAACAAATCTGGATTTACTATACCTTCCGGACTCCTCAATTCTCTATAAAAAGGAGGCTGATAATATAGTCCGGCAGCTAATCTAAATGAAATATTTTTGTCCCAATTTCCCGGTTTAAACATTACTTGTGCTCTGGGATTGACAAATAGTTCTTTATCTAATGACCAGTAACCTAATCTGACTCCACCAGACAACCTTGTTTCACCGGCATTGCTTTTTTGTATGGTGTATTCATCTTGAAAATATGCTGCAAATCTCGTAGAAGATAGTTCATTCTTAGTTTTAAGGACTCTTTTAAAAGCCAGGAGCTGTTCATCATGTGGAATACTATATAGAGCAGAGTCCAGACGCTCCCAATCATTGATTCTATCTAAAATATCTTCCTGACGGGCTCTTACACCCCATTGAATAAAATGTGTATGGTCAGACTGGCCATGGGGATGAAATTCATAACCTCCTTTCACATCCAAAGCTTTCACCCGCAACCATAGTAAGTTTCTGGCATAGGTTTGCTGAACTCCATCACCTAACACCACCAATTCTTTTCCAGCATTGGCACTACCAAATCCTGCATCTATCAAACTTAACCGATAGTCGCTGATGACATCAAATGACTCTTGCTCCAAACTCTGAAAAGCAGATCCCATAAACTTTACGAAAAGTGGATTTTTTTTTCGCTCCGGAAGATAAGTCAATGATGCACCCACCATACCAGTTTTAAAATTATCTACTTCGTTCCCGTTAATATCAGCCGAAAGTCTAAGGGTAAAATCAATCAAACCAGTGGCAGTACTCCTACTTTCCGGCACAAACCGAAAAATGGAAGAATTGTAGTTTCCCATTAAGCCAATTTGCCAGTTCTTGTTTAGATCATATGTAAAATATCCTTGTACATCAGCGAAATCAGGAAGGTATTCTCCTTTTAATTGTAGTGAATTTAAAAGATATCGGGTGGTTTTGTATCGAGCTCCTAATAAGTAGGTAAACTTTCTATAGCCGCCCATACCAATATTTTTACTTCCTTCCAGATGTGAAGTAGCTCCTAATAATGACATGGACACCGACCCTCTTATGGTTTCTGGTCTCTTATATTTTATATCCAATACAGAAGATTGTTTATCCCCATACTTCGCTTGAAATCCGCCAGAAGAAAATGAAAGGTCCCGGATTAAATCAGGATTAGGAAAAGTAAGACCCTCCTGTTGGCCACTGCGTACCAGCTGTGGACGATAGATTTCAAAATCATTGACATAGACCAGGTTTTCATCGTAATTACCACCTCTCACCTGGTATTGGCTACTCAATTCTCCACCGGTGCCAGAATTAGTCCCAAGGGCAATATGGGGAAGTATAGTTTCAAAATTTCCAGTTGTGGAAGGAATGAGCTTAAGATTATCGATATTTTCTCGAATCATTCCACCCGATCTCACTGCATTTTCTCTAATTATTACCTCCAGATTTGAACTCTCCAGTGTCAGATCAAAGTCAATTACGATTTCAGCCTCCGGGATCACCCGGGTCAATTTAAAATTTGCAGTTTTATATCCCAATCTGCTTACTTCAAGCAAAATTTCATTGCCGGAGGGCACTTGAATGGAGTATTTTCCCTGGGCATCAGTCTCGGTAGATATATTGAGCGCTCGCACAAAGACCGTAGCTACCTCTATTGGCTTATTGGATTCAAGATCTTTGATTGTTCCAAAAATCTTAGCCGAGTTTTGACCCATCAGATTTGTGCAGGATATAACCAGAATGAGACCAATAAAAAAGCTCCTAAAATTGAAAAACATGCAAACTGGATTATACGAATATTTGATTTGGAGTAATTCCCTTCAATTTATCGATGACACTACTTGGATTTTTATCTTTAAATATGGCACTGCCAACCACTAACGCATCAGCTCCTGCCTGAAGTATAGATTCGGCGTTTTGCAAACCGATGCCCCCATCGACTTCTATTAATGCAAGTGAATTTTCCTCCATTATCATTTGCTTTAGTCGCTTGATTTTTGGAATAGATTGGTAAATAAATTTCTGACCTCCAAAACCAGGATTGACGGACATGACCAATATCAAATCTACCATTTCAATAATGTCTCTGAGTGCATCAACCGGCGAATGAGGATTAATAGCGACCCCAGCTTTAATACCAAGGCTATGGATAAATTCAATCGTACGATGCAAATGAGTACATACTTCTAAATGAACAGTGATCGTATCAGCTCCTGCCTTTTTAAATGCCTCAATATGGTCGTCAGGCCGTACAATCATGAGATGGACATCTAACGGCTTTCGGGCAATAGATTTTATACTTTCAACCACCGGAACTCCGAAGGAAATATTAGGCACAAAAGATCCGTCCATCACATCCAGATGGATCCAGTCTGCTTTACTATTGTTCAACATCTGAATCGAATCACTCAAATGATTAAAATCAGAATTGAGAATAGAGGGAGCAATTAGAGGAGGCTTATTCATTTAAAATAATCTATCTGTCCTTTTTCCAATAATGGCCTATGGTTAAAATATAAATATAACTGAGCTACCGTAACTGCATCTTTCTGACAATATTCGGCAATTCTAGCCACATCCTTATCTTTCCAATATACCTCGCCTACTTTGCTGCCATCTATATCATCCTTTGGGCTTTCAATCCCTAATATGGCCGTTAATAGATTGAGCGATGTATAATGTTTTACATCACCAAATTTCCAATATTGCATGGTATCAATGTGAGCGTTTTCCCAGGGTTTCTTACCGCTAAGGTTTAAAAGTCTTGGAAAAGGGATTCTATTTATTGCCATTCGCCTGCACAAATATGGAATATCAAATTCCTTAATGTTGTGGCCGCAAATACGATGCTCATCACGATTAAATCTTTTATTGAGCATGTGAACAAAGTCTTCCAATAATTTCTTTTCGTCATCACCTGCGAAAGATTTAACTTTCAAAGTAAGTGATTGGTCCGGTTCTATTGAAAAACGGGCAACCGATATACAAACCACTTTTCCGAATTCTGCAAAAATAGCTGCCTTTTTTTCGTAAAATCCAGCGATCTGCTCAGTGCTCATTGGCTCGTCATATGATCGGGTAAACGCATTTGCTTTAGATTGCCAAAGTGCCTGCATGGTTTCCGGGAGCTGGTCAAAACTAGCCTTGCTGGAGACCGTCTCAATATCGAAAAATAGAATGTCTTGTGGTTTAGTAAATTCCATCCATTGAATTTTGTACAAAAATGCTTAAAAAAAAGCAAATTTTACCCGCATTTCAAATAAAACGCAATATATGCGTCCCCATAAGCCCCCCAACAAAAGATTGCAAATCCATTTTTAAAAATCCCAAATCATCCTGGTTTATAATAGGCCATACTTCCTTTATCTTCTTCATTTTTAGTTAATGTCTTTGTTTTAATTTGTGAATTAGAATTGAATACTTTAAACTCCATCTGTTAACAAGCTATTTAAAAAATTTTACAAAACAAAATACTATTTGGGGTAACAGTCTGCGTTATAACGACATACCTTTACATTCTTAAAATTAAATAAATCTTAAAAAAAAACAAAAACTATGGCAGATTACAATTATAACACGAGCACTCCTCCAAAGAAGAACAACAGTCTTCCGATTATCATTGGATTTTTGATAGCTTCCGTGGGAGCTAATGCTTATTTATTCTTCAACAAGCAAAAACAACAAGAAGTAATTGTAAGCACTGAAACAAAACTCACTGAATCTGAAAGATTGAAAGGCGAGTTGGAAAAGCAATATTATCAAGCCCTCCAGGATCTGGAAAAACAACGTACAGATAATAAAGGCTTGAATGATCAGATAGATTCTATGAAAACGGACCTTAAATCTCAAAAAGACAGAATCTCGAGGTTATTGGGTGATTCAAAAAATCTTGTCAATGCAAAAAAAGAAATGGCTAATCTACGAGTACAGGTGGATGGCTACCTGTCAGAAATTACTAAATTAAAATCAGACAATGAAACTTTAGCTGCCACTAATACTTCTCTTAACGAGGAGAAAAAGACTTTATCTATGAACTTAGAAGAGCAGAAAAAGACCAATGAAGAATTGACTAATGTAAAAGCAGTGCTTACAAGTGAGAAAGAAAAACTTTCTTCTGAAAACACCGTATTGACCAAAAAAGTAAATATTGCATCCGTGGTAAAAGTAAACAATATAGATGTTTCAGGATTTACCGTAAAAAGCAGCGGTAAAGAAGTTGAAAAAAACAGAGCAAAAAGAGTAGAAGGATTGAAAATTTGTTTCGATGTATCCGAAAATAATGTTGCAGAATCCGGAGTAGAACAATTCTATGTACGCATCATCAATCCTACTGGTGAGACTCAAGCTTTGGAAAATATGGGGTCAGGCGTATTAGTAAATCAAGCAAATAACGAAGAAGTAAAATACACTTCATTGAAAGGCGTAAAGTATGAAAACAAAGCTCAAAATACTTGTATGAACTGGCAACCAAACATTCCATTTCAACCTGGCACTTATACCGTAGAAGTTTATAATAAAGGGTATTTATCAGGTACTTCTACATTCACGTTGAAATAAAGACTAACTTTTTCATAGCATTTTTTTAATGGTTTAAGTCCATGGGTAATCCACCGATGGACTTTTTTTTATTTCCGTATAGCTTCATTATCTTCTCCATGTCTATTACCAAATCATTATTTCTATTAACAGAGCATTTTACATTTTTCATAACAAATACATACTAATGTTTAATTACCCCGTCGTTATAGCAATATAATTCATGAATTAAAAGATTAAAAACAAACTTAAAACTTAAAATTATGCAAGAGTACAATTCAATAACTGAAGGCGACGCTCCTCAAAAATCGAACACTAAATCATCCTTATTATTAGTATTACTCATAATATCTGTATTGGCCAATGGCTTGCTTTTGTATTTTAATAACAGCCAAAAGAATTTGATAGAAAATACAAATGCTGCACTCATATCATCAGAAAAATTGAAAAGCGAATTAGAAACTCAATACAATCAGGCACTGACAGACCTCGAACAACAACGTGTTGGGAACAAAATGTTGGATGAGCAAATAGATGGCATGAAAGCAGAATTAAAAACAAGCAAAGATCGAATTTCAAGATTGCTGGTTGATTCTAAAAATTATGCCAGTGTAAAAAAGGAAATGGAATCTATGAAAGTACAAGCCGATGGTTATGTGGCTGAGCTTACCAAGTTAAAATCAGAGAATGAAGAGTTGTACGCTAACAATAATGCCTTGAATTTGGAAAAACAAGACTTGACGGTTTCTTTGAATGCACAGATGAAATCTAATGAAGAGTTGTCTACAGTAAAAGCAATGCTGGTAAGTGATAAGGAGAGATTGGCTACAGAAAACTCCTCCCTATCAAAAAAAGTAAATAGAGCTTCCGTGGTAAATGTTACTAAAATAGATGTCGGTGGCTATATAGTAAAATCCAGCGGTAAAGAAGTAGAAAAAAACAGGGCTAAAAATATTGAAGGATTAAAAATCTGTTTTGATGTTGCTGAAAACCCAATCACGGAGAAAGGTACCGAAGAGTTTTACATAAGAATAATAAATCCAACCGGAGAAACACAAGCAATAGAAAATCTGGGATCTGGTACCCTGGTAAATCAGGCAAACAACGAAGCTGTAAAATACACCTCTTCTAAAGGCTTGTCCTATGATAATAAAGCTCAAAATACGTGCATGAATTGGCAACCGAATATTCCATTTCAGGCGGGCAAATACACTGTAGAAATTTATAACAAAGGGTATTTATCCGGTGCCTCTACTTTCGAGTTGAAATAAAAAATAACTTCCATAGGATGTTTTAATGGTTCAAAGCCCATCGACCCTCAGACGATGGGCTTTTATTATTGGCGAATTTTTTTCCTTCTATTTTAAAAGTTTAACCGCGATAAATTCTCAAAATTCCCTCATATTTACATAAATGATCAATAGATCAACGATTGGTTTTTGGATTTTTGGAACTATAATTTGTTTCATGGTGGCATGCATAGTAGCTCCTAACTATTCTCCTATACCTGAAATATCACTTTTAGGCATTAATAAAAATAGAATTGACCAGGGTCGGATAAAAGATGATACGCTTCAGATTAAAATAGATTTTACTGATGGAGATGGTGATATCGGTGATGCCCAAAATAAAGCCAATATATTTATGATAGATAATAGGGATGGAAAAATGATCACCTATAGTATGCCCTTAATTCCTCAAAAAGGGTCTTCGAATGGGGTGAAAGGAACCATTACTATTTTTCATACCACCCTGCTTAATGTCTGCTGCTACTATAAAAACGCTGATCCTTGTACTATTCCTGCTAATCCGATGACGGATACTGTCATCTATAAGCTGTACATAGAAGATCGAAGTGGCAATAAAAGCAATGAAGTGACACTAAATCCCATTGTCATCAACTGTAAGTAATTAAAGTACCCTGGGCCTTTTAAAGATAGGAACTGTGCTGCATGGCTCACCATACATAAGATTTTGGACAAATGGTCGCAACTGCGATCCAATGGCCAGGTAAGCAGAAGCCGGAATTTCTGTATCACTGCATCCCTTTACTACTACCCTTTTATCCTGAAGGTATGACCAGTCATTTGAATTGATAAAATTAACTAGTAGAGCTTCATATACCTGATCAACAGTACCAATATGAACCCCGATAGTAAAAGGGCTGGCTTGTGTAGCTATGAGCATATAGGCCCACATTGGAATGATAGCATCTGTACTACAATATACCGCCAGCTGTTTCTGACTAAACTGAGACCAATCAAAAGCTTTAAGCGCAGCTCTAAAGTCTTTTTCTTTTAGTATCATTCCCTGAAAAAGATAATCTTTTAAATCAAAACTAACTATAGAAGACAGCGGCATAAGTGCATCCAATGCAATCGTCTGTAGATCACTTTCTGCTACTCGGTTTACTAATAATCCTTCAGTTTCATTCATAGATAAAAAAATTAGGGATTTTCCTGTTCGAGGTCCATGATCATCCGTTCAATGGGTATTTCTTCTCCTATTTCATTATATCCACTATCAAATTCTTTTATAGTCGGTAATTGATCAATGCTTTTCAAACCAAAATAGTTCATAAATTTTTCACTGGTGACATAAAGTATTGGTTTTCCTGCTCCCTCACCTCTTCCTTGAATAGAAATCAATTCCTTCTCAAGTAGCTTTTGTATAGTATGATCGCAGTTTACGCCTCGGATGCGTTCAATATCAGGCTTTGAGGCTGGTTGTTTATAAGCTATGATGGCTAAGGTTTCCAATGCAGTTCTGCTCAATCTTTTCTGATTCATCTGATTGAGATATGTTTTTATGATAGGATGGAAAGTACCTTTTGTCATGAACTGGTACCCATCCGCTATTTCTGTCAATTCGAAGGCAGATTCTTCTGAGTCAAATTTTCGTTTTACATTTTCCAAAGATTCCAGAACAAGTGATCTATCTATTTTTTCTTTGTAATAGCCCTCCAGACAAGCAATCAGATCATCCAATTTTAAGGGTTCTGAGGAAACGAAAACCAGGCTTTCTATCTGTAAATCCAATAATTCCACGATGGTCGGTTTTAATCTGATGCAAAATTAGTCAATTTGATAAAGACTCTCTATTTTCATTGCGATGAATGAATTGGCAATCGATATTGGGAATACGGATCTGGTCCTTGGCTTTTGGCCAAATCAATCTAAAGACCCTCACACTCAAAGACTTAAGGTAAAAAAAATCGTTGAAAACAAATCGATTCTTAATAGTTTTCTGAATGCAAGTCTATCTGAATTTGGAATAAAAAATATAACGAGTATTACCTTATGTAGTGTCGTCCCAATTTTGACTCCAATAGTATCGGTGGAAGTAAAAAAAATATGCTCTACCGAGCTGGTGATCCTGGACAAGGAAAATTATCACTATTTGCCAATTGGAATATTGAAACCCAATGAAATAGGTACTGATTTGGTAGCCAATGCTTTAGCTGCACACATATTTTACAAAACCAGTAGTATCATCATTGATTTTGGCACGGCAATGAGTTTTACCACGATAGATGAAAACGGTAAAATAATAGGCGTTGCCATTGCTCCTGGCCTGCAAACCGCCATCAAGACCCTTACTCATAATGCTGCGCAATTATTTGATGTGCCTATAGTACAACCCAATTCGGCCTTAGGGCTAGATACAAAGCATGCAATACAGGCTGGTATCACTTTTGGATATGATGGCATGGTGCGCGGAATTATTAATGCTCAGGAAAAAGAAATTGGGAAAAAGCTAAATGTAATTTTTACAGGAGGATTGAGTAAAATAGTCCATTCCCTAAAAGATAGGGTAGATCATTACCAACCCTATTTGACTTTGGAAGGAATCAGATTGGCCGGAAATTTTATTACCCGCTAGTCATTTATAAATCATCCTTCGGATCAAAGAAGTTCTTCCTATATGGCAGCTTAAGGAAATTAAAAGTGCCTTGATTGGCAAATATATTAAATGCATATGTGCCTCTAATCGGCTGATAGCTAAAAGTCATTCGCCAACAATGCAATACTCTTGAAAAGCCCAGGTCAGGATAAGTAAGACCTTTATTTCTAAAATCATAGCCTATATTTCCTATGGTTACGGACCAATTCTTAGAAAGCTCTATAGCTCCCTGAGTGCTGAGCGTATGAGTCACTATTCCGTAATGCACGGCTCTGGTATTAAAATCTGTTATGGGACCATATGATAAATTGTGGTTAAAGTAAAACCCTTTAAACATTTGCCAAAATGTTTCCGGATTCTCTCTTTTTTTGGGTTTAGGCCTCCCTTCTTCATCCGTCTCCGGGTTTTCAACTACGGGCTCAGCTTTTTTCTCTCCCTTCCACTTACTGATCAGATCTTTCAAATCTGAAAAATTAAAATTAGTACCCAGGTTAATAGCCAAATTATCCAATCTAAAAGGTGCTTTTCCTGCGCTTGCCAATGTTTTATTGATCAAAATTCCCTGCGAATTCTTTTGGTAAAAACTAAAGCCGGCATTAATACTGAGTGTGCTAAGGCCTCCTAAAAACCGGGTAGTACCCCCCATAGTCAATGGTGACCATTTAAATGAATCTGCTACAAAATTGTAAAAGCCATTCATATAAACATTATCAAAAAGCTTAAATTTCTTGTCTAAAGAATCCTTTTTGCTAAAATATTTGCCTTCAAATACATGGGTAAGGCCATACCCGATCCCCAGGCGAGTGCCTTGCAAAGGCACCTCATCGTAGGTCATTCCCTGGAATTTGGAATAAAATCGCTTGGTATATACGGTGTCTTTACCAGAAATTACTCTTGAATTGTAAATTCCCTCATATGGATCGCTGGCTGGCGAATAATTTAATCCAATATTGGGACGGATGGTGTGCCTGAATCCTCTGATTGGGCCGTGATTGAATTTTGCAGTGCCATATAAAATAGTGTTCAGATTAAGAGATGCATCAAATATATGTGCAGCTTTGAAACCAGCTAGCGTATCCACTTTTCTATTTCCTTCTCTATCTTCATCACCTATACGGACACTTTGCATATTCCATATTTCTTTAAAATTTATTGAAGGTGAGAGATTGAAATACTTCAATATCCGAAGATTTAAATCAGAGGACGCCACTTGTCGCATGCCCAATGTGCGGGAAAAAGTATTAAAAGTATTGGCCGAAAAGAAGGTGGAGTCACTGGTACGTATCAAAGATTGTACTCCTGCATTATAATTAAACGAAATTTGCTCGTACCATTTTTCATCACCTACCTTAATCTTTCGCTTAAACGGGTATATTCTCTGCATTTGAAAATTAAGATTGGGTAGACTGAGTATCACCGTTTTATCTCTGGTATTTTGCGAGTGGCTTACAGAAGCGGATAATGAATATGGTTTCCCGGGAAAGGTTTTAGAATAATTAATATTGGATGAAAGGCTATTATTCAATACATTTCCAGCATCGTTGAAATTAGTTTTTTGATACCCATTAGTCTGAATATTAACCGAGGCGGAAAAATTATTATATGGGTTAGCCTGGGAAGCCTGAGCATGTCTCCATTGTATTGAATATGATTTATTTATATTCAATATGTCTGAACCCACTACTTCAAATCGTCGATTGGAGTAAGCAAAAAGAAAATTACCGGAGAATTTATATCTTTTATTATAGTTACTGCTGATTTGAATACCCCAACTACCCCTTGTGTAAATATCTCCCTGAAGACTTAGATCCATATGCTCACCTAATGGCAAATAATAGCCCACATTTCTCAGACCGAAGCCCAGTGTCTGGGAGTACTCATAATCTCTTGGGATGATCAGCCCGGCACTTCTTGTTTCACTTACAGGAAAAAATCCAAATGGTAGCCAAAGAGGTGTAGGCACTCCCATGATTTCGAGATTGGAAGGGCCAATGATCACCATTTTATCCTTTACAAATTTTTGTTTGGTACTCCGAATCCCAAAGTGAGGTTGCTCTGCGTTGCAACTGGTAATGATTGCATTTCGATTATAGATAATATCGTGCTGAGTGGTATCTTTTGGATCTCCACCGATAAATTTCGTTTTAGTGCCCCTGATAAAAAGGTCGGTGTATTTGGTAACAGCCTCATCAATAATGCCTTTACGCGTACGGAAATTGTATCGCATTTTTACTGCGTCAAACTCCTGAGTACCATCACTAAAATGGGGAAGCCCTATTAATTTTCCATTGGTATCCAATACCCCCTCTGCATAAGCTATATTACTATTCATATCTAATCGAATTTTTGCAGCTTTCAATTCATATGACTGGTATTTTACAACTGCGTCCCCAAATAGATAAAACATTTTCTCCTGAGCATCCAGATAGGAGCTGTCTTTGCTGGAATACACTACATCAGCTTCAGGTGCATCGGGTGAAATTAATATATCCAGACTGTCTTTTATAGTGGTATCCTTTTGAATCTTTATAGAATCTAAAAATGGATTTAGAATGTTTCGGTCTGATCTGCCTGAAATTTGTCCAAAACCCATACCAGGACTACTTAAAATTGCAAATGATATAATGAAATAAGAGAATCTCAACTCAATTTTTTAAACGGTAACCAGGTAAAGAATGTCCTTGAATTAACTTTAATTAAAATTCTTGTTAAAGCGGTGCAAAAATAGAGGATTATATTCTTAAATTGGGCAAGAAGGGCCTATTTCAAGATCCTACTCCAATAATCTTGAGTTAATTAAAGCTTTTATAAGTGTTTAACAATCTTCCTTATCTTTGCCTCTTCCTATGACGAAAGAATTAAGAATCGCTTTATTGGCAGTAGTTTCAATGACTATTTTATTACTGGGATACAAGTTTATTATCGGTAAAAGTTTATTGTCAAAAAAGCAAATATTTTATGTAAAATATAAAGATATCGATCAATTGCAGGTATCTAATCCGGTGCTGATTAATGGGTTTGAAGTAGGTGGTGTAAATAAAATTTTCTTAGATCCTTTAGACAATGTCACTCCGGTGGTGGAACTCGAAGTTAAAAATGATATTAAAATTCCAAAAAATGCAAAAGCCATACTTGCTAGTCTTGGTTTGATGGGTGGCAAGGGAATTCAATTGCAGTTTACTGGCAATTGCACAGATTGTGCTCAAAGCGGTGATTATTTGGAAGGTGGATCAAAAAGTCTATTGGATAACTTTATTGGAGAAGGCCAAATAGATGAATATACAGCGAAGATAAAAATTGGTGCCCTCTCTTTATGGGATACACTTGCTGGTCCCGATGGTAAAAAGGAAATCAGGGAAGGGGTGCGAAACTTCGAAAAGACATTGACCAATCTGGCTCAATCCACAACTGCATTGAATAATTTACTTATTAGAAATAGTAAAAAGCTTGATAATGTAATTTCCAATTTTGAAAGTATTTCAGCCACTTTTCAGAGTTCGAATAAAGAAATAAGTCATATCATTAAAAACTTTGATACCCTATCCACTCAAGTTAAAGATGTCAATATTACTAAGACAGTAGGAGAATTTAATACCACTTTACAGGAAAGTAAAAAAGCAATTCTGGAATTAAAGTCTACACTTACTACTGCAGAGAAATCTTTAGCCTCGGTAAATTCCCTGATTAAAAAAGCCGAATCAGGTGATGGCAGTGCAGCAAAAATATTAAATGATCCTGCTTTGTATAATAATCTATCAGAAACTTCAAGGCAAATAACCTTGTTTCTTCAAGATCTTAGACTCAACCCAAAAAGATATGTAAATGTATCCGTTTTTGGGAAAAAGCAAAAAGAGTACGTTCCTATTTTTGACGACCCCGCTGCAATACAACCTGATAGTTTGAAAAAATAATTTTCTACAAAACCTAATCCCTTATTAGTTTCTCTCGACTAGAAAATCGACAAAACCTTCCACAAGCGGAAAAAGCTTTCCTATTATTGTATGCGCAAATTTATTTGGGTGATATAGCTGTTTCCCTAGATTTTGGTACAAACTTCCAGCTCGTATTATCTGGGAGTTTATCGTAGATACCCAGGATCAATTTCCGGAGCTCAAGTAAGTCGATCGCTGAGATATCATTATCATTATTCACATCGGCGGCTATCATTTTGTATGGACTCTTCAATCGTTCTATTCCCAAAATATGCTTCTGGATATAAAAAAATCCTAATGAGAAAAGAATTCAAAGTTTCGTTTACAGATCACTACATACAACAGCTTACTATATACATAGGGTGCCGGATATGCTCATCCCCAAATTTTTCTATAATTTTGCACACGTGATAAGTACTTTAGAATCTATGACCGAACATTTAGAAATGATCAGGCAAAGCGCCAGTGACTTTGCACAAAATTATATCAAACCACATGTAATGGAGTGGGACGAAAGCCAGGAATTCCCTATAAACACGATGCATGAACTTGGCAAGCTTGGCTTTTTAGGAGTATTGGTACCTGAAAAATATTTAGGTGCCGGCCTTGGCTATCAGGAATATATCACCGTGATAGAAGAGATAGCAAAAGTCGACCCAAGTGTAGGGCTTTCTTTGGCTGCTCATAATTCCCTTTGTACCGGTCATATATTGCAGTTTGGTAATGAGGAACAAAAGTCAAAATACCTTCCTTTATTGGCTACCGGGCAATGGCTAGGTGCCTGGGGACTTACAGAAGCTAATACAGGCTCCGATGCTGGCAGAATGCAATGCGTCGCGAAAGAAGATGGAGATAATTTTATTATCAATGGTACTAAAAACTGGATCACTCATGGAAGATCTGGTCATGTAGCTGTGGTGATAGCCCGCACAGGAGAATTATTGGATAATAATGGTATGACTGCTTTTATAGTTGAGCGAGGCACTCCGGGGTTTTCTGGCGGAAAAAAAGAAAACAAACTGGGTATGCGGTGTAGTGAAACTGCAGAAATGGTTTTTGATAATTGCAGACTACCAAAAGCAAATGTTTTAGGTAAGGTAGGCGAAGGATTCCGACAGGCATTGAAAGTGCTGGATGGGGGCAGAATTTCTATCGCTGCACTAGGCCTGGGTATTGCCAAAGGAGCCTATGAAGCTAGTGTAGCGTATGCCAAACAGAGGCATCAGTTTGGCCAACCCATCGCTCATTTTCAGGCTATAGGAGCTAAATTGGCTGATATGCAATGTAAGATTCAGGCCGCTGAGCTGTTAACCCGAAAAGCGGCTTTCATGAAAGATCGGGGTGAAAAAATGACGAAAGAAGCTGCTATGGCCAAATATTATTCTTCCGAAATCTGTGTACAAGTAGCTACTGATGCTGTGCAGATATTTGGAGGTTATGGCTATACCAAAGATTTTCCAGTGGAAAAATATTATAGAGACTCCAAGCTGTGTACCATAGGAGAAGGCACTTCTGAGATTCAAAAATTGGTAATCGCCAGGAATCTCTAATTTTAGAAATCATTTTATTAAACTGACTTCCCAATGCGAATAATTTTCATGGGCACTCCCGAATTTGCCGTTGTTTCATTGAAAGCCATATTAAATTCAAGCCACCGAGTAGTAGCTGTGGTTACTGCCCCCGATGCATTGGGGGGTAGAGGCCGGAAAGAACTGATCCAATCAGATGTAAAAAAATTTGCCTTGACCCAAGAGCTTCCTATTCTGCAGCCTGAGAAATTAAGAGATAAAAAATTTCTTGAAAAACTCAAATCCTTTCATGCCGATCTGCAGGTAGTGGTAGCCTTCAGGATGTTACCAGAAATAGTTTGGAATATGCCATCAATGGGCACCCTCAATGTACATGGATCTTTATTACCAAAATATCGAGGTGCAGCACCGATACACTGGGCAGTAATAAATGGTGAAAAAGAAACAGGGGTCACTATTTTCAAATTGAAACATGAAATAGACACCGGCGATGTTATCCTGAGAGCCCACCTCCCCATTGGCGAAAACGAAACGACCGGAGATGTATATTCCAGGTTAATGTTTTTAGGAGCCGAAACATTAATAAAAGCACTCGACAAAATGGATGCAGGAAATGTGATCTATGAAAAGCAATCTGATGCCCTGGCAAGCCCTGCACCAAAGTTATTTCACATAGACTGTAAAATCAATTTTTTAGAGTCTTCCTCTAAGATTCACAATTTTGTAAGAGGCCTCCATCCAAAACCAACAGCCTGGATGATCTGGCATGATCAAAAATATTTTATCCATCGTACCCGAAAAGTGGAAGATATTTCAATTACACCAATCTCTCCTGGGCAGCTATTATCCTTTGACAAAAAACTATATATAGGCACTATAGATGGTCCACTGGAAGTCATGGAAATACAAGTTGAAGGTAAAAGAAAAATGACAGGAGAAGAATTTGGACGGGGGCTCCGGTAAGACTCTGCGGAAAACGCAAGTTTAATTTATGTACATGCCAAAAGGCCTTTCGGGCGAAAAATTAGATTGCAGATGAATTTTCGAAATTAGGGCAATCAGTTTTGATTATTATTGTCCTTTACTTTTTCCATAGCATTCACTTGAGTTTCAGGAAATCGCCTTATTCCATATACACCCACTTTATTAAATGCCTGATATAGTTTTTGCATCCAGTCATCACCCGGATCGGTCTTTACTGTAAGATAATTGGGGTCTTTTTCCTTCCAAAGCGGATGATCTTTAAATTTAGTATAGTCCATATGACCTATAACGTATCGTATCGGGTATTTATAGTGGAGGTATTGAACCAATTTTACATTTGCGTTAAACTGCTCCTGGGTTAGTTTATTTTGATCTCCATCGCCTACATTTTCTATACCTATTGCACTCATATTCAAGCCAATAGTATGTCTTGCAAATGCTGTTTCGGGCAATAATCGATAAATAGTACCATCTCTATCAACCAAAAAATGAGCGCTCACATTAAGTTTGCTGGCATTTTGCAAATCTTCTCTGCCTTCTAGCAATGCCGGTTTAAATGTATTATAAGAAGCTGTAAGTGTGGGTATTGCCGTCCAATGGATAACGATCATGGCAGGGGTAATGACCGGAGCAGTGACATTTGTCAATCCGTACCTTTCATGTATATAATCCAGGGACAATTGTTTGCGTTCCGCATTCCAGGTAATAGGTTTGTCTTTGATAGCGAGATTTTTAATCGCACTACCAAGTTTCTTATTAGTACAGCCCTCAAAAATGAAGAGAAGTACTATAATGGCACCTAATAAAGAAGTGGTTTTGCTGTTCATAATTTGTTAGTTGATTTAAAATAGTAACGCAATAGATGGAATTAAAAGTACGGTATTTGTCTCTAAAAAAAGAAATGGATGGAGGGTATGTTCTATCACTGATCGAAATTTCATTCAATTATTATCGCTTTTTTGTAGCTTTGAAAATCATATTAAAAAATTCTTACTATGGGTATTTTAGATCCTCTTAAAAAATTGTTATTTGGTGTCAAAGGTGTTGCTAAACATCAGGCCGAACAAGCTATTGATTATACTAAAGAAAAAGGAAGTGAATTCTTTGACAAAACAGTAGACATGATGAAAGATGCCGGTGATGCGATAGGAAGGACCGGTGCCAAAGTACTTGACAAAGTAGATGACCTATGGGATAAAAAAGATGCTCCTCCAGAGGCTTCCGTTACTGAAAATCAAGGCCCTAGCCACTCACCATCTGATTTTGTAGAACCCATCAAAGATAAATTGGATAAAATAGGAGATAAAGCGAGCATTGCATTTTCCAAAGTAAAGGAAACGGCTAAAGAGGTAGGGGGTAAAGCGGTATCAGCCACTGATGATTTCTGGAAAAAAGCTGAAGCGTATTCTGGTAACGTGGTTGAGCAGGCTCGCACAAAAGGATCCGATCTTTATGAGAAAGCCAAAGTAGCTGCGGAAGAACAATCTAAAAAGTTAAATCAAAAAATAGATGATTTCATAGAAAAAGAGAAAGCCATAGAAGCCAAAGAACCCAAAGGTGAATTCGCTGAAAAGCCAATCACCGAGAATAAAAATCTTACCGAACCATTAATGGGTAAGCATGAAGATTTTTTTGATAAGGCTAAAAAGTTTTTAGATGATGCTGAACAAAGAGAGAATAAAAAAGTGGTCCAGGTAGAGGCAAAAAAAATAGTTGAAAAGCAAGTGGATGCACCTGAGGCCGAGAAACCACTTGATCCAAAAGCTCAGTCTCAGCTAAATGACCTATTATCTACACAGGATGCAGCATCCAATTCTCCGGATCATATAGAAGATGCTGACATAGTGGAAGATGCCCCACCAACTCCCCCTGGGCAATAACATTTTAAAATTGGATGCCCTTAGCAGACAGAAAGAAATTTATACCCGGGGGGTTTCCGGTAAGAAACCATTGATTCCGACTGATTTTAATACGCTGGAGAAGTGTGCCAAAATGAAATTGACTAAAGCAGCCTATGCCTATGTCGCGGGTGGTGCAGGCTTGGAGTCTACAGTCAAAAACAATAGAATTGGTTTCAACAAATATCAGATTGTCCCTAAAATGCTTCATTCGGCACCAACCAGGAGTTTAAGTACGGAATTTTTAGGAAATCAATATTCATCGCCTTTTTTTCTATGCCCCATAGGCGTTTTAGAATTAGTACATAACCGAGCAGATCTTGCAATTGCACAAGCTTGCCGGAAAATGCAAGTTCCCATGATGGTTTCAAATCAAGCTTCTTTTCCAATGGAAAATATTGCAAAAGAGCTGGAAGGTGGTGACTGGTATTTTCAATTATATATTAGTAAATCTGATGAGTTGGCACTTAACCTGGTAAAGCGAGCTGAACAATCTGGTGCCAAAGCCTTAGTAATTACATTAGATACTACGTTACTTGGTTGGAGAAATCGTGATCTCAATCTGGCCTATTTGCCATTTCTTAAAGGCAAAGGAATTGCTCAGTATACCAGTGATCCGGTATTTTCTGATATAGTAAGAAATTGGCCGGAAGAGAAATCTGATGCAAAAGTCACCATAAAATCAATTTGGCATTTACTTAGATTAGCAGCTAAAATTCCAGGCAACTATCTTGAAAATCTTAAAGGCCGGGCGTTGAACACGGTAAAAGCATTTACACAGTTGTATACCAGGCCAGATTTAGACTGGGCTATGATAGAAAAGATTCGATTAGCAACCAATCTACCTATTATTCTTAAGGGCATTCAAAATCCCCACGACGCACAAAAAGCCATTCAAGCAGAAGTAAATGCAATTTATGTATCTAATCATGGCGGCAGACAAGTGGACGGGGCTATTGCTTCCATAGACACTCTGGCAAATATAAAAACCGTGGTTAAAAATCAAGTTCCCATATTATTTGACAGTGGGATCAGATGTGGAGCTGACGCTATGAAAGCAATTGCTTTAGGTGCAAACATGGTGGGTATTGGAAGACCATATGTATATGCTCTGGGGCTAGCAGGAAGCCGGGGTGTCACAGAATTAATAAAAAATTTCAGCGCTGAATTAGAGCTAAATATGAGCCTGTCCGGAAGCTCTACTATTGATGCAATATCCAATCTTACATTGATTAGACCAGACCACCTCTGAAAAAGGACATTGCCTGAGCTATTGTCAGCATCACACCTGCCTGCCGGGCAGAAAGGGTTTTACCTGATTTATAGATATCACTGATTTCAATCTACCCTTTAGTCTATTTCTTAAATCCGTGTCATCTGAAACTAGCTCACCATTGAAAAAAGGAGAATAAAGTAGAGCCATATTTTCTTAGCTCTCTGAAATGAGGAAGCTTTTGAAAATCATATTTAAAGTTGTGCTCAAGAATGAATAGTCCATCCTCTGCAAGGACTTTATTATCAAAAATCATTTTTGGAATTTGACCCAATTCTTTTAAAGGGTATGGAGGTCCGGCAAAAATATAATTGAAAGACTGCTGACCACGGGTAATAAATCTAAGTGCATCATCTTGAATTATATGTATTCTTTCTGGCACTTTCCATGCTTCAGCAGTAGTTCTTACAAAATCTATACATCCTTTAAAATTATCTACATAGGTAACATCCTGGCAACCCCTGCTTATTAATTCAAAGCTATGACTACCGCTCCCTCCAAAAATATCCAGGGCATGCAAATCTTCGAAATCTACCCTGTTCTCCAAAATATTGAATAATCCTTCTCTTGAAAAATCAGTAGTGGGCCGGGTGGGCCATGATTTTGCAGGTGGGTTTAGACGGCGACCCTTTAATTTTCCTGAAATGATGCGCATGTATTTTTCATTATTTCTTTGACCAACTCTACCGTTTCTCTCCTTTCTAAAATTACTTCAGAAACATATTTCTTTAATATTCTGACATGATGAGCATTAGTTTCATTTGTCCAAACCGAGATAGCAGGCTGATGCATTGAATATTTCTCCACCAATTTTAAAATATAAAAAGTACTATCATCAGGAGAGTCTACCCGGATGGTCTTTACTTCCTGCAACAAATTATTCATTTTAGTAATGGAGTAAAGTTTATTCTGAATCCTAAAAGACCATATACCACTGGATCTTTTATCGAAAAACGATTTACTCAAGTCTGAAAGAATAGAGTATAAATGAACCGATTCTGAGTGTAGCCTAATATACTTTAGGGGTAAATAATAAATGCATTTTATATAATTAGAAGGCCAGGTTTCTACTTTGCATTGATAGCTGGCGGGTAATATATAAGGATGGCCCTGGTTGAGCAATAATGCTTCGTAGCCAGTTTCATACATTTTTTCAGGAACGATTACATGTGGAAAATCGCCAATAATCTTCAAATAGGAATCCTGGCTGCTTTGTAAAAAATTACTCAATTCAGTATTCGGAAATGACTCCAATACCTCTTGAGCGTGATAATAAATAAAAAAGATGTCATCAAAAACCATTAATGACATCATTATAGGAGAAATATTCACTCCTTGATTAGTTTTTTTAGACTAGTTTTTTCCTTCCCAGTTTCCGGCCAAACTTGGAGAATTTAAATCACCAAATTTAATCTTAGAATCGGGATCGTAACGATTATCAAATTTCTTATACATTGGATCAGCATACTTACCCATAAATGCTTTGCGTTGAATACCGACCTCCAATACATCTATAATAGTAACTCCCTGTAAAATAGTATCCGTCTGCATATCAAATTTTGCACCATTAGCATAGGGCACATAAGCCAATGAATCCAAATTGTACCCCAGGTGCCTGATACTGTCAAAAGCTGATTCATATAATGTATCATATGTAATTTTTCCTTTGAAATTAGGATCATCAGGGTCACCAATAACCCTGATTGTCCTGAATTTTCCCACTTTTAGATGACTAGCCAATTCTTCAAAATTTTTCGCAAATGAGCCATAAATGTCTCTATGCATCTCCTGGCAATCCTTTATTGTTTTGAGCCGGGTAACCACAGCTCCTGTTCTGGCGTCCTTTTCTGCTTTAAAATCAAGTGGTTCCTTGATACTTAAATAAAGAACATAAACGCAGACCAAAATAACTAAAAGAACAAGTACATTAATGATAGTCTTCATAAATTTTTAGATTTCAATATTTTCTGACGCCACAATTATAGCAATTTTTAATATATTAACGTATAAGCACCGTAACAAAAATATTCTGATGCTAAAATTCTTAATTTTGGCGTACCAATTTATGAAAAGTTGATTAAAATATTAGCCATTGAATCAAGTTGTGATGAAACATCAGCTGCAATCATCAGGGATGGGACAGTTTTAAGCAACCTGATTGCTAATCAGACTATCCACGCTGAATATGGTGGGGTGGTTCCTGAGCTTGCGTCCCGGTCGCACCAGGAAAATATTGTTCCTGTAGTTCAATCTGCACTTTTATCAGCAAATTCCACTTTACAAGAGCTAAATGCTATTTCTGTAACCCTTGGCCCAGGACTGATGGGGTCACTCTTAGTAGGAGTGAGCTTTGCCAAAACACTGGCTTATAGTTTAGGAATACCTCTGTTAGCTGTAAATCATATGCAAGCCCATATTTTGGCTCATTTTGCTGAAGATCCAAAACCAAAATTTCCTTTTCTATGTCTGACAGTCTCAGGCGGTCATACTCAAATCGTTTTAGTTAAAAATTACCTGGAAATGGAAGTAATTGGTCAAACTTTAGACGATGCAGTAGGCGAAGCATTTGATAAAGGGGGCAAAATATTCGGTTTGGGTTACCCCGCCGGGCCATTAATAGATAAATTTGCCAAACTTGGTTCTTTAACTGTAAAATTCCCGGAGCCTCAAATAGAGGGATTAAATTTTAGCTTTAGCGGGGTAAAAACGGCCGTATTGTATCACGTGCAAAAACAGGTAAGATTTGATCCTGATTATTTAAAAAATAACATACATGATTTATGTGCCTCACTGCAGTATACCTTAGTTTCCATATTAATGAATAAACTGATAAAGGCAGCTAATGAATTTAATATCACAGAGATCGCGATTGCAGGAGGCGTTTCAGCTAATAGCCATCTTAGAAATGAATTAGAAATGACGGGCAGGAAACTGGGTTGGAAGACATACATCCCCAGATTTGAGTATTGTACTGATAATGCAGCTATGATTGGAATCGCAGGATATTATAATTACCTGGCTGGAAATTTTAGTGCTTTGGATGTAACTCCGCAAGCAAGGATGATTCTTTAAAATTTTATAGTATGAAACCGATGACGCTACTTTTTATTGCCTTCTTCATTAATATTAATTGTAATGACCATAAAAAGGTTGCTGTAGAATCGGGAAATGCTATTCAAAGCTCAATAGTCATTACGAATCAAAAACCAGACTCGATGGAAGCACTTTATTTACCCGGTGCCATGCTTATTAAATCCCAAAATGAAATTATCTATGGTGCAAAAAATATAGCTAATCAAAAGAAGACCGAATGTAAAAATCTCAAAAAAGCAGAACTGTTATATTCTATCGCCGCCAATCAAGACTCTAGTATTTACTACCAGATCACCAAATTGTCGTGCGAGAATGATCAATCCTATGCCCGTATATTAATTTTAAACGGACCATCTGGAAATAGAAAAATTGAATTAGAATTCATCAGCCCCCTTGAAGTGGGATTCATTAATGAAAAAGATCAGCTGGATCAAAGACGCCAGGAATGGATTAAAAAATGTAATGCTCATAGCGCGGCAGATTTAATCAATAATCTATATGCCAAAGAAGCTATTTATTTCAATTATAAACCACTGGTTATTGGTCGGGCGGCTATTACCAACGAATACTCCTATATGAATAATAATCACTACAGTCTTCATTTAGAGCCATTGAAAGTAGTACAAATAAATAATAATATCGCGTTTGAAATTGGCCAGTGCAGCGGTTCATACCAGGGAAAATACCTGATCGTGTGGCAAAAAAATATGGAAGGAAAATGGTATGTTTTACTAGATTCCAATATCTAAAAACATATATCCTCTAGGAAAATGATAACAGCCCAAATGCCAGCCCAATTCCAAGTGCGATCCAGATCAATTTACGCCAGGCTATGCCATGATGGTGTAAATTTTCAGATTCAAACAAAATAGTAATAGAAACATGCAATAAGGAGCCAGCGGCAAATGCCAACACATAATTTAACTGATTCATCAAAAATGGAACAGATTGCAATAAAAGCATGCCTATGGGAGTAATCAGGGAGAAAGCCGCTATCCATAATAATGATTGATTTCTACTTTTGCCTAAAATATTCATTACCATAAATAAAGTAAAACCTTCAGCAACTTTATGTAATAAAATACCGGTATAGATAGTATGAATATGGGACTCTTTTAAAACATCAAATCCCACAAAAGGTAATCCATCAAGTAATGCATGCACACCAAGTCCTAAAAACAAAGGTAAAATCAATGATCTGCTTTTTTCATATTCATGCAGGTGCAGGTGTCCGTGCTCGACCCCACGGGTAAGTATATCCATACCAATCTGAAGGAAAAATCCCATGAGTACAAAAAGACCAATCTGATGATGATGTCCGGTAAATATTGCAGGAAACAATTCTAGAATAAGTATGGCAAATAAAAATGCTCCACTAAAAGAAAGTATATCCTGAAGTGTGCCCTTTCTATTTTTATTGGAAAGCCAAACAGCTATGCCCGCACCGGCCAGTAGAAACACTATACATAATAGGGCATATTCAAAAATATTCATTGGAAAAATGGAATTTTCTTATACATAAATGATCCGATAATACCGGCTATCGATCCAATGAATGCCCCACCCAGGATATCCAGGGGAAAATGCACGCCCACATATATTTGAGCATAAGAGATAATGACAGCCCAAATCAAAAATAAATATCGCCACCTGCCCATAAAAACCGCCCCCGTTAAACAGAAAAAAACAGATATACTAAAATGATTGGTAGCATGCGATGATGTAAAGCTATATCCTGTACCGCAATGTACTAACAATCGACGATGGCCTTCCAAAGCCACTTCATTGCAGGGTCTGGACCGGTGAATATTTTTCTTTATTAATTCACTACTAAGATAGTTTGATCCTAGCACGATGAACACAGTCATTAATATGTATTTCCAGCCTTTTCCTCCAAAGTTCATTACCAAATAGGCTATCAAAAAAACATAAAGTGGTGCCCACACATATTGATTCCGCATAAATGAAAAAAACACATCCAGATAATGATTAGTCCACACTTGGTTTATGAAGTGAAATAAAACAAAATCCAGCTGAATAATTTGTTCCATGAATGTTTTGCAAAGGTAGTTAGCTAACTGCATCCAAAGACATTTATCTTTGCACTGAAATGACTAAAATATTAGTAACAGGTGCATCAGGATATATAGGAAGCCATACCATGATTGATCTCCTGAATAATGACTTTGAAGTGGTAGGTGTTGATAATCAAATCAATTCTTCTGCTAAAGCTTACGATCGAATCAAAACCATTACAGGCAAATCCTTCAAATCCTATCATGTAAATCTTTGCAATAAAAATGATTTGTTTGCTGTATTTGAAGAAAATCCTGAGTTAAAGGCAGTAATTCATTTTGCAGCACTAAAGAGTGTAGAAGAGTCAATGGCCAAGCCTTTTCTTTATTATGAAAACAATCTGGTTGGGCTGATTAATCTTTTAGAAGCCCAGGATAAATATAACGTGCCACATCATATATTTTCTTCTTCCTGTACTGTCTATGGGAATACCAGCGATCTCCCGGTGACAGAAAATTCTGCCTGGAATACAGCAGAATCACCATACGGTCTCACCAAACAATTGGGAGAATCTATGATTGAAAATATGTGCAAAATTAAACCTTACTTTAAAGCATCCGCCCTTCGATACTTCAATCCAGCTGGAGCTCACCCATCTGCATTATTGGGAGAAGCAGCAATAGTAGAAGTTAGAAATTTGATTCCATTGATCATGGAAGTTGGCTTTGGGAAAAGAGCGCAACTTTTGGTTTTTGGCAACGACTACCCTACTCGTGATGGCACTAATATTCGCGACTATATTCATATCATGGATCTCGCTCACTCCCACACTTTGGCGTTGAAGCATTTATTAAGTGAAGAATCCAAATCAAATTATAGTGTATATAATATAGGATCAGGCACTGGGGTAAGCATCCTGGAGGCCATCCATGCATTTGAAAAAATATCTGACAAAAAACTCAATTTTAAAATAGTGGATAGAAGACCTGGTGATGTGATTGCGATCTATGCAGATTTTACTAAAGCAGAAAAAGAACTGGGATGGCGACCCCAATATTCTATTGAAGATATAATGCAATCTGCCTGGAAATGGGAAAAGAATAAAGTTGAGTTTTTAGGCAACTAAGCCAGTACTTTTTTGTAGAATTATAAAGTTAAATCAATCCTTCTGAATGACAGATATTTTCGTAATCATAGGCAGTGCCAGTACGCATTCTTCGAACGAAATGATTATCGATCATATTAAAAATCTATCAAAAGATAATCTTAGGTTGATCATTTTTAAGGAACTTAAGTCGCTGCCTCATTTCGATCCTGAATTGGCACTAGAAAATCCACCAAAATCCGTTCTCGAATTCAGAAAGAATATCGAAGAGTCTGTTGGTGTCATTATTTGTACGCCAGAATATGTATTTAGCATACCCAGTGGGCTCAAAAATGCAATTGAATGGTGTGTTTCCACCACAGTATTTTCCGATAAAATAACCGGGATTATCACCGCATCTTCCAGTGGACAAAAAGGGCACGCTGAATTGCAATTAATAATGAAAACCATCATGGCTAAATTAAGTGACGAGACCAATTTATTGATTCAGGGGGTAAAAGGAAAAATAAATAAAGATGGAGAAATTACCGATCCACTTACAACAGATCTATTGAAAAGTTTTACCAAAGCTTTTATAAAATTAGTAACAGTCAAATATGCCTAAGATAGTATAAAATGAAAGTGGATTATTTACAAAAGATACTAGGAGATTTTGAAACACACCATGTTCATGGAATAAGAGCATGCTTTGAAAATGGTATAAGTCCAAATCAAATGTATAATGGCAAACCTTTGGTTTACGAATTTATCAATATGTATTTGCGCAGCCCGGGATTCAAAGACTGCATTCGGGCTTTTGTGGAATATGGTTTGGAATTTGAAGATGAAACACTTCTGGCTGTACTTTTAGATGATGCTTCCGACCTGGAAGATTTGATTATCCAAGACAAGACTATTTTAAGTAATCAGTACTCACTTGACGCTGCATTTACACCTTTGTATAAGACTTCCCTTCTTCATATTTGTGCTGAATACAATCATGTAGCTTGTGCGAAAGTTCTAATTAACCATGGAGTGGGTGTAAATACTACCGCCGGACTAGATGCTCACGGGTTTGGAGGACATACGCCCATATTTCATACTGTAAACCAACATGATAATCAGTGTATCGATATGTTAAAATTTTTGGTTTCCCAAGATGCTGACCTGAACCTCACGGTGAAAGGTCTTATCTGGGGGAAAGGATATGAATGGGAGACATTTATTCCTTCAGTAAATCCGGTTAGCTATGCTATGATGGGGTTATTGCGACAATTTCAAAGGACAGAAGTACAAATTTATCAGGTAGTTTCTATTTTGATGAAAGCTAAATTTGGAATAGATTTTAATCCGGAAAATATTCCAAATAAATATCTAGCTGGTTGAGATTACATCAATGAATATTTTACTCCTGCATACCACCTCATGCCCATATTCGGCGCATACAACCTTGTAGCATCAAAATAGATAGTACCTGTATTAAAAGGGCTTACAATCTGATAAGGCTGTATATAGTTAAATAGATTTTCTGAGCCGGTATATACTTCCCATTTCCCTATATTATGACTGATATGCAGGTTGGCCAACAGGTATGAAGGAGATTGATTCAAATGGCCTGCGCTGCCTTGCGTCGGATAAGATGAGATATCTAATAATCGTTGATGTCCCACCCATTGCAAAGTAAAATTTCCAATCCATTTACTCTCATTTGAATTAAGATCCAGTGTAAATAAAGCTCTATGTTTAGGGAGATACATTTTTGTTATCAATGGTGCATTTTCATTTAAACGGTACCGGGCATCGGTAAATTTATAGGCTAGTTTAAATCCAAAATTAGGAGTAATCTGAAATTGATTTTGGATCAGGGCAAAATTGATTCGTGATCCTTTATCAATATAGGTGTTGATTATTTTACCGGGAGTAGATTCTATGTCCTGGATATTTTGCTTTATAAAATAAGTATGATAAAAATCCAGTGAAATATTCCATTCAGCAGGGCCCCCTATAAACACTTTTTGATTGTAGCTCAATCCATAATTATTGGCCATATCTAAGCCAATGGATTCAATTTGATAGGTTCGTCCCATACCAATGAAATGAATATTATCAGATATGATATTAGGCATTCGGTATGCCCTTCCTGCCGAGGCACGGATGGTGCCGTAGTCATTATCTACCTGAAATCGCATACTCAGCCTGGGTGTCAGTTTGGACCCATACCGATCATACCGATCCGCTCGTAGCCCTGTGGTAAATCCAAACTTTGATTCTTTCACATCAGCGTTATAATTGTATTCTCCAAATACTCCGGGAACCACATCATTTCTATTAAAAACAAAGCTAGAAAAGCCTTCTTGCGTGTCATTGGTCCTTACACTGGCACCGGCATTGATTTTATGTCTTTTACTTTTCAGTTTGTCTTCGTAAATCAGGTTAGCATAGGTAGAAAAATCCTCCCCATTGGCTACCTGAGCATATTGTGCATTATACTGGTGCTTTTGCACATGCCATTGAAATCCTAAAGCTTTCCCTTCATCCTTAAATCCTATAAAACCAATATTCCCAAATATCTCAAGTCGTTTATTATTGTGCAGATAGGAGATCAATCCTTCAAAATGATCTGGTGATGGATGATGTTCCTGTCCTCCGGTTCTTTCATCTAGAATACCATGAATATTGAGTTGAGCTTCCCATTTATAATCGAAATAATGAAAGCGTTGCATAAGATTTAATTGCTTCTTGCGAGGTGAATCCAAAAAACTATCATCATTTAAGTCCTGGTGATGTCCTTCAGTACTTGCATGCAGTAAAGTACCGGCGCTCCATTTTTCAGTTATCCTTTTATTGGTAATCAGATTCAACTCAAACCTTCGCTGATGATTGGCATAAGCATTTAGATAAAATTTCGGTCCATCTCTAGGGTCTATTAAGTCTACATTTATCTGACCAGCAAGCCCCTCAGAGCCATTTACTACCGTGCCTGCGCCTTTGCTTACTTGCACTGATTTGAGCCAGGGTCCGGGAATGAAATCAAAAGCAAACGGAGCAGCAAAATTGTACATAGTAGCTCTCGAATCGATCATAATCTGAGAATAGATTCCCCTTAATCCAAGTATTTCTATTTCGCGGGTACCTAAAGCAGCATTAGTATAATTGGCATCTACTACTGCACTTGTTTCAAAGCTTTCGGAAAGATTACAACAAGGCGCCTTCCTCAGTTCCCTCAGACTAATTATTTCCTTATTCATATTGCTGGCAATAGGCGTATAGGTATCCGCTATTTTGGACCTCACCTCTATTTGCTGAAGATCCACATTTTCACTCAATACGATTTCTAAATTATTTTCAGTAGCAAGGACTTTCTGTTCCAGGCTTTTAAACCCAACATAGTTGATGATTAAAATAGAATCGTTATTGCGTAAGATTTTAAATTTGCCCTCAGCATCTGTGACAGCAAAGGAGTTCTTATTCTTCCATTGTAAAGTGGCCCCTTCAAGGGGAAGGCCCGATTCATCTACCAACTTACCTTTCAGTTCATTTTGAGAAAAACTAATGCCAAAAGATAATAGACCAATGAATATAATAATGAATTTCAAAGGCGTGTTAATTTTTTTATAATACAAATTTAACTGTATTTTGAACCCCTCTTCTACTTATGCACTATATTAAACTTTATTTCACATTTCTTTTAGCCAGCCAGATTTGTTCAATCCAACTTATTTCTCAAAATCAATCTATAGACTATACTATTAATAGCAAACTGGATGACCAGCATCATACGCTGGCTGCTGATATGGTAATTACTTATCACAATCTTTCTTCAGATACTCTTCTTGCGCTCAAAATGCATACCTGGATGAATGTATATAAGGCTAAAAAAAGCCCATTCGCAAATCAATTGAAACGACTGGGTATTAGGGCGAAATTCGATTTAAAAAAAGCGGATAAAGGAGGTTATAGTCATATTAGTTTTATGGAAGAAAATAGCTCACTGAATTACAATTTTGAGGATGAGTCTAATGAAATCCTGAGCGTTGAGCTCAAAACTCCCATCTTTCCCGGTGAGGCCAAATCGATCCTTTGCCATTTTGTCCTGCAAATTCCAAAAAACATTTCAAGAGGCGGTCATTTGGGGCAATCCTATCAAATGACGCAATGGTACCCTAAATGTGCTTTGTACGATACCTCAGGCTGGCATACTATGCCTTACCTGGAGAACGGTGAATATTTTAATGATTTTGGCAATTATGATATCAGGATTGAATTGCCGGAAGACTATTTCGTTGCAGCAACCGGAGTACTGCAGACAGCCTCTGAAGAAAATAGATTGGAAGCATGGTCGAAGGTCTGTAATGAATGGAAGATGGATAATTATACCTCATCATTAAAACCGGTTTCAAGTAATTATAAGACCAAAATAGTAGCGTATAAAGCTGATCGTGTGTCAGATTTTGCATGGTTTGCCGATAAACAGTTTTGGGTAAACAAAGACACCATTTCTATAGAAAATAACACTATAAATGTTTATTCATTTTATTATCCCTATATCACTTCTTCGTGGAAAACAGCAACCGAATATGGCAAAAGTGCTATCCGATATTTTAGTGAAAAAATCGGGGCATACCCCTATAAACAAGTCACCCTGGTAGAGGGCAAAAAGAATTCATCGGATGCCATGGAATATCCCATGATTACCTTGATAGAAAAAGGCTATAGTAGTCCATTGGAGCTGGAGCAAGTCATCGTGCACGAAGTGGGGCATAATTGGTTTCAGGGAATAGTTTCCAATAATGAAAGAAAAGAAGCCTGGTTAGATGAAGGCCTGGTAACTTATTACGAACACGAATATTTCAAAAGCAGACCATTCCCTACTTTTTTGTCTGATGCGCCCTACCCTATGTTTACCGATTATGACAAAGTGGATGATTTTATTTGGTACTTACAGGCAAGCCATCGTCATGATCTTTCAGCTTCAAGCCCTGTTACGGATTATTCTTTATCGGGCTATGTGGAGTCAGTTTATCAGAAACCGGCAAAAGGACTAAGGCTATTAAGTAAGACGCTAAATGATCCGGATTTATCAAATTTTATGAAAGCGTACTATACTAAATATAAATTCAAACATCCTTCTGGAATTAATTTCATCCACCTCTTAAACGAATCCAACATCCATTGGTTTGACAAACTCTATATAAACAGCAATCAAAAAATTGATGTCCAACTAGTGAAGCAAAAAGATAATGTAATTGTAAAACATGACTTTGATACCTCCATCCCAATTGAAATAGAAGGATACAAAAAAGGGAAACAAGTATGGTCAAAAATTATCCATGATGCCCAAAGAAATGATACTATATCTATGCTGAATCTAGATCTTGAATATATAGTTGCTGATCCAAATTTTTTGCTGCCTGAAACTAAACGCCTGAATAATATTCTCAGATTAAAGAAGTCTCCCTTTACTCCAAAAGCAGTTCAGACGCATCTTTTCCCGGGTGTTGGCCATTCCTTATCTGATGATTGGTACTTTCATCCATTGGCGGGATACAACCACTATGATGGGTTCTATCCTCTACTTGCACTTCACAATTTAAGCCTCCCCAAAAACTCAGTACAAGCAGGTATTATCGCTGGCTATGGATTAAAATCAAAGAGACCAGTAATTCAATCCGGAATAGAATATTTAGCCCCTTTTAAAACCGAAGGAATTGATTTTCTAAAAATAGGGGCTGAGTTTAGAACTTTCTCTCAAAGCATATATGATGTAACAAATAATAAAGATTACTACACAAAATTAGCCTTTAAGTTTGGGATAGTGCTTAAACAAAGAAATCAAGGAAGCAGCGAAAAAGAATTCAATGTCAGACCTATTATTATCAACTCCAGGTATTCCTATTACAGTGATATTGTAATTCCTGGTATGGGCCCAATACAAATACATGGTAAGACCAATTATACTATATACGAATTTAAGTACTCAGATGTCAATCGAAGGAACTTATTTCCACATGCTCTGAATCTAGGGTTTGAATTTGCAAATAAATATTTCAAATCTACTTTTGAATATAATCTCACTACCCCATTAAGACTTGGCAAAAATACTGCTGGAGATTTAAAAATATTTGCCGGCGCTCAGTCTAATAATTCTGATAAATTCAATACTTCTTTTGTATTAAATGGAACTACTTCCAGGCAGTATTCATCACAACTGGATTACAAATACGATGAATTATTATTAGGAAGAAATGAAACGAGCGGTTCATTATCTAAGCAAATTTTTTTAAAAGATGCCGGGTTTTATACCTTGAGCCAGGCATTGAATACTTCAGACCTACTGATTGCCTTTTCTTACCGAATAAAAATTTCTGATTTCATCCCAATCAGGCCCTATGCGCAATATGGATTTGCCCATCAAAAAAGAACGGATATAGTACAATCGTATTTTACCAGTGGGGTATCCCTGGTGATAATTAAAAATCTATTGGAAGTAAACATTCCATTGTATGAGAATAAAACAGTACAAGCCGGATATTCAAACAACTCTAATCCGCATCCGAAGTTCAAACAGAAAATTAACTTCACCCTGAATTTGAAAGATTTCAATCCAATAAAATGGATTAATAAAATTGGAACCTAATATTTTTAAACATTAACACTTTTTAACAATCGTTTTCCAAACTTAGTTTCCATTTTTGTGTTCGTAAAACACAATGCGATTTTCAAAGCAAATATTATTGATATTAATTATTTTGGGTGTTAGTCCTATAAATAATATTTGCGATATCCTTACGCATCATGTAATTAAAACGACTATATCTACAAGTGATAAAGAGTCGAAAGAGGAAAAAAATTCAATAGAGTCTGAAATATCTAAAGATTTAAAGATCGTTACTATAGAACCCATTATTTTTTTGGTGAGCAATGATTGGCCTCACATCATTATTTTCGATATCAATATAAAAAATCTCATCTCAAGAAATATTGATACTCCACCTCCGGATAGCGCATTGATCTAAATCTGAATTTGGACATTTTCGGAGAGCACTTCCATCTTTTTTTAATATTTTAAAATTTATCCATCATGCGTTTACATTCCATGGAAAACAAACATGCACTTACACCTTTAAATGCCTTTAATTATTTAAAAGAAGGCAATAACCGATTCTTAAATAATCTAAAAGCAAATCGAGACTTCATGCAATTAGTCAATCAGCATACAGAAGCACAGTTTCCATTCGCTGCCATTTTAGGCTGTAGCGATAGCCGGGTACCTGTAGAACTGGTATTTGACCAGGGTTTGGGAGACCTCTTTGTGGTACGACTTGCAGGTAATATTGCCAGCGATAATGCTATAGGCAGCCTGGAATACACTTGTAAATATCTGGATTCTAAAATTATTGTTGTTTTAGGGCATTCAGGATGTGGAGCGGTAAAAGCAGCTTGTGATCATGTAGTAGAAGGCAATATCACAAAATTATTAGATCAGATTGCACCTGCTATAGCAAACGAAAAACAAATCAAAACAGATCGCAATTCCAAAAATGAAAAATTTGTAAATAAAGTAGTTCATTTAAACGTTGAGCATCAAATTGCTACAATTCTGGATAAAAGCGATATACTAAGGGATTTTTACTTAAACAGTCAAATAAATATAGTGGGGGCAGTATATAATCTATCTTCTGGAGAAGTAGAATTTATGGAAAATATTGCAGAAAAATACATTCAGAAATATAACCTGACCACCGCCATTTAATTCAAGCAAACTTAAAAAATAATTATGAAATTTAATGATATTAAATCAAATATCAAATCAGATATATTATCCGGATTTGTAGTTTTTCTCATAGCAGTGCCTCTTTGTCTGGGAATTGCTTTGGCATCCGGTGCACCTTTGTTATCGGGAATGGTAGCCGGTATAATTGGTGGCTTGATAGTAGGACTCGTCAGTAAATCTCCTTTAAGCGTTAGTGGCCCTGCAGCAGGTCTTACCGCAATATGCTTATCAGGAATTCAATCTCTGGGATCATTTGAATTATTTTTGATGGCTACCTTTTTAGGCGGCCTTTTTCAAATTATCCTGTCGATAATAAAAGCTGGAAGTATAGCTTACTACTTTCCATCTAATGTCATTAAAGGGATGCTGACTGCCATTGGAATCATCATCATATTGAAGCAATTGCCTCATTTATTTGGATATGATGCAGACCCTGAAGGAGATATCACATTTATTCAACCGGATGGAGAAAACAGTCTTTCCGCATTATTTAGCATTCTGAGATACTTCCACCCCGGTGCGATGCTCATAGGCGTTTTGACTTTAGCGTTAACTTTCATTTGGGATAAATACAAACCAATAAAGCTATTACCCGGAGCACTATTGGCAGTTGTAACTGGTGTGGTTCTCAACCAATTATTCATTTTTTCAGGAATGGAAAATCTTATTATAGGCAAAAGCCATCTGGTTAATTTACCTGTTTTTTCAGGCATTGGTGACTTAGTCTCAAAAATGACATTTCCGGATTTTAGCGGAGTATTCAATAAAGAAGTATGGATAATAGCATTAACAATAAGTATAGTTGCTTCCATAGAAACATTACTTACTATAGAAGCCACTGATAAAATAGATCCTCTAAAGAGATTTACTCCAACTAATCGGGAACTTTTTGCACAGGGACTGGGAAACATTACGAGCGGTTTGTTGGGAGGATTGCCCATAACTTCGGTAATCGTTCGATCTTCTGCTAACCTCAATTCAGGCGCTAAGTCTAAAATGTCTACATTGATTCATGGTGCATTTTTACTGATTGGAGTATTACTATTTTCAACTCAGTTAAACAATATCCCATTAGCAGCACTTGCAGCCATTTTGATTGCGACCGGTTATAAACTTTGCAATCCAACTATGTTAAAGCAAATGTTTTCAAAAACCAAATATCAATGGTTGCCATATGCAGTAACTGTGGTGGCCGTAGTATTTACAGATTTGCTTACCGGAGTAGGAATTGGTTTAGCCATCAGCATACTGGGTATTCTAATAGGGAATATTAAACATTCTTATTTATATGGTGAGAAACACATCAATGACAAGCCTATAATCACTATACTGCTTGCAGAAGAAGTTTCCTTCCTCAATAAAGCTTCCATAAGATTAACCTTAGATAAAATCGAAGCAGGTAAAACAGTAATTCTTGATGCCACTCATACCTTGTATATAGATCACGATGTATTGGAAATTATACGAGAATTTCAATATATAATTGCTCCATCCAAAAACATCAAATTAATCTTGAAAGGATTTAAAGAAGTCTATGCGATCGAAAACAATGATCATCATCACCAGGAAGAAATACCGGAATCCATCAAGCAATTTGATCTTGCAAAATCATTTAAAGGCACCGAAGAACATGTAGCAACGACTAATATTGCTCAGTAAATAGAGGGTGATGGTTAAAGCTTAAATCAACACCTGGCATTCACTATTATGAATTCTGGGTAACTTTGCCTAATGAATATATTAATAATTGGAAGTGGAGGAAGAGAGCATGCTCTTGCCTGGAAAATGAAGAATAGTCCATTAAGTGACCAAATATATATAACCCCGGGAAATCCGGGTACCGCATCTATTGGTATTAATCTCTATGGAGAATGGAAGGATTTTGATGCATTAAAAAATGCCATCATTCAATACAGGATTGGTATGGTAGTTATTGGACCGGAGGACCCGCTTGTACTTGGCTTGACAGATTATTTAGAGGAAAACTTTAGCCATGAACAACTTATAGTGATAGGGCCTACAAAAGAATCTGCCCAACTGGAAGGATCCAAATCATATGCCAAAATCTTTATGCAGGAAAATGAGATTCCTACTTCAAAATATGAATCCTTTCAACTTGAAAATATTTCCGAGGCCTTTGCATACATTGATAAAATGAATACCCCTATTGTGGTAAAAGCCGACGGACTAGCCGGTGGTAAAGGAGTAGTCATATGTCCATCCAAAGAAGAAGCCAGGATAGAAGTAAAGCATATGATGGATGGCAAATTTGAAGCTGCTGGCAAGAAGGTAATTCTCGAAGAATTTCTGTCAGGAAGAGAATTTTCACTTTTCATTTTGACCGATGGTGAAACCTACAAGATCCTTCCACTCGCAAAAGACTATAAAAAAATAGGAGAAGGTGACAGCGGCCCCAATACTGGAGGAATGGGAGCTATTTCTCCCGTGCCCTTCGTTGACGACAAACTCATGGACAAAGTAGTCACTAAAATTATAGAACCTACGATGAATGGCCTAAAAAAAAGAAGTCTTAAATACCACGGATTTATTTTCTTTGGGTTAATAGAAGTGAATGGCGATCCCTATGTGATTGAGTATAACTGTCGATTGGGAGATCCTGAGACGGAAGTAGTGATGCCCAGAATGCATTCTGATCTGGTGGCACATTTGAAGGCCCTGCATGATGGAAATCTTAGACACGAAATTATACTTATTGAAGACCAGGAAGCTGCTACTGTAATGCTGGTTTCCGGAGGCTATCCCGGAAATTACGAGAAAAACAAACCAATAAATATACCTGCTGACCTACCTGATTCAATCATCTTTCATGCTGGAACTACCCTCGATAACTCAAATAAATTAGTTACTAATGGTGGCCGGGTAATAGCGGTTTCTTCCCTGGGGAATACGATAGAAGAAGCTCTGAAAAAATCGTATACCTCTATAAAAAAAATCAGTTTTGAAGGAATGAATTATAGAAAAGACATAGGTACCTTTTAAAAATCGCTCATTTACTCATTACCTGCTGTTACTTTCTCCGGTTAAATACTTACTTAATCATCATCATCTTCGTCCTCAAAATACCCCTGTCCATCTGGTGATCTTTTGTAGTAAACAATGCTGCAATTTTCTTTCCTGAATAATTTTTTTGATACCGATTTGATTTCATTTACTGTAATACTTTGATAAATCTCACCTTCATTATTCGCCATATGGGCATCACCTAATAACTCAAAAAAGCCCAATGTAATAGCTCTATTTAGACCATTTACCTCACTAAATACTAAAGATGATTCAATAGTATTTTTAATTTTAGTAAGCTCCTTTTTTTTGATTAAGGTAGTTTTTAGTTGGATCAATTCATTCCAGATTGCCTTTTCCAGTTCCCTCATTGATTTACCGGGAATCAGTTTCGCTTCAATAATAAAAAGGCCCGGATCCAATGACGCAGTGATATATGCATCGATATTACTGACCAACTTTTTCCCGCGCATAAGATTCTTCAAAAGACGGGTAGAATGTCCATTACTCAGTATATCACTAATCACATCTGCTACATAAAAATCCCTATGCATACGGCTTTCCATATGAAATGCCATATATATAGCTTCTGCAGGACCTTTCTGAGGCGCTATTAATCGCCTGATACCTCGTTGTACAGACTCCATGATAAAAGCTTTCTTTTTTAAATTAGCTTTTTCTATTGACCCAAAATATTTCTCTACTAAAGTAAATAATTTAGCGGATGGAATATTGCTATTTATTGAAAGAATCGCATTATTGGGCTGATAGTATTTTTTATAAAAAGTTCTTGCTTGCTCTATTTTTAATCCCTTTATAGCTTTTTCATTTTTACCGATCACTGGCCATTTGTAAGGGTGTATGGTAAAAGCCAGGTCACACAACAAGTGGAAGCTATCACCATATGGTTTATTCAAACAGGTTTCTTTGTATTCTTCCAGCACTACTTGCTTTTCTCTATTAAATATTTTTTCATTAATAACAATATGCTGCATGCGATCACTCTCCAACTTCAGTGCTATTTCCAGGTTGGCAGATGGTAAAGTCACATGATAGTTGGTGCTATCACTGGTGGTAAACGCATTATTTTCTCCTCCTGCATTTTGAATTACTTTGTCAAAGGAAGGCACTCCTGGAGTCCCGGCAAACATCAGATGCTCAAATAAATGTGCCATGCCGGTTTGACCAGGTTTGTCATCTCTCGACCCTACCTGGTAATGTAAATCAACCGCTGCTAATGGATTGGAAGGGTCGTAATAAAGAATTACGCTCAATCCATTTTTTAAAATCTTACGCTCAAATACTAACACATCATTTTTTTTTCACGCTGACAAAATTAACATTGTAATTGACTTTGAGCCAAAAAAACAAAAGCCCGCATTCACTAAAGAATACAGGCATTAGATAAAGGATTATAATTTGTCTTGTTGTATTTTATGCTTTGGATTTTACAGCTTCTGCCTTTACCATTTCAGTCTTTGCTTTTTGTGTATCTGTGGGTTGTTCCTTTGGAGGTAGTGCCACAAAGAATAACGCCGCCAAAATTGCTGCATGTACTAAAATCGTTATCAAAAAGGCCATCGTCCTATCCTTTTTTTCATTTCTTTCTGAAGGTCTCATATCTTCTATTTTAGAAAAAAACGTGCCAATAACTCATTTAGGTACTTAATGAATGGTTAAATCTAAGTTACGATATGTGAAAAAAATCATGTGGCTTACGGCTCCCCATACTCTATTCGATAAAAAAAATGCCACGCAGAAATACAAAATTTGTAAAATCTTTTATATTTGTGCCCGTGATGAAGCAATCTTATTTTGGTTTTTATTTTAGCTACTATTTTTTACATAGTAGGATAACCAAGGTTTGATCTGCATCTGACAAAAGATATAAAACTGAAGGGAGTCCTTGAAAATCGAGGCTCCCTTCTTTCATTTTAGGGATTAAAAAGAATTAATAATGTCGAAAATTGAGCAGTTTAACCAGCCTTTAAAGCCCAAAAAGCTTAAAGTCGCCATACAGGGCTATAGAGGAGCTTTTCATGATATTGCTGTGCAGCGGTATTTCCCTAAGCAAAGTGCTGAAGTAGTAGAAACTGATACTTTTGAGCGTATCGTAGAACAGATTATTCATAAAGATGTCGAATTCGGAGCCATGGCTATTGAGAATACAATCTATGGAATGCTGATGCCTAACTATAATCTCCTACATCGAACCAATGTGTTTATTGACGGTGAAGTCTATTTACGGATCAAACAAAATCTGATTGCATGGCCTGGAGTAAAAATTGAAGAACTTAAGGAGGTTCATTCCCACCCCATTGCGATAGAACAATGTCGGGCGTTTTTCAAATTATATCCCCATATCAAATTAATTGAAAGTGTAGATACCGCGTTCAGTGTGAAAGAGATAAGAGATAAAAAACTAAAAACCAAAGGTGCTATTGCAAGCACTTTAGCAGCAGAAATCTATGGTATGGAAATAATCGCTCCCTCCATAGAAACCAATAAGAAAAATTTTACCCGCTTTTTGATCTTAGAAAAAAAATCAAAAGCTGAACCCCCTGAAACGGCAAACAAAGCCTCCGTCATTTTCATGCTCACTCATGAGGTAGGAAGTCTTCATCATGTGCTCACTGCATTTGCCCACCAAAAAGCCAATCTTACCAAGATTCAGTCTATACCTATCCAGGGCAAGCCATTTGAATATGCCTTCTGGGTAGACCTGGTGTCAGTAGATAAAAACCATTTATTGAAGGCAATAGAATCCATCAGATCATTTACACACGAAGTAAAAGTCTTAGGAATTTACTTAAAAGGCAATCATTATGAACATTAATCCTGCTGACAGAATATCACTGGTAGAAGAATACTATTTCTCTACCAAACTCAAACAAATTGCAGCCATGCGGGCTCAGGGAGCAGACATTATCAATCTCGGTATTGGATCACCAGATCTACCACCCCACCCTTCGGTAATAGAAACTCTATATGAATGGGCTCAGAAACCCGATGCTCATGGTTACCAAAGTTATGTAGGCAGACCTGAGCTTAGAAAAGCAATGGCAGCATTTTATAAAAAATATTTTCAGGTAGACCTAAACCCCGATACTGAAATTTTACCGCTAATAGGCTCCAAAGAAGGTATTATGCACATTTGTATGGCTTTCTTAAATGAAGGGGATAAAGTCCTAATTCCCGACCCTGGCTACCCTACCTACAGCGCTGCCTTAAAACTCACCGGAGCAGTTGCAGTAACATATGATTTAAAGCCTGAGAATAATTGGCGTATAGATATTGAAGCTTTAACTTCCATTAAGCCAAATGAAATAAAGATGATGTGGATCAATTATCCGCAGATGCCCACGGGCCAGTTTGCAACTAAAGAATATTTGGAGCAATTATTGATCTGGGCAAAGGAAAGAAATATCATTTTGTGTAATGACAATCCATATAGTTTCATCTTAAATGATAAATATGTTTCTCTATTATCCATTCCTGGAGCAAAAGATCAGGCTATTGAATTAAACTCTATGAGTAAAGCTCAAAATATGGCTGGCTGGAGAGTAGGAATGGTGTGTACCAATGCTACCTGGATTGAATACATTTTACGATTTAAAAGCAATATGGACAGTGGCATGCTTTTACCTGTACAAATGGCAGCTGTAAAAGCTTTGGAATTGGGTGATGATTGGTATCAGGAATTGAATGCTGTTTACACCAAAAGAAAAAAATCTGCGGCAGCAATTTTGGATGCTTTGAATTGTACTTACCAAAAAGATCAGCAGGGCATGTTTTTGTGGGCACATATACCGGATGGATTCAAAGATGGTTATGAACTCAGTGATTTAATATTGAAAGAACAATATGTATTCATTACTCCGGGTGGAATATTTGGGAAAAATGGAAATGACTATATCCGCATTTCGCTCTGTACACCAGTGGAGGTTTTTGAAAAAGCTTTGGCAAGAATAAAAACTATACATCATCCGGCAATCCATTTGGTATGAAAACACTGGCAGTCATAGGAGTAGGTCATATAGGCGGTTCATTTGCACTAGCCAGTAAAAATACCGGCCTTGTAAAAAAAGTCATTGGGGTAGATAATAATCCTGATAACCTTTCAAGGGCTATTCAACTGGGAATCATAGAGGAAGCACTTCCATTAGAAGAGGCCATTGGCAAATCAGATATTATAGTGATTTCTATTCCTGTAAATAGTATTCAAAAAATTCTGCCTCTAATCCTTGACCAGGTCATTGACCAAACGGTGATAGATGTAGGTTCTACCAAAAAAGGGATCTTAGAATCTATAGTTACACATCCTAAGCGTAGTAATTTTGTAGCTACACACCCCATGGCGGGAACGGAATTTTCGGGGCCAGAAGCTGCATTAATTGATCTCTTCGAAGGCAAGACCTGTGTAGTAGTAGATAAAGAAGCCAGTGACCCGCTCCATGTCACCCGTATAGAGGATTTACTCGAAGCGATGAAAATGCGGCTCGTATATCTTGACGGGGATTCTCACGATTTGCATGTCGCCTATGTATCCCATATATCGCATATCAGCTCTTTTGCCCTGGCGCTGACGGTATTAGCCAAAGAGCAAGACACCAAAAATATATTTGACCTGGCAAGTGGTGGATTTAGCTCCACAGTAAGGTTGGCAAAAAGCAATCCGGACATGTGGGTACCTATATTCGAACAAAATCGCGATTTCGTCCTCGATGTATTGGATGAACATATTAGCACTTTGTCCACATTCAGAAGTCTTTTGATTAAAAAAGATTTTAAAAAATTCAGATCTATGATCGAAGAAGCTAACAAAATCAAGAAAATTTTAAAACCTTAAAATATAATATAACTCATTAATTTTACGCTAATTATGGAAACAGCAACTTTATCGACACGACCATTTACAGACATCAAATTTAAAAGACCATTCCTCATCGCAGGCCCTTGCAGCGCTGAGACAGAAGAGCAGGTAATGACTACGGCAGCTCAAATGAAAGAACAAGGCATTACCCCTGATCTTTTTAGAGCAGGCATCTGGAAACCCCGTACCCGACCGGGCAGTTTTGAAGGTATTGGCCGCCCCGGATTAGCCTGGCTCAAGCGTGTCAAAGAAGAATATGGTTGGAAGACCTGTACCGAAGTAGCCAATACCCAGCACGTATTCGATGCACTCAAAGCAGGCGTGGATGTATTGTGGATAGGCGCTCGCACTACTGTTAACCCTTTCTCGGTACAAGAGATTGCCGATGCGCTGGTGGGCGTCGATATTCCAATATTGGTAAAAAATCCTATCAATCCTGATATGAGCCTTTGGCTTGGATCATTGGAGCGATTGAAAAAAGCTGGTATCACCCGGCTGGGTATTATTCATCGAGGATTCTCTTCATTTGGAAAATCTATTTACCGCAATACACCGAGATGGGAAATCCCTATAGAATTGATTCGTCAATATCCTGATCTGTTTGTTATATGTGATGCAAGTCATATCTGTGGCAATCGTCCCGGTCTTTGGGAAGTAGCACAGCGCGCCATGGATCTAAATTTTGATGGTATCATGATAGAGACTCATTGCAATCCGGATGCCGCTTGGTCAGATGCAGCCCAGCAAGTAACAGGTGAAGGATTGAATAATATCCTTAAAAGACTGGTGATCCGCGATGAAACCTCCCACGATCAAAAATTCCTCGACAATATCGAAGACATCCGCCATCAAATAGATGTAGTAGACTCCGAACTTTTAAATATGCTGAGCGAAAGAATGAAGCTCGCCGATAAAATAGGGATGTTTAAAAAACTAAATAATATCAGCATACTCCAGGCCACCAGGTGGAATGAGATCTTAGAAAAATCAACAGAGAAAGGTAAAAAACTCGGCTTGACCGAAGAGTTTATCAATAAGTTTTTGACCGCGATTCATGAAGAATCTATAGAGCACCAGGAGCGGGTGATGAATGAGAGCTGAGATTGAAAAAATTGCAATAAGGATTATATATGAAAGGCTGGTGTGAACTGGCCTTTTTTTGTAAAAAAAACATATTGAAGTTTATAAACACAAAATTAACTAGTCATGGGACATTATTATATTCTTCATAGTATATCAGCACAATAAAATCAAATTCAATAACTTTATTCACCAATTTTATTTCAGCCTAAATTTGTGATATAAAAAGAAACCAAATTGCCCCATCTATACATCATAGCAGGCTGTAATGGTGCTGGAAAAACAACGGCCTCATTCACTATTTTACCTGAAGTATTGAACGTAACTGAATTTGTAAATGCTGATGAGATAGCAAAGGGATTGTCTCCCTTTCAGCCGGAAAAAGTGTCTATTGAAGCAGGTCGAATAATGATACAGCGCATCAATGAATTATTGAATCAAAAAGCAGATTTTGCATTGGAGACTACATTGGCTAGCAGAAGATATATCCATATAATTCAGAAAGCGAAGTCTTTAGATTATAAGGTGCATTTAGTCTTCCTTTGGCTTAATGATGTACATTTAGCTATAGAGAGGGTCAAGCACCGAGTATTAAAAGGCGGACATGCTATTCCCATTCATATAATTAAAAGAAGATATCATTCTGGTCTTTCAAATTTCATACATATCTATATAAATAAAGTCGATTTCTGGCATTTAATAGACAATACTAGTCAAGTACCTATTTTAATTGCTGAAAAATTAAAAATAGGAAATATAATAATTTATAACTTTGACACATGGGCAAACATTCAGGAATCAGTTTAGCAAAATCTGCTACCCAAGGAATTAAAATAGTGGCTGGCATGAAAATATCATTTAAGAAACTCGTTTTGAAAGAGCGGGAAGAAAACGGTTATCTTATTTTTTCTGAAAACGGCAAAATCATAAAGAAACCTGCCATTGATATTAAACTTGAAGGGGAGTAAATCTTCTTTTCGAGTAATTTCCCACCAAATCTAACCATCAAATAAACCTTTCCGCAGGTTGTAGGGCTAGCTCCAATAAACGTTTGTACCTGAATAGTTGTAAAAAGAGAATTCCGATTCTATTATATATTCAAGCCATCCAAACTTTACATTTACATAAAAATGACGAAGTGTGTCTTATGCAATTATGTTGACACATTTCCTGAATGCCCTTAAATTGTCCCAATCAATCAGCATAAAATGAAGCCACAGGTAATCAGCCTCCTAAGCCTCAAGTCATTAATGATAAAAACAATGAAATTAAGTTAGAGGTGTACACCCTTCGTTAACTAATTTATTCTTACAAGGATGACTCTGCTTTGGTTTAATTATTCTCTGTAACTCTTATTAACATTGAATTCACAAAGAATCTCAAAGCATTTTCAAAATTTTAAGGTCACAGTTAATAATAAGCCTTATCATTGTGCCATTATTAATTTCAATATCATTTAAAAATGGATAAGCAAAAAGGCACCGTTAAGTTTTTCAATTCTGAAAAAGGATTCGGTTTTATAAAACATGACGACTCAAACACAGAAACTTTTGTTCACTCAAGTGGCCTGATAGATACTATAAACGAAGGTGATCAGGTTCAATTTGACCTCCAGCAAGGTAATAAAGGCATGAATGCCGTAAATGTAAAATTGGTACACTAGAAAGTGAGTTTTAGGAACCATTTCTAAACACCCTACTTTCAATTCGCCTCATCAAAGACATACTGGACTAGATTAGCACCCATGCGCAATGCTTTGGTACGATTTTCTTCAGGGTCTTTATGCACATCCTGATCTTCCCAGCCGTCACCTAGATCACACTCGTAGGAGTAAAAACATAACAGTCGACCCTCCCACAAAAGTCCAAATCCCTGGGGTGGCTTGCCATCGTGCTCATGTATTTTCGGCAGACCATTTTTGAAATCAAATTTCTGGTGATAGATCTCATGTTCAAAAGGAAGTTCAATAAATGTCAGTTCCGGGAATACCTTTTTCATAGCTGGTCTTACATATGGATCCATACCATAGTTATCATCAATATGTAAAAATCCTCCTGCTAATAAATATGCCCGTAAATTTTCAGCCTCTGCATCATTAAATACGATGTTACCATGCCCTGTCATGTGCACAAAAGGATAGTTAAATATTTCTGCACTGCCTGCTTCTATAGTTGCATAATCATCATCGAGGTTAGTACCCAATTCCCTATTACAAAATGTGGAAAGATTAGTAAGTGAGGTAGGATTAGCATACCAGTCGCCACCGCCATTGTACTTTAGCAAAGCTAATTTGATAGTGGGTGGACTATTTACAAAAGCAGAACTCACGAAGAGTAAAAGTCCAAAAAGAAAGAATACTTTTTTCATTATGGCAAAGATATCCGATTAGTTTATTTATGAGTTGATAAAGTGTGGAGTGCTGATATGATGCATCGAATTTTAGGGAAACTTTCTATATATTTCTCCTCTTGGTAAGATTCTCAATAAAACTATATGGGGATCTAGCCATTCAGCTCCTATTCGCCATGTTCCAACTCTGATTCTAAAAAAAGATTCCTCCTTTTTTTGACCTTTGAGAAAAGCAATATCCAGGTTAGTCGTCCTCAAGTTCTTGTTTGATTTCAGTGCTAGAATTACTTCTTTTACCAGGTTTTGAATTTGAACTGGAGCTCTAAATAGTTCTTTTTCAAATCTTTTTGTAAACTTTACTTCCATCCCATTACTGCCATTAAATCTTCTATGGCATACGTGGGTTCATTCATAGCCTTATCGCCTCTTAATATTTCAAGTAGTATAAAATTTTCTACATCTTCATTTTCTATTACTCCAATTATTTTTTCAATTTCCTCCAGGGAAAAAGATTTTCTGCTTTTTTTTACAGAAAACGAACTTGGTGACAATCCTATCTTTTTAGCTACGTACTCATTTTTATAGCCAGAAACATCAATTATTTCACTAATTCGTTCCTTTATATTCTTGTAATCCGATATGATTTCGTTAACCATGTAATAAATTATGTATAAATTTGTATTGCCATCTTGCAAATTTATAATTTTTAATTTAAATTTATGCAATATTACAATCCTAATTTCGCCGCCATTACCAACCCTGCTGTTTCTGTTCTCAGTCTATAATCACCTAATGAAATTGATTTAAATCCATTTTTAATAGCTAGATTCAATTCTTCCGCAGTAAAATCACCTTCTGGCCCTATACAAACTAGGGCATTCATTAAATGCTTCAAATCAGGCACCAATTCATCCAAAAGCTTGCCAGCTATATGAGCAATAAATTTATCTCCTGCAAAGTCCTGAGTAACGAAGGAAGCAAACGAAATAGGCAGATGCAATTCCGGTATCCATGCCCTACCCGATTGTTTACAAGCGCCTAAAATCTTTTTATTCAACTTCTCTACATTGATTTGCCTTCGTTCAGATTGATGAGTTATAATAGGAATTAAATATTGCACACCCAGTTCAGTTGCTTTCTCCAAAAACCATTCGTAACGATCAATATTTTTAGTGGGTGCAAGTGCTATGCTTAAAATTGGAGTTGAACGGTCAATAAATTTGGATGATTCTTTCAATATAATTATTTCACGCTTGCTAAGGATACTTATATTTCCTTGAACCACAGTGCCTTTACCATCCAATACCGAAACTTTATCGCCTATATTTAATCGCAAAACATTTGCATGATGAACTTCTTCATCAGGCAAAATAATTTTTTCACCTGATAGATCATTGGAGTAAAAGAAATGCATAATAGTAGCCCAAAGATCTATTATTATTCTTCAAATTAATATGTTGCTATTTTTTATAGGGCTAATGCCCTTCCGAGCGATTAATATTTTAATTATCAAATTTGTGTAGCGTCCCCCCAAAATTGCGGAAAAAAAAGTAATACCACTTCACCTAAAACCAATTTCCAAAATCAAATATTTCATTCTCGGCACATTTCCAGGTGCCTCAATACTGGTCGAGCACAGTAATGCCCAAACTGAAAATATATCCCAGTCCGTGATAATGCCCGGAACATAGACAAGCCCAGGGCGAGTTTATTGAGGTACGAGCTTTTTTGATTACTTTTTTTGCGGAAAAAAAAGTAATACCACTGCATTTAATAACCAACTTCCAAAATTTCAATATTTCGATCTCGGCACTCACCCAGGTGCCTCAATATTGGTCGAGCTCTCTAATGCCAAACTAAAAACAAATCACCAAATCCGTGATAATGCCCGGAAGAATAACAAGTCCCAAGGCGAGTTTATTGAGGCACGAGCTTTTTTGGTTACTTTTTTTGTGGAAAAAAAAGTAATACCACCCACCTAAAACCAATTTCCAAAACCAAATATTCCATTCTTGGCACATTTCCAAGGTGCCTCAATATTGGTCGAGCACTCTAATACCAAACTGAAAACAAATCACCAAGTCCGTGATAATGCCCGGAAGAATAACAAGTCCCAGGGCGAATTTATTGAGGCACGAGCTTTTTTGATTACTTTTTTTGCGGAAAAAAAAGTAATACCAGTGCATTTAATAACCAACTTCCAAAATTTTAATATTTCGATCTCGGCACTCACCCAGGTGCCTCAATATTGGTCGAGCACACTTATGCCAAACTGAAAACAAATCGCCAAGTCCGTGATAATGCCAGGAAGATTGACAAGCCCAGGGCGAGTTTATTGAGGCACGA
>JBBSBH010000003.1:0-200089 GCA_038251405.1 Chitinophagales bacterium
AGTAAATACTTGCATTAATAAATCTCCCCCAAAGCAAATGAACTATGAGGTTTCTTATTAACTACACAGTACAATTATTGATTCATAAAAATCATCAACCAAATGATGAAGCAGCGAAGCCATGTCCAATATAAAAAAACATCAAGAATAAAAGATGCCGGACACTCTAAATCATCTTACTAATCATCCTACTAGAATCCAGGCGTCGCTGAATCCCGAAGATACTTTCGGGATAAGTCCAACTTAAAAGTTCGGACAGGCTGAAAATATATGAGATTGATTCATTAGCCTGGCTGCATCGGTATTTTCGCCTACTTTTCTAAATGTTGTATATAGTTTTTTATTAGTCAAGTTTTAAAGGTGGTCCAATTACTTGCATTTCATTATTTGAAAAAATGTTTGCAATTTCCTGTTGACTAGGTTGATGGTCTAACGCAGCCATTGTGACAAAGAAGTTTTCCAACTTTCCTGCAGGTTGCATGGTTACAAGCATTTTTCCTGTTTCTGATTTTTGTGTCCAGGCATGGGCAATTTTTCGAGGTAAAAAGATACTATCACCCGCTGACAGATCATACTTGTCATCTCCAACTTGAAATTTATACGAGCCTTCTATCACATAAAATATTTCATCTTGAGAAAGATGAATATGCAAAGGAGTTCCCTTGCCTTGAGAGAGAGAGGTCTGTTCAAATATCGCCAAACTTCCATCTGTATCTGCTCCTGATATCTTTACATCAAGAACATTTGAGTTCACCCCTTTTAATTTTATATGCCCATGAATCCTTCCTTCTCCTGCTGAAATTTTAAACCCTTTCTCTTTCCTCATAGACAATTGACTGAATTTTGAAAATGCCAAACTCGGAGTTGCCAAGAAAGCCAGCGCCGATGCTATAAATTTTGTTCTTCTCATAATTATCTCATTTAAAAAAGTGCTGTAAAATTTCACACAACAATGTTGGATACGCCAAATATGACGTATATAACTCATAAAACTACGGCTAAATCTCAGATATCCAATTCATCTAAAGGACTTTTTAAATGGGATTTTAATTTGTGTGAGGTGGGGTATAGATTTCGGTAGTTTTAATGGATGAATGGACTAAGAGCTCTCGAATGATACTAAAATATACTCCTGAAAGGATTCTGTGTGTAGCATAGACACTGCGAGCAGAGTATCTTCCACCATCTTAATTCAGAAGTAATAAAAGAGAATATTTGCTAAGACATTCTAATAAATGGGTCTTCAGATTGGGGATATGTCAAAATGGTTTATGTCATTTATTAGATCAAATATCATAAAAATATGATTTTGATATACACATTAGATCAAAATATGTCTATATTATGAACTATAATTTGTCATTGGTTCAAAAATTAACATATATATGAACTAATACTGTACCTTTGGGTCAAAATTAGATTATTTCATGAAAGACTTTCTATCAGGTAATTACCAAATGCAAGGATCGTTTAAAAGTTTTGAGCCGAGCCTTATAAATAGGCACTGGGTATTAGATGATATGGAAATCATATCACTGCTATCCAAAGCAGATAAGGAAATAGGACGATTGGACAGTTTCAGCAATCATATACCCAATATAGACCTGTATATTCAAATGCACATACTTAAAGAAGCAACCCAAAGCTCTCGTATTGAAGGTACCCAAACAAATATAGAAGAGGCATTATTAGACAAAGACGAAATAGAACCTGGGAAGAAAGACGATTGGGAGGAAGTACAAAACTATATCATTGCCATGAATGGAGCTGTACAGCATTTGAAGGAATTGCCAATTTCTACTCGATTGATAAAGATGACTCATAAAATATTAATGCAAGGGGTACGCGGACATCATAAGTTGCCTGGAGAATTTCGCACTAGCCAAAACTGGATAGGTGGTGCTACTATTGATGATGCCGTATTCGTGCCACCAGCACAACATAATATAAGCGAACTTATGAGTGATCTGGAAAAATTTGTAAATGCCGAAGACCTACTACTACCTGATCTTTTAAAAATCGCAATCATTCATTATCAGTTCGAAACTATTCATCCTTTTTTAGATGGTAATGGTCGTATGGGGCGCTTATTGATTACACTATATTTGGTAGAGAAAAATATACTTAAGAAGCCTGTTCTTTATTTATCTGATTTTTTTGAACGTAATAAAGCATTATATTATGACAATCTTTCAGGTGTACGTACAAAGAATGATCTCAAACAATGGCTTAAGTTTTTTTTAGTAGGCATATATGAAACAGCAAAAAGTGGTGTGTCTACCTTCAATGAAATATTAAATTTAAAAAAAGAAGTAGAAACAAAAATACAAGCCTCTGGAAAGCGAGGTTTCCAGTTGATGCAAATCATGGATGAGTTATTTCAACATCCGTTTCTCAATCAAGAGCGTATTAGTAAGGTTACTAAAGTATCGAAAAACACTGCTTACAAATTAATAGCAGAATTGGAGGGTATGGACATCATCCGAGAGGTCACTGGTATGAAAAGGGGTAAATATTATCGGTTTCATGCTTATATACAATTGTTTAAAAAATGATTTTTATTTATTTACCAATACCTTGATTCATAAAAATCATTGTCCTATGCTGATGTGGCTATGCTTTGTCGAATGTAAAATACATTCAGAATAAATAATGTTGGACACTCTAAATCATCCTACTAAAAAACTGGTGTCGCTGTTTAATAAAAGCCAGCTAATCTGACGCAGAAAAAATAGATTCTTTGTTGAGTATTTTATTTACCAGATCATCTGGTATTGAGTTTACAGCCGCCTTTAATTTATTTGCCCAAAACCCTGTAATCTCTTGAAGATCACTTTCATAGAAACGGTGCTCTGTCAATTCCATAGTTTCTGTACTAAATATAAGTACATCTATAGGGTAACCCACATCGTTTGCACTCACCCGCGTACTATCGAATGATAAAATCCCGGTCTTCAGGGCAAATTCCAGTGAGGAATTATAATTGACTGTTCTTTGCAATACTGGTTTACCATATCCTGAATTACCAATAATCATGAAAGGCGAACCTTCTCCTACCTCTATCCAATTGCCTTCGGGATATAGTAAATACAGCTTTGGCCCTTCATCACCCGGCATTTGGCCACCTACTATAGTATATATATTAAAAATGATGCCCGAATGGCTTAGTGCATCGCGGTCTTCATTGGCCACTCTTTTTATTTGCTGTCCTAGCGCATTTACTGCTTTGTACATTTTATCGAAGCCACTTGTTTCCTCTAGAATTTCATTAAAATAAGTGATCACTTTGTCACGTACAGAGCGCAAGCCGGAAGTCATGATAAAAATCGGATACTGTCCATATTTATGCACAAACACTTTTTTGCCTGTAGTAGTCTCAGAACCGGAAGTAATGCGCGTATCAGCCACCGCGACCAATCCTTTCTTTACGCGTATCCCTAGACAATAAGTCATTTTCAGTTTTTGATTTTAGAATGACAAAATAAGGAATATTAATTCAAACCATATGAATAAATAGCGGAGTGAAATTTAGTATCTAATGATGGCTCCTTCCATCGAGGCTGAGCATTTTTCCTATAAAGCGTTATCCATCACCACTTCCAATATTTTGCTACATGGTAAAACTTATTTAAATGCTTCAATACGATTCCATGCAAAATAGGTAGAAGCAAAAGTATTAGCCATAAATTCGGTAAGCTCTTCAATAGCTGCATTGAACTCAGTAATGGAAAGAAAGCTTTTTTCAAGTAATTGAATCTTTGCACTATTCAGATTTCCTATAAGATTGGTTATCCATGGATTAAAACTGGTATCATCAAATGAATGTATTTCCGGTGCTATCGATATTTTTAATTTTTTGAACCCGGTTTTCTTCATACGTTCGAATAGCTTAATCCCTATCATGGCATCGCCACCCATCATGGATTGTAGCTGAGCAAATTTTTTCCAGGCATATATGAAATGAGGACAGGCTGGATAAAACTCCATCCAGAGTACACTATTTTCCTGGATGCAAATTTTTCCTTCGGGTTTCAACACCCGGTAAGCTTCTTTGAGCACTTTCATAGGATCGCTTACATGCTCCAAAATATACCTGCCATATACTAAATCAAAAATGTTATCATCAAATGGCAAATCATGCACATCGCCTAAAATAAATTCCAGATTGGGTGGAAATTGAGGGACCTGGCGCAATTGTTCTTTAGATAATTCCACTCCAAAGGTTTTTCCTCTAAATAATTTAGTTGCCACACTAGCACATAAAAGGCCTAGGCCGGAACCAAGTTCTAAGGCAATTTCGTGACTTTGAAGATTTAAGAAATGTATAAAGCTTTGGTTTGTAAGGTCATTGAGCAATTTAAGTCTTTGCTGCTCATCTGAAGACACTCCGTGGATATAGTTTAATGGGTCAGGCACTTATCTTAATTTAAAGAGAAATTGTCTTAAATATCTATTAAATGTTTGACATTTGCAATCCTCGATTAAGTAAAAACGAATTGAAAGCATCTTTTTTAGCCCTTCCCCTATTTTTATCACCAACTAGTTTGTACAATGGCAATTCCAATGACAACTAATAAAAAGTATGTCGAAGATGGACTTTTATTGATTTCAATACTTGCTATTTTATTGGTAATATTAAATATAGGCTATGGGCCATCAAGGCAAGATTTGTATTCCAGGTGGTTTCCCATTCTCAACTTACTGGCTTTTGGATTTCTTGGCTGGAGAATACACCTGAATTGGATAAATAAAAAATTGAACATCAGATGGTACGCTGGTCAAACATTGCTATTGGTAATGATGGTTTTAGCACTTTTAGCAGAGCTATTTTTTCATAACTTACTTTCGAGAATTATGGTCACTGAGGTTACTACGCTTTCCGCAGTGATATACCATTTTATATTTATCATTTTATTTCTGGAGGAGGTCTCCAACCGGCTTTTTTCAATCAGGAAATCTGCTGTAAATGGTCCCTTTTTATTAATAGTAAGTTTTGCATTTATCATCTTATTTGGAAGTTTACTATTGATGCTTCCTGGTGCAACTTACCATCCTATATCCTATGTCGATGCGCTCTTCACTTCTACTTCGGCGGTATGTGTTACCGGATTGGTAGTGCTGGATACTGCAAAGGACTTTACCCTCTTTGGCCAATGGATAATTCTACTGTTAATTCAAGTGGGAGGACTGGGTATACTTACTTTTACCAATCTTTTTGGTCTCATATTTAGTGGAAGTACCAGTTTCCAAAATCAGCTTTTAATTCAAAACATGTTGAATGTAGAAAATCTGGGCGATGTGATGAAGGCCTTAGTACGGATTGTGGTGTTGACCCTGATTATAGAAATTGTCGGGGCAGTATTTATTTTTTTTACTGTTCAGAGTTCTGTTTTTAATGGTACCGGGGCGCATATATTCTTTTCATTATTCCATGCTATTAGCGCTTTTTGTAATGCTGGCTTTTCAACTTTGGGCAATGACAATTTGTATCACCCGGCTGTAAGATATGCCTATGAATTTCAATTAGTCATAGCTTTCTTAGTCATTTTTGGGGGCATAGGGTTTGGCATTTTAGTAAACATTTTGCAGTTTTTTAAAGAGAAAGTCTTAAGACTGTATTGTATATACATATTGCAATCAAATTATCGGTTCAAGTCAAAGATTATTTCAATTAATACGCGTATAGTGATGGTCACCACGTTGATTCTATTGGTGGTTGGAACTTTACTGTACTTTATATTGGAGTACAATAATGCATTGGTCGAACATCATTCTTTATATGGTAAATTGGTGCAAAGTTTTTTTGGATCAGTTACTCCAAGAACTGCAGGTTTTAATACAGCAGATATCGGAAGACTCACGCTTCCTACTCTAATGATTTATTTATTATTTATGTGGATAGGGGGAAGCCCGGGGAGTACCGCAGGCGGCATCAAGACCAGTGTATTTGCAGTCGCTACGCTGAATGTGATCAATACTATAAAAGGTCATGAAAGATTGGAAGCAGCAAGCAAGGAAATCTCTGCTACTTCTATAAATAGAGTATTTAGTATTATTTCACTTTCATTAATCGCCGTAGGATTGTCGGTTATAGTCATTGAGGCGAAAGATGGCGATCGGTTTGATCTGATGCGCATTGCTTTTGAATCTTTTTCCGCATTAGGTACGGTTGGACTAAGCACCGGAATTACACCTTTTTTGACAGACTCAAGTAAAATAGTATTAGTGCTTACTATGTTCGTTGGAAGAGTAGGGTTTATGACGATTTTAGCTGGTCTGATAAAATTATTTACCAGGGAAAGAGAAAAGCGATACCGATATCCGCAAGAGGATTTATTTATTACATAATATTTTAAAGAAGTAAAATGAAATTTATTGTTTTAGGACTTGGCAATTTTGGCTCTGAATTAAGTATAAAACTTACTGAATTAGGGCATGAAGTAATTGGGGTGGATTCGAATATGAAGCGTGTAGAGCTTTTGCAAGATAGCATTACACACACCATTTGCATGGATACCACAGATCAATCCGCTGTTAAATCGTTACCTATAAAAAATTCGGATGTAGTAATTATTTGCATAGGCGAAGATACCGGAGCATCTCTAATCTCTACAGCAATGATAAAGCAATTAAAACCTAAACGCTTGATAGCCCGGGCAATAAATCCTGCTCATCAGAATGTAATGGAGGCCATGGGAATAGACGAAATTATTCATCCGGAAGCAGACACTGCTTATCGCCTGGCTAAGAGACTTGATATTGGCAGTATAATAGATTCATTTACACTGGATGATCAATATAAAGTAATAGAGGCCAAAATTCCCAAAGGATTTGTAGGTAAAACAATACATGAAGTAAATTTTCAAAAGGAATATCGTATCAATATTGTGACTATCATTCGCAATAAAACAAGGAAGAATAATCTGGATCAGGAACAAATATTTCATGAAATCTTAGGAGTAGTTCCTCCTGAAACGAAATTGGAAGCCGGCGATCTGTTGGTCGTATTTGGTAAAATAGATGATATTGACAGGATGCTGAGAGAATAGTTTTTTAAAAGAACTGCTCAATAAAAAAACTGAAAGTATTCCTTTGTCGGTTTATTACTTTATCAAGATCCAAAGGATGATTATATCTTACTCCAAATGAAACGGGTGCTACATTGAGCAGATTAAGATCAAATAGTAATTCAGTTCCAATAGTTCGGTAGTGGATAGCAAATTTTCGGGTATTATTTGAAATTTGATATTGTGCGGATTCAAAAAATAGCCTGGAGCGCAATCTTTTTAGAAAAAATAGTCCATTAATGCCCATATCAGGGTATACTACCGGAAAATGATAAGCAGCTCTAAACCATAACGAATGATCACTTGAAAAGGAATGATATCCTCTGATAAAAGTAGATCTATTGGAAAATCGATATGGATCTTGTAAAGATTGTCTATTGTAATCCGCTTGCATTTCTACAACATCATTTCTAAAAACTCCCGGTAAGTGAACTTCTGAGAGGATACTGATATTATTTGCCTTGTTATTGATTGATTGATTCCATTGAAGATCTACTGATTGTAACCATCTGGAATTAACCTGCTGGCTAGCTCTTATCCTTTGATTGCTTAGTTGAATTCCGGATCGAATAAATTTGGTATTCTGATAATTTATTCGGTCTCCAATTTTATAATCCGGCATATAAATTCCAAATTGAAAATAGGGCTGAATCGATGAGATCAGATTTCCATGATATATCTGCCAGGGAATGTATGCACCAAGTCTAAGCCCTGTCTCGTTCCATCGGATGCTATCTTTTAGAGGATTAGAGATTTTACTAATGCTTCTTCCAAAGGTTTGACTGACGGTACCGGTAAAAACAATATATGAAGCACCTATGGCCACACCCATTCCCACAGCATTGGCTTTATCAGACGGTAGATATTCATAAGATAGGCTGCTTTGTATTGTATTCAGGACATTGCGGCCTTTGATGCTAAAGACATTTCCATTTGATTCCGGATCTAATGACCAATTATAAATATGAAATGGATTTTTTAATAATCCAGAAGATAGACTGGGATATTTTGTTTCGCTGGAAAGGTTACTTGTTAGTCCAATCATCCTCGTTTCAGGAGAGCTCAGATTGATTTTAAAAATATCAGTAGGGATAAAATGGCAATCGGTGAGCTGCTTAGTTCGTATTTCTATTCCTCCCGAGGTTTGCAAATTATACAACAGCTCTCCATTCCGAATACTAAATTGTTGGATTCCAATACTGCTATTCGTGATTTGATATGCCTTTTGAGTTCCCAGATCCAATGCATATATATTATCTATTCCTCCAATATCTGAACTAAAATAAATAGTATCCTTTTGAACGAAAATATTGGTAATGACTGCCGGGATTGCGGTAGTTATGGGTAATGCATTGTAATTTTTTAAATCATATTTTACAATATCAGAATATCCGTGATCCCGGATTACAGATACTATTTCATCATCATTTTCTAAAAAGGTTGGAAAGCTGGGCCATTGCCCTTCCACCATCGGTATAGTATGTTTTATTTCACCTTTTATATTAAGTACGATCACATTTGATTTTAACGAGGGGAGGTATTCCACGCATGCTATCAAATCCCCCTTATTAGATGGAGTAGGATTGAAATATTTTTGTTTAGCGGATAATCTTCGCTTCTCATTAGATTGCAGATCATAGGTCCATATATCAGAATAATCTCGATTTCCCCATCTTGTATCAATCGTAGTTTCAGTCCAGGTAATTAAAGGTTCAGTAAATCCATAGTCAACATCATTGGTAATTCCTAAACTGAATAGATTTTTAGTAACTCCATGGTCATAGATTTGAAGCGTTGGGATTTTATCTCTTGAAGATTCCAGATATAATAATGCTCCATGGTTCAATCTATAGGGAGTCTTGTAATTTCTCACTGTATTTTTTTTACTATTACCAATTAACAGGGAGTCTTTGTATTTTTCTGAGGGGTCTGAGGTGAATTCTTTAGTAGCGATTTCGTATAATTCACTTGGGGTAAGGCCAGTATATTTTTTTAATGATGATTTGAAAGAAAATAATAGTGATGAATTGTATTTGACGGCATCTTTGAAAATGGTCCTCCATGCCTGGTCACCATAATAATCATATACATACTTTACCATAGGATATCCATAGACATATTGATTGGGTACTAAAGATTTGAATGATCCATTTCTTGATTTCATATATGACCAATGTATACCATCAATATCTAAAGACCGAAATGGCATTTCAAATGATGCTAATCTGCCCCTGCCCGCATGAGTATATTTAGTCTCTGCATAGACAGCGTCACCTTCTGAAAACCAGGATGGGGTTACAATTCCTTCTGAAACTCCCCAGGCTCCTTCACCAAAAAGGGTATATAAAACTTTGTTTATACCCACACGGGAATTCATAGCTTGTTTTACATGCCGGTATTCATGTATGGCTAAGGCTTCTGACCAATCAATAGGCCCAAGAATGTAAGGATCGTGCGGAGGGCTTAAATAATATTCTGACAAAAAAGGCGCTATGCCTACATAGCCATTTGAATTAGTCGTTTGATTTTGTAAAATGATATTTATTTTGAAATTCCGAGTGCCCAGGGTAGAGTCATCTGCATAGATCCTTTCTATGGTATTGGCTACATGATTTGCTGTAGCATAAATGGATGCAGGGAAAATAAAATTCGCCTGAGTAGTTTTTATCATCTGCCATTGAAGACCTATCGGGTGATCTGAAAACCCTTCCTGACCTACCCCTTTTAATGCGCTGAAGCAACAAAATATAATCAGAATGGATCGCATAGCAATAATAGAACTTTCTTCTTAATTCAACATTTCATATATGCCGGCAATGCCCTGGCCGCCACCTACACAAGCGGTGACCATTCCATATTTCAAGTTTCGTCTTTGCATTTCGTGAAATAACTGTGTAGATAGTTTAGCACCGGTACAACCTAACGGGTGACCTAATGCGATAGCACCTCCGTTAACATTTACAATATCCGGATCGAGATGTGCCTCCTGGATCACAGCCAAAGCTTGAGCTGCGAATGCTTCATTTAGTTCTATTAATTGAATGTCATCAAGTTTTAGTCCCCCTTGTTTGAGTGCCTTAGGGATAGCTGCACAGGGCCCGATACCCATAATGATTGGTTCCACGCCCGCTACATCGCAGGATACCAGCCTGGCGATTGGCTTCAGGTTTAGCTCCTTCATTTTTTCTTCACTCATTACCAGAACGAAAGCAGCACCATCAGATGTTTGGGAAGAATTGCCTGCAGTCACGGACCCATTCATCGCAAATACGGCAGGCAATTTTGCTAATGCTTGTAAGGTGGTATCTTTTCGTACACCTTCATCGGTATCCACTACAAATGATTTCTCTACTCTTTTGTTATTCTGTACACTGATTTCCTTTACATCTATCGGTAAAATTTCATCTTTAAATTTTCCGGAAGCTATTGCATGGGCCGCTTTTTGGTGAGAATGCAAGGAAAATTCATCAGCTTGCTCACGGCTAATATTATATTTTTTAGAAACAGCTTCTGCTGTTAGTCCCATGCCCACTACATAATCCGGGGTATCCAAAGCTACTTTATAACTTGGCGCAAGTTTATATCCTGTCATGGGGATCATACTCATGCTTTCTGTACCTCCTGCAATTATGCAATCAGCCATACCTGCCCTTATTTTAGCAACGGCTATGGCAATAGCTTCCAGCCCACTTGCACAATATCTGTTAATTATAAATCCTGGGATGTCTTTGCCTAAAGCTCTTAAAGATATTTGTCTGCCCATTTGCAGGCCTTGTTCACCTTCGGGGTTTGCACAACCTACAATCACATCATTTACAGACTTAGGGTCCAATCCCGGAACAGCGTTCATTATTGACTTTATCACCTCAATGGCCAGATCATCTGATCTATAAAATCTAAAAACGCCTTTGCCAGCTTTGCCTACTGCTGTTCTTTTAGCTGCTACTATATACGCTTCTTTCATTTTATACTTTTTTTGAAATAATGATTTAAAGTTTTGATATATTGGTTTAGTTTCTGAGTGGTTTATTGTTTTCAAGCATGTACTGAATTCTCTCCAACGTTTTTTGTTCGCCTAATAAGCTTAAGAATGCTTCACGCTCCACATCCAGTAAATATTGTTCACTCACTTTTTGAGGGGCACTCAAGTCACCACCACATAACACCCATGCAGCTTTTTTTGCAATTTTAATATCGTGCTCGGAAGCATAGTGTCCTAATAATAAACTATGGGCTGCAATATATAATGCACCTAAGCCTTCCTGACCTAAAACCATGATGTCTTCTCTGGGAACAGGCATCGTGTAGCCGTCTGCAAGTTCGAGGACTTTAGCTTTGGCTTCAGCAATATTTCTGTCCTGATTCAATACTACATGATCTTTATTTTTCAAAAGATAGCCCAATCCAAATGCTTCTTGTGCAGAAGTAGCTACAGAAGCCATGGCAATTGTTTTGAATTTTTCTATTATTGTTGGAATCATCACATCACCTTCAAAGAATGAATCAGAAGCGCGTACAGCAAATTCTTTAGTACCACCACCTCCTGGTATCAATCCTACGCCTGCTTCTACTAATCCGATATATGATTCGGCTGAACACATGGCAGCATCGCAATGCATCAGCGTCTCGCATCCGCCACCAAAAACATAACCTTGGGTAGCAGCTACCACTGGTATTTTGGAGTACCTGCATCGCATCGTGGTATCCTGAAAAGTCTTTACCGCCAGATTGAGTTCATCCCATTCTTGTTGAAATGCCAACATACCGATCATCATCAGGTTTGCTCCAACGGAAAAGTTTTTTCCATGATTACCAATTACAATTCCTTTCCAGCCTTCATCTTCTGCGATACGAATACTTTCTAATAACCCTTTAACTACACCTTCTCCTATGGTATTCGCTTTGCTTCTGAATTCATAGCAAAGTACACCATCTCCAATATCATACAATGCAGCGTCGGGATTTTGATAAACTAAAGGTTTCGAAATGGCGGCCAGATTAACCAGTGATGCTCTACCGGGTATAGGAATATAGGATTTGGAATTTAAGTCGTAAACCTTTATTCCATTTTCTTTTTTATAGAAAGATTCTTTGCCTTCGGCGAGCATTTCTTTTACCCATGAAGCTACCTGGTGACCATTGAATTCAGCCAATTCAATGCCTTTCTTTATACCAATGACATCCCAGTATTCAAAAGGCCCCAGATCCCAGGCAAACCCTGCTTTTAAGGCATCATCTATGCTGTACAGATTATCGCTGATCTCCGGTATTCTATTTGATACATAGGCAAAAAGCCCAGCTAATGACTTGGTAATCAATTGTGCTCCAGCATCATCCATGGTGATCATTGCCTTGAGTCTTGGAGCCAGATCGTCTGTTTGCCTGGAGACACCTAATGATGCCAATTGTACTTTTGCTGGCTTTTCATATTCTTTGGTTTTTAGATTTAGACTTAAGATGATACTTTTACCGGAGGTATCTTTCTCATCGGATTTGAAGTAAAATCCTTTTCCTGATTTATTACCCAGCCATTTGTTTTCTACTAAATGTTTTAAATAATCCGGTATTTCTAACTGATGTATTTGCTCATCAGCGGGACAATTTTTTTGAATTCCTTCTATCACTTTCACTGCCGTATCTAAGCCAACCAAATCGGTTAATCTAAATGTTCCGGTATTTGGTCTTCCCATGGCCGGACCGGTGAGTTTGTCCACTGTATTAATGTCTAATCCGAGTTCATCGGTGAGCTGAAATATTTTAGACATAGCATACACACCAATTCTATTAGCTATAAAAGCCGGAGTATCCTTACATCGTACGGTTCTTTTTCCCAAATGGATATCTCCAAAATGCATGAAAAAGTCTATCACTTCTTGTTTAGTATGCTGGGTAGGAATGATTTCCAGTAATCTTAAATACCGGGGTGGGTTGAAAAAGTGAGTTCCTAAAAAATGTGCTTTAAAATCATCACTTCTGCCCTCAGCCATCATATGAATAGGGATACCGGATGTATTACTGCTAATAAGTGTGCCGGGCTTTCTATATTTCTCAACCTTTTCGAATAAAGAATTCTTGATATCAAGTCGCTCTACAATTACTTCTATTATCCAGTCGCATGCACTGATTACCGGAAGATCATCCTCAAAGTTTCCTGTTTTTATATTGACTGCAAAATCTTTTTGATAGAGTGGGGCAGGTTTAGATTTTATTGAATTCGATAAAGCAGTCTCTACTATTTTATTTCTTGCTTTTTTATTAGATTTTTCGGCTTCGGTTAAATCTGGTGGCACCATGTCTAACATCCACACTTGAAACCCGCAATTGGCTAAATGACAAGCGATTCCACTACCCATCACGCCAGATCCCAATACAGCTACTTTATTAATTCTATACATATTAAAAGGTCGTTTGACCCAAAGTTAGGTTTTATTGCTGAAACTATTCGTGCAAAACCATGCTTAATTGATCCATGTAGTCTCAATCTTAACCGCTATTTTTGCGATCGATGGAAATGAGTTATCTGTATCAAAAAGCTATGCATCAGGAGTGGTTGAGCATAGAGGAAGGGGCATACCTTTTCAGACATGCACCTTTGGCAGATCTGATGACTATAGGTAATGCTTTGAGACAGAAACAAGTGCCTGGTAATAAAGTTACCTGGATTATTGATCGGAATAGCAATACTACCAATGTATGTGTGGCAAATTGTAAGTTTTGCAATTTTTATCGGGTGCCAGGACATAAAGATTCTTACATTACTTCTATAGAGACCTATCGTCAGAAAATTGATGAGTTGTTCAGTTATGGTGGCGAACAATTGCTTCTTCAGGGAGGTCATCACCCAGATCTTGGTTTGGATTATTATGCATCTTTATTCAGAGAATTAAAAGGCATCTATCCAAATTTAAAACTTCATGCTCTTGGTCCACCGGAGATAGCTCACATCGCTAAAATTTCAGGGACCAGTCACACGGTTACTTTGCAAACTTTGAAAGATGCTGGTCTTGATTCATTTCCCGGAGCTGGTGCAGAAATATTAGTTGATCGGGTTCGACACCTCATTGCAAAAGGAAAATGCCTTACTGATGAATGGCTGGATGTCATGAGAGTGGCGCATAAATTACAGTTGACTACTTCAGCTACTATGATGTTTGGAACAGTAGAAACAATCGAAGAGAGAATGGAGCACCTGGCCAGAATAAGGGAAGTGCAATCTGAGAAGCCTGCCAATGCTGTTGGATTTTTAGCTTTTATACCATGGCCATTTCAAGATGAAGGAACACTGTTGCAAAAAATAAATCGAGCCGAAAATAATTGTACCCCTGATGAATACATTCGAATGATTGCCCTGAGTAGAATCATGTTGCCAAATGTGAGAAATATTCAGGCCTCGTGGCTTACTGTAGGAAAAGCCGTAGCGCAACTTTGTTTACATGCAGGGGCAAATGATATGGGTAGTATCATGATAGAGGAAAATGTAGTAAGTGCTGCAGGGGCACCCTATAGATTTACAGCAAGCGGTATCCAGGAAGCCATCAGAGAAGCAGGTTATATACCCCAATTAAGAGATCAACAATATGTAGAAAGAAAAATGCCCAGGATAATAACCGAGCAAACTGATATCCCCATTCACATGAAGGTGAATTAAAAGTAGATTTTTTTCAATGATGGTAGAATATCACCCAAACACTTCCGATAAGACATCGTTTACTTTACTATGACCATGCACTTTTATCTTAAACTTAGATTTAGAAATAGCCTTCATATTATTTTTGGGAATATAAATAGTATTAAATCCTAGTCTTTCAGCTTCCTGGATTCTCTGCTCGATCCTACTGATAGCCCGAATTTCACCACTAAGCCCAATTTCTCCCGCGAACACCGAATCTTTTGGAATCGGAATATCCTGGAGGGAAGAGACCAGGGCTACCACCACCGCAAGGTCTAATGCAGGATCAGCTATCTTTAGGCCACCGGCGATATTCAAAAACACATCATACATAGAGAACTTCAAGCTGCCTCTTTTTTCCAATACAGCTAAGAGCATGCTCAGTCTGCGCAAATCAAAAGTAGTCACAGATCGTTGGGCAGTACCATATATTGCGGTACTTACTAAGGCTTGTACTTCCAGGAGTAATGGCCTCATACCTTCTAAGGTCGCACATACTACACTGCCACTGAGATTTTCTTCAGTTTGGGAAAGCAGCATTTCTGATGGATTTGAGATTTCCCTTAATCCATTGGATTGCATCTCATAAATACCAATTTCGTCGGTTGATCCAAAACGATTTTTCCTGGTACGGATGATTCTGTAGGCATGCAAAGCATCACCTTCAAATTGGAGCACCACATCTACTATATGCTCGAGTACTTTTGGTCCTGCGATAAGACCCTCTTTATTAATATGCCCTATAAGTATAAAAGGTATCCCTGTGGACTTGGCAAATCTCTGAATTTCAGCCGTACATTCTCTTACCTGGGTGACACTGCCCTGAATGGATTCTATATCAGGCATAGAAAGCGTTTGTATGGAATCAATAATTACCAGCTCAGGTTTCAATTCTGTGATTTCAGCAATGACATCGGGCAGATTGGTCTCGGTGAGTACAAATACATTATTTTGTTTAATTCCGATCCGATCGGCTCTCATTTTTATCTGTTCTTCGCTTTCTTCGCCAGAGACATAGAGCACTTTTGACTTTATGTTTAGGGCAATCTGCAACATTAAAGTAGATTTGCCAATCCCCGGCTGACCCCCAATTAGAATCAAAGAACCTGGTACAATACCCCCCCCTAAAGTTCTGTTAAATTCTCCATCAGGTGTAGTATTCCTTTTTTCAGCAATTTTTTGAACTGATAATAAAGGAATAGGCCTATTTTGAGGCTTTTGCATCCGAAATTGCTTTTTTAACGTATCTAACTTGGTAGGTGATTCAACAATTTCCTCAATATAGGTGTTCCATTCATTGCAAGAAGGGCAATTACCTATCCATTTGGGGCTGTTGGCGCCACAATTAGTGCATGAAAAGACTTTCTTAAGTTTCATTGTGCATAAATAGATGTTAATTTTTATAATATTATATTTTATTTTTGTGACTTTTGTTATTCGTTTTCGTCAAAACATCGTCCTTTCAATTATAAATTGCAGGATTAAGACATAAGTGAAGGTGTGAAGACACTTTTCTAAAGATTTGGTTTTTTGGGGTTTATACAGGGTGCTAGGCTGTTTACCAGTCTTGGTGCCCTGTTTTTAAAAGAAAATTTTAAATTATAGTTATAATATAAATGGGCCAAGGCCTATTTCTAAAGATTTGGTTTTTTGGGGTTTATACAGGGCGCTAGGCTGTTTACCAGTCTTGGTGCCCTGTTCTTTTTATGCCCTACGATAGATATAGTGTAAATGAATTTGCCATATCAGGAGCAAGACCAAACTTAATTTTTGTGTGACCGCCAGTAAATCAAAAAATATATGGCTTTGGTAAATTAAATAAGTTACCCCACAGCATGACAGACCTGTAACCCCCCAAAATATATTCCAATATTTTTTTTGCAAATACAAGTGATAAAATGCAGGACAAAATGCAATAGTGCCTAAAATGCCGGCCCAATTGATAAGTACATCATGGTATGAAGTGAAAATAAATGGAGCAAGAAGCATTCCTGCAATCCCTGACCAAATAATTAAATTTTTTACCGGATTTTCCAATCTCAGATACCGGGGAATTGCTAAAAAAGTGATGATGAAACTCAGTGCGAGCAAAAAAGATCCTGATATGGCAAGGATATAGGTCGGGTTAGGCTCTCCATTTATTCCTTTGGGATTAAGCAGATTACACAAATAATTTTCTTTGAAATGAAAGCCTTTCGTGGCAATATCGTTAGGCGTGCCACCAGGATAATTTATAATCGATATTGAAAACAAAATGAAGAAACCAGCTGTGGTCAGAATGAATAGTTTTCTGGTCCACTGATTATTAATTTGTGTCACACCTTGAAATGAAGATTATCTGTTAGTATCTACCGCTCTATTCAATTGAGCATTTTGAATGCTAGAGTCATTCCTTAAAGCATCTAATAAAATATCTACTTCACTATTTTCCACCAGAGCTGAGACCACCCAGGATAGATTTGAATTTGGATTGAGTCTTTTGCCTAACATCAGATTGTATTTGTCGTATCTTTTTAAGAGTTCACTTAGTTTTGATCCATCTCTAAGTTCAATGATATATTCTTGTTTTTGTCTGTTGTCCTGGTATTTTTCCCAGTGAACACTATTTACCACCAAATCATCAAGACTATCAGTAAATTTTTGCAAGGCAGCCGGAAATTGAAAATTTGTAATTATGGCCTTTACCTTTTCTCCTTCATGGTAAGTAATCTTTGTCCCGGGTGCATCTGCTACAGATTCTTTATACTCATCATTCATAGATAAAAGGTTCAGATTTTTTAAATCGGCTTTCAGCCTTTTCATGTTGGATTTACTTAATGTTTGTATATAATTTCCAGAAAGCGTAAGGTTGTTTTTTGCATTTAATTTCATTAAACCATTTTGATAGATAGCCAGATCATATACAGGACAATATCCAAAACAAGGAGTTTTAGACATTTCAAATAATATATCGGTCTCTTTGTCCGCTGTTAGTTTTTTTGTGCTGCACTCCGTCAGAAATATTATAGATACTATCAAGGTGAAATATATTTTCATGGTTAAGTTTTCAAAAATTTTATTACTCTATGTTCTTTATTATAACGAAAATATAAAAAGTAAATTCCAGTAGGCCAGTCTTTAATAGTTATTTCGTATTTGGGCAAAATGAAAATTTCCCCTGAAACCATTTTTTGACCAGAAATGGAAGCTATCAAATAAGTTATGGGTTCACTCAGAGTTGATTTTGATTCTATGAGTAGATTATTATGGCTATTCCTGGCAATGATCGTATTGAGCATGGGAGTCTCTACATCAAGTGTACAAAGATCACTATTGGTCAGAAGCCCTGGTCGTTCATTTTTCAAAATTGAATTCATGAGTGTCGCTTGATCCTTGGAGAAAAAGTACATGCAGCGGTCATCCACAAAGTCCATAAAATTCATAAACATATTATTATTACCACAGGACTTCTGAGGGGAGGACGGGCATCCAAAATAGGGGCCCAATTGTGCTGGCGTATCAGCCAGGCCATCATCTTCATCACAGTCGCCAATTTTTTGCCCCCAGAGATGTTTAAGTCCCAAATAATGACCCATTTCGTGCACTAGAGTTCTACCCAATAAGTTTTTATCAGGGTCTGCTATAAAAGCATCCGGATCGATTACAATACCATCTTCATCTTTAGATTTCACCATCCCTCCGATAGAGCTTCGGCCAAATATATTTTCGAGATTTCCCACCCAGATATTGATATAATGTTCTGGATCCCAGGCATCTGACCCTCCTAAAGAGCTATGGTTAATAAAAAACTTGTCTGCATTATCCTTTTGAGAACCAATGGTTTCATTTGAAGTCTTCACCCTGATGATTCCTGAGCTTTTCTTTCCATCAGGCCCTTTGGTTGCTAAACAAAACCGGAAAGATGGATTGCCGATCAATTTTGCGAATTCCTTAGGTACTCCCCGATTATTGATCAGGGAATTATTAAAGTCGATATTTAGTCTTTCCATTTGATGTTGAATGGCTAGCTCACTTAGGTTTTCCTCGGGCTTGTTCCAGACAATATGAACTACTACAGGAAGTATAATAGGAGATCTTGACTCCAGTTGAATATTTTTTTTATTTAAAGTGTTGGTAAAACTTAGTCCGCGATAGTATTCATCTGTTCCACATTTTATGGGTTGGCAATTTCCATTAGACGCAATACTAATGACAATACAAATTGTCAAAACTATAGACTTGAAAGGATTATGTATTTTGTCTAGAAGTCGAAACATTCCAAATCAAAGATAACTCCTAAAATACTGAAATCAATAGCTCCTTTCTGCTGGGGTAATACCTCAGGTTATTCTTGTTTAGATATGCACATTTTTACCTGATGCTATCACCAGGTTCATTGCCCAATCTTTGATATTTCCATCCTTTAAGGTTTCATTGGAATACCAAATTTCTTTACCGGAACAAAATTTATTCAGCACCATTTATCGGAATAGGATTTGAGTGAAACTAAGCACTGGAAGATTTATTTTCTAGTACAATTATTTAAATAGATTTGTGAAGATTAAGATAGCATGATTTCAGTAAAAAATATATTAGCAGTAAAAGGACTTTCGATAGTGCGACAGGATACTATAATTCTTAACCAAATTAGTTTCGAATTAGGTAAGGAAAGCCACCTGGCTATCCTGGGAAATACAGGAAGCGGAAAAACTACTTTAGCGAAGGCATTATCTAATAAAATATTTTTTAATGGCTCAGTGGTTTTTGCTAATGAAGTGTCAGGAAATATAGTATTGGTGGAGCAGCAACACCATTTCAGGAATCGTCAAAATACCTCTGATCTGTATTATCAACAGCGTTACAATTCATTTGATTCAGAAGAAACCATCACGGTAAAGGAAGTATTGGGCGACTCGAAGGAGGTACCGGAGATGCTTCACAAAATGAATATTTATCACTTACTGGAAAAGCCATTGATTCAGCTATCCAATGGGGAAAATAAAAAGCTTCAGATAGTAAAAGCATTGATCCATCATCCAACGACTTTAATATTAGATCAGCCATTTATTGGACTTGATGTAAATACACGGGAGGAAGTGCATCATTTCATTAATGCCCTGGCAAAAGAGGGTATCCTGATCATTTTGATAACATCTCATCGAGAAATCCCTGATTGCATCACCCATATTCTTTCGCTCGAGGCTGGCTCAATAAAATATTTTTTACCAAAACAAGAATATTTTAAAATGGATTTAATTCAACCTATTTCAAATAAAGCGATGGGATATGCCCCACCATTTCAATTAAATGATGATCGATCCATTGATTTTAAAATAGCTATTAGGTTGGAGGATGTCAATATTAGCTACGGCTCTACAAAGATCTTAAAATCAATAAATTGGGAGGTTAAAAGAGGGGAGTGCTGGTTACTTCAGGGGGAGAATGGAGCTGGAAAATCTACCCTGCTTAGTTTGCTTACAGGTGATAATCCCCAAGCTTATGCAAACAATATAGTTTTATTCGATAAGCCAAGAGGATCAGGTGAGAGCATTTGGGATATAAAAAAGAATATTGGATATCTGTCGCCGGAGTTACATGTTTTTTTTGAAAAAGATATTACAGTAATCCAGGCGCTTGGTTCAGGTTTTTTTGATTCAATAGGTCTATTTAGAAAGCTAAGCTTAAAACAAAGAGAAGCAATAGATGAATGGATCCATTTTATAGAGTTGACCACTATCTGTGAAAAAAAATTTTACGAATTATCGATTGGACAGCAAAGAATGGTGCTCCTGGTACGTGCACTGATTAAGAATCCACCGCTATTAATATTAGATGAGCCTTGCCAGGGCATTGATGAAAGTACCAAAACTAAAATGATCAGACTGGTAGATTATTTGTGTAAATCGGATAATAAAACCCTTATCTATGTAACTCATGTAGATAGGGAACGACCTACTTGTATCGATCATATTATGAAATTGAAAGATGGAAAAGGGATAACAAGCGAAATCTTAGCTCCATAGTCTCAAAAGCTAGTATTTTAGCGGATCAGAGTCAATGATGCAGAAAATATGATCCAGGAAATTCCTCTATTGATATCAGGTTTTGAAAAGCCATTTATCTTAAATATAGATGATCAAATTTCTACTTTTAATGAATGCTTAGCTTCATTTCCGAGGAAAACGGAATTGCTATCTACTGAATTTTTACACACTATTGAAACCTGTCCACCGGAAGGATTAAAACCGTTTTATGCCTCTTTGCAAAGTGCTGATGGTAAACATATTGGATTTTTCCTTTTTCAAATAAAATACTTTAAAGCGAATCAAAGTATAAAGTCATTGGATCAGGAAGATATTTTTTGTCGGATTCACAAGAAACTAAAATCATTAGTTGCTAACCTGGTTGAGTTCAACACACTGGTTTGCGGTAATTTATTATTGACGGGTCCCTATGGTTATGTAATAAAGGATGAATACAGAAATCAATTAAGCCTCATTTATCAATATGTAATAGAAGAAGTTCAAGGTTGGCTTAGAGCAAAAGGTACGGATACCAATGTAATTTTGGTAAAGGATTTTTTCGATTATCAAAAACCTTTGGAGGAAAGTACTTTTCATTCATTTTCCATTCAACCTAATATGATCATGGAATTGAAGCCCGAATGGCAAAATTTTAATGATTATTTGGAGGCTTTGCATTCCAAATATCGTATTCGGGTAAGGCGAGCCATTAAAGCTGCTGACAAAGTCATCAAGAAGGAATTAAGCCTGGAGGAAATTACTCTTTTAAACGATGACATCTATAAATTGTATAAGCAAACTGCAACCCATGCGGAGTTTAATTTGCTCGATTTTCACCCTAATTATTTTAGTGAGTTAAAGAAAAATTTGAAAGATAGTGTTGAGTATCATTCGTATTGGATGAATGGAAAAATTGTAGCTTTCTTTACTTTGATAAGGGATGGTATGGAATTGGAAGCCCATTTCCTGGGTATTGACGAAACACTTAATAAAAAGAATCAATTATATCTTAATATTTTGTTTGATATCATTCGAATAGGCATTGATAATCAAATGAGCGTGATACGGTTTTCTCGAACTGCCATTGAAATAAAAAGCAGTGTAGGCGCGATCCCCAATTTAATGACATGCTATATTAAGCATAGGAAAGTAATCAATAATACCTTCGTACCTTATCTATTGGATTTTCTCAATCAGAAGAATGACTATGTTATCAGGCATCCTTTCAAAACAAGCGAAGATATTTTACTCCCAGTGGCAGACTTTCAGGATTAGTTTTTGCTAGTAATGGAGTTTTAAATAGGCCTGATGCAACGTATTTATTTGAGCGAGAATCTCGCCATTGTCGAGATTAGAAAAATCAATCGATCGGGTCTGTGCTACATAGGATATCGTTTCTGATGTAGCTTGACTTTGATACAACCAAATCACTGAAATAGCCACCGTGCCTGCTAAGCTGGCAGCAATAGCCCATACCTTCAGGCTTCTAAATGAAAATGTATGCTTCCTTGACAATTTGGATTCTAATCTATCCCATGCATTTTCAGATGGCTTTACTAAGATCTCTCCAGATTTTTCTCTAAATATGGATTCCAGGTTACTCATTTAATTTATTGTTTTTTGGTATTTTAATATGATTAGATTCGATTAATTGTTTTAGTTTTTTTTTGGCCAATATCAGTTGGGATTTTGATGTATTAATGCTTATACCTAGTTTTTCTGCTATCTCTCTATGCTTAAATTCTTCTATCACATATAAGTTGAAAACTGTTTTATATCCACCTGGTAATTGATCAAGCAATTGAAGCACTTCAGCTGGTTCCAATTCAAAATTTTCAAGTTCTTCATTTTCATCTGCAATAGGCATTTTCTCATTCATTTCTACCATAGCCAATCTTTTTTTTCTAAGCCACATCAGGGCTTCGTTGACCATTATTTTTTTCATCCAACCTTCAAAACTCCCCCTACCATCGAATTGATGTATATTATTCAAAACTTTATAAAATCCCTCTATCATTACATCCTCCGCATCATTATGCTGAAGAATATATCTTCTGCAAATACCGAACATCAGTCCTGCATATTTATCATACAACAACTTCTGTGACCCGGGATCGCCTTCGCGACATCCTCTTATTACCAGGTCTATATCAAAAGCATGCGATTTAATGATATTTTTTTATTAAAGATGCAAAAATTACTGCTTTTGGTGTTTCCTTCCTTCTCTTAAAATAGAAGTGTTCTGTTAAGAACTTATCTTTGCACACTATGGAAATTGGTTCGAGATATCAACCTTCAGAAATTGAAGATAAATGGTACCAGCATTGGAAAGAGTCGGGTTATTTTTATTCGAAACCGGATGATAGAGAGCCATTTAGTGTCGTGATTCCTCCACCTAATGTAACCGGGGTCTTACACATGGGCCATATTCTCAATAATACGATCCAGGATGCTTTAGTACGCAAAGCCAGGATGGAAGGAAAAAATGCTTGTTGGGTTCCTGGCACAGATCACGCCTCTATAGCTACGGAAGCAAAAGTAGTGCGATGGCTACGGGATGAAAAGAAGTTAAAGAAAGGCGATTTATCCCGGGAGCAGTTCATGGACTATGCGTGGCAATGGACCGAGAAGTATGGTGGGATCATTTTGCATCAACTGGAAAAATTAGGCGCTAGTTGTGATTGGAAAAGGACAGCTTTTACCATGGATGAAACTCGCAGCGATGCTGTATATAAAGTTTTTGTCGATCTTTTTAGGAAAGGCAAATTATACCGCGATTATCGTATGGTAAATTGGGATCCTGAGGCTAAGACCGTTTTAAGTAATGAAGAAGTAATCTATGGCGAAGAGCATTCAACGCTTTATTACGTATCCTATCCTATAGAAGGCAGACCGGGTAAATTCATCACGATTGCTACCCAGCGTCCTGAGACCATCATGGGTGATACCGCAGTAGCAGTAAATCCAAATGATCCCAAATACCTGGATTTGAAAGGCTGTCATGCTATTATTCCATTTGTAAATAGAATAGTGCCCATCATATTTGATGAATATGTGGATCCGGCTTTTGGAACAGGGGCTTTGAAAGTAACTCCTGCTCACGATATGAATGATTATGAATTAGGTAAAAAATACAAACTGGAAGTCATAGATACCTTAAATGAAGACGGAACTTTAAGTGAAGCGGCAAAATTTTTTGTAGGAATTGATCGATTTGAAGCCAGGAAACAAGTAGTAGAAGCCTTAAAAGAGATGGGTAGCCTGATCAAAACAGAAGACTATAAAACGAATATTGGAAGATCGGAGCGAACCCAGGCCGTAGTCGAACCCCGCCTTTCACTACAGTGGTTTGTAGATATGAAAAAACTTTCAGTACCGGCGCTCAAAGCCGTAATGGAAGATGATATATTGTTCATACCGGAGAAATATAAAAATGTATACCGGCACTGGATGGAGAATATCAGGGACTGGTGCATCTCCCGACAATTATGGTGGGGTCATCAAATTCCGGCTTGGTATTTACCAGGCTCTGATACTCCTTATGTGGGCGAGTCTATTGAAGAAGCTTTAGAAATTGCAAAGAAAGAAACAGGAAGATCAAACCTGGAAATCACTGATTTAAGGCGAGATGAAGATGTGCTCGATACCTGGTTTTCCAGCTGGCTATGGCCAATTTCTGTATTTGACGGATTTAAATCAAAAGAAGAGCTTGACTACTATTATCCTACTTCTGTTTTAGTAACTGGATGGGATATTATATTCCTTTGGGTGGCTCGGATGATCATGAGTGGCTACGAGTGGCAGCATCAATTACCATTTAAGACCGTTTATTTTACCGGGATGGTAAGGGATAAGCAAAAAAGAAAAATGAGTAAATCACTGGGTAATAGCCCCGATTGTTTAAAACTCATTGAAGACTATGGAGCTGATGCGGTGAGATATGGAATACTGGCGTCATCCCCTGCAGGAGGAGACTTGTTATTTGATGAAAAATTGTGCGAAGTAGGTCGTAATTTTTGTAATAAAATCTGGAATGCAACCAGGTTGATAAAGGGCTGGCAAACCCACGAGGAAGCCGTAATTACTCCTGTACAGACCCTGGCTATGCAATCATTTCAACATAAATGGAATAAATGCAAGACTGGTTTTAATGAAGATATCACCAACTTTAGACTGTCTGAAGCGCTGACCACTATGTACTCATTTGTATGGGACGATTTCTGCTCATGGTATCTCGAAATGATAAAGCCAGAGCAAAGCCAAGCCATTTCACCAGCTGTGTTAGATCAGAGCATCTCCTATTTTGAAGAGATTTTATCTTCTCTTCATCCATTTTTACCTTTTGTCACTGAAGAACTGTGGCATCAGTTAAAAGAAAGAAAACTTTATGATGATTGCATGATGTCCCCTTATCCAGGTGCCATGAATTTCGATAATGAAAAAATTAACTCCTTTATTGAATTGCAGGAATTAATAAGGTCCATCCGGGAAGTGAGAAACAAAAATGGGGTAGGGATGAAGGAGGCTTTAGAGCTAAAAATATTTGTTGCTGATGAAAATGTTCCTTTATTTGAGGATAATTATAGTCACCAATTTGTATCTAAATTTGGAAATCTAAGCTCGATAGCATCCGTTACTGAAGAAGTGCCATCGTCAGTTTCATTTATATCTGGAACAACTAAATATTTCATTCCACTGGATATAAAGATCGATAAAGAGGCAGAAAAAAGTCGGTTAGCATCTGAACTAAAATATGCAAAAGGATTTATAGAAAGCATCAATAAAAAACTTGAAAATGAACGCTTCGTTCAAAATGCAAAACCAGAAGTGATTGAGAATGAGCGTAAAAAACTTGCTGATGGATTGGAAAGGTTGCAAGGTATTCAAGCCAGCCTGGAAGCATTTGATTAGTTCAAAACATAAAGTAACTTTTTAACTTTTTACTCGTTGTAATAACTGTAATAATTGATCAAACTTCTTTTTCTTTGCGGTCGAATGAATAATACTTCTACATTTTTTCTCGGTTTGGTATTTTGCTTTACTATGGTTTCAGCCAGTGGACAAGTAGAAATACCAAAGGTTATCAATGATTTATTAATTAAAAACACCTGTTACACTTGTCATAAAAGTGGAGCAAAGCTAGTAGGCCCTTCCTGGGAAGATATAGCTGCTAAAATGATGAAAAAAGCCGATATCATCGCCAACATTAAGAATCCGGATCCAAAAAACTGGCCTAAATTTCCACCTATGGCCCCGATGCCTCAGGTTCCGCAAAAAGAGTTGGAGAAGATTGCTGATTGGATTGTGAAGATTCAGCCGAAGGGAAAGTAGGCTCGGAATTTCTACATTGCTAAAATCATAATTTGCTTTGTATTTTTATAATTTCTCTTGGACTACAGGAAAATTGATTATAAAAATATTTAACCATGAGAGTAATTCAAATCAAACAAGGATATGAAGCTGTGAATTTAAGAATTGAAGAATTGCTTAAAGTGGTAGAATAACACTTTACCTACTGATGGTAATTTTATAGAATTAGACTTATTATCTAATTTAGCTGCTGACTATAAAGATGAGAAGATGCCGGTAACGGCACCTAGCTTGGTTGAAGCATTTTTACCAAATATTTATTTTTCTTCCCATTTTCCACCAATAGATATTTATTATGCACCAGATCATTAGCGGAAGTCATGTGATCTATTTTGATGATTTTGGTTTTATTTATAGATATGGCCAGATTTTGAATGGCTTTTCTGGCTTCTGATTTTGAAGAACAAATAGTGGTAAGAACGCTTAATAAATCAATTACAGAACAATTGTTTAAAGAGTCCGTGTTGATTGAAAATACTGGTAATTCCCCTGAGATATCACCAAATTGAGATTCAGTCAGCGATTGCAGAAATTCATTGTTTACTTTTGGATTGAAAAGAAGCTCACTCACCTTCATTGCAGAATGAAAAGCCTCATCTGAATGAATTCTTATTGTCAGTTCTTCCGCCAATATTTTCTTTACAACATTTGGGTTGGTGGCCAGCTCTTGTTCCAGGCTTTCTATTTCTCCCTGTTCTTTTAATGAAAATATTCTCAGAAATTTGGGCATATCCTGATCATCTGTATTTAACCAAAATTGATAAAACTTATAAGGACTGGTTAGGTTTGGATCAAGCCAGATATTTCCTTCTTCAGATTTGCCAAATTTTTTTCCATCAGATTTTGTCAGCAAAGGTGAAGTGAGCGCATGTACTTCCGCACCTTGAGTGTTGCGTCTGATAAATTCGGTACCTGCTGTGATATTACCCCATTGGTCAGAGCCACCCATCTGCAGTGTGCATCCCGATTTTTCGTATAGACAATAGTAATCATACCCCTGAAGCAATTGATAACTGAACTCGGTGAACGATATCCCAGTCTCTAATCTTTTTTGTACTGAATCTTTAGATAGCATGTAGTTTACTGTAAGATGCTTGCCTACTTTGCGTAAAAATTCCAGCACGTTCATATCTTTGTAAAAATCATAATTGTTTACAAACTCGGCTTTATTTTCTCCCTTTTCAAAATCTAAAAATTTAGAGAATTGTTTTTTTTGAAACTCCAGGTTTTTATCCAGTTCTTCTCCAGTTTTTAACTCTCGTTCTTTATCCTTGCCCGAGGGATCCCCTATGCGACCAGTAGCTCCTCCCATGAGTACAATGGGTTTGTGACCATGCATTTGAAATTGTTGCAATATCATGATTTGAACATAATTACCAATAGTAAGTGAAGGGGCAGTGGGGTCAAATCCGATATAGCCTGTCACTGATCCTTTACTCAGAGCTTGTTCCAACCCTGGTGTAAAATCATGGATCATGCCTCGCCATCTTAATGTATCGATAAAATTTTTCATTATTCAATTTTGAATGCCGCAAAAGTAGGACATTTGCACAAGATGAATAGCTGGTCTATCGCACAAAGATTGATGAACTACGATAAAGGAAGCTTTGTTCGGTTTATATTGAAACTTGGATACTGGTGTACAGCTCTTTCAGTGGCCGTAATGATCGTAGCATTTGCAGTAATATCAGGATTTAATAAAGAGATCTCAGAGAAGATATTTGGATTTTGGGGCCATATCCAGGTAAATAGTATTCATAGCTCTCAGTTGAATGTATCAGAGCCAATAGATTTTGATCCCGTATTTTCGAAGGAGCTGGATTCCATTTCAGGCATTAGACATCACCAGGTCTTTGCTTTTATGCCTGCTGTGATTACCAATAAAGAGGAGATGGATGGATTGATATTAAAAGGTGTAGACAAAGATTTTGATTGGACCTTTTTTAAAAAATTCCTGGTGTCGGGCTCTATTTTGCAATTGGAAGACACTACCTCCAGGCAAATAATTATTTCCCAAAATTTGGCATCCAGATTAAAATTGAATACAGGAGAAAAGTGTAGATTGAATTTTGTAATTGACCAGGAAGTTCTTCCTAGAAATTTTCAAATCGTAGGTATCTATAATACTGGCTTGGAGGAATACGATCAAAAACTAGCGTTAATAGATATTCAGGAAATTCGTGATCTGAATAATTGGTCTGATTTTAAGATTGGAGGGTATGAAATATTCGTTGATGATTTGAAGCAGGTAGACCCTATTGCAAATGAAATTTACGATCAGCATCTTGGCTCTGACATGTATATAGAAACCATTAAGCAGAAATTTCCTTCCATATTTGATTGGCTCAATCTGCAAAGTACCAACCAGTATGTAGTATTGATATTGATGTTTGCGGTAGCATTGATCAATATTATCACCGTATTACTAATATTGATATTGGAACGAACTAAAATGATAGGCGTACTAAAAGCATTAGGGATTAAGGATGGTCTATTGCGCAAATTATTTTTAATGCATGGGTTACATATTTTATTCAAAGGTTTACTATTGGGAAATATGATTGGTTTGTTATTGTGTTTTGTACAAAAGTTCGGTAAAGTCATTAAATTGAATGAGGCCGATTATTATCTCAGCGTAGCTCCTATACACATCAATCCCCTTTCTATAATTTTACTCAATCTCGGTGTAATCGTAGTAACCCTTCTATTTTTAGTAATCCCTACTTTTTTAATTTCGAAAATTTCCCCTATTAAAGCAATTGGTTACAGATGATCTTTGCTTTGCTATTAGCATGGGGTAACGCACTACCCAAAAGATTTGCCAGGTTGTTTAATCATTTTCTCAGGCCTTGGAAAAATGAGTACACATGGTATATGTTGCTCCATCATCGCTATTTGCTTTTTATCATTCACTTTGTATTCGAAATACCTCTTTTAGTATTCGATATATTGGGTATACCAGAATGGGTTTCTTGTGCTCAATCCATTTTAAAAAAGGACGCAAGAGAGCTGCTTGATTATGAAATTGAATTAGCCCGGGAAATTTTTAAAGATAATTTAAACCTGGCCAAAGTAAGAGTAGATCAAAATAGTAAGGTCGGTACGCATGGTGGCAAATATGCTTTCGTTACTTTTTATTATATTAATTGTATTGGCCATATGCGAATAGCTATTGTAATACATGAGCTGGTGCATATTTTACAATTTGAACAAGATGGCTCACGATATGCTTTTAGAAATGTAATTGCTCACTTGCTCCCTAAGACCTATGACTACGGAGGGATTGTAAAAATTAAGGAAGTGTTGTCGAAACCGAGTCTTATCCATAGTCTGAATTACGAACAAAGAGCAGATATTTTTTCCGACTATTGCTTGTTATTAAATGGGTACAAACCTGAATGGGGTAATGCCAATAGTAATGATTTGATATATTATTATAAAATCATTCAGTTATTGATTAGAAAGTAAAAAACAGCTTAGATCTTAAACATCACAGATATGTACACCCTGGGCGAGGCTGGCAATAGCATCGGCCCTTTTAGGAATAAATTCCTGAGCCACCCAACCTTTAAAGCCGGTTTCTAAAATAGCTTGCATAATAGCCGGGTAATAGAGTTCTTGTGTAGTATCTATTTCATTTCTACCAGGCACGCCGCCCGTATGATAATGGGCAATGTATGGATGATATTCGCGAATAGTGGCTATTACATCACCTTCCATGATTTGCATGTGATAGATATCATATAAAAGCTTGAATTGATCTGATCCTACTTTCTTGCAAAGTTCCACGCCCCATTTCGTATGATCGCACTGATAATCCTTATGGTTTACTTTGCTATTCAATAGTTCCATCACCATGGTTACTTTATATTTTTCGGCAATGGGCATCAATGGTAGCAGGCCTTTTGCAGAATTTTCCAGCCCTTCTTCTTCAGAGATCCCTTCACGATTTCCCGAAAAACAGATTATTTTATCAAAACCTGCTGCAGCTACTTTTGGAATGATCTCACTATACTTTTTGAATAATTCTTTGTGATACTCCATATGATTGAAACCTTTAGTAAGTCCTATTTCACCTCCATTAGGCATGGCGCAGTGTAAGCCATGTTTTTTCAATACTTCCCAATCACCGGGGCCTACTAAATCTAATGATCTAATACCAATTTTTACAGCATCTATACATAGCTGTTCGAGTGGAATTTTATTGTAACACCACCGACAAACGGAGTGGTTGATATTGCCCTTTAGTTTTTTAAACGGTGGATTTGCTTCAGTTTTTGATTCCAAATGGGTATATGTAAATGGGTTAACTGCTATTAATGATGCTCCTGCGCCAATAGTTTTCAGTGCATTTCTTCTGGATTTATCTGATTTCATATTTATAATTCTTTGTCTTCTAAAATTACAATTTTTAATAGAGTTTACATAGTCTTTTTCAAATTGCTGAGGTATTCCACCAGATCTACTAACTCTTGCTCCGTCATACTTTGATACAGATACGGAGTCATGAGGGATTGCTTTAGCTGTATTCTTTCTTTTATATTTTTCTTATCAATATTTTCTTTTTGACCACCTACCATTTTCAATGTAATTAGATCAGTTGTTTCATTTTCTTTTATTCCTACATACATGCCCCCATTATTGGTGGTTATTTGCTCCCCTTCATAGCCAAAATTAATTGCCTTGCTGGGCTCTATGATAGAAGTATATAATCCTTCTTTGCCGTATTTGCTCCCAATATCCTCAAGGGAAGGACCAAATTCAATTCCTTCTTGTCCGATTTTATGACAAGTAGTGCATGTTTTTGAAAAAATAATTTGCCCATTGGTTTGATTGCCACTTCTGTTGATAAGGCTATTGATATTGTAGCTGGTTGCGGGTTTTTCTGAGTAATTAAGTATCTCCATAGCTTTAGCTTTTATGGGTCTTCGCCAGGCATTTAGCGGTCCTTGCATCGCAGCCGTTAAGTACTCTTTAGGTATTGAATCCTGATTGAATAGATTCAGAACATACTCTTCCCCATTCCAGCCTTTACCCATATTTCGATATGCTTCCGTTATTATATTCTTTGAATCGGACTCTAAGGATATGCTTCTCAAAAAATGCAGCGATTCCGTTGATTGCACACCACCCAATGTATTGATTAATGAAATTTTAGTCTTATCATCAGATTTTGAATAGATAGTCTTAATTTTTTCAAATGAATTTATTTTAATTAAAGCCTTAGATGCCCTGGTTTTAATGGATCCATTTTCACTATTCAACATGAGTGAAGCTATTCTCTCTGATTCTTCTTTGGGATAAAATTTTTCTACTAAATCCAAATAAGGTTCATCACTTAGTTTTTTCATCCAGGATAGCACTTTCGAAGTAGCATTTTTATCTCTTTGGATCTGAACCGGGTCTAGCGATTTGATGAGTACTGATGTAAAACTACTGTCATCAGCGTTATGGAGTAGAGCCAATAATGACTTGTTTTTGCCTGCATCATTGATAAAATCCATTGATCTCAGATATCTTAATTTTTCCTTGCCGACATGGGAGTTAATTAATTCTACGAGGTAAGGAAGGCTATACTTTGACCGTGACCTCCAAATAATATCTTTAGCAGCATCGGAAACCATAGGATCAGGAAATTGCTTTAAATATTCGGGTAATAGGATGTCCCAATTTCCATCACCTGCAATACCCAGTGCCTCCAAAAACCATCGATTGCCAGCAGTATATTTTGAGGCAAATAGTTGCCAATATTTTGCCAAGGATTTTTTATCCAGATTCTTTAAAGCTATAGCACATTCCTGCCAGATATTTGCTCCCTGCTCATGACTTAATAAAATATCCAGCGCATGGGTAATTGTAGTATTTCCTGCTTGCCTTGCCATTCGAAGTCCGGCTTTTTTGATTGATTCATTCTTATCTAAAAGAGCAGTATCAATGTAAGAGGGGTTTGACGAAGAAGCAATCCAAAGAGCCCTGGACTTCCATTCCTGATTCTCAGCATGAAGTGCTTCCTGCAATAGAGGAAGTGCTTCCTTACCTAAGGATCTTAAAGTCAATTGGGCGAGGCTCCTGGTACTTAGATTTGGGCTGGCTAATGCTTTTCCTAATTGATTCGTATTCTTTTCATCGAAACTACTTATTGAGTAGGTAGAGCTTGAAGGAGCCAATCGATATATACGGCCTTTCACTTGATCTCCTGCATAATGTCCTCCTACACCTGGATCGTACCAATCAGCAATAAAAAGTGACCCATCAGGCGCAGCGGTTACATCTACGGGTCTAAACCAATCATCTTCTTTTTGGCGAATAACCTCTGAAATGCTGGCCTGTAAAGTCTCATTGGCTTCTGAGATTTTATATGATCTGATCACATGGTGTAATGCCTCTGCATGGAGTAGCGTGCCTTTTAATTCTTTTATCAGATCTCCTTCATACATCATTAATCCACAAGGAGATCCTGAACCCAAATTTAATAAATTGGGCACTACCCCGGGATCGTTCTGGTGCCAATGTCTTAGTGGAATAGAATCTTCTATATTAGCTCTGAAAGCCCGCCAATCTGCATTGGTAATTTCATCCTTGTATCCATATTTGCCATATTCCAAAATATAATTAAGCCGCGTTCCTCTATTTCCATCATCATCATTGTCGGTCTGCCAGATATTTCCAAATGCATCCACCGCGCATTCATAATTATTCCGAAAATTCTGTCCCAGGACTTCAAAGCCGCTTCCATTCAAATTTCCTCGCAATATCAAGCCCTGTCTAAAATGAGATTCATCTATAGGTTCTCCAGTGATCGTTTTAATAATTTTATTTTCGCTATCAAAAATAGTTTTGCTGGCATTCCCCATGGAAAAGTAAAATTTTCCGTCAGGGCCTAAGGTGAGCGCATGAACTCCATGATCATCCTGAATTCCTTTTATTCCCTGAAATAAGATTTCTTTTTTATCGGCTTTATCGTCGCCATCTGTATCGGTGAATTTCCAGATATATGGACTTTGTGAAACCAGCACTACATTCCCCAGAACGCAGATCCCCAATGGGGCATTTATTTCTGGCCCCTGATAAAAGACTTTAGAAACATCGGCTTTACCATCCCCATTTGTATCTTCAAGAATCACAATACGGTCACCTTCAAATTTAGTTTTTACTCCTGAAAATTGAGGCCGGTAATTATATGCTTCACATACATAGACTCTTCCTTTATGATCTACATCAATATTCGTTGGATTTTGCAACATGGGTTCTGAGGCAAACAAACGGAGTTGATACCCGGGCATTATTTCAAAACCATCCAATGCATGTTCTACACTTCGCCGGGAAGCAGAATCCAGCAATAAACTGGTAGAGGGTGATTTGTTCTCTTTGCCCTTCGTCGTGCAGGCAAATGCAATGATGACAAAGCAAAAGCAGGATAAAAAAATTTTCATTCGGTAAATATTTGCATGAAATTTAGTCATTTCAAAAGGATAAAATAATAATCGACAACTATTTAATAATAATTCTATGCAGACCAGGTGTATATTCCACCTTCAGTAATTTTATTATTTCATGGTATTTTTCAGCTTCACTAATGAAATTGTAATCTTCTAAATCAATGAGCACAATAGGAAACCTGATTTCATTTCTAAAATATTCAAAGTACATGTTTTGCAATCCTTCGAGGTAGCTGTTCTGGATATTTTGTTCATAGGATCTCCCTCGCACCATGATTTGTTTTTTTAATACAGAAATTGGCCTATGTAAATACACTAAAAGATCAGGTACCGGAATTTGATTATTTAATACTTCAAACATTTCATGAAATAATCGGTATTCTTCTTCGGGTAAATTATTCTTTGCAAATAAAAGCGTCTTTACGAAGGTATAGTCGGATACAATGTAATCACTGAAAAGATCGCGATGAGAAAGATGATTTTGTAATTGTTTGAATCGCTCAGCCATTAAAAACAATTCCATTGGAAACGCAAAACGCTTGGGTTCTTTGTAAAAATTTGGTAAAAATGGATTGTCAGCAAATTCTTCTAAGATCAATTTGCAAGCTACATCCTCTGCCATTTTTTCGCAAAGAGTAGTCTTCCCAGCCCCGATATTGCCTTCTATACAGATGTATTGATATGGTATAGAGCTGGCCATTATTTTTCTTTAATCACTGAAAGCTGATCTTTACATTCCCGCACCAGATATGCTATAGACTTTCCTGATACCGGATGCCTCCATCTGGGACTAACTTCCTGTAAAGGTATCAAAGTAAACAATCGGTTTGAAATTTGAGTGTGGGGAATCGTCAATGGCTTAGATCGAACTACTTCTTGCCCGTAAGATAAAATGTCGATGTCAATAATTCTGGGCCCCCATTGTTCATAAAATACTCTACCCATCACCTGTTCTATTTCTTTTATAATTTTCAATACAGTAACGGCAGGCCTTCCTGATCTTAATTTTAATACTTGATTATAAAAAGCAGGTTGATCATCTTTCCCCCAGGGGGCTGTTTTATATATAGAAGAAGTACAGATAATTTTACTTAAGTGTTTGACTATTAGCTTTCTGGCTTTCTTCAATTGCAATTTTGGATTGTTCATATTACTTCCTAATAGTATAAAAATCGATTTTGATGCAGTCATGTGTAAGCACACAAATATATTTAAAAACTCTTAATATGAAGCCTTATTGATTGATTTTTGTCGCTTCAGTACAGCTAAGTGGACTACCCATATAATTACTATCAACAAAACCAGCATATAGCATTGAGCGAAGCTTGCATATCCATTTTGGGGATACAAGATCCTTCGAATCATGGTGGGTATATTTGAAATCAATATCCAGCCTAAAAATAAAGGGGTGACATATTTAATGATGAATTTGAATACGATGGGTACTTTTATTTCAGATCCCCGGGTGATTTCTTCCCATCCCTTTTCCATTCCAAATACCCAGGCAAATAATATCAATTCAACAAATGCAAATAGTACTAATGAATAAGTGCCGGCCCAATCATCAAATTCAGCGAAGACTCCCTGATTATAAAAGACTATAGTAGGTAATCCCATGATTAACACTAATATACCACAGTAAATAGAAGCTTTTTTATCATTGAAATTAAATTCATCTTTTAAAAATCCTACTACCGGAGCACCCATTGCCAATGAAGATGTTATACCTGCAATGAAAAGAAGGCCAAACCAAGATACCCCGGCTAAAGGAGCTAAAAATGAACCCCATTGCTGAAAAAGATAAGGAAGCGTCCTGAAGCCAAGTCCATAACCGCCTAATTGCTTTACGATATCGGTCATTTTATCAATACCCAGATATCCGATAGTAAGAGGTATAATTACAGCACTACCTAAAACGATCTCTACAAACTCATTTAACCAACCGGCGGACATCGCTCCCAGAGCTGTATCGTCATTCTTTTTCAAATAAGATGCATAAGTCTGTATAGAAGCCATGCCTACAGCCAGCGTAAAAAATATTTGGCCAGCGGCTGCAATCCATACGGATGGCTTCCAAATACTTGAATAATCGGGAGTAAAAAGATACTTTAACCCTTCCATACCAGAGTTAATAGCCCCTTTTTGCCCCGGGACCAAGGATAATGATTCAATTGCTAATAAGACACCAAACAATATCAATAAAGGCATACCTATTTTAGCTACTTTTTCGATACCTCCTTTAAGGCCTTTGGATAAGAAATAAACATTGGCCAGTAAGCAAATCAAATAAAAAATAATAGCTTCATATGGAAGCCCATCATAGCCTTTGTAATGAGTAGTATAATCATCAAAATATTGCCCAATAGCAGATTGCCCAAGGCCATGAAAACTTCCTTTTACTGAATGATATACATAAGATAGTGTCCATGACTCTATATAACAATAATAACCAGCTATGGCGAGATTGATAAACAAGCCCAGTCCACCAAAATATTTTACCCATTTTTGGCTAGACAATCTTTGCAACATAAACGGCATATTATGGTCTCCATGTTTTCTGCCTGGTAGCGCTATTCCTGCAAACCTTCCCATAGACCACTCAACAAATAAAAGTGGAATGCCAATAAGGAGAAAACAAACTATGTATGGAATAATAAATGCTCCTCCACCATTACTAATAGCCTGTACAGGGAATCTTAAAAAATTACCCAAGCCCACAGCATTACCGGCCATGGCCAAAACAAGCCCTAACTTTGACCCCCAACCATCTGATGATGTATTTATTGTTGAGTTCCTTATTACTTTTATTAAAAAATAAAGCGTAATACAACCTACTATTACCGAAATTAAGGAGTAAAAGATTATAGGCATGATAAAAGAAGATAAGGAAATCAAGGTATGAATATTTTTTTGATTGCAACACAGTAGGAATAGAGGAATTACCGTACTAAATAAAGTGTGTTCCAGAAATGGATTGGGTGCAAAATAAAAAGCCGATGCAAGACACCGGCTTCCCCATTTTACTAAAACTAAGTCTTTAATTTTAGAAGCTCAAATATAACATATTACTTTATTTTATAATATGTTTTGTTTTAAAAAATAGATAATAATGAATTATTTTTTTATATAATGTATAAATGATTGAAATTTAGCATTAATATATATTCAGATAAAAATATGTATAAAAATATTAAAAAAAAGATGATTATATATATAATATTAGTTTAATGTGTTTTATATTTGGATCGTGTAAGTTTTGGTTTTAATTGTAAAATTCGTTTTTTTCATGAAAGCCTGTGAAAAGTCACGGGCTTTTGTATTTATGATAAGGCGATATGCCAAATAGAAAAATGATTTATGTAATAATCAAATTACCCCTCACCAATTCCAGGTCAGTGGGAGGCTATTTCCCACCCTTAAGACTATCCTGCAGTGATTTGAGTTTTTTCCAATTGCCTTTAGCTGCTAAAGCTGACTGTTTGGCCCACGTTTTTGGATTAGCCAATGAGTACTGGGTACCTGCTTTATTTAAAATCTCTTGCATGGTTTTAGTATTGGTCTCTGAAAGTTTTTGCCAGGTTTTAATATCAGCTTTATGAAATAGTTGCTCAATTTTAGGGCCAATGCCTTCAATTAATTTCAGATCATCAGCTTTGAATTTTGACCCCATTATTTCGATTCCCTTGACCAAGTCCAGAACTATAATTTTATTGGGTTTTACTTTGACCGATTTTAGGGCTTTGGGTTTGCTTACTTTTTTCTTTCTTCTTCCAATCAAAGTGTCTTGCAATTTTTTTAGTTCATCCCATTTGCCCTCTGCTGCCAGCTTTGCCTGTTGATTCCATGTGGAAGGATCTGCCAAACCATACTTTCTTCCTTTATCCAGCACTGCCTGAATAGTTGCCACCGGGGTTACCGCTAGCTGGGCCCAGGATGAAATTTTAGCTTTTTTTAGAAGGGTATTGATTTTGGGCCCAATTCCTTCAACTACAGTATGGTCATTCACCTTTACTTTTTTACCCATTGAAGCAGAGATAGATTTCCAATCTACTTTAGATATACCAGTATTTTTTACTGTTGCGGCAAGTTTTGTTGTGGATTTTGCAATTTTAGCGATTTTTGGAACCAATATTTTAGTGGTAGATGCCTGGGCTCTGTTGCTGATCAGGCTCTTATTTTTTCTGTTAGTAATATCGGCTTCAAGTCGAATAATAGACTTTTTTAATTTTTCTGTTTCTGCAGAATGTCTGGAGACCAAAATTGATTCTTTTGAATTAGCATCTTTTGCCAATGTTTCAATCCTTTTTTGCCATGCTGCTACTTCTGATTTATATTTAACATCAAGATCTCTTATTTTCTTTTTCTGCCCCTCTAAATGGGAATTAATTCTTTGTGCATCAGCAAGTTGCAGTTGAACCGTATTGAATTTATTGTTTAACTCTTTAAATTTATTCTCTTCATCTACCAATTGTACATGGTAGTCTTCAGTCATTTTTTCTTTCTCAGCAAGCTTACTTTCAAGGTTTGCATATTCAACATGTATGTCACGATATTTTATTTTAATATCATGCTCTTCTTTCAAAGTATCTTCCAGATTCTTTTGTAATCCAATAATTTGGTTTTGCAGTCCTTCTAATTGATGATTTAACTCATTGGATTTATTTCGTGAAGCGATCAGCTCGTTCATTCCCTTCTCATTGGATTGATGCGCATCGATTAATTGCGCTTCAGAGGTCTTTAGTTTTTCAGCCATTTCTTTGGTATTCAGTTCCGCATCGTGCATTTTCCTGGCATTGGCTGCTAAGCTCTTTTGCAATTCTCCCAATTGATTTTGAGAATCATTCCATTTGGATTCAAATTCTTTTCCTTTTCCTTGAGCATCATTAAATTGTTGGGCAGCCTGGGTAGATGATTTTTCCACTTCTGCCAGATGAGCCTGTACATGATTATATTTATTGGTAAGATCATCAAATCTAGTTTTGGTTTCAAGTAACTGATGCTCTGTTTCCTGAGCTGCACCGCGTAGCCTTTCTACTTCAAAATGTGATTCGTTCAGTTGGGTCTGAACGGTATTCAATTTCCTATCTTTCTCTTCAATTTGATATTGAAATTCATTGTATTTATTTTCCCATTCAGTTGCTTTTTGGACATGACCATTTATATGGTTTTGTATTTCCTGCAGCTTTAATTCTAACGCAAGTATTTTTTCTGTAGCATGAGTATGATTTCCGTTGAGTTCCTCATATTTATTTTCCCAACCTGCAATACTAGTTGAAGATGCTTCAATTTTTTGATTGAATTCATTAACCATGGCTTCCACGGTATGAGCTTTCGATTGGGCGGCTTCTAACTCCGTATGCAGATTTGCTTGAGCATTTTGTTCATTTTCCAATTGGGTTTTTGCGCTTATTAATTCAGATTCAACTTGACCAAGTCTTTGTTTCAATGAATCTTTTTCCTTGCTCATATTCAAATGGGCTACTTTGTATTGATCGGCTTCTGTAGACAGTTCTTTCCATCTTGCTTCCCAGTCTTTTGCATTTATATTTGCATTTGCCAATGAAGCTGAAATTTTATCCAGATCTCCAATTTGTAGTCTATATGTGGCTGCTTCATTTTTTGCCTGGTTGAGTTCTCCTTCCAGTTGATGCACTTGAGCAGATACTTCATGGAGCTTAGACATACCAGATTGATTGGACTCATTTAAATCCTTCATCCTTGCGATTAGGGAAGTATTTTCGTTTTGTGCTTTCTCGAGTTCACCTTGTTTAAGTGCAAGTTGGCTGTTAAACTCCTTATCTTTCTCGGTTAAATTCTGTTCTGCACTTTGAAGCGCATGTTTCAAATTTTCGATGGATTGGGTAGATTCATCCAGAGTAGCTTTATATGAATCTTTATCTGTAATGTCAGTCGTAATAGCTGCCAGCTGGGATTCAAGTTTACTTATAGTAGAAGATTTGGCATCCAATTCACTATGAAGCTGGTCTGCAAAAATATTATTTTGTTTTTCAATTTCAGCTTTAGCGGCGAAGGATGCAGCGAGTTTATTCTCCAGATCTTTAACTTTTACATCTAATTCTCCAACTGATTTTAGTTGACTATTTGCCATAGCGAGTTTACTTTCATAGTCTCTAAGCGTTGCAGATAGACTATTTTTTTCACTTGCTAATGCATCATATTTGGTGGAAATTGATTTGAAATCAGTATCAAACCTGTCCTGCAAAGACAGATGTTCTTCCGGAGAGACAAATCCGCTGAAAGATTGATTTACTGTGTTTAATTCAGCACTCAATTCGTCTATTTTGGTTTGCAATCCTGTCTTTTCAGATGCCCATGCTGACTGTAAGCCAACTGCATTTTTTAAATCTACATCTTGCTTCTTGATCCGGTCGTTTAACGAAAAGATCTGACTTTCATATTCTGCTTTGTATGAATCGAATTGAGAAGATGACCCAAACCATTTACTCCACAAATATCCCAAGATCCCCGCTCCAACTAATGCGAGCAGAATTTCTCCACTGTGTTTTAGCCATGTTTCCCAAAACATAATTTATTATTTTATAGTTTATTAATTAATTCAATTTCAGTGCGTCGGTTTTTTTGTCTGCCCTCAACGGTATTATTATCACCAATAGGCATAGTTTCTCCCATGCTTTTTGTTGTAATTCTAATGGGTGCAATTCCCTTGCTTTCCAGAAAATTCTTAATAGCATCAGCCCTGCTTTGACCTAACCGCTTGTTATCAGTTGAATTTCCATTATTGTCAGTATGGCCCGTAATGGTAAATGCGGATCTGGTATTTAATTCTTGGGCAGCAAGATCTGAAAGATATTTTTCTATCTCTGGGTCCTTTATTCTTTTATCTGAATTGTAATTGAAGAAAACTAAAGTCTTGTCACCAGCTTGCTCTATTTTATCAGATATGGTATTTACTGAAAAAGAGGAAGCAACAAAAGGAAAGCCATTCATCGAGGGTCGCTCACTAACCAATAATGAATTTATTTTTATTTTGGATTGAAGGCTATCTGGAAAAAATTTTCTAATGGCATTGGCTCTTGAGAGTCCCAGATTTTCGTAGACCGAATTATTGGGTTCCGAAGAAAGGTATTGCCCTTCTATAGTAAGGGTTTGATTAGGCAAAAGGGAAGAAATCAAAGAGTCGCGATATCTTGCCCATCCCACCTGGGTCATTGCAATACTGTCATCTTTGTTAAAAAGTAAAAGCCCGGTTTCAGGTTGAATTGAAAGTTGAACAGGCGCTTCTGTCTTGTTATATCCACAAGCTGAGCAGATTTTACATGTATACCATCTCCACCAATACCCCAGCCATAATAAGGTGGCTAGCAGTAACAAAATTTTTTTCATAGCTCAATTACCTATTCAGCATGAAGTTAGTTTTTTTAAACTTTAAATCGAAGTAATTGTTTATATATTTTAAATATTAATATGAATTACAATTTAAATTTTAATATTTTTTGGTTTAGGCGAGATCTCAGATTGCAAGACAATAATGGTTTGTATAATGCGCTTATCAGTGGTATCCAGGTAATCCCCGTTTTTATTTTTGATCAAAACATTTTAAACCAATTAGAAAATAAGGCAGATGCCCGGGTGGAGTTTATTTTTAAAGAAATATTGGCTTTGAATAAGCAGTTGGAAAAATTTAATACAAGTATTCAACTATTTTTTGGAAAGCCAATACAAGTATTTAAAAAGCTGACAACTACTTATTCTATTTCAGCGGTATATACCAATGAAGACTATGAACCCTATGCCATCCAAAGGGATTTGCAGGTCAAACAATGGTTGGCCAAAAAAAATATTTTATTCCATGCCTTTACTGATCATGTAATTTATAAGCCCGGGACCATTATAAAAGATGACGGCAAGCCATATACTATTTATACGCCTTTTATGAAAAAATGGCGCGCAGCCTGGAATGATCATACTATACCAGGGTATGAGAGTGAAAATCATTTACATCTTCTGGCAAAATTGGAACAAACTGAGATAAGGAATCTGAGTGATATTGGATTTTATCATGTTGACAGGACTTTTCCTCCTAAAATGATTCCTTTAAAAACGATAACTACTTATAGTGTAACCAGAAATATACCTGCTTTAGATAAAGGCACCAGCCATTTGGGCATTCACTTAAGATTCGGCACCCTGAGTATCAGAAAATTAGTCCGAGCGGCAAAAAATCATGAAAGCTATTTGAATGAGCTGGTCTGGCGGGAATTTTTTATCCAAATTCTTTACTTTTTCCCACAAGTGAGTACTGAATCTTTTAAATCTAAATATGACAATATAAAATGGCAAAATGAGGAGAGTCATTTTAAGGCATGGTGTGATGGAATGACCGGATATCTAATGGTGGACGCAGGCATGCGGGAATTAAATGCAACGGGTTATATGCATAATAGAGTTCGTATGATTGCGGCAAGTTTTTTATGCAAACATCTGTTGATAGACTGGCGATGGGGTGAAGCCTATTTTGCTCAAAAATTACTTGATTATGAGTTGGCGTCGAATAATGGAAATTGGCAATGGGCCGCAGGTACAGGATGTGATGCGGCACCTTATTTCAGAATATTTAATCCAGAGACCCAAATGAAGAAATTTGATCCTGATTTGAGCTATATAAAAAAGTGGATTCAAGAGTGGGGCACTGAAGGTTATCCACGACCTATCGTTGACCACAAAATAGCAAGAGAAAAAGCATTAAAAGTATATAAAAGCGGCTTAGATAGAGGCTAAAAGACAAAGTGGCCACTCTCTTTGAGGCGACCACCTTGCTTGAACCAACTTATGTACCAAAATGCATCTTTATATGACTATTCATCTAACTATCGAAATAGGAGTAGTCATATTTATATTTTTCCTATCCATCACCTGAATAAAATAATTCCCTGGTGACAAATGAGTAATATCCAGATTCAATTTATTAAATCCTTGATCCAGAGGCCAGTGCTTTTGCATGATTTGTCTTCCGGATTGATCGATTAACAGCACTTCTGCTTGATTAATAATTCTGCTACTTAACACGATATTAACTTCGAATATTGCAGGATTGGGATAAATTTTAAAAGTTTTTTCTTCCTTTGACTTTCGTTCAATTTTTCTTATCATGGAATACTCTACTATCCCTTGATTATCAATGGTTTTTAATCGATAGTAAGAGATCCCAAATAATGGGTTTTGGTCCGTTTCACCATAAATAAATGTTTCAGATTCCCCAATACCATCTCCTTTCCTTAACAAAATGGTAGAGAATATCTGTCCATCCCGACTTCTTTGTACTTCAAATCGACTGTTCTCGGTTTCAAAAGCGGTAATCCATTTACATTCTACCTGTTGATCATTCACCAGATTGGCATCAAAACTTATAAGTTTTATAGGCAGCGGACTAAAGTTGCCCAGGCATGCGGGATCTACTTTTAAAACGGGATTAATAATATCTAATTTTTGAGATTGAAATGAATCGAATAAAGTAGTGGAGAGCACAGCCGTACTGGCACCTAGCCAATCCTGTAATATAGTAGTGAGTACTCTTCGATAATCAATATTAACCTCTGTAAATAACTCATCTTCAATTTTAGAAAAATTATTATTTATTCCCGTGACGCCGCCTTTGGTCGGTGTTCCTATCAAAAACATGGGTGCTATAGTACCATGATCTGTGCCTAAATTGGCATTTTCAGCTGGCTTACGACCGAATTCAGAAAAGGTAACCCCAAGCACCCGATGATCCTGCTTAGAGGCTACTAAGTCATCTACAAATGATTTTATACTATTTGATAGTTCAAATAATCGGTCTGCATGTTCCCCTAAGGTAGGATCAGAGGCCTCTACTTGTTTGGTATGGGTATCATATCCATAGGTGTTCACTAAAAATATTTTAGTCTTACTGCCTCCGCTAATCATACGAGCTACGCTCTTCAATTGATAAGCCAGAGAATTGTCGGGGTAATCAATGAAATTCTTTCCTTTATTAAACACCTCTGAAATACGACCTGCATAGGCGCTTACATTATTCTGAACCTGGGTAAGGAAATCTAATTCAGAACCATAATCAGTGTTTGGGAAATTAGTTGGGGGAGCACCTCCGATTTCAACTACTTGATTATAATACCCAGCAGGGTCATTCCATCCGATATTTACAGCTGCACTAATGTCGACAGAGGTAATAAATCCTGAGGATGGACGATCATCGCCTACTTGGATTCCCAAAGGATCTGGGTATTCAGCATTGGGATTTCCTGCTTTTCCCGGAAAACTGCTATCGAGATATCTTCCCATCCACCCTGAAGTAAGATTAAACAGATCTGGTGTACCATCACCGCCAGAAAGTATCAGATCTGTAGATTTGAAATGGGACAGATTGGGTTGGTTGTAAGAGACTCCCTGGATAATATTCAGCTTACCCTGGTCGTAGAGAGATTTAAAGCCTGTCAGACTGGGATGGAGTCCTATTTGTTGATTGGAAGCTAATCCCGTTTGGAGTTTTATCAATGAATTTTGGGGCAGTTTTATTTTTGATCTGAGATTAGCATAAAGATCGTATTGATCTAAAGCTACTGTCGTATTTACACCATCATTTCCCCCGGACATTTGAATGATTACTAATATGCGATCACTAATTCCCTCACATCCGGTAAAAAATTTGACCATGGATGGACTGGCAAATGTGCGTAGCTGGAGGCCATGCATCAATAATGGAACCGATCCTAGTTTAACAAATTGTCTTCTTTTCATAGTAGAAATTCTAGCTGGATGATTTTTAAAATAATTGATATTCGGGTGAGCCTATCAAAGCGGTGACAAGATGGGTGAGCGGGATAATGACATCATCCTGGAGACCGCTGGAAACAAATTTATTCCACTCCACTTTCCAATTGATTACACTGAGTTTGTTCAGAAACACCGTATTTAAAAAATAATCGTATCGTTCGATAGGAATTTCTTCAGGCAAAAGATATTTTACAAAAAAGCCAACTACATTATTAGCATTATCAGCTTGAGGAATATTAGCTTGAACAAAACTTACAATATCTACTGAAGTCCCCAAATCGCCACCAAATAATGTTTCACCATTTAGAAGCATGTATCCTACTCGATATCGAGAAAAAATAGTACCCCCATTAAACCAGGATCTACTATATCCCGGAGTCTGATAATAGGCAGCATAGCCAGCTACATTTACCGGGCCAAAAATGTCCAGGCCACCAGGCTCTAACATATTGTGCATAATGCCATCACAATAAAACTGATTATAATGTTTATCCGCATCTACATGCACATCAGGAATTACTAATTCCAAAAATGACATAGCCCCCAGAGCCAAATCCAATGGTGACTTTACCAGGCTACCAATGATTTCGTCTTTGTTATTACTATCATCTTCATCGTAAAAATGTTGGCTGGTTAATAATTGAGAAAGCCAGGGTTTTATCTCGTAATTATTGGATCTCAAAGTCTCAGCGAGGGGTGTAATGATATCGTTTTCGACTTCAGAGCTAATAACTCTACCCACTACATATCTATAGAGTCTTCTGGTAATATATTTAGCAGTTTCATCCTGTGCAAAAATCATATCATAAAATGCCTCAAGCTCCTTCCACATATCTTCTTCACTAGATCCTCCTGCAATCAACTTACCCTGAAATGCCGAAGAGAAGATTTTATCTTCAGTATCATGGCTGGATGGCTCTGCATGTCCTCTATATATGTGATTTTCAGGATCTATTGAGTTGGTACGTTCCCATCCTGTAAACCCAGTAAGTAGTCTCGCAGCTTCCTGAATGTCATGCTCCGTATAAAAAGTATAATTTCCCATACTTATTTGAGGCCCTTTACTAACCGTGAATAATTCGAAGTTTTCCCGGGCAAAATTTTCATTGGGATTGTCTTTATTGCTCTCATTATTATTGAGGTACCGCAACATCGTTATGTCCGTGGACATTTTGGTGCATAGTTTTTTATAATTGCCCAGCGCATAGTATTGTAAAAGTGTAAGATGATCCCAAAAGCTATAGGTATCTGTTTCATTGTGATTAGTCACTAAATGGGCATGGAAGAAAAAGGTCATTTTATGGAAGATGCCTTTATCCAGTAATGCCTCATTGATCCACCAGGCCCGGGTATAACCCTTTAATTTGAAATCATCAGTTTCTGGTTCGCGGGTATCATTTACCCACGGTAATCCAGTGGATGCCTCCAGTGGTTCTGGAATAGAAAAAGGGTAAATAGTGAGTAACTCATTTACGGCTTGCTGGGGCGTCTTGGCTGCAAAGTTGTCTATCCTGGCTCTTGTAATGTGATAAGTGGTGCGTCGAAGCAGGTGTGCAGCCAGTCTAAAGCCAAGCGTGGAAGTTTTGGGAGAAAGTGATGCCATTGGTATGCTATAATTTTCGTTTTATATAGCATTCTGGTAGAGTCAGTTGGGCATTGGTACAATGGCAAAAAGTTGGTACTCGATAAATGATTTATTTTAATAATTTATTGTCCCATAACATAAATTAATTAAGATTTTGAAAACAAATCATCTTATACATAATTAGTTCAAACTTATCATAACCATAAAAAAAGCCCTGGAAATCTCCGGGGCTTTGAAAATTTATTTTATTAAAGTGGTAATTAATTACTCTTTTTCTCCGGCTGCATGGTGATGGTAATTTTACTTTGTTCATTTACATATCTATTCAATGAACCTTTTAAAGAATCAGGAGTTAAAGTCTTGATTTTTTCTTCTAAGGATTCAATTAAAATATTACTGGGATCGATTTTGTATTGGTATACGCCTTGCAATTGGCCCATCCAATATCCATTTTCTTTCAATTGCTTGATTTTGGTCTGGCGTTGGATCTCTGTTACTTTTTGAATGTCTTTTACATCAGCACCAATTGACTTTGCATTGGCTAATACATCCTGGGCAGCCTTGATGAGTTCTTCCGTTCTGGGTGGATCACAATTAAAAGAAATGGTCATGGTATAGTTGGGCACAGGTTCTTTAACTGAGCCACCAGTTACACTAACGCCGTATACACCACCTTTGTCTTCCCTAAGGGCTTCACGTAGTTTTATTCTTAAGAGGTCGATCATGGAGGTGAGCTGGTATCGATTTTGATCATTCCAATCAATAGTACCGTGATAGGTAATATCTACATACGATTTAGGAGCTTCACCACGGGTAAGACTCTTCGTGACTATGCCCTGTGGCTTGCGAATGCCAAGATCTTTCCACATTTCTTTTCTTCTGGTAGAAGGCAGATTCCCAAGGTACTCGCGGGCCAGCATTTTGATTTGATTTTCATCAAAATTCCCTACAAATGTGAATGTGAAATCACTGGCATCTCCAAAGCGGTCTTTGTATAATTCAAAAGAACGGTCAAAATTGAGTTTATCAAAATCTTCCATTTTAGGTACCAATTGTTCTCTTGGGGAATTTTGAGTCTTAATTCTATTGGATTCTATGATAAAATAAAACTGAGGATTGGATTCCAGGTTTTTTACAAATCCTTTTTGTTTTTCTACAAAAGAATTATAGGCATCCACATCTTTTCTGGGCTCTGTAAAATACAGATAGATCAATTGAAACATCAATTCCAGATCTTCAGGAGAAGCGTTGCCATTCATTCCTTCGTATGAATTTGTAATATAGGGAGCCACCCTTACTTTTTTGCCCGTAAGTCTTTTTTGCAATTGTACTTCATCTAGTTTTCCCAGACCGGCATTACTCACCAAATCAGAAGCCATGCTTATATTCATTTCATCTTCATCACCATATTGAGATCCTCCGCCCGGGCTAAAGGCACTCATCAATATTTCATCATTTTTAAAATCTGATTTTTTTAGAATTACAGTGACGCCGTTTTTTAAGACTATTTCTTTAGTTCCTAATTGGTCGTTTGCTTTCTCACTAACTATGTCAGCTGCGGTCAAATCCTTACTGATCAATGGTTCGCTACTTACTTTATCTTCGTAAGGTTTGATATCCATTGTTTTTATATTGACTATCAATTTTTTGATATCAGCTTCTGTAGGGTAAGTGAGCCCATCTTTTTCCGGACCTGCAATAGTGATTACTTGGCCCTCATCTATGACCCATTTCTTGGGTAAAATATTTATTTCGAATAGTTCGATGGTGGGTATCAATTTTTTGCCAATTTCAAGTTCCTGTTCAGGACTCATAATGAATTCATTTTCCAGGAAATTGGACACATAACTTTGAGCCAGGTTTCCTGACTCGGTTTTATCTTTTTCTTTGACGGCCGATTCCAGTTGGCGCATGAGTTCCTGCTTTTGCCTTTCTAATTCTGAGGCAGTAAATCCAAATTTTAGTGCTCTTTCGTTTTCGATTAAAACAGCTTCCAGGCCTTCCATTGATTTACCTTCGTTGGTAACAGCAAAACTTGCATAGGCATTTAAATTAGCTAAAAAATCGCCGTATCCGGAATTAGCAAAATTGAATGGAGGGTTTGGTTTTTGACTTAATTCGTTTAACCGGGCAGACATCATACTATTATACAGATTGACCATTAAGCTATTTCTATAGTCCTGGATAGTAGAAGGCATTTTCTTGGTAAATTTATTGATGATCTGCACCTGCGTGTAAGGCATTTCCTTATCGATATTGATCGCGATTTTAGGTTCATGATGCAGAGGCACTTCATATTTTTCCCGAGGGCGTACACCCTGTTTTGAAGCAGGAATTTTTGAAAACCTGGATTTTAATTCCATTTCCATATTATCTAAATCTATGTCTCCAATGGCCATTATTGCCATAAGTTCGGGTCGGTACCAGTCACTATAGAATCTTTTTACAGCGTCATAGCTAACTTTTTCTATTATTTCCGGTTTCCCAATCGGCAACCTGTCAGCATAATGTGAATTGAATAGTAACAGAGGTAGTGTTTTTTGTTGAATCCGCTGAAAAGGACTAAGGCCTGTGCGCCACTCTGACACCACCACACCGCGCTCTTTATCTATTTCCACAGGGTCGAATGTCACACCCTGAGCCCAATCTTCCATCACTAATATTCCTTTATCTAATTTGTCTGCTTCATCTGATCTGGCCTGAAGCATAAATACCGTTTCATCGAAGCCGGTGTAGGCATTTAAGTCGGGGCCAAACCTGGTGCCCACGGACTCCAGGTAATCTACCAACTCTTGCTTTTTAAAATGGGTACTGCCATTGAAGGCCATATGTTCTACGAAATGGGCTACACCCAATTGGTCGGGATCTTCCATTATAGATCCGGTTTTAACGGCCAGGCGGAGTTCTACTCTTTTTTCTGGCCTGCTGTTTCTCTTGAGATAATATTTCATTCCATTGGGTAAGACTCCCATTCTAATAGAAGGATCAACCGGAACTACATTGGTCATATCCATTCCCACACCAGAACTCGGTGCTGATGGGGTAGGAGAAGTAGTGGGTGCTGTGGTTTGTACGGGTGGGGCAGGCATAGTTTTGGTGTCAGCCTGACTCACTTGTTTAGATGATTTTGGACTACAAGCACCGACCATTATCAAAATGATCATAGTCATAGTCTTGGTGAAAAGTTTCATAGTCTAATTTTATGTTTATTAAAAAATTGTTTTTATATCGATTTATTTAAAGCCTTGCATATTTTGCATTTGCTTCATCATTTGCCCCATTCCTTTGCCCGAACTCATTTGCTGCATCATCGTTTTCATCTGATCAAATTGCTTCATGAAAGCGCTTATTTCGAGTGTACTTTGGCCACAACCTTTGCCTATCCTTATCTTCCGGTTCATATTGATCAGCTCTGGATTGGAACGTTCCTGAGGGGTCATGGATTGGATGATGGATTCTACTTTTTTAAAAGCGTTGTCATTGATATCTACATCTTTAAGTGCCTTGCCCATACCCGGCATCATAGAGACCAGGTTTTTCAAGTCTCCCATTTTCTTGATTTGATTTAATTGCTGGAGGAAGTCATTGAAATCGAATTTGTTTTTTCGAATCTTTTTTTCAAGTGCTTTGGCTTCTTTTTCATCAAATTGCTCCTGCGCTTTTTCTACTAAAGTAACAATATCACCCATACCCAGAATTCGCTGAGCCATACGATCTGGATAGAATACATCAAGGGTATCCATTTTTTCGCCCATGGAGACAAACTTGATGGGTTTACCTACAATGTATTTTATTGAAAGGGCGGCACCGCCTCTGGTATCACCATCGAGTTTGGTCAGTACTACACCGTCATAGTTAATCGCTTCATTAAAGGCTGCAGCAGTAGTTACTGCATCCTGACCTATCATAGAATCCACTACAAACAATGATTCTGTTGGATTTATAGCAGCTTTAACATTTTTGATCTCGGTCATCATCACATCATCCAGGGTGGTGCGGCCGGCTGTATCTATAATGACTACATCATGATGATTTTGCTTAGCATATTCTATCGCATGCAGCGCTATTTCTATGGGATTTTTATTTTCAATTTCCTTAAAAACTGCCACTTTTATCTGATCCGCTAATGAGGACAATTGCTCAATGGCAGCAGGCCGATATACGTCGCAAGCCACTAATAGGGGATTCTTGCCTTTTTTAGTTTTCAGATAATTGGCCAATTTTGCTGAAAATGTAGTTTTGCCACTACCCTGAAGACCGGCTACTAAAACGATTCCGGGTTCACCTTTAATATTTATTCCAGCGGTCTGCCCGCCCATCAATTCAGTGAGTTCATCAAAAACAATTTTGATCATCAACTCACCTGGCTTTACCGCTTTAAGTATGTTCTCCGTACCAAGTGCTTTGTCCTTTATTTTATCGGTAAATTCTTTAGCAATTTTATAGTTTACATCCGCAGCAACCAGGGCTCTTCTGATTTCCTTGATGGCTTCCGCAATATTGAGCTCGGTCAGCTTATTTTCACCTTTCAGAAATTTAAAGGCGTTTTCCAGATTGTCATGAATGGATTCAAACATTTTATATGAATTTTCGCAAAAATAAGTTATTTATTTGTGTTAAAATCAGATAATAGACGATGATATTAGACTTCCTGGACTTTAACGAAATGATAATATTTTTAAAATTTTATGGGGGATGATTAATTGATGAATTAACTTTATTCAATGAAAAATATAATTATACTCCTTTTTATCACCCTGCTTATTGGTCTTAGCTTTTGCAAACAAGATATGGATACCAGTCAGGCAGCAGGCAAATTAGTAAGTTTTGACCCTTCTAAGTCAGATCCTGAAGCGATCAGAGTCGCAGATGACCTGATGCGGGCTTGTGGTGGACTGGAGGCCTGGGATAATATCAACGTGATTAAATACAATTATTTTGGGCGTAGATGGCATTTGTGGGATAAGAAAAATCAAATGATTCGTATAGAAAATACGGCTAACGACACCAAAATGATACTTGATCTGAAAGCTATGAAAGCTAAATTGTATAAAGATGGAAAGGAGTGGACAGATAAGGATACCTTAAAAAAATACTGCGATATGGCGTATAGACAATGGATCAACGATTCTTATTGGTTGATGATGCCATTTAAAGTAAAAGATGGAGGTGTAAAATTGAAATATCTTCGTGAGGATACTACCCAGACGGGCATTATGAGTGATGTAATAGAAATGCAATTCGATAGTGTGGGAGTGACTCCTCAGAATAAATATGAGTTGTGGGTAGGTAAGAATAGTGGGCTCTTAGCTCAATGGGCTTATTTTCCAAAAGCGAGCGATACAGCAGCAGCTTTTATAAATCCTTGGGACGGATATGTAAAATATGGAGATGCTTTTATTTCAAGTGATCGTGGCAACAACAGACAGTTTTCTGGAATTAAAGTTTTTAATGAAGTACCGCCCAGTGTATTTAAGACTTTTGAAAAAGTTGATTTTGAGAAAATGTAGAATAATTTACAATTTTACAATTTTACAATTTTACAATTTATTTATTTATTAAACTATTGATATGAGAATTTTGATTTTGGGATTGATGCTATTGGGGCTTGTTCAATGTAAGAATGAGGAAAAAAAGGACCGTTCAAATGCAGGAGCAAATGCGGCTGTAGCAGACAATATGATAAAAGAAAAGGACGCCATCCAAACTATGCTGGATAAATATGCCGAGGTAAAACTAACTACCGATATCTCGAAGCTAACAGAAAAAGAAAAGCAAATGATCCCTTTGTTGATCGATGTTGCTAAAATAATGGATGATATATTTTGGAAAGAAGCTTATGGAGATAAGACTAAATTAATGGAGAGTCTAAAAGATGATCGATATAAAGAGTTTGCTCTTCTTAATTATGGGCCATGGGATAGGCTGGATGGGAATAAACCATTTATTGAGACCGCCTCGCCAAAACCAGCAGGTTCAGGATTTTATCCAAAAGATATGACTAAAGAAGAGCTGGAGAAATCTAATCTTCCCGAAAAAGATAAAAAGGCACTCTATACCATGATTAGAAGAGATGACAAAGGCAATTTAGTATCCGTTCCATATCATGAGTATTTTAAGGATGAAGTGACAAAAGCCTCAGCCCTATTGACAAAAGCCGCGGCATTAGCCGATGATCCGGGTTTGAAAAAATACCTTACCCTCAGATCTAAAGCTTTCCTTACTGATGATTATCAAGCCAGTGATCTGGCCTGGATGGATATGAAGAATAATACGCTTGATATTGTGGCTGGCCCAATAGAAACCTATGAAGACCAATTAAATGGATATCGGGCGGCGCATGAGGCCTATGTATTGGTAAAAGATCAGGAATGGAGCAAAAAATTGGCAAAATATGCATCTCTATTGCCCGCGCTTCAAAAGGGTATTCCCGTTGATGAGAAGTATAAAAAGGAAACGCCTGGTACTTCCTCTGATCTCAACGCCTATGATGCTATTTACTACTCCGGCGATGGAAATTCAGGTAGCAAAACGATAGCTATCAATCTTCCCAATGACGAAGAAGTACAATTAAAAAAAGGAACGCGAAGGCTGCAATTGAAAAATACTATTGCTGCCAAGTTTACTAAAATCTTAGTGCCTATTGCTGATAAATTAATAGCTCCTGAGCAAAGAGCGAATATCAATGGAGATGCTTTTTTTGCCAATGTAATGTTTCATGAGGTAGCTCATGGTCTGGGTATAAAAAACACCATTAACGGTAAAGGTACCGTGCGGGAAGCACTGAAAGAGAATTACAGTGCATTAGAGGAAGGAAAAGCAGATATACTGGGATTGTACATGATACAGCAATTGCACAAGCAGGGTGAGATACAGGGAGATATGAAAGACTATATTGTGACTTTTGTGGCCAGTATTTTCAGATCTATTCGCTTTGGAGCCTCCAGTGCGCATGGAAAAGCAAACCTGCTGCGCTTTAATTTTTTCAAAGAAATGGGAGCTATTCTAAGAAACCCAGACGGAACTTACCAAGTGGACTTCGAAAAATTCGATGTAGCGACTGAGGCATTGACTAAGCTGATTTTACAAATTCAGGGAGATGGTGACTACGATGCTTTGGCAAAATTAATGGCAGAAAAATGTAAAGTTTCGGATGAGCTTCAATCTGACCTGGCTAACCTTTCAAAGGAAAATATTCCAGTAGATATCTATTTTGACCAGGGATTAGAAGCCCTTGGATTGAAATAGTTTATACATCACATTCAAAAGTATGGATCATTCATTAAATAATGTGGTGTGGAACGCTATTACCACTGATAATGTCTATTTAGCTACTCATAATGAAGTAGTCGGTGTTTTTCAAAGGGATATCGCTCCATTTGCAGCCGTGAAAAATTTTGATGAAATTCATTTGAATGCACTAGTTCAGTATTTAGAGCCGGGAAGAACTATTGCCCTATTAAACCATGAAGATTACGAATTGAATTTAATGTGGAAGTCGTTATTAGAGTTGACCATATATCAAATGGTTCACTCTGGTACCAGGCCTGTAAGAAAATTGCAGGAAATAGAATTAATTCCATTAGATGATTCGCATGTGCCCTTGATGTTAGAATTGACAAGTATGATGAAGCCGGGTCCATTCTTTGATCGCACGATTTTGTTTGGCCATTATTTTGGAATATTTGATGGTGATAAATTGGTTTCTATGGCGGGTTTGAGGTTTGCTACACCAAAATTTAAAGAAATAAGTGCGGTCTGTACGCATCCCGATTACTTTGGAAGAGGATATGCGAGGATTTTAATGGAACACCTGATATTACTTATTCAAAGCTGGGATTGCACGCCTTTTCTGCATGTAAAACAAGATAATGTGCATGCCATTGAAATATATAAAAAGCTTGGATTTGAAATCAGGAAACCTATATTTTTTAAAATGGCAAAAACTTTGAATTTGGGTTTAACTTGAAGGTAGAAGGTATTACTGTCATTTATTCTATTTATTATACTAGAAATTATTATACAAGTTATAAGACCTTGAACTGAATTTTTTAATGCTTTAGAGAAGTATGCTTCCAGCGTATTAGTAAGTAAATCCCAAAACATTCAGACTTGAGATTCTCCCTTTTGAGAATTTGATTTTCTAACCGTGTATTAAAGTCGTAAGACTTTAAATTAATATAGAATCGTAAATCTATAAATAGATAAATATTACTTTTACTAGTCATAACCAGGACCCAGATGATACTGGAATTGAGGAGAGCAGTTGGCCAAAGATTTAATCAATTCATCTCTTTTTTGCATTCTTAAAGGACTTAAAGCATTTTTTGAAAGAAGGTGATCAGCTAACTCTATGCTTCGTCTGTAATAATAACATGGATCATTGATTTCACTTTTTTTCGATAGATTAGTTCGAAACAAGGCCAATGCCCGGGCAGTCTTATCATAAAGTTCAATCAGGATAACAACATTTTTTATATTGAGTGTATCATCCTTACTTTTTTTCTCCAAGGCCAGCAGACTTTCCCGGTGTTGTAGCAGCAAAGAATCGTGGTTGTTTTTAAGGTAAAGCCTGCATATATTAATTTTTACTTGCACTACTTGAATTAAAGTAGGGTCTGTTTCTTTATACACAACTCGGGCTTCGTCAAACTTATTCATTGCTTCGAAATATTGTTTATTTTCAAAATAAGCGTTGCCCATAAATTCCAAGGTAAGGCCTGAATTTCGCCCCATTCCCAAATTATTTCGAGATTCTTTAAGCAAGGCATGTGCATGTTGATGTGCTTTTATAGCACTATTCAATTCTCCTTTCTCCGTCAGCAGCCGACCTATAGCGTTATAGTTTATAGCCAGATTTTCCTGGGTAAGCTGATTCATGGAGTCAAGTCGAAGACTTTCCGTTAGCCGAAATTCAACCTCTTTTAAAAGAGTAAGAGCTTCCTCCAGCCTCATGGTTTCAGTAAGTGCTTCTCTCATGGAATTTTTTGCTTGCAATATATTGGCCATCGTCATATAATTTTGAGGGTACATTTTCAACAAAATTTCAAAAGAAGTAATCGATTTATATCCAGCTTCGATGGCTCCCAGATAGTTGCCAGTGACCGAATTTAAGCTCGCCAGCAAAGAAAGGCAGGACCCTAATGAATGTATAATATCAGTATTCTCTGGATGCCTGTCAAGTAACCTCTCCAGGATATCAACAGATTTATGATAAGACGATATTGCTATTGATGTGTTTCCTAAGTTGGAATACCCGTACATGCCGCTTACATCGCCAATTCTAGTATAAGATTCTGAAAGAGAAAGCCCATATTTCAGGGAATCGGAATAGTTGTAAGAGAGTGCAATAAGCAGTTGATTACTCTTTTGATACATCATTAGAGTGCTGTCTAACCGGTTGAGCGTGTACAGGACATCACCAATTCCCAGATAAGCCCCTGACAGGCTAAATAAATAATTTTGGTTCGCCGGATATGTAGAAACCAGCTTTTCACTGATATCGACGGCTTTGCGAAAACTTTTTAAAGCATCGTCTGGCTTTCCCATATTGGCAACATAAGAATTCCCTTGTATGTTACCAAGTCTTTGATAACCCTCGGAGATCTCATTCATCAGATCCGGATTACCTGAATTTTTGGTTTCCATTTTTTTGAGGTAGGTTATTGTTTTTGATACTACCAATTCTTTTACAGTTGTTGCTCCTTCCAGGCTGGCTACGCCATCATAAAATTCAAAAAGCATGGAACCGGTCAAGCCTCTGAGATCGTTGAACATTGCTTTGGCCACTCCCGCATGGTATAGACTAATAAACAAACCGGCCAGCGTAATTAGGAAAATCACTATGGCAGAAACGACATATGCCCGGTTTCTTACCATAAATTTTTTGGCCCTATAGGACCATTGATCTTTGGTTGCTTTAACCGGTAGATGTTGCAAATAATTCTCAATATCCTGAGAAAAATGATCTACAGAAAGAAATCTTTCTTTGGGATCTTTTCGTAGTGCTTTCAGGCAGATATTGTCTAAATCACCTTTCAGTTTAATATTTTCAGTGGTTTTTGAAGGGGGAAGAGGATTATATTCACAAATCATCTCCATCATCGAGGAGAGGCTGCTTTCTTTGGATTTAAAAGGATTGATTCCTGTCAGAATTTGATAGAAAAGGATGCCCAGGCTATACACTTCACTAGAAATTGAGAGTGCCTCGCCTTTAATGTGCTCCGGTGAAGCGTAATCCGGGGTAATAAATAATTGTTGGGTCTCTTGAAAAGACTGACCTTGAGGATTGATAATTTTAGCTATTCCAAAATCAAGTAATTTAATTTCGCCGGCCTGGTTGATGAGAATATTGGAGGGTTTTATATCACGGTGAATGATTAGTTTTTCATGTGCAAAGGAAATGACCTCGCATAACTTTTGAAAAAGGCGCAATTTCTGATTCAGGTCTAGGTTATGTTCTTCAATATATCCAATCATATTGATTCCATCTACATATTCCATGACAATGAAAGGAATACCTTGGTCACTAGTACCGCCATCGAGTATATTGACAATATTGGGATGTTTTAAATTGGCCAGAATCTGGCGTTCGTTCCTCAATTTCTGAATCAATGATTCGGAGAAACGTTCAACCTGCAAAATCTTTATGGCTACTTTTTGTTCGTACTCTCCATCGATGCGTTCGGCCAGAAATACAGCCCCCATGCCCCCCCGACCGATTTCTTTTATAAGCCGGTAATGGCCGAGTATCTGACCTTCCTGGCAGACTGATTCTTGCTCTAATACCCTGATGGCTTGTGACCATTCCAGGGTTAATGGATCTTCAGCTGCCAATAGTTTACGGGCTTCTTCATATAGAGTTTGACTGCCGGAACAGGCTTCTCTGAGGTAGGTATCTCTGTCTCCAGGATCGAGTGTTAGAGCAATCTCAAGTATAGGTTTGAGTTGTTCCCAAAGGGATCTATCCATATCAACTTAAACGGTTATCTGTGACTTTAAAAAAAGTTTGGCAGTAGACCACTCGCGTTTCACGGAGGATTCCGAAATTTCCATAGCAGACGCGATTTCTTCTATGGTCAATCCGCCATAAAATTTTAATTCAACTATTTGAGCCTGTCTGGAATCCAAGTTTTCAAGTTTAACCAGGGCATTTTCAATATCCAGTATATCCATAACATCTTGCTGCTCCTTTCTTCCTTTGTCTACCCAACTCAATGTAATTTGAACGCCGTTTCTTTTGAGCCTTTTTTTAGCTCTGGCATGATCTATCAAAATTTGCCGCATGGCGTTGGCAGCAATGGAAAAAAAGTGATTTCTGTCAACTATGTTTAATTTTGGGTTTTGAAACAATTTTGCGTACGACTCACCGATCAGGTCAGTTGGACACAACGTGTGGTTGGGCTTTTCGTGTCTTAGCAAGTTTTGGGCCATTTGATAGAGGTTTTCATAGATGGCACGGACCAGTTGATCCTTGTCTTCAGTCACCCCCAACCTGTTGAGCATGCCAGTAATCGAATCTAAATGCTTTTCATCTTTCATCTTTAAATTTAATAAAAAACTCAAACTAAAATTACATATTGATAACCAGATTTAAAGGCGCATTTTTGGGGTTTTTAAGTTCCTCTGCGGATTTGGCGAAAATATTTCCAGCTTTTTGACCCTCTTGATCCGCATTTGACGCATACCTTATTATCATAGCTGATAGGTTTTGTACCATTCAATGATGGCCAATGCAGGATATATTAAAATTCGATATTCAAAGGGGTAAAATGGAAGATCTTAAGAATTGTCCTGGCAAAGGCAACCTACATTTTTTAACTGAAATATTATTAACCATTTAAATAATTACGTATGAAAAATCACATATGTAAGGTATTAATAGGCCTTGCATTTATTATGTCCTGCACAAAAGTCAATATAGAACCGGAAAATTCCAACGCGTTGGAACAGCGGGGAAATGACAATCACAAGATCTGGAACTTAGCCCAGGTTGATAGACAGTATACCTATTCGCTTTCGGATGGGTCCGAAGGCTATGGAGCGGAGCAAAAAAAATATGAATACAGTTGTGTGCGGCCGTTTGGCAGGGCAGTCAAGTATTCAGACCATTTTGTTGAAGATGGTGAGGTTTTATGGGATAATTCAAGCACCATGTCTTACAATGATAATTTTATGATATCCGTTGAGCAAGCTAATGAATATGGGGATGAAGTAGTGCGTACCTTCCTTTATAATTCAGATCATCAATGGACCGGGATAACCACAGAAATAAATGGCGAAGTAATCGAAGACAAAATAGAAATAGGCCCTGGCGGACAAGTTAAAAGCTATTCGAACAACGGTGTTCGTTTTGAGTATATATGGAAGGCCAACAATACGAGCATGATGAAAATTTATTTACAAAATACAGCTACTTTAAGATCGGTCCAAAATTCATTAGCTTTTAATTATCTGGGAATAAATGAAAATTCCAGAAGAAAAACCAAAGAACTCATTTTGCAGCGTTTCAAAGAGCTTCAGGTAACCAGAAGATCACCATCTTTTAGGGGGAAATTGTCAGACGAATGGGTATTATACGGGATTGAAGAACATACGGTTGATCCCAAGGTAATTGAACCTTTCAGCTCACCCGCAAAGGGTTATCCTGGTACCACATCTGATGGAGGGTATTTTGCTTTATCGAAGAACTGGACAGTGAAATACAGGGCATACCTGGTAAACGATGATGGAACAGTAAGAGCAGAATATTTCACTTTTATATACGATTCTTACTCTGTAAAAGATAACCTCCCGGTCGATGCCCATTTTACATATTTCGAGGCGGGCTACACTGAAGATGAAGAGGGCAATTCTATTGATTATCAGGAGCAGGGTACCGAACACTTTGGATACATTTCAGGATGTAATCAGGGAAAATAAATAATCATTGAGTAAATTTTAAGAGTCGAAATTATAAGCCTTCTCCTGTTTTAAAAAGGGCCGGATACCGGGTAAAGTTTAAATTAAAATGTTATGAAAAATTTAGTTCTACTATATATTGCTTTCCTAATAGTCATCCAGGCATTGCCTGCTCAAACTTGGAAGAAACCGGTTAATATCATTGATCCGGAAACGATCTCGGGTGGAGATTTTGGCGCTTTTTCTCAACTAATGGTAGTGAATGGTAATCCGGCGATGGTAGCGGCTGATATCGCAAGAGGCGGCCTCCTTTTTATACGGGCCCTTGACCCTGCTGGCACAAACTGGGCTAAGCCGGTAAAGATAGATTCCAGAACTAGCTTTGATTGTTCAATGCAGATTGTGAATGGCCATCCTGCTATTTCCTATTTTGATTTAAATAAAGGCGATTTGATTTATGTTAGATCGCTCGACGCGTCTGGTACTGTGTGGCCTACACCCTTAACTTTGGATGGTAATACCAGCTATAGCGGAAGTTATACCTCATTAGAAGTGGTAAATGGCCATCCTGCAATTTCTTACTATGATCAGACAAACGGTGATCTGAAATATATCCGGTCTATGGATGCATCCGGTATTGCATGGGCCCAATCAATTACTGTGGACACTGCGAAAAATGTAGGAGCATGGACCTCTTTACGGGTAGTGAATGGCAACCCTGCCATATCGTATTATGATAATACAAATCGAGATCTTAAATATGTTTATTCCAAAGATATATCTGGAAGTGACTGGGAATTACCCATTACTATTGATGCAAATAGAGATGCCGGTACACGAACTTTTTTACAAGTGGTGAATGGCCACCCAGCTATTGCTTATAATGGACAAGGGGTTTCTTTGAACTCTGCATTGATGTACATCAGAGCATCTGATTCAACCGGCAAGACCTGGAACAATCCAGTTATTATAGATAGCAGTAGTAATGGGTTAACTTCATTTACAAGTTCTTCTTTGCAGATTGTGAATGGCAAACCCGCCATTTCCTATCAAAGTTTTAGATCCAATCAAGATTTGAGTGGATTTAACCTCAACTATGTCGTAGCTTCTGATGCTTCAGGTGCTAGCTGGCAAAATCCAATCACAATTGATAATGAAGGAATTGTAGGACAGTATAGCTCATTGCAGGTGGTAAATGGTAACCCGGCAATATCTTATTATGACCAGACCAAAGGTGAATTAAAATATATTCGAGCTGTCAATCCATCAGGTACCATTTGGATGGGACCACTTTCATTTTCTCTTCCTGCTGATTTTAGAAGCAGACCAGATCAATCCCTTCGTTCTATAAATGGCCATCCTGCTATATCCTATTATGAAAATGGTAATTTGAGATATATCCGGGCCACTGATACTTCAGGCGCTATTTGGGGAACTCCGGTATCTGTTGATCTTGCCGGTGATGTAGGAGTTGCCAACTCTATGCAAGTGGTAAATGGAAATCCTGCTATTGCTTATAGTGATAATACTAATGCTTATCTCAAATATGTCAGAGCTTCAAATGCAAATGGAGCAGCCTGGGGCGTACCAATAGTAATAGATTCAGCAGCAGGATTTAATAATAATACAAGCAACATCTCACTACAGGTTGTAAATGGCTATCCTGCTTTATCCTATTATGCAAATAGAAAATTGATGTATATGCGTGCCAAAGATATCTCAGGTGAGGTTTGGACTAAGCCCATAATATTGGATTCAATAGCCGGAGGCTTTGTTGGATATTACAACTCTATGGAGGTGGTCGATGGTAATCCTGCCATAGCCTATTTCGATATAACAAATAGAGACCTGAAATACATCTGTTCTAAGGACTCATCCGGTGTAATATGGGAGACCCCAATTCGATTGGACTCAACTGGGCAGGTTGGACATCAACCATCTTTGCAAGTAGTGAATGGTAATCCCGCTATTGCTTATTGGGATGCTTCAAATTCTGATTTAAAATATATTCGAGCTATAGACAAAACCGGCAAGGCTTGGTCCTCTCCCATAAAAGTAGATTTTGCCGGTCAGGTCGGTGCATCATGTTCCATGCAAGTAGTAAATGGCGTGCCCGCAATATCTTATCAGGATATAGCAAATACAGACTTGAAATATGTAAAAGCAATTGATTCTTCTGGCACCGTATGGGCTCCCCCTGTTTTTGTGGATATTAATGGAAATGTCGGAGAATTCATGACCTCCCTTCAGGTTATAAATGGCAATCCTGCAATCTCTTATTGGGAAAGAGCCATTCCAGGTAGTTTCATTAATAGTACAATAAAATTTGTGTCTGCCAACGATACCTCTGTTAAAGCCTGGATAGCACCGATTAAAGCAGATGTGACTCCAGATGTAGGCCGGTTTTCTTCCATGCAAGTGGTAAATGGCAATCCCGGGATATCTTATTACGATATTACCAATAAGGATTTAAAATTTATACGTGCAAAAGATGCTAGTGGTTCAGCCTGGACCACACCAGTCACAGTAGATGCTGCAGGAGATGTCGGATTTTTTACTTCCCTGAAGATTGTAAATAGCAATCCTGCTATTGCATATATTGATAATACTACCCAGCATTTAAAATTTGTTCGTGCCACAGATGCTTCCGGTTCAGCCTGGGGAACACCTATAATAGCAGATAATGCTACAGGAAATGTGAGATTCTATACCTCCATACAAATAGTGGATGGAAATCCTGCCATTGCCTATTACGATAATACCCGTGGTGATTTAAAATATGTGCGCGCTACCAATGCATCAGGAACTGATTGGGGAACTCCCATTTTTGTGGATACAATTGGTGATATGGGTCAATTTGCCTCCTTACAGGTAGTCAATGGATTTCCTGCAATAGCGTACCGGGATTTTAGTGCCGGAGACTTAAAATATATCAGAGCAATTGATGCGGTGGGTACAGCCTGGGGGATCCCTGTCAGACTTGATGCAATTGGAGATGTTGGAGTGTATAATTCTCTGGAAATAGTGGGTGGCAAGCCCGCTATAGCATATCAAGATTTTGGCAATAAGGATTTAAAATACATTCGTGCCAAAGATATTTCCGGATTGAGCTGGACAACACCAGTAAAACTTGATTTTAATGAACAAGTTGGCGCTTATCCTTCCCTTCGAATAGTAAATGGAAAAGCAGCGATCTCCTATTACGATGAAACCAATCATGATTTAAAATTCATACAAGCTGCAGATGATTCAGCTACAGTTTGGGGAGCGCCAGTTACTTTAGATTTTCCCGGGGATGTAGGTTATTATCCTTCTCTGCAGCAAGTCAATGGCAACGCTGCGATATCCTATTATGATCTGACGAACGGAGACCTGAAATATATATTGGCCAATTCAACTTCGGTCAGTGCCAGGTTTGCATCAAACAGCGTATGCCCCGGAAGCGGGTTTTCACTGAATTACCTAAGTACCGGACTGGACTTTAATTCAGGTAATGTATTTGCGGTTCATTTAAGCGATAGCAGCGGCAATTTCACCAATTCGATGGTGATCGGCATGGCAACTGATACCTCAGTAAATGGAGCCATTACTATTAGTATACCAGCAAACGTTTTGCCCGGAAAAAATTACCGTATCCGGCTAGTTAGCAGTAATCCGGTTATTACCGGAAGTCCATCTGATGTATTAATTGTGAACCCGATACCGCCTACTCCGGTAATTACGCAAAATGAAAACATATTGACTTCAAATGCTGCTTCAGGAAATCAATGGTATGTAAATACTGTTCTAATTCCAGGAGCCACTGCACAAAACTACACAGCCAAAACTTCTGGCTCTTTCACCACCCAGGTGGTATTAAACAACTGTGCCAGTTCATTTTCAAATAGTATTAATTTGACGGTTACGGCTGTAGAAAATTCCCAGGAATTTGGCCATCAAATTAAAGTATTTCCCAATCCTGTATCGGACAAGCTGATTATTACCACTACTAATGTATCGACTATATTAAATGCGCGATTGGTGGATATTTATGGAAAAATAATTAGAAGTTGGAATGCTAAGATCCTGCGCACGGAAATAGATATGTCTGAGTTTGCTTCCGGCACATACATTTTATGGTTAGAAGATATGCAACATACGATCAGTGGGAAAATGAAAATTATTAAACTTTGATATTTTCTTTTGAGTTTCATCCCTTGCCAATTGGGCGAAGACTTAAGTTTAAACAGTATTGCGCATTAGACAAATAAGCAGTCAATTTAAACGAGCCAGTTTGATTTCCAAATGCCATCAATCCAACTTTGACGGTAAAGAAGATTGGGTTAAAATTTAATAGAAAAATTAAAATTTTATTTTCAGAAATTGTTTATATCGAAAGTCAGCGCGAATACATCAAAATCATTATAACGGCTGTCCGACAAAAGTCTTATTTTTATCCATGTTATTTTTTTGTGTGGCAACTCGGCAACTCGAATATAACTCAAAAGGGTGGACTTGCTAGTTCACCCCTTCATTACTTTTGTCAGACAATAGTGTTTAAAAACTATTTTTTCTCAACACTCTATACCTGCTACGCAATGCCTGCAGTTTCAATTTATAGGCGGGATCATTTATTAAATTGGTCGTTTCGTGTGGATCATGCTTTACATCAAACAACTCTTCATAATGGTGCTCTATGAAATTCATGTATTTAAAATCATGGGTAACGACACCTTCCACTTTGGGTATTTTGGGGCTACCTAAAAAATAATGTTGATAAAAAAAATCATTTCTCTCTGGAATTTTATTCTCCAGGACACCTAAAAGGTTTAATCCCTGCATGGTGTTCGGAATTGGTAATCCCGCCATAGAAAGTATAGTAGGGGCAATATCAATATTCAATACTATTTGCCGGGCATTGTATTGTTTCATTTTGTCAGCTGCATTGGGATTATAAATAATCAGTGGTACGCGAATGGATTCTTCATACCCATACCATTTACCTTCCATACCATGTTCCCCCAGAAACATGCCATTATCTCCCATAATGATGATAATTGTATTTTGGGCGATGCCCATTTTTTCCAATTTACTCATCATAGCTCCCACCACATCATCTACACCCGTGATTAAACGATAATAATTCTTTACATTTTCCTGGTATAGGGCCGGGGTACCAAAAAGGCCCTTCCATCTTGATCGTGCAAAATTTGAATCGGTGCGGAAGAAATCAGGAAACTGATTCCAATATGTATCATTGGCCGTGACAGGATAAGGAATAGTGGCATCATTATAATAATTTTTGTACCGGGATTGAATGATGTATTTAGGCGGATATCCATCCTGTTCATGGGGAGCTTTAAAACTCACCGACAAACAAAACGGTTCTTGCTTACCACTATATTCATCGATAAATTTTTGAATGGCATTCCCAATAGTATCTGTATCGTGAATTTCATGTCCGTTTTGGTCAACCGTAATATAATCCGGCTGCATAAGTCCGCCGGCTTCTGTGTTTACCCAAAAATCATAAACAGAGGCAGGCGGTTTATCTCCTATTCCATACTTACCGATAAACCCAAGCCTATACCCTGATTTTTTTAATAGCATAGGGTATGTTTGGGCAAATGCCTGCTGAGATAAATTGGTTTTAAAGTCGTTGATTTTATGACGGGATTGATATTGCCCGGTGAGAATACTTGCACGGCTTACACAACAAATGGAAGTGGTTACATAGGCATTCTGAAAGAGTATGCCACCATTCGCCAATTTATTCATATGGGGTGTCTGAATAATGGTATTGCCCATTACACCCAATGCATCCCAGCGTTGATCATCCGTTAAAATGAAAATAATGTTGGGCCTTTTGTTTGATTGAGAAATGACATTCCAATTCATGCAAAGGATAAGACTGAAAGTGATGACCATTCTTGCCATTTTTAAGGACTGAAAGATTTGAGCCTGGAATGATTTCAGGTTTTCAAGTGCTTTGCCAAATTCGGCGAATGCCTTCTTAGTTGCTTTCTTTACCCACCAGGTTTTCAACGAGAGCATACATACTATTACTTTCATCATCCATTCATTTAGAGGAAATCGAATATAGTCCAATCTCCAAACCTTTCAAAATTCACTGATTTGCATTGATTTATGGAGTACACCGATTTCATTCTGTTATCTATACTCTCGAGGATCACTGATCAATCTGAAGAGGAAGCTGAAAGAGATTACTAAGAAAAGCACCCCTAATTCATTTGATGAGCGTATCGCGCAGATCAAGAAAGCTGATTGATGGCATCTTTATCTAATTCAATTATTTCTTTTAAACGTGATGAAATATTTCTCCAATTTGAATTTAAGTTAATGGTTCGTATTTGAATTTTATGTTCGTTGTATTTGAAGTTTAAATTATAGTCTGTATGAATTGTCGGATAAAGTAAAATTCCAGTTGCATTTTGTGTTTTTAAATTTATGTCTTGTTGATTCAATAGATAACTGAAAAGTTGATATAGATTAGCTGATTTAATTCTTTCCTTATCATAATTTATAGTCATAGTTTCTCGATAAAACTTTGCATCAATTATTATTTTTTCATAGTCATTTTCCAATGTTATATCAGTTTCCATTTGTGGTAAATATTGATAGCTGTCATTGTCAGTGTTTTCAAATTGCCACTTAATAGTTTCCTTTTTTACAGTCTTATATTTCTGTTGCTCGATTTTATAGAAGTTTCTAATAAACGATTCAAACAACTGATTCATTTTTTTATCATCTCTTGTGAAGTCGGAGAACTTATATTTTCCTTGTTCTTCTGATGGCAATGTGCTTTCGTAAATAATTTGACAAACATTCATTACAAATCCATAGAAACGGTTGTTTCTATTCAGTTTTACTTGTTTAAAAAGTGAAGTAGTAATTTCAATTTGTTCAATGTCGGATAACATTCTTTGTAAACTAACTAATTCATTTTTTAGCTGCTTGTCAAGTCCTTTGGTTCTTGTAAGTCTATAAATTGTAGAAACCAAAATACGGTTTGAAATTATGTTTGCTGAAAAATCGTCAAATGTGCAGATTGTTCTTTGCTTGAAAAGCAAATTGCTTTTCAAGGTTTGACTAATTTGAACTTTACCTTTTACACCTGCTAATTCTTCTGTGTGGTCTACATAATTTTTATCAATGCCTCTTTTCAAAAGTATTTTTGTAGCATTAATTAAAATCTTTGCAAAAAGGTCAAGAAGTTCTGTTTTGTCATCTACAGAAACATTTACACGTTCTTTCTCATCTAACTTGTTCCAAGCATAGCAAAGTAAGTAGTAAATATTTTCAATAGGTATTTGCATTACTTATCGTGACAATTGTTTAAAAACTTCTGTAACAGTTGCTGAATCATCAAACCATATTTCTTCCAAAAGTGGTTTCAATTCAAAACTTAAAATTTCATTCCACCATTTATTTTCATCCTCATTCGTTGTAAAAGTGCAGAAATAGCTGTGTCCAATTTGAAATCCTTCTCCAAGATTAATGTCCTCTCTTATTTTGCCATTAACTTTCGTAATGGCTGAACAAATATGTTCAACCATTGGAGCCGTTAACCCTTTTGAGGAAAGAAATGAACGGAAATTATCACCATAATCAGGTTGTAGCGTAATAAAAGCAAATCGTCTTCTTAGAGCATAATCAACAATGGCCAGTGAACGGTCTGCCGTGTTCATTGTTCCAATGATGTATAAATTTGAAGGAACATAAAAACGGTCTTCTTCGTCTTCTGCGTATGTTAGTTTTAATGCAAATTTTTCTTCTCTTTTATCTGCCTCCATTAGCATCATCAATTCTCCGAATATTTTGCTCAGATTTCCTCTGTTTATTTCGTCTATAATAAAAAAGAAAGGTCTGTCAGGATGTGCCAATGCTCTTTGACAGAATGAATAGAAAATTCCGTCTCTCAAATCAAAACCGCCTTTTTGTGTCGGTCTTAAGCCTTGAATAAAATCTTCATAGCTGTATGATTGGTGAAACTGCACCATTTCAATGTTTGCATCTTTAACTTCTTGCATTATTTCATAAGCCAATTTTCTAGCTATAAAAGTCTTTCCAACTCCCGGAGGACCTTGTAAAATAATATTCTTCTTTCTTTTTAATAAAGCTACGGTTTGTAAAAAATCTGCTTCACTTATAAAAGGCTTGTCGATATCATCAGTAAACTTGTATTTTTTTATGTTACTACTTTGAAGTAGTTTTTCGGTGATGATGTTTTTGTTATCAATTATCTCACGAATGATGTCGTATTCTTCTTCTGTAAGTTTGAATAAACTTCCTTGATTATTAATGAATACTTCGCATTGCTGCAAAGCAGCATTATTCTTTAAATCATTCCAATTAACAGGAATTTCCAACTTCTCAACCAGTTCAAATTCAATTTCTTCACCGTTAGCTGTGTTGTGAATTCCTTTTGTTATCTCATAAATTGCTTTAATTTGTTTGGTTGGTGTGCTTTCGTAACCAATAATTAAATCGCCTTCTTTAGCAGCCTCAAAGTATTTATAGATTCTTCTTTTGTTTCCTTTTTCATTGTGTGTTGTATAGGTTTGCCTTTGCCCTTCGGTATGATTGCTTATGCTCCAAATTTTAGGATTGGCATTCAGCCACCAAAAATTCAAAGGCTCTGTTTCTTCATTTGCATCATCTATTTCTACTAGGGGTTCTGAAACAATAGGAGTAGTTCCTAATTTTTCTACTGTGAATTTTAAATTATTTGCTGTAAAAATCGAAGCTAATTCGGGATATAACCTTACATATTCATTCAATATAAACTCATAAACTATTGTAGGGCTAAATGTATCGGGACGGAAAAGATTTTTGTAATTCTTTAAACTGTTTGATTTGTATTGATAAACTTTATCTGTTATCCATTTTACTTTTCGTCTATGATTAAAATTGTCCCAAATGCCATCAAAAAAATAACTGCCTTCAATTATGCCGATTCCTAAGCAAGTATTTACTCCTTTGGTTGCAAAAACAACATCACCAATATTGGCGGTTTTAAAAAGCCAAAGATTCCAAGTTTTATTTGATTTGTCATCGTCTTTTAGTCCGATTTCTTTATTCATATCTTCTCTTGATTCAAACTTGTTTAAATCATCGAAGTTGAAATCTATTGCAATAATATTTTCGTTGTGAAATCGCTGCCACTCTGATGCTTGACTTCCCGGAGCAAACTTGAAATAATTGCGACTTTCCTTATTTAGTTTTGTTATTTCAGGCTTTAATTTTTTCAATAAATTATAGGCATCATCGTAAGTAGTAATAGGTTTTAAATTATTTGGTTTTGGTTCTTTTACTGACCAACCAGCAATTTGACCAGCTTCTGGTGAAGCATCAAATCGTACAAAAAATTGATAGCTGTCTTTGTGAGATTCTTTGGTTATGGGATATAAGGCAATCCAACAAATGTCACTTCCAAAGTTAGTTGCACCTTGAAAGTCAACTTTATGAAAAATGTAGTCTTTTAATTCTAATTTGTTTAATAAATCGTTTGCTATTTGTTCAAGGTAATTTGAAACTGTTTCTCTTGTTGTTCCTCTATAGAAATAGCAGTGAAAAATACTCCAAGGGTTTTGCCAATTAGCAAATAAGTCTCTCTTAAATAATTCGTATTTTTGAATTTGCTTTAAGAAATTTTCTTTATAATGATTGAAGTAATCAACGTTTTTTGTTCTGATATTATCTTTTATTTCATTTACAAGTGCTTCGCTTGCAGTCTCTCCTTGCAAAAGTCTTCGGGCAATTTCTGCACGCAATAAATTAACTGGTTTAAAATCACGGTCAGGGTCGCCATACTCTTTAAAAATTTCTTCAATAGTATTTTTAGGCAAACCATTAATTGCAGCATATAACGAAATTGGATTTTCGGTGTACCCTCGATACTGCTTGGCTAAGTCAGTTATATATTGAAATTGTGTTTGCATATACTTGTTATAAAATTATTTTTTCTTGCTGGTTTTCTTCACATTTGTCTTTGATGAACGGTCGTCTTACATTTACCACTAACATTAGTGTACCCCTGCTATTTGATCAATTTTCGTCTATATCGTTATTAACTATGACCATAAAGACTGGAACACACTCAATGATTATCAAAAATATTCAAATTTTCTAAGAAGTCTAGTGTACTTTTTATATTCTTATTATTGATGCTTAAATCGTGCGTATAAATCTCGGTGGTCTTACTGCTACTATTGCCTGGTAGGCTCTGTATAATTCTCAAATTTACACCTTCCTATAATAAATGAGGGGCAAAGTTATCTCGATATTCGATTGTAGATGTTTATTAACCGTTATAAAACGATTGTAATAAATCCTTACAAGCCTGTACCCAGATTTTCTTAATAGCATAGGGTATGTTTGGGCAAATGCCTGCTGAGATAAATTGGTTTTAAAGTCGTTGATTTTATGACGGGATTGATATTGCCCGGTGAGAATACTTGCACGGCTTACACAACAAATAGAAGTAGTTACATAGGCATTATGAAAGAGTATGCCGTCATTAGCCAATTTATTCATATGGGGTGTCTGAACAATGGTATTGCCCATTATACCCAATGCATCCCAGAGTTGATCATCCGTTAAAATGAAAATAATGTTAGGCTTTTTATTTGATTGAGAAATGACATTCCAATTCATGCAAAGGATAAGACTAAAAGTGATGACCACTCTTGCCATTTTTAAGGATTGAAAGATTTGAGCCTGGAATGATTTCAGGTTTTCAAGTGCTTTACCAAATTCGGCGAATGCCTTCTTAGTTGCTTTCTTTATCCACCAGGTTTTCCACGAGAGCATACATACTATTACTTTCATAATCCATTCATTTAGAGGAAATCGAATATAGCGCAATCCCCAAACCTTTCAAAATTCACTGATTTGCATTGATTTATGGAGTACACCGATTTCATTCTATTATCTATACTCACCCGGATCACTTCGGGGAGGATATGCCTGGTTTATAATGGAAATACCTAATAATTCTCTCGGTCTCCTTCATTATAAAATTGACAACATCACACCTGCTTTGTCGGGCAGCCAGGGATTACACTGATTTCTGAATTTATTATGGATGAGTCCGTCTCTCGATTGTGCGTTCGTTTTTTATGTTGATATTGGATTTACTTTTATTTGTCCGCCAATTGCTTTTAATACTTTCATAATAGTTGAAAATTGTGGCTTAGCACCTTCAGATAAGGCTTTGTATAAACTTGGTCTGCTCATTAGATCGACTTGCAAAAAGAGGGTATGTGCCTATGCTTGATTATTATTATAAGGTTGTGTAATGCATCCCGAGCGTATACTCGGGAACTATTCTGAACCCCCGCCTGACTTCGGGCCGGGCTGTATACGAGGCCCGTACGTACAGTGGTCCCGATGCTGGGATTTGGAACAAGTGTGCCCACAGGGTTCTGTGAAAGAGGTGTTCCTCGTTAGTGACAGCTAGCGAGGCTGTCTACTCGATTGTGGGTAGTGGATTTAAGATAAGATCGAAGTAAATGTCTTTAGAGTTAAATTCATCACGTATTCTCTAATAAGCTTGAATCAATACATCAGTTGGAATATTTAGTCTTTCGTGCAATTGTCTTATCATTTCTAAGGACAATTTCCTTTTTCTATTAAGAATTTCACTTGCTCTGCTTTTCAACCCTACAATTTTAGCCAAATCTGTTTGATTATATCCCAACTGTTCCATTCTGAATTTTATGGCTTCAATCGGGTCAGGAAGCTCTATTGGAAAATGTTCTTTCTCGTATTGATCAATCAATATTCCCAAAACTTCAAGTTCGTCACCTTCCGGAGTGTCTTTATTGGAATCGAAAATTAGTTCAAGTCTTTCTAGTGCTTGGTTATAGTCCTTTTTTGTTTTTATTGGTTTTAATTCCATATTAAATTGTATTAGCGTTTATCCTATCATAATCTCTATGAGTACCTATGAATCTTATCCAAATCATCTGGTACTCATAATTAATCTTAACAATTAGTCTATACTTATTTCCCTTAATATTAAATACAACACGGTTGTCTTTTAAAAAGCTTGCACTTGGATATTCCTTTTTTATTTCGTTAGGGGTTTTCCATTCTGATTTATTTGTTTCCTGAAACCATGATTTTAATTGTTGCCCAGCATCTTCATGAATATCCGAAAAGTCTCTCAATATTTTCTTGGAAATTACTCTCAACGATTTTTTATCAAAGATAGTAAAAGTTCCCAATAGGGGAAATTATTTTCTGATTTTATTGAATTCGAAAATTTCTCTAAAAGCTTGTGTGTAACGATACCATTTATGCAAAACTGGAAATATAGTTTCGTCTGCTGGTACTATTGCCAAATTTATAACTTAAAGTTCATTGTTCTTACTATCGTTCATTAGAATTCCGCAAGCTGGGAACTGTAGCTGAAACATCCACCACTACTCATTGTTACCAGGTCTGCCCGGCTTGCATAAATGCGCTTGTTAGCAGCAGTTTCCGTCAATTAAATAACTGTTTTAGAAATCTTTATTTGATGAATTACTCATTGCTGTATGCATGTCTTTTAGTAAAAGTTCACCTAATTCTTTTGCTCTCATTTTAAACTTTTTCTATCTTGATTTCGGCATCAAAAAAGTCCCACAAGCTGGAAAAACAGATTGCGTAATGCATCCCGAGAGTATCCTCGGGAACTATTCTGAACCCCCACCTGACATCGGGCAGGGCTGTATACGAGGCCCGTACGTACAGTGGTTCCGATACTGGGATTGGGGACAAGTGTGCCCACAGGGTTCTGTGAAAGAGGCGTTCCTCATTGGCGACAGCTAATGAGGCCGTCTTACTCGATTAGCTGCTGCCATACTTTCAATTCGTCTTTGGTTATTCTGAAAAAGTTTCAAATGTTTGTCCATTGTAGCGATATAGTCCGCAGTTTCGTGTTCCAATCCAAATATTACCGACTTTGTCTTCTGCCAAGGAATAGATTGATGTGTTACTCAATCCATCTTTCTTTGTAAACTCAACAAATGATTTTTCGTCAAATTTCCAAAGTCCTCCGGTGCTTGCATCATTATCATTCGTATAGTCAGAGGCGTACCATATGTTACCTTTACTGTCCACCAAAATGGTATTTATTAAGTCTTTCCTTAAATTTTGAGGTTCGGAAAAGTCTGTGAAGTTTTTTCCATTATAAGTAATCATACCATTATGTCTGGTCGCAAATAATAAAGTTCCATTCTCATCTTCGGTAATTTTACGTATCCAATTTTCGTTTTGTGGTTTGAATTTGGTTAAGGTTTTTCCATCAAAAAAAGCGATGCCTTCAAATGCCATTGGTCCGGAGCCAAACCACAGGTTTCCATTTTTATCTTCAAACATACATTGCACGCTTTTTAAAGTTAGGCTACTGTCGTTTACAATAGTGTGATTATCTAAAAAACGGGTGAAGTTATTTCCATCGTAGCAAATAATACCATCTGCTGTACCAAACCAAAGTATTCCTTTTTTGTCTTGAAAAATGCTCCAAACTATATTTTTATCTGTTTGGGGCATTGCCATTCCTGCACCAATTGAGCTGGTTATAGTAAATGGAATTTTTGAAATAGTTTTCCCATCATACCTACTAAGACCATCGTCTGTTCCAAACCAAATATTTCCCGATTTATCTTCGATAAGTGACCAAACAGAATTCTTACTTAATCCGTCTTTTTCTGTGAATTGAGTAAATTCTTTTCCGTCATATCGATAAACACCTTCGCCTGATGTGCCAAACCAAAAATTGCCGGCTTTGTCCTGAATTATACAATGTATATTTTGATATTCGTTTGTGCCTTGTGTTTTGGTCAGCTTTGTTTTTTTACTTGTAAATGATAGGTGCTCAGCTACAGTTTCATTTGGTTGTTTTGTTTTTGTCTGTCCACTACAAGATGTGAAAAATATTGGCACCAACAATAAAGAGAAAATTGGATTTTTAAATTTTGTCATTGTCATTTGTTGCTTTTGTCTGTTAGTATTTTCAAGTCGTTTCGAGTTTGCATGCTGTCGTCAATGGTACCAGGTAACGTTTTGCAGCTACAAGAAGTTGGAGTTCCGATAGCTATCGGAATCGAAGCACTAAACTGTCTGCCACCACGAAACTTGATACGAAGCCCAGAGGCTTGCTCTTGGTGGCGAGCAAAGCCTCGCCACACAAAGCTTCATTTAACCACTGAACCGCCAATTTCTTGTAGGTGCTGTTATGGGCTGGTGTTCTTCTCTCGTTCATTTGCCGCCAAGTTTTTTGGTTTAAAAATTATAATTGTCAATATACCCCAAACAGTTATGAGGAACCCCATATAGTTTACAATGTCTTTGTCTGCAAGGTCTGTTGTAAATGCGATGTCAACTGTAGAATGGAAAATTGCACAAATTAAAATGCTTGCTCTTGTTGAATTAAATAACCATGTCAATAAAATACTACCTGTCAACAAACTGAAAACCCAACCAAAAATTCCTGCGATGTCCATGGTCGTGTAACCAGGTCGATAAAAGAATAAAGGCAAATGCCACAATGCCCAAAAAATTGTCAAGACGATACTTGCTGTCAAGGCGTTCATTTTGCTTTGAAGTCGTGGCAATACAAACCCACGCCAACCAACTTCTTCACCGAAACCAAAAAATATCAAGTTATAAATAAAAAAAATCAAAAGGCTAAAGGTTGGAAATTCTTTGGTCGTTAATAGTCCTGTCAGAATTATTGGTTTACTGTTAACGAAGTAGTTGGTAACAGATGCAATAATAGCAAGAATAAAAGGACTGAATAATGCAATTGCCAAATAGATGAGAGGTCTTACTTGAAAGCATTTTTTAAATAGAGTTTTAACCCCTTCGGTTTTTAAGAACATGAAAGTTGTCAAGAAGGAAGCGATTAAAGGTCCAAGCCCACCAATTCCATGATTAAAAGGTAGAGTCGGCAAATGAGTCAGTCCGAAAACATGTCCATACAAAGGCAACCATATAATCCAACTGATTAAATATGCAAGTCCAAAATATGTTATCAATTGTTTCAATGTCGTTTCGATAAATTAGATTGTCGTTCTTTACACTTGCCCATAACATTAGTGTACCCCTGGTATTTAGCCTAGTTTCGTCTATATTCTTATTAACTATGACCATAAAGTTCAGGAATACAACTAATGGTTACCAAAAATATTCAAATTTTCTAAGAAGTCTGGCGGACTTTTTAATATAACCAAGCTTTCGCATCCATCGCATGAGTTGCCCTCGTTCCTGGGGTTCACCCGTGTAAAGCTCCCAGGCAAATTGCTTGGTCCAGTTGTTTTTGAGCATTTCCCGGATGATACCATGACGCTCCATTTCGGAATAATGTTTCCCTTTTTTCTGAATGATTTTCCTTTTCCGTTTGTCCATTTTTACACTTTTTGAGTGTAAACCTATTTCAGGAGAAGTCACCCGTTACGGTCTTTGCCAGCGAGCGATTAACATACAAAATGTTCTGAAACCCGTATGGAGTATACACTGTGTTGTGGCCAGTTTATTTATTATTCTTTTCAATTATTACTTTATCTGCCATAAAAAAATATGATTTTACTAATGACTCAAAAGCTGTCAAGGAACTATCAAACCCATCTTTTGTTCTAGACGACATAATTATCATAATCCCTGTTTTTCCTGCATCAATATATGCCAATGCTTCAACGTTACCATAAGATTTGCCTGATAAATATTTAATCTTAGCAATTACTTTGGCTTTAATCACAATATCTTTGCCATCTATAATCTTTATATCAGGATAATTGCTTTTGAAATTATTAAGGTCATACTTTATTAATTGTTCCAAAGTCCTATGCGCCTTATCCTCTAGTGATGCAGTATTAGCATACATTACCGTCCCAGCCTTATCCCACGATTCACCATGTCTATAAAAAACAGCATATAGTCCTTGATTTACACCAGATTTATTATCTAAAATCCATCCATCGGGAGCAGTCAAACTAAAAGCGTGATTATCTCCATAAATAATCCCAGTTTTCATATCCTCTTGTCCAAATAACATCAATCTGAACGAGAGCATAATCATTAAAGTCAAAAGTCTTTTCATTTATCTATTTTTAAAGGGTTGGTAGTGTTTCTTTAAATTGGCAACAACGTTTTGCAGCTAAAAGAAGTTGGTGTTCCGATAGCTATCGGAATCGGAGACGAAAACTGTCTGCCACCCCAAAACTTGATACGAAGCCCAGAGGCTTGCTCTTGGTGGCGAGCAAAGCCTCGCCACACAAAGCTACATTTAACCACTGAACCGCCAATTTCTTGTAGGTGCTGTTAGCGGATGGCATTTTCATACTAATAGGCGTCATTCTGCTAATTATTTATTGGAGTTTCTCACCTTTTTCCAACTTTTCAATAATATCTTTCATACGCTTTTCTCTTGTCTCTAGTTTTTTTGCAGTTTGTAGTCGAAACCCAATAGAGAAAAGATTCGTCTTGTTTAGACTTTTAAAAAACGCTTCTGCTTTTTTGTTTTTACTAAGCTCTTTTAGAAAGTCATCTGGTATTGTCATTTTGCTTGGGGAATCGTATGCCTTTTCCCACCTACCATCTGCTTTGGCTTTTTCGACAGCTTTGAATCCAGACGGTCTCATTTTACCTTGATTGGTTAATCTATCAACGTGTCCGATATTTACTTTAGACCAAATACTTTTTGCAGTTCTTGGGCAGAATTTTTGCAACCAAGCTTGGTCGTCAAATGATTGTTTTTGACCGTCAATCCAACCATAGCAAAGAGCTACATCAAGTGCTTCTGCATAACTGAGAGTCCTTTTTTCGGAACCTTTTTTGAATATCTTTATCCAAAGTCCACTCGAAATGTCGTGATTTTTGTCAAGCCAAGCTTCAAATATTTTGGCTGTTGTAAATTCTATCGTTGGTAAGGTATTTAATTTAGTCATGTTGCTCAGCTTATTTCGTTCTGTATTCTATATGCTTTCCGCTAACATTAGTGTACCCCTGCTATTTAGCCTAGTTTCGTCTATATTCTTATTAACTATGACCATAAAGTTCAGGAATACAACTAATGGTTACCAAAAATATTCAAATTTTCTAAAAAGTCTGGCGGACTTTTTAATATTCTTATTATTGATAATCAACACATATGTATAAATCTCTGTGGTTTTACTGATGCTATGGCCTGGCATGCTCTGTATAGTTCTCAAATTTACAGCTTCCTGCAATAAATGAGTGGCAAATCTATGTCGATATACGTTTGTAGATATTTATTAACCGTTATAAAACGCTTGTTATAATTTCATACTGTTCATTATAATTTACGTGTTTTACAACACAGCCTTTTTTAAATTTTTATCAAGAGGAGGAGATGTAAAATTTGCAAGATTTAGTTTCAGGGTAGACCGGATAAACATTTTTGCAGATTAGTATGTAAAAATTTCAATTATGTTAGAAGAAGTGATACCAAAAAGTCGGCCACTGCTATTCATAGACATTTACATCGAAACAGATCGATATTAGTAGAGCTAATGGGTAAAACCGGTATCCAAAAGAAAGAGAAGCGAATCTTACTCGAAGAAAAACAGTTTCATAGGAAATACCATACCCATCACCAAGTAAATTCAAAAGGCAATATGATGCCAAACGTTTATGATTTGGCCTGGATGGAATTTTCTGATGACGAGATATTGATAGTACGAAAGACTTAAAGTTAATCGCCTAACTATCAATCCATATCCTTAGGCTTTTTACCTAAATAGAATCTCTTGAAGATATAAGTATACTGGGGAGCACTATTCGCTGAGGAATTTATCGGGAATGCATTCACTAATTTCCAGCCATTTTCCCCTAAATAATTTAAGGCATCGATAGTAGAAGTAAACTTAATGGCTTTGCCACTGCGATCCTTTAATCGCTGACGATTATTAGGATTGTCACCGTAGTCAATGGCTATAGTAATATCTTCTGAAAATAATTTCCCCCGGGTCTGTACTGAACAATATTCTTCGAGAATAATGGAGTCTCTTACAGGTCGGCCTGGTTGAGCTGCTGAGGGAGGTGTGATCGTTGAAGGTTGATCGGTTTGAGCAACTAGAGTAGTGCCCATAATGGCAAGGAGGCAGAAAATAAGATAAGTGATTCGGTTGATTTTCATAATTTAAAAATTGATTTAAAAAAACAAAATTAAAGGAAAGTAAATAGAATATTATCTCTTTATTACTAACAATTTATCAATTCTGGCCCCGTCCATATCTATTACTTCTAATTCGAATTCTTTCCACTGGACTTTTTCACCAGCTTTAGGAATGTGATTCAATTCCTGAAGTACCAGGCCACCGAGTGTATTAAATTCAAATTCGGGAGCTAATTCATCTAACTCAAAATAGTGAAGAAAATCTGCAAAAGGGTAGTGACCATCTATAAGCCAGCTGCCATCCTCTCTTTCTTCGAAAGAAAATTCATTTTCATAAAAATCATCAGCAGCACCTACCAGGGCCTCCAGCAAGTCATTCATAGTAACCATACCTTGAATGTGTCCATATTCATCGGTAACAATTCCAAAATGTATCCTGGTATCCTTAAACTGTTGCAGCGCTTTATAAGCACTGGTAGTCTCGATCATAAATTTGGGCTCCTTGATATATTCAGCCAGTTGAAAATGATCATCATCTATATGCGTAAAAAGATCCTTTAAAAATACCACTCCTTTGATATTGTCTTTGTCCCCATCCATTACCGGATATACGGAATGAAGATCCTCACTTACTTTGGAATGCAAAGCTTCAGCAGTATAGTTTACATCTAAAAAAATAATTTCGTTTCGATGCGTCATCAAGGATGATACCTTTCGGTCGCCAAGATGAAATACTCTTTCTACGATATCTTGTTCAATCGCCTGTACTTCACCACCATCGGTGCCTTCCTGGATAATTTGTTTAATTTCTTCTTCGGTGACTTTATTATCCGGAGTAGATTTGATTCTGAAAAATTTAATAAACAGGTCGCCTGTATGCATCAATAACCATACAAATGGACCTGCTGCTGAAGAAAGAGCCTTCATAGGCCGGGCCATAAATTTTGAAATTCTCTCCGGATATGCCAGCCCAATTCTCTTTGGAATTAATTCGCCAAATATTAATGAAAAAAAAGTGATTACAATAACTACCAAAGCTACTGCAATACTATGGGCATAGGGTGCAAAATTAGGGTAGAGCTCAATCTTTTGGTGCAGTTCATTAGTGATATTTTCACCGGAGTAGATACCCATCAGTATCCCGGTGAGGGTGATGCCTATTTGAACAGTGGATAAAAATCGATTTGGATTATTGGCAGTGTCCAGAGCAATACGGGCATTTGAATCTCCGCGCTTGGCAGCAGACTCCAGCCGGCTTTTTCTAGCCGAAACTAAAGCAATTTCCGACATAGCGAAAATGCCATTTATAAAAATTAAAAGAAAGATAATGACTATCTCCATGTATCAATCAATGGGAGGCTTTGATAGGGGAATTCTACCATTTTTTCATTGCAATAATACAACATTTTTGGCTATTTGCTTAGAAGATCCTAAAAGGTCTATACCGATTTCGATCACATCACCCTGTCTTACAAATCTTTGTGGATTTCTTCCCATGCCTACTCCGAAGGGAGTTCCTGTACTAATAACATCTCCAGGAAGCAATGTCATGAACTGACTGATATAGTGAACTATATATTTTACATCAAAAACCATATCACCGGTAGTGGAGTCCTGTACCATCTCTCCGTTGAGTTTAGTCCATAATCTGAGATTTTGGGGATCTGGTACTTCGTCTTTAGTAAGGATATAGGGACCTAAAGGTGCAAAATGATCAGCGCTTTTACCTTTTACCCACTGACCACCACGTTCGATTTGATACGCTCGCTCACTGTAATCATTGTGGAGGCAGTAACCAAAAATATAATCGTCTGCCTTGGCTAAAGGTACGTAGGATGCTTTTTTTCCTATCACAACAGCCAGCTCTACTTCGTAATCAGTCTTTTCTGCCCCAGGCGGGATCAAAATAGCATCATTTGGGCCACAGATGGCCGAGGTTGATTTAAAAAACAGTACTGGTTCTTTAGGAATTTCGGCTCCAGTTTCTTTGGCATGCTGAGCATAATTAAGTCCTACACAAATAAGTTTGGAAGGTCTGGCCAGCGGGGCTGCCAATCTAACAGTAGTAGGATCAACGGATTGTAAAGCATCCCTGTCCTGCAAATAAAACTTAAGCTCCTCGATCTGATCAGATGCAAAAAATGATTCATCATAATCAGGAATAAAATCACTGACATCAATATATCGGCCATCTTCAAGAATTACACCTGGTTTTTCCAGTTCGGTTTCTCCGAATCGTATTAGTTTCATGATTTTGTTTTTTAAGAATTTAATGTAATAAACCCGCCATCAATTGGGAAATCGGTGCCTGTGACAAAAGCTGATTCATCTGAGCATAAGTAAAGTGCCAATGCAGCAATTTCATCGGGCTCTCCCATGCGGCCTATGGGTTGAGTTTTGGCCAATTGTTCGAATACTTCTTTTTCTTTGCCGGGGTAGGTTTTGGCTAAATAACCATCGACAAATGGAGTATGTACTCTGCCCGGGCTGATACTATTGCATCGAATCCCATTTTTGATAAAATCTTTTGCTACGGATCTGGTCATAGCCAATACGGCTCCTTTTGAAATAGAATAGGCGAATCGCTCTGCAATACCTACTGTCCCTGCCACAGAGGCAATATTGACTATTACGCCTTTATTTCTTTTTTTCATAGATGGAATTACAGCCTGAATCATATGAAAATATCCTTTCACATTGATGGAATAGACTTTGTCAAAATCTTCGGCAGAAGTGGTTTCGGCAGTCCCAATATGTCCTATGCCTGCATTATTAATTAAAATATCAATGGCATGAGCGGATTCAATTTCTTGAATTTTTTGCTTTACCGATTCCAGATCGGTGACATCCAATTCCTCGTATTCAGCTTTACCTTCAGCTAACACTATGGTATCAACCGTCTTTTTTGCAGCTACACCATCTCTATCAAAGATTATGGCTTTGGCACCACGCATAGCCAACGTTTGGGCAATCGCCGCCCCAATACCGCTACCACCACCCGTAATTACAAATGTCTTACCTGATAAATCAAACATGGCTTATAGTTTAAAAACAAGTTTTGCGGGCATCCATTTTTCACCTTCAGGCAGACCGGGTAATCCTTGCTGATAGTCCCACATTAATTTTTCCCATTCCTGAACCCGGGGGTTTTTACTATCCATTTCCATTTTTCGTTCAAAACTAAATGAATCGTTTCCTTCGATGATCATAAACAATCGATTCAATACCCGGTATATTTCCATATCTACAATCCCTGCATCTTTCAGGCTTTGTAAAATGTCGGGCCAAACAGCCTGGTGATATTTTTCGTACTCTTCTATTATAACAGGATCATTTTTAAGATCTAAAGCAAAACAATAACGCATATTTTATTTAAGATTTATTTTTCGAAAGATATGATTTAGGTCAGTGAACGATCTAAATGGGTATACCCTCCATCCACAAAAACATATTGTCCAGTTACATGGGAAGATCTATCAGAAAGCAGAAAGACTACGGTGTCAGCGATCTCCTGGGGTTGAGTGAATCTTCTTTCGAAAGGTATTTTAGATGCAATCAATTCCTTTTTTGCCTGTGGATCAGGAAATGTACCTACCCACCATTCATAAAGAGGGGTCCATACTTCAGCGGGCACCATTGCATTTACCCGAATACTATACTTCAATAATTCTGCAGCCCAATCACGGGTAAGACCTAAGATGCCGGCCTTTGCACATACATATCCTGAAGTGCCTCCTTGCCCGGTAATAGCTGTTTTGGAACTTGTATTGAGGATAGTACCTTTTGTTTTCTTTAGATGAGGAAGACAGAGGTAAGCCATATTGTAATAGTGAATCAGATTTTTTTGAAGACTTGCTTCAAAAGCTTCCGGATTACCATTTTCAAGGCCTACATTATCGTTAATACCTGCATTATTTATCAGGCCATCTATTTTTCCAAATCTTTGAACGGAGAAATTTACAGCATCCATACATTGATCGAAGAGGGTAAGGTCTGTTTTTAAAAAAATAGTGGTACCTCCAGCCGCTTTGATTTCGGAGGTAATGATTGTTCCGGCTTTGTCATCTTTATCTATGATCACGGGTATGGCGCCTTCTTGCACGAGGGTATGCGCAATAGCTCTTCCTATTCCTTTGGCACCTCCGGTGATCAGATAGACTTTATCTTTTATTCCTAAATCCATTATGGTACTAAATTATAAAATTGGGTGGCGTTTTTATAAAAAATCTTTTCTTTTTCATCGTCAGACCAATTATTGGTATAGGTTTTTATAATATCCAATACATTTTTATAGCTACCTGCCAACAGGCAAACTGGCCAATCTGATCCATACATCAATCGGTCAGCACCAAAGACTTCTACTACTGTATCCAATGGTTGTAAAAAATCCTTATACCCCCATTGCTTCCAATCTGCCTCGGTAATCATGCCTGATACTTTGCAAAATACATTGGGTAAAGAAGCAAAATTCTGCATGAGATCTTTCCAGTTATTAAAGTTCCGATGCTTTATCATCGGTTTCGCCATGTGATCTATCACAAACTTCTGGTTTGGAAATTTTTGGGCAAATTGATAAGCGGTAAATAAATGTTTTGGATATATGAGAATATCATAAGTAAGATTAAATTCTGACAATATGGCAATACCTCTCAAAAATTCGGGCCGTTCCATAAACTCTGGAGACTCGGATTGGATTATATGCCGTACCCCTTTAAATTTGGATCGGTCAGAGAATAATTTCAATCGATCCTTAACATTCTCAGCTAAGAGATCTACCCAGCCTACAACTCCTTTAATAAAATCGTAATGATCTGCATAGTCCAGTAATATGGTGGTTTCAGCTTCCGTACTGGCCGCCTGGACTGCAATACAACCTTCAACATTTGCTTCCTGATAAACCAGGTGTAGATCTGCAGGTAAAAAATTTTGCTTTAGTGGAGACATAGAATGGTCAATCCAATCGTAAAGTAGGGGGTCGTAAGTCCAGAAATGCTGGTGGGTATCAATTATTTGCATAAAGTAAAAAACCGTGAATGTAAGAAGATAGAAGCTATTATCTAAATCATAAAATGTATTAAGTTTGTTTTATTGAAAATTGATTTGAATAATTTCAATTCTCAAATTACTCCATTTTGAAGTTAGTTTTCCATAATTATAAAAATTAATTAAGCATGAGTGTGCCAATCGTTCCAAGGGGAGAATTTGTGTATTTAGAGGGACCTAAACCGAGAACTTTTGAATTTATTTTTGCTTTTAAAGTTTGGAAAGAATTTTTAAAAGGATTTCGGGCTTTGCATTTTATCGGCCCTGCCATTACTGTTTTTGGGGGTGCCAGATTCAAACCCGATCACAAATATTATAAATTAGCTGAAGAGATAGGTAAAAGAATAGCGGAATCTGGTCTCGCAACGGTCACTGGGGGTGGTCCTGGGATCATGGAAGCGGCTAATAAAGGTGCTTTTGAAAATGGTGGTCAGTCCATCGGAATTAATGTAAAGCTTCCTTTTGAGCAATATCCCAATCCTTACCTGCATAAGACAACCACCATTGAATATTTTTTTGTACGAAAGACATTATTGTTAAAATATTCATATGCGTACATCGTATTGCCTGGAGGTTTTGGCACTATGGATGAATTATTTGAAACACTCACGCTGATGCAAACTAATATAGTAGAGGACTTTCCAGTCGTATTAATAGGGACTGAATATTGGAATAAATTATGGCATTTCATCAATTTGATGTCCGATGAGGGTACTATTTCAGCAGAAGACATTCATCTCGTGAAAATAACTGACTCTGTAGACGAAGCTATGGAGCATATTTCAAAATATATAGGAAGCCATTATAAAATCGAAAAATACAAGCCACGCTGGTGGATGTTTGAAAAATCTTAAATCCCTGAGGAATAATATTTTAGATAACTCCAAAAGCTTTTACTAAATAGGTAGCAGAGAAGGGGAGAGCTATCCAAAACCATTCAGGTTTCACCGCTAATAGTATTATCATCACTGCTAGTGAGACAAACGTATAAAGCCATAATTGTTTTGATGATTCTTTTTTTGATTCTTCCATGATCGATTACTGATTAAATCTTGCATCAAAGGTATAAAATGGAAATGATAATCAATTTCATAATTTTCAACAAGTGTAAAAGCAATATTTACTAGTATGCCTTTTTAAAATAATCGCCTATTAACCAAATAGATGTATTAATAATACTTTAAAATTCAAACTATTACGCAATTGCTTCATGCATCATTATCCCTTGTTTTATGATCTCCAAAGCATCTAAAAGTTCCGTTTCGGTAATGACCAAAGGGGGGGCTAGCCTGATTATATTTCCACGGGTGGGTTTGGCAAGTAAACCTTGCCTGGCAAATTGAATACAAATATTCCAGGCTGCATTTCCATCAGGATCTTCATCAATTTCTATTGCCCATAATAATCCTTTTCCCCTAATGGCTTTTACCCAAGGTGCATCTTCTTTTAATAGAGTGAGCTCATTTTTTAAAACCGTTTCCATACGGCTGGCGTTAGCTGACAGCTTTTCGTCGACTAATACACCAAGCGCTTCCGATGCTACTTTTGCAGCTAAAGGACTACCACCATAGGTAGAACCATGCTGACCAGGTCTGAGTACTTCCATGATATGCTTATCAGCTAATACAACAGATACTGGTAGTAAACCACCGGAGATGGCTTTACCCAATAGCACCATATCTGGTCTGATATCATCGTGCTGAACACATAGCATTTTTCCAGTGCGTCCCAATCCAGTTTGTATTTCATCCGCAATGAATAGTACATTTTCTTTTTTACATAGCAGGAACAATTCTTTCAAATAACCAGGTGGAGGAATGATTACTCCTGCTTCTCCCTGGATGGGTTCTATGATAATGGATGCTATATTTTTATCAGACTGAAGAATCTCCTTTGCCACCTCCAGGTCGCCATAAGGCGCAACGATAATACCTGGAAGATAAGGGCCAAAACCACCCGTACTACTGTCTTCTGTAGAAGCAGAAATGGCACCCATCGTACGACCGTGAAAATTGGAACTAAAGAAAATTATTTTAGCCTCATTGGCTGTAATACCTTTTTTTTCATAGGCCCATTTACGAGAAATTTTAATGGCGGTTTCTACAGCCTCAGCCCCCGTATTCATCGGCAATGCCATATCATAGCCAAAAATATCGTGTAGTTTTTGTTCAAAATGTCCGAGCTGATCGTTGTAAAACGCCCGTGAAGTAAGGGTTAGATTTTTTGCCTGTTCGAGTAAGGCATTTACTATTCTTGGATGACAATGCCCCTGGTTGACTGCCGAGTAGGCTGATAAAAAGTCGTAGTACCGTTTGCCATCTATATCCCATACAAAAACACCCTTGCCTTTGCTCAATACTATCGGCAGTGGATGGTAATTGTGTGCTCCATATTCTTCCTCCAGATGGATATAGTCCTGAGTTGTCATAATAGTTTAGTCTTTGTATGAACCAAAATTACTAAAGTTTTGAGGATGATATTCGCAAATTGATATGATGATATTGTAACCGGTTAGTTACTAAAGGTCTGTGTATCCAATTTCGAACTAGTAAGCTTTATTAATTCATGATGAACTTTTTCAATTTGTTTTATCAAGCCAGCTTGTCCATCATTGTAAATTACAAAGTCGGCCATAGCTATTTTTTTTTCGTTGGGCCATTGATTTTTCATTCTTGCCAGTATCTGGCCTTTATTTATCTGGTCTCTTTTTTGGATCCGTTGGATTCTTAATGAGAGCGGAGCATCTACTACTATGATTTTGTCCAGACCAGGATGGCTATTGCTTTCAAATAATATAGCTGCTTCTTTAATGGCATAGGGCAAATGGGGCTGAGATTTTAGAATTTTGGCAAACCACCCGTTAGCATCCTCTTGTACAGCAGGGTGAATTATTTTATTCAACTCATTTTTCAACGATTCATTTTCGAAAATTGTATTGGCTACATAGATTCTATTATAGACTCCAAATTTATCATAGGCTTCAGCACCTAATAATTTAACAATTTCAGCTTTGATTTCTATATTTTCAGTAACTAACCGCTTTGCCTGGCTATCTGCATCATATATAGGTATATTCATCAGTTTAAAAATCTCACAAACAAAGGATTTGCCGGTGCCTATTCCGCCTGTGATTCCTATCTTTAACATTTTAATCTCCCCTTATTACGTATATTTATTAAAAATCATGCAATTCGACTATGTATTAGATTCATTTCTTTCGTTACATTTGAAATAAAAGAAGTGTTAACGCCCTATTCCGCATTCGTCAACCTAAAAATATCACAAATTCCTCATTGATGAAGATTGCGGTACATGTTTTACTATTTTTATTTTTGGTTCAGGTAGACTTATTTGGACAAACCAAAGCTGATTTTAGTTCTGATAAAGTTTCAGGCTGCGGTGTCCTACAAACAAACTTCCAAAGCTTATCTACCGGCAATATTATTTCCTATCACTGGACATTTGGGTATGGATCGAATGCTGCAACAATGAATCCTCAAAAGATATTTGCCAGCCCGGGTAAATATACCGTGTGCCTTACTGTAGTCGATAATAATGGACAAAGAGATAGTATTTGTAAACAAGATTATATCACGTTGTATAATGGCTATCAGGCAAATTTTAAAGTTGATGATTCAGTAATTTGTGCTGGATCACAAATAGGGTTTACGGATATCACCACTTCACCAAATGGAGCAATTGTAAAATGGGTTTGGGATCTTTCTGGAAGTTCCGGATTGATAGAGCAATCCAGTCCAGGTAAAGTATTCAGCAAATATACTTTAGGAGGAAATTATACTATTTCTTTGAGTACTACGGATATTGGAGGATGTGTTTCTACAGTATCTAAAAAAGCTCTGAAAGTAATAGATAAACCAAAAATTTCAGTAGATTTTGGCTCGGGAATAATATGTGATACAATAGGTACTATCACCATTACGAATAAAAGTCCTAAAATACCAGGCATTTCCTATATATGGGATTTTGGAAGAAGTATTATTTTTAATAGTTATGATCCGCCTTCTCTTATTTTTACCGGTGAAGGAAAGTATCCTGTAAAAGTAATTGCTCTTAATACTGCGAATAATTGCAATGATACCTCCCTATTTAATGATGCCATCACCGTTGAGAATTTGTCAAAATTTACTCTGCCCAGGAAAGAAGCTTGCCTTAATGAAGTTTTAAATTTTAAATTAGGTGCTACTCTTGTCGCTGAAAATCATGTATGGGATTTTGGAGATGGAACCATATCCTTAGACCCAGATCCATCACATGCATATATAAAGGCAGGTTGCTATAAAGTAAGCCATAAGATTCAAAATAAGGGCTGCTCTTCTGAAACTGTTTCAAATGAATGCATCACTATTCATGACTTGCCAGAGCCCAATTTTACTTTAGACAAAACCCGGGGCTGCAATTTTCCGCTGGAGGTTCAGGCAACTAATACTTCTACCGGAGCCACTAGCTATTCCTGGTTAGCCAACGGTCAGGAATTATCTACTGATATAAATCCATTATTAAAATTTACCACAGAAGGACAATTTAAAATTTCATTAGTTGTCAAAAGTGCTTTTGGCTGCACCAAAATATTGGAAAATTCGATCGTAGATGCCTATCGGTTAAAAGCAAGTATTGTCAATGGAACTAAAACCACATGTGCTCCTGCGTTAATACCATTTGAGCAAATGAGTATTACAAAAGATCCTATTACATCGGTGCGGTGGACTATTTATACTCCTGTACCCATAGAAGCCAATACATTATCCATTTTTCAGCCTTTTATTTCAGATGTTGGGAGCTTTCATGTAAAATTAATAGTAGAAAACTCATTGGGGTGTGTCGATTCCGTGATTTATAATGATTTGGTACAATTGGGACAGAAGCCAGTGACTGCTATGGATTTGCCTAAATCGGTTTGTTATAAACAGCCTATCGTAGCCAGGGATGCCAGTTCAAATTTTGCAAATAGATTTGAATGGAGTATACAGCCAGGAGGACAATCTTATTCTACTAAAGATGCTACCTTTGAATTTTCCAATTTGGTTACGCAAACTATCATTCATAGGGCATGGCAATATGGATGTCAGGGAGAAGAAATCAGAGATACCGTACAAACCATTGGTGCTAAAGCTAATTTTGAGTCGGTGCTGGATTGTAATGAGCCATTTAAGCGGGCATTTATCAATACATCGACAGGCTCGGATTCTATTCATTGGGATTTTGGAGTAAATTCTATTTTAAGTGATACAAGTACTTTGTTCGACCCTACTTATGTATTTCCCGGGAGAAATGATTATAACGTATTGCTTGAAGTTTTTAATTTGGGATCTGGCTGTGCGTCAGATAGTTTCTCCATAAAACTACCCATTAGAAAAATCAAATCTTCATTTGCCATCAGTTTAAAAGAAGCCTGTGCTCCCGCTGACCTACTAATTACCAATACATCCACAGATGCAGTATCCTATAATTATTTTTTTCCAGGCTCTGACCAGGTAAACTTTAATGTTGCTGCACCGACCTTAAGATTTTCCAAGGGAGGAATTACAGGTGGTCGGTTAATCACTTCTGATGAATTGGGATGTAAGGATACAGCAACCATTGATTCCATTAATATTCATCAGGTAATATCAAATTTGGTTGCAGAGCGAAAAATATTTTGCCAGGATTCCTTATTGAGCTTTTTGGATAAAAGCGTTGCAGTCAATGACTCTATTGTGCATAATAATTGGACTTTTTTTAATAAGAATATTAATGATGCAAATAAAGTAAGCCTTACACTTGACAGGATAAATACTCCTTTTATTCAATTAAAAGTGGATTCAAAATATGGATGTTCTGATACTAAAAATGAAAAGCTCACCATTAATAAATTGACTGCTACAGCAATAGCAGATACGTTGTCTTGCACCCGTGAGCAAATTCCATTTTTGCCGACCATTGCAGGGGAATGGACAAATGTAAAATGGAATTTTGGTGATGGTTCTGTCTCAGAAGAATATAATCCTATTCATCAATTTAAGCAGGAGGGACAATATTTTGTTGGCTTTACAGTGAATGATTCTAATTCTGGTTGCGTATTACAGGTAGATTCAATAGTCAAAGTCAAAATTGGAGAACCGAAAGCAGGTTTTATGTTTCAAGGCGCTTCTACTAATTGCCATCCTTTTGCTGCAAGATTTGAAAATCTAAGTACGAACGCTTACCGTTTTATTTGGGACCTGGGAGATCAAACGAATGTAAATACGGAAATTAATCCATCCCATTTGTATGTAGATAGGGGATTCTACTCGATAAGATTAATAGCCGGGTCTACGCTGCATTGCTTAGACACGCTTTTATTGGACTCCCTGATTCAAGTGGATGGCCCAATAGTAAAGAAAGTTTCAATCATAGATCCGATTTATTGCGTGCCCTCGAGTATAAATTTTACGGCCGAAGTCTTTGGAAAAAGCGCAGCTTTGATTGATTGGGGTGATGGTACCCAAAATGAATATACTTCTGTAGAAGGTGAATTAAATTTGGATCATCAGTACAAGTCAGAAGGCCAGTTTCTTCCTGTAATCGTGGTTACAGATACCAATAAATGCCTTGATTTTGCCATTTTTGAAACTATAAATGCCCATGAAGTAAAAGCTGATATTAAAGTAAGGGACAGTCTATTATGTGGATTTAATTCCGTGCAGACTTTTATTGACAGTACTTTTTCGACATCACCCTTAAACCAAATAAAATTTAGGTTGTATAGCCTCGCGTTTGATACCACTTTTACAATGGTGCCAATAGATTTTCCTTTGGCCAATAAAGGAACATATTCCATCGACTATTCTATTTCAGACGATATATGTTCAGATTCATTATTTCTTCCCAATTCATTTGCCCTATACCCTGATCCTGCCGCATCCTTTACCATCAACAAAAATGTTTTTTGCGAAGGGGATTCTATATTGCTTATTAATCAAAGTCGTTCTCCTGATCTGAGAATAGATACTATTTTTTGGGATATTGGAGGATTAAGATCATTAAAAGATTCAGTAAACGCTTTTCTTGAAAAAGAGGGAATTAAAAAAATCAGCTTGATAGCAAGGAATGAAGCTGGTTGCAGAGATACTATTGTTCAAAATGTAGAAATAAAAGGATCTGTATTCGCTATTGCAAATAGAGATACCACTATCTGCGATGGTTCCTTGGTAAAACTGTCGTCCACTATTTTAAATCCAATTGCAGGCATGAAATATCAATGGATCACTGATACTTCTACACTTTGTTCAGCATGCAATTCTGTCAATATCCGACCCTCTGCCACAGAGACTTTTATCTTTCAAACCATTCATCCGAGTGGATGCACGAGAGATGAAACTGTAAATGTTAAAGTTTTTAAGAATAATATAGGTGCCCTTGGGATAAATGCGGATACTACTATTTGCGCAGGTGACTATGTATTGCTATCCGTAGATGCTAAAGACAACCTTTTTGTATACCATTGGGATTCAACTGCTTTGGGATTGACTTGTTATAATTTTTGTAGAAATCCAATTGCTATCCCAGTTACTACTACGCAGTATAAAGTACAAGTGGTAAATGACCTGGGTTGTGAGCGCTACGATTCTGTATTAATTAGCGTTCAACCTAAAATAGATTTCGATCTTGGAAGCGACCGCACACTTTGTATAGGAGATACTTTTTCTATAAATATTCCTGGCATGACCCAGGCCCGCTGGTCTGGATCAAATGGTATTTCTTGTACAAATTGTGCTAATCCTGTCTTAAAACCAATTGGAGATTCAAAGTATAGGGTGCAGGGGGTCATTCAAGGATGTCAGGTAATGGATAGTATCAAAATCAAATTATTATCCAACGCATTATTTGGATTAGGAAATGATACTGCTATTTGCCAGGGATCTGCTGTAAAACTTGCTGCAAATTTTTCCCCCACCATATGGTCACCTACGGTTTCGCTCAATGATCCAACACTTAATAATCCGATAGCCACCCCAGTCAGAAGTATTACTTATATAGCTAAGTACACGGAGGACCTATGTAATTTGATAGATTCAATACGTATACATGTGCTTGCTAAGACGGACATCATGGGTCGAGATTGGACGGTGTGTCCTAAGGATGAACTAGAGCTGGAAGCAGAAGGGGTTGCTTCTAAATACGAATGGTCTGGTCCTAATATACTTACAGAGACGAATAAGCCCAGCATTACTATTTTGACAAAGAACTCCGCCCAATATCGCTTAATTGCGTCTAACCAGACTTGTGCTCCGGATACTGCATTTTTTAATATTACTGCGATTGATTTTATTAATTTAAAAGATACCATTCACTATACTGTAATACCTGGCCTTCCATTTCAATTGAATCGCGGCTTGAATAATTTGAAAAAATACAAATTTGAATGGTCACCACCCAATAATCTTACCTGTAGTGATTGTGCATCACCCATTTTTCAGGGAGAAATAGATCAGGAATATAACTTCAAAATTATTGACCCAGTCACTGGTTGTGAATTGAACCAATTGGTTCAGCTAACCATGAGTACTTCTTGTGATCCAAAAGACTATTTTGCTGTGCCTAATGTATTTACACCTAACCATGATGGCATCAATGATATTCTTTTTATAATCCCCAAATCCTCAGACCAAATCAAGTCCTATAGAATATATGATCGCACGGGAATATTAGTGTTTCAGACCTTTGACATCAATATTGGATGGGATGGTACTTTTAAAAACAAACCTGCTCCACAAGGTGTGTATATTTATATTGTAGAAGCTATTTGCCCTGCAAACGCAAAACCAATTTTATTAAAAGGAGATGTCACCTTATTAAGATAGCTCTTTTATTCACCTAACAGGCGTCATTAGAGATATGAGTGATGGTAATCTCATCTTTAAGCTGGAGTTCACGGATTTCCTTTTCTAACAAAATGGGTATTTCATTTTTCTGTGATAGTGGAAAGGCTATATGGCAGCTAATCCATTCGGAAAATTCTTTTTTAATAATCGCACCATCATTATTCCTGACGTAATTTTCAATAAACTTTTCAGATGTATATGGATATGTAACTTGAAAGAATGAATTCCTTCGGACCTCAATTAGTTGACTTTTCAGAATAGCGTTTTCAGCAGCTGTTTTGTAAGCTATAGCCAGACCAGAAGTACCTAGGAGTGTTCCACCAAAATATCTGGTTACGGCAATCAGGGTATTTTCCAGATCAAATTTTATAAGTTGACCGAGGATTGGCTTTCCTGCAGTGCCGCCAGGCTCACCATCATCATTATATTTAGAATATTCTTTTTGTAAGCCAAATCTATAGGCATAACAAATATGTCTCGCCTTGGGATGTTCTTTTCTTATATTTTGGATATGTGATTTTACTTCAGCTTCAGATTTCAAGCGAACAATCATGGATAGGAAAGAGCTTCCTTTTTCTTTATAATTACCATTTGTAATTTCAGCAATAGTGTTATAATAGTCAGAAGGCATATTTGAAGCTCTAAACTACTGCAACTGAAACCATGAATTCCAGTATTTTAAAAAAAAATATTTATTCAACGGTTTTACACCTGAGTATTCTTCTTAATGGGAAATATAAAAATGAACCTGGTGCCATTGATTTCATCAGATTGAAGTTTAATATCAATATGATGCAAATCCATGATTGTTTTTACCAGTGATAGACCAATTCCCGAGCCCTTTATTTTTATATTACTTTGACTTCTGTAAAAAGGCCTGAATATTTTGTCCTGGTCATCTGCTTTTATAGGGTTCCCATTATTTTGAATTTCCATTTTTATACCTCCCGGATCTTTGAAGTCTATGGTCCATTTTGACGCATGGTCATTTGAAAATTTACCGGCGTTTTCTAATAAATTAATACAGCTTGACTTTAGCAGCGAGTAATTTCCAAATACCTCCATTCCTTCTTCTTCAGGCGGTAAATCAGTAATATTCAATTCTAAATGAAACTCCGGAAATGATCTGGTGAACGAATCCTGCACATCATAAATCAGTTCATCCAGTCGAAAGGTCTCCATTTTATCGGGTGAAGCAATAGAATTAATCCTGGCAAGTTGTAAAAGTTTTTCAACCGTATTACTAAGGTCGGCTGTATCTTCCCGAACAGAGGTCAATATCTTTTTATATTCATCGCTTTTACGATCTTTATTCAAAGCATATTGAATCTGGGATTGAATCGCAGTCAACGGATTTTTTAATTCGTGCGAGACATTAGAGATATAACTTTTTTCACTATTGAAAGCTGTTTCGATTCGATCTAATAATAAATTGAATGTTTTTACCAATACTGAAAATTCATCAGGACTAGCATGTACTTTTAGTCGCCTGCTCAAATCCGCCGGTAGTATTTCGTTTATCTCTTTGTTTATTCTCACTATTGGTCTCATGGACTGATCTGATATAAACCAGGCGCCCAACGCAACAGCTATAAGGGTTAAAAGCGTGCCAATTAAAAGGATATTTCGCAATTTTATTAAAGGAATATAATTCAGCTTTCCTTCCGATAATACATAATACTTGTTTTTCCTGGCAGAGATGAATTCCAGGCCTATTCCCTGATAATCTCCATTTGAAAAAACTTGTGGTTGATCTGCAGGAATGGACTTTAAAATTTTATTACTTGCTATAGGATACAAAGAATCCAGTGTAAATATCCGGCGGTATTCATTATTATAAATAGATGTATTTACGATCGTTGCCGCTGAGCTTAGATCTGCCTTGCCGCTTTTTACCGTTTGTAATTCTTCTTCGTTTAACAGGACCATCTCCGCAGTTACCCGGGCATTGGATTCAAGCGCCTCGTAAAATTGATCTTCTTTATGTTTTTTAAATTGTCTGTAAACAAAAAGCATGGAGAGGCTGTATATCCCTATCGTGATGAGGATATATTGAATAGACAGCCTTGTCCTGATCTTCATTCAAGCATTTTTTCAGTCTTGATTACATAGCCAATACCATGTAATGTGTGAAGATACTTGATAGGATAGTTCTTGTCCACTTTTTTGCGAACGTAATTGATATATACTTCTACAACATTAGTATTGATGCCATTACCTAGATTCCATACTTGTTCTAAAAGCTCTGATTTGGGAACTACTCTTCCCTGATTTCTTACCAGGTACGCCAGTAAATTAAATTCCTTTGGACTTAGAACAATGCTGTTCCCCTCGCGGATAACCTCCATAGAAGAAAGGTTTAATTCCAGGTCTTTAAACTGTAATTTTTCAGTAGAAAGGTTAGACATTTTGGAGCGCCTGTAAAGAGCTGAAATTCTTGCCAGAAATTCATTGAGATCAAAAGGTTTTGGCAAATAGTCGTCAGCGCCAACATTTAATCCTTGCACTTTGTGTTCTGTTTCACCCAGTGCTGAAATCACTAATACCGGTGATTTTATTTTTCGTTCCCGTATAGTTTTAACTAATTCCAATCCGGATTTGCCAGGCATAATGATATCGGTGACAATAATATCAAAATGATCTTTTAGTAACACATTCAAGGCATCATCTACATCTTGACAAATCTTGCAGTAAATATTGTTTTCTTCCAAAAAAGCTTTGAGAAAACTGGATGTTTTAGGTTCATCTTCGATTAATAATACATTCATAGGGCCAAAAATGAGGAAGTTTTAATAAGAAGTTACAGCTTTAGTCAATTTACTTGATTTTCTTATGAAAAATTTATATTTAACTAATCTGGACAATTTCATTTTCGTAATCAGGATCAACCATTTAATTTATAACTTGTTGTAGAATCATGATTTTAGTAATTCACGGCACCAATAGAACAGCCAGCCAAAGCAAACCCGTTAGCGACTATGTTCAAAACTATTTAACTGGAAAATATAAAGGAGAAGTAAAACTTTTGGATCTGGCAACTATCCCCATGACTGCTTTTGAATCAAGCAATATGTACCATTCAGATCAATTAAGTACAGCTATAATAAATATTCAAACCGAATTGATGATCCCCGCAACTAAAATAGTTTTTATCTCGCCGGAATACAATGGCAGCATTCCCGGTATTTTAAAACTGTTTATAGATGCATGCAGCGTATCTGATGCAAAGGCCTCATTTTATCATAAAAAAGCCTTATTGATAGGTATTGCATCGGGTCGGGCCGGAAACCTCCGAGGAATGGATCATCTTAGTAGTATATTGATGTATATGAATATGGTCGTTTATCCCAATAAATTGCCTATTTCCAGAATTGAAACTCTTATAGATGAAAATAATACATTGTCTGACCTTGGTACCATTCATATCCTGACCTCCTTATTAAATGAATTTCTTGAGTTTTGAGGATCCTCAATTTTTTTAATTTTTAAGGTAATCCTCTAAAGTAGTGCAAGATTTGACAAAATATTTATCATCACCTGCTTTACCTACTATTGCAATTTCGTTCAAATAATCATGTTCAAAAAACAAGGCTATATCTTCATTTATTGCTCTGGTTAATATGGTCTCTTTTTCCTTTAGAGTAATTAAAGGCTGCATATCATAAGCCATGATATAGGGAAGTGGGATATGATGCACCGCGGGAAAAAGATCAGCACAATACAATATTTTTTTTTCAGCACTAAAATGAATTAGCGGAAGTATCATGCCTATAGTATGGCCATTTACTTTGACAAACTCCAGCTGTTCGAAAGAAGAATCATTGTCTTCTAAAAAGATTATTCTATCAGCTAAGGGCTCTAGATTTTCCTTTAAAAATGATGCTTTCTCCCGGGCATTAGGGGTAATGGCATTATTCCAATGCTCTTTATGTACAAAATGTCTGGCATTAGGAAAAGCAAATTTGATATCTCCAGATTCATTTTTAAATAATGCCCCACCCACATGATCAAAGTGTAAATGGGTAAATAGTATGTCAGTAATAGAATCGGGATCGATACCAGCCGTTTTGAGGGCATCCTGAATCAGAATATCACCTTTGGGCTCATAATAAGAAAAAAAGCGATCTGATTGTTTGTTCCCCAGGCCCGTATCTATTAATATTTTGCGGTCACCATTTTCAATATAAAGGCATCGCATAGCCCAGGAACATAGATTGTTTTCATCCGGTGGCAAAAGCTTACTCCAGATTTTTTTAGGAACTACCCCAAACATAGCTCCTCCATCTAACTTAAATGTTCCTGCTAATACAGATTTTAAAATCATAGATGATGATTAAACAATGCCATTTGCATAGCCGTATATGCCGCCTCGACTCCTTTATTACCTATGCTACCACCCGCTCGCTCAAGTGCCTGTTCCATCGTGTTGGTAGTAAGAACCCCAAATATCACGGGTACCTTTGTCTCTATATTTAATTGCATAATGCCCTGTGAAACAGCGTGACAGATGTATATATCATGTGGAGTCTCCCCTTTGATAATACATCCCAGACAAATTACTGCATGCACATCAGCAGATTTAATTACTCTCCGGGCTGCATGTACCAATTCAAATGACCCCGGCACTGTATATACTTTTATATCATTTTTCTTCACTTTATGAGCTATCAGGGTTTTCATGGCTCCTACTTCAAGCTTCTCCGTGATATTTCTATTCCATGCTGTATTGATAATGGCGAAAGCATATCCTTCCATATTGGGTAGATCGGGTAGTGCAGAAGCTACCAGGTTTGTCGTTTTGCTCATTTTAGTTTTAAGTATTAATCCTGCAAATTATTTATTTTTTCACACTTATTTAATACCGCCATTCCCATAAAACAATTTGCCATTCCTCATTATACTTGTTTATGTTTTTATCTATAGTAGTGAAACCCACTTTATGGTGGGCATGTAAAGACCGGGTATTTGAACTGGAAATATCAGTAATGCAAAACTCATATTTGCTATTCAAGGATCTCATTTTGGAATATAAATCTGCCATCAAATGGTTACTGCGAAACTCCTTGTGGACACATACTTGTCCACATGCGACGAAAGCAGAGGATTCAAGCAACTTCTTTTTATAACTCAAAGAATGAACATGATTGAAAAAATCGATCAATTCGGGTACTTCACTGCCAAATTTCCTGGTCATGCACAGTGCGTAAGCTATTATTTTCCCTTGATACCGAGCGACTACGGCAGGCTCAGCTTCACACATTTTTAATAAAGTAGCGGGATCGTGTTTTACAAATAAAAACCCATCTGAAATACTTTCTTCTTCGCTAATAGTTGACCTGAGATTTTGACTTTGAAGAAGTAATATTTGCCTTATATCCTCTACCGAGCTGGTAAATTCTAAACTAATTTTTGAAATATCATGCATGGACAACGAAATTAAAAATAACTACCTTCTTTGAAGTGGTCTTTGATCAAAAGGAATGCTTATTTTTGCAACGCTGGCTCCGTAGTTCAATGGATAGAATACCTGAATTCGGATCAGGTGGTAGGGGTTCGATTCCCTTCGGAGCTACTTTTTTAATCATCATTCATTGATTAATGGATAATTTTAAAATTTATTAGCTCAAATGATGTATCGACAAGTGTAAGGCCTATAGAAACCAAAAAATCATATCTTTGACAAGTGGATAAAATAGGGGACATAGAAATCAGAGTTATCGGAAAGTCAGGAAATTTAGAGTTAAAACCTGAAAATTATGATATTAAACAAATTGCGATCATTCTTCAAAATGTTGAAGATTTGGTATATCCGAACAACAGAAAAGACCGTCCACTTATTACATATGACATTCAAGAGGGTTCTGTTAGGCATATTTTTAAGACCCCAATTCAATATATAATTGGATTTAGTGCCATTTTAGGGCAAATAAAAGAATCTAACTCAATTGATTTTCTTGATCTAAAGACCGCCAAAGCAATTGAAAACATTCAACAAATTTCACAACAAAAAAATTACGAATTTCATCTAAGTACATCTGTAAAGAATGACATTGAACTTACAATAAACCCAAACACTCGATTTTTTAGAAATGAAATTATTTGGAATGAAGCTGAATTTTATTTTTATGGTATTCTAAAAGATGCTGGAGGAAAAAGTAAAGCAAATATTCATATCGATACAGATGATTATGGATATTTAGCAATAGAGACAGGGCAGGATTTCTTAATGAAGCAAGAAGAAAATTTATTGTATAAAAAGTTTGGTATTCGTGCTACAGGTAAACAGAATCTTGAAACAGGAGAAATTGATACAAATTCATTAAAGCTTGTCGAATTAATTAATTATGACACAAATTTTGATTCAACTTATTTAAATTCACTAATTTCTAAAGCCAAGAAAAGTTGGAAAGGAGTTAATACTAATGATTGGCTAACGGATCTTAGAGGTGGTTATGAAGCATAGTGTACTTTTAGATACTAGCTTCTTTGTTAGGTTGCTTAATGAAGAAGACTCATTACATAATAATGCCAAAGATTACTTTAAATATTTTCTTGAAAATGAAATAGTACTAAAAGTTTCAACTATTAGTATTGCTGAGTATTGTGTGAAGGGAAAAATTGACGAATTACCATTAAGAAATATTCAAATAATCCCATTCAATTTAGATCAAGCAAAAAGAACTGGAGAATTTGCAGAGATAATATTTGAAGAAAATAAAATCACTAAAGCGAAGCTTTATCCTCGAGCAATTATTCCGAATGATTCGAAATTATTTGCTCAAGCCGATCTTGATAAAACAATCACGCATTTTGTCACATCAGACAGCAGGTCGAAAAATACTTACCAGACTCTTAAAAAGCGTATAAGTCCAAAATTTGAAATTATTGATATTGCTAATCCTTACAATGAGACTTTTGGCATATTAGCCGTTTAGGGTTTGAATATTCTATACAAAATTTATATTCGAATTAAAACCATCATTCCCTTGAAAATGTTTCGATTTTTAGTACTACTTTGTTTTTTAACATTGCTTTCCTATTGCAAGAATGAACCTAAAGCCCTGGTACACGTAGTAGAAGATACAATAGGCGATACTTCGGTGATAGTCAGCAAATTTTGCGGTTCCTGTCATTTACTTCCAGCCCCTACTTTGTTGGACAAAAAGACCTGGGCGGAGTTTGTATTACCCAATATGGGCTGTCGACTGGGGTTGGAGACGGAGAATTATAATCCAATAGGTGGTCTTAATATGATGGAGCAAACTTTGATTCACGATAGAGAAATATATCCTGATTCATCTAAGATTACCCGTAATGATTGGTTAAAAGTCCTGGGATATTATAGTACCTATGCTCCAGACAGCTTACCAGTGAGTTCTGATAAAAATAGATCTCTAACACAGTTTGAAATAGTCCCGCTGGGTAGCTTGATAAAATATCCAATAGTGACCATGCTAAGTGTAGACTCCTTGAAACATGAAGTAAAAATTGGGCTGGAGTCAGGTGTTATTTTTACCCTTGATCAATCATTTCATCTGATCGATACCATCAATATAAAATCTACTCCTTTAGGTATATCCACAGACGAAAACAGGAATCAGTATATCCTTTCTGTGGGCAGAATGTATCCTTCGGAGCAAAGTTTTGGTAGCATATTCCAGTTGGGCTCTCATCATTCTCTCACGAAAATAATCGAGGGGCTGCATCGACCAGTATTTCTATCTTTTGATCAGATGGCAGGGTTTAATAATCTGATTATCAGTGAGTTTGGATATGAGACGGGTGGCTTGACCAGATTTCAATACAATAATAAGAGTTGGCAAAAAGCAGAAAATCTGGATTCACAACCAGGAAGTGTAAAGACCCTGATAGCAGATTTAGATAATGACCATGTGAATGAAATAATAGCTTTGATGGCTCAGGGGCAAGAACGAGTAGTACTATATAAGCCAGATAGTTCAGGCCATTTAACCTCAAAAACCCTTTTAAGATTTCCACCCGTTTACGGTCTCTGTGACATGGATATTGCAGATATGAATGGAGATGGCAAACCCGACATAATACTTAGCAATGGAGATAATGCAGATTATAGTAAAATAATAAAACCTTACCACGGCATTCGTATTTATTTGAACAAAGGTGATTTGATTTTTGAAGAAAGTAATTTCATACCTTATCCGGGGGTGTTACATAGTGAGATTGCTGACTTTGATGGTGATGGAGATATGGATATTGCAGCCACCTCTTTTTTTCCGGGTGATGAGTCTCATCCTTATAAGTCATTTAAATACTTCCAAAACAATGATGGTAAGTACGAGCCCTATAGTTTCTCCAATGCCAATTATGGGAAATGGATGACCATAGCCAGTGGTGATTTTGATGGAGACGGAGATCTGGATATACTGTTGGGTTCATTTTTATTAAATCAATATTTAGTGGAAGGGAACGTTGCAGACTGGAGTAAATATGCATTGGTTCTTTTGAAAAATAAACTAAGGAAATAGAATGATTGGTGAGGCAAATTTGGAGGATATTCCTCAACTTCTTAGATTGATAAATAGTTGTTATCGGGGAGAGGAGTCTAAAAAAGGGTGGACGACAGAAGCCCTCCTCATCGAGGGAGAGGTTCGCACGGATTCCAGTGATCTCGTAGACCTGATTAATGCCGAAGATGGCTGCATATTGAAATATACATCTGAAAATACTATTATTGGCTGTGTCAACCTTCAAAAGCAAGGTGAAAAGATATACCTGGGCATGTTCAGCGTAAATCCTGATTTTCAGGGCGCCGGTATTGGCAAAAAGATTTTATTTGCGGCAGACGAATTCGCCATTCAAAAATCTTGCAAGGCTATAAAAATGAAGGTGATTTCCGAGCGACATGAGCTGGTTAGCTGGTATATAAAGTATGGCTTTCATCCTACTGGAGAAGAATTACCGTTTCCGAAGGATAATAAATTTGGTAAGCCTTTAAAAGAGTTGAAATTTATAGTACTGGAAAAGAAATTGAAATAGTTGGACAGTTAATATCTATCTATTCTTCTTCATCTCCAATTAAGCCTTTTACCTGGCTTTCTATATTTCTGAGCTTTGCCTGGCAATAAGAGATTAAGTCCTGGGCTTGTTTTATTTTCTCAGCTAATAAATCGATAGAAGTGTTTTCATTTTGGATTTCCCGGATGATTTTGTCCAAAGCATGACGAGCCACCTCATAGGTCATGCTGGAATCATTTTTTTTCTTTTTAGCCATTTATTATATTTCTAATTGACTGTGCTTTCTATACTTCCTTTGTGCACGGTTGTTACCAATTTATCGCCCGAAGATACTTCATCACTTGATTTTATTAGATTTCCATTCAGTGTCGTTATTGAATAACCTCTGGAAAGCAACTGATAAGGATCCATCAAAGCCACCAGGCGGGCATTATTTTCCAGTTCACGGCTATGATCTTTAATTCTAGTTAAAGCAAATTGATGGAGATTAGCCGATACGGTTGATAGTTTGTACTCATGTGATTGAATGATCTGAAAACCTACATATTTGATTTTGTCCGCCAGGTTCTTCAGGAATCCCGACTCTGTATGCAGTAATTGTTTGGAAAAAGTTTCGATTGTTCTCAACTTTTCGAACAAAGAAGATTCGAAGCTGAGATTATGATCAATAATAAAATTAGCTGCTGCGGTAGGAGTCTTTACACTGGTGTGAGCAACCAGATCAGCGATAGATTGGTCAATATCGTGTCCAATACCTGTAATGACCGGGCACGGCATGCTGGCAAGAACAGCGCACAATTTGTAAGTATCGAAAGCTGATAGATCCAATTTGGAACCGCCACCCCGGATGACCACTACAGCATCATATTTTTCTTTTTCTTTCAGGATATCATGGCAAGCTTTAATGACTTCACGCTCAACGTTTTTACCCTGCATAGCTGCTGAAAAGAGTTCGCATTTGAAGGCAAAGTCATAAGCATTCTCCTGCAAATGATTGATAAAGTCTTGAAAACCTGCCGCTTTTTCAGAGGAAATAATGGCAAGTTTTTGCAAAACCGGTGGCAGGACTAAACTCTTATTTTTCTCCATCAATCCTTTCTGCTGTAACTCCGCCAGAATTTCTCTTCGCTTCAATTCCAGTTGTCCAATGGTATACGTGGTATCTATGTCTTCCACACTAAACTTCAATCCATATCGCTCGTTGTATTCGACTTTTACTTTTAATAATACTTGTAGTCCTTTTTTAAGAATCTGATGTAAGTGTGGGCCCGTCTTGTGCTCGATAAATTTTAGATTTCGATACCAGATCGCAGCACTAGCCTGAGCAATGATTTCATCATTATTTTCTTTTTTCTCAATAAGGTCCAGGTAACAATGTCCCCTGGAAAAACTTATCTGGTTAAGTTCAGCTTTTATCCAGATAGGATCAGTAAAATTGAGCGAAATTACTTGCCTGATATATTCATTGAGCTCGAAAAGCGAAAGTGGAACCACGTATGAAATTTAGCTTAGGGCTTCTTTTACCAATGTTGCTGCATCTTTCAATAAAATGGCAGACTTCACTTTTAATCCGGATTTGTCAATGATATCCTTAGCTAATTCAGCATTAGTGCCCTGCAATCGTACTATGATCGGTATTTTTATTTCCCCAATATTTTTATAGGCGTCTACCACTCCCTGGGCTACACGGTCACACCTTACTATTCCACCAAATATATTGATGAGAATGGCTTTTACATTAGGATCTTTAAGTATGATCCGGAATGCCTGCTCTACTCTGGCAGCATCAGCAGTACCACCTACATCTAAGAAATTGGCTGGTTCACCTCCTGATAATTTGATGATATCCATCGTGGCCATAGCTAGTCCGGCACCATTTACCATACAGCCCACATTACCATCTAATGACACATAATTCAGATTGTAATTCCTTGCCTCTACTTCGGCCGCATCTTCTTCTGTGATATCGCGCATTGCTTCCAGGTCAGGGTGCCTATACAATGCATTATCGTCTAATGAGACTTTGCAATCCACAGCTACTATATTGCCATTGCCATCTCGAAGACAAGGATTGATTTCAAAAAGGGTAGCATCGGCACTCACAAAAGCGTCGTAAAGATTGGTTACGAATTTTACCATGTTTTTAAAAGCATCGCCCTCAAGCCCTAAATTGAAAGCAATATTCCTGGCTTGAAATGGAAGCACGCTGGTAAGTGGATGAATGTATTCTTTATGTACCAGTTGGGGCGTCTTTTCAGCAACGGATTCAATGTCCATACCACCTTCCGTAGAGTATATGATGACATTCGATTTTTTCTCCCTGTCAGTAAGCACAGAAACATAGTATTCTTTGCAAGAATCGAAAGTGGGCACGAACGAGTCTTCGGTGATTAATACTTTTCGTACCAATTTGCCTGCGCCGTTCATGCCACCGGGAGTCTGGGGAGTTTTGAGCATCATGCCTAATATCTGGGGTATCACTTCTTTGGCCTGGTCTTTTGATTTCACCAGTTTTACACCACCTCCCTTGCCTCTCCCACCGGCATGAATCTGTGCTTTCACTACAGCTACAGGTGAATGCGACTCGGCTACTATTTTTTCATATCCGGCTAAGGCTTCCTCCAAAGTAGTGGCCACCACACCTTCCTGTACTTTTATTCCAAATTTTTTTAATAATTCTTTCCCCTGATATTCGTGAAGATTCATAATTTCAATTCGTTATGAGCGCGAAAATAACGATATATTGATACTTTAATCCAATAGCTGGTCATTAAAATATTAAATCTATTGTTATGGATAAGCAACTTGCAGTTAAACTTCTGAATCCTTTCTATCGAAGATTGTATTTTTTACAGCATCTGCCTGGTGCCTTATTTTTTGGATTATCGATTGATAAGCTGGATGAAAAGATATCTGTAGTTTCTGTTCCATACCAATGGTCAACTAAAAACCCTTTCAGATCCATCTATTTTGCTGCTCTGTCGGCTGCAGCTGAACTATCCACTGGTTTAGTTGCAATGGTAGGTTCCTATGGAAAAAATATATCTATGCTGGTCACTGGGATGGAAGGCGGCTTTACTAAGAAAGCTGTAGGTAGAATTGATTTTACCTGTGATGATGTAGAAAAAATTTTAGAAAGTATTCTTATGGCTGAAACTCAGTCAGAAGGTGTTACTGTAAAAGCTAATACGATTGGTAAAAATAGCGATGGGGTAGAGGTAGCACGATTTACTTTTCAGTGGTCATTTAGGAAGAAGAAATAGTGAATATTATGATTTAAAAATATTATTTTTTTGAGTTGACTTAATTGCAAGTATAAATTTTTCAAAGGTGAACTATAAAATTCTAATGATATTGATATCTATTTTGATTTCATGGTGTATAGCTATGTCTGCAAACTTAGATAAACTCGAGCTCGGAGCAATAGTAAATTTAATTTATCCTATAATTTTAGGGATTGCATCACTACTTTTTTATTGGCTTCTTTCAAAATTTATTAAAAATAAATTCTTTCAATTTTGTATTTTAATTTTAACCTTAATTTTTAACATAGGACTTGGGTTGTACATACGCTTCGTAAATTTCTAATGCATTCCTTTACGATAAAATTTTATACCAATTCCCTGTTCGTGATGAATCTTTATAAGAACAGTGACTTTCAAATAAATGCTTATAAAATAGCACCATCATTTCAAATATTCCTAATTTATCAATTGAAGTGCTGATTATAGTTGTAATCCTGTCATGAGTCATTTCTTTATCCACGTTTTAAACAACCTTTAATAGTCCCTTCACACTTCATTAAACCTTTTGATTATACTTTAGTCTAACTAAAAAATTGTACTTATGACAAAATTATTTTCAATTAAGACTCTCCTCATTGCTTCATTACTCACCATCTCCTTTGCGGTATCTGCACAGCGGGATTTTCGCTATTCCGAAAGGAGCAGGCCGTACCTTGAAAATAGATCCCGGGACAACCATCAGTATAGACATGAACGAATTGAGCATCAACCAAATAGAATTCGAATTATTAAAAGACATAAATGTCGTCCCCGAAATTCATTTCGAGGGAATCATTTCAGGAATAGAAATCATGATTATCGATCTCGGAATTTTAAAGAAAAATCATTTGGCAGGGGAAGAAGGATATAAGTTTGGCCAACGCTAATGAAGGGCTGTAATTTATTTTTTTAACTATTGATACTTTTTAAAAACTTCAGCGTCAATAATTCAATCAAATAAATGAAATGAAAAAATCTTTTACAATCAATTCAGTAATAATGATCACCCTTGTAGCAGGATTATCTTTTAAAGGTAATGCCCAGGAATGGTTAAGCTTCAAGAAGATTAGTACTGTGCATGGTTTGAAAGTAAGAGGTAATACTACCCAGGCTAATGGTAATACCACACAATTGAATGGGGATAGGAATCAGGGAAAAACTCGTACTACGGATATCCATTCAGGTAAATCATATAATAAGACTCGCACTACCCAGCAAAGCAACTGTGGTCTAAGACAAGAAGGAAATGGAGCAAACCCTCATTATGATCATGAAACAAAATCAGGATATGGACAAGCTACTTCTTGTTATAAAAATGCAAAAAGTAGCGGCAAGTCTTCAAAGTCTTCCCGTTGCTAATTCACCTATTTACTTATTTAAAACAAACAGAAAATGAAAAATTCAATTAAGCGAATCATGTTTTTGACCCTTGCGGCAAGCATGATCTTCACCATGGCTCTTCAAGCTCAGCAAGATTCGTCCGCTAGAAAAAACAGAGATCGTGGTCAACTCGAACAACGGTCTAATGCTGATGGAGCTAATTCTCAAGATCGACATTCTTTTAGATCAAACGAAAGACATGGTGGACTTCAACAATTCCATCAAGGAAGAGGTCAACACTTTGGATATGGTCGACACCAGTTTCAAGGCAGGGCTGGCCAGTTTGGAAGAAATCATTTTGAAGGCCAAAACTGGAGAAGATATCAAAACTCTCCTAGAGGCTTCTATGGACCAAGGCAATTCCAGGGTAGAGGTCAATACGGTAATGGATTTCAGCGATTCGGTGGTAAAGGCCAATTCCAAAATAGAGATTGGAAAGTGATGAAAGAAAATCATCAGAAATTTCAACAGGAGAGAAAAACACTTGACGATCAGATCTGGAAAGATGGTGTGATGACCCGCGACGAACAAAGCAAGCTAAAATCTTTTAGGAAAGATTATTTTAATAAGGATAGTAAAAGAGATCGCCCGGAAAAAGGAAAAGATGGCCAAAACAAAGTGGCTCCTCAGCCAAAACCCACTCCTAAAAATTAGTTTAGAGTAAACGGAGGAAACAGGATCCCTTTTTTAGCATCGTAATCGACCCGGATACCTACCTGATGCAAATCAAGTTTTTCCGGGGCTTTTCTACCATCAATAATAAATACTTTACAACCCTGAGCGTAAGCAAGCTCGGGGTTGTTGTCTTTCCAGCAATGCGCAAGTTCATATACCGTTGCAGAATAATTATTGTGCCATCGCTTTCCAAACACTACTTCCAGGTAAAAAATGCCGTTCTGGAAATCTAAGAGCCTGGATTTCAGGCCATAACCCACCCTGTACAGACAGTCGGTCTTGATGATATGCTTCTTATTGATGTCTTCGATGTTTACCACAAAAAGCAATGACGCAAGGAGTGTGCCAAATTTTAACTTATTTGGGTAGCTGCTTAAAAAGAAGCTGAAATTTCTTCTTGGGCCAAACCTTGATCAATAGAAAATTTTTACACAATTATATACCCTGATTCGTATTTTAAGTAAATTGATAACCTATAATTCAAATCTAAATTTAAAAGCCATGCAGAGACGAAATTTTATCCAAAGTATTCCCTTAATAGGGACAGGAAGCTTACTAAAGTCAAGTGAATTGGTGGCTTCCAATCATTTGGTACTCAATGATCGAGAATACTGGGTGGAATTAATTACCCGAATTGCAAGGCCTTTGTTGTCGGCCCTAAGTGAAGACAAACTTAAAGATCTAATGCCCGTAGAATCTGCACCAGACCAGGAAGAAGGCCGAAGAAAAGTCACATATCTTGAAGGACTAGGAAGAACCTTGGCAGGACTCTCACCCTGGTTAGAATTAGGTGCTGACAATACAAAAGAAGGAAGGTTAAGAAAGGAATTCATTGATTTATCTATTAAGTCGATCAGGAATGCGGTAACTCCGATGGCATCTAGCTTCATGAATTTTACTGAAAATAGACAACCGTTGGTAGATGCTGCATTTTTAGCCCATGCACTTCTCCGGGCACCCCATCAGCTATGGGGTAATCTGGATAAGGCGACACAAGATCATTTGATTCAAGCATTGCTTTCTACTAGAATCATTAAGCCATACTATAGCAATTGGTTATTATTTTCGGCTATGATAGAGGCTGCACTATTGAAGTTTAACAAAAGCTATGATTCCATGCGTGTAGACTATGCCCTCAGGCAACATGAGGCCTGGTATAAAGGGGATGGTGTCTATGGTGATGGTCCGGATTTTCACTTCGATTATTACAATAGTTATGTCATTCAACCCATGTTGGTAGATATTACATCAACTATTTACCTGGAGATAAATGAAATGAAAGAAATGAAGGAGGTATTTGAAATGAGAGCCAAGCGGTATGCCCAAATCCAGGAGCGACTGATCTCCCCCGAAGGGGCTTTCCCTCCGATTGGAAGATCAATCGCCTATCGATGCGGAGCATTTCAGCTACTAGCACAAATGGCTTTACAGAAAAAGCTACCCGAATCATTGCCACCTGCGCAGGTGAAGAGTGCTTTAACGGCTGTGATCAAAAGAAGTATGGAAGCACCAGGCACATTTGATGAAAACGGTTGGTTGAAAATTGGGTTTTGTGGCCATCAGCCTGAGGTGGGCGAAACTTATATTTCTACAGGAAGTCTTTATTTGTGTACGACTGCATTTTTGCCATTAGGATTATCTGTTGAGGATGAATTTTGGTCAAGTCCGGGTCAAAATTGGACGAGTAAAAAAGCCTATAGTGGAAATTCTTTTCCTATCGATCATGCCCTTTCGAGCCAAAAATAATGGAGAAGCATTATAAGTTTGGTAAATCGTAGAAAAATCAACTACTGAAATTAGAAAGATGGATAGCTACTTTCTTTGCGAGAGTGCTGACAAGATTCGAGTAAAATATGAAAATGCGTTCTTGCGTCTTTTGATTCCAAAAAAAGAGGAAGCAAAGAAAAAGACGACTTGATTCATATACTTTGACTCATCCAATCATTTCTCTTCTAAACATCAAAAGAGTTTCTTGGAACTCTTTCATTTGAATCACTTTAAAAATAATTCAATATTTTCTTTAGTAATTTTTATCAAACCGGTATTCATATACTCCGGTAGACTATTTATTTTTGCCTGTCTATCATCTGATGAAAGCTGATTGGTATGATGCACCATATCATATAAAAATTGGGCACCATACCATGTAAATAATTCCCTCTTTTGGCCAGCAAGTAGTTGTATCACACCTTCTTTTACCAGTTGTAGATGTTCCGGCTCCCAATCTACTGTAGTGATTTTAATCTTGCCCACTTTACCAGCTTCTTTTACAGCAAGAGCTATACCTGGACCTGAATTAGAGTCAAATCCGCATATGCCCATAAGGTCAGGATGGGCTGCCATAAGATCAGCCGTAATTTTAGCAGCTTCTTCTACATTGGCTTTGTCATCAAATTTCCCTACTAATATCATCTCAGGATATTCTTTGATAGCATCCATCAAGCCCCGATAGCCATCTTCCATATTAGAAAGGCCCAAAATGCCCAAGTATGCAAGCTTTCCTTTTCCTCCGGATAGCTTTACCATTTCGGCACCCTGCATTTTACCAATTTCATACCAATTGGTACCAATAAAAGAATGTCGATTGGAAAGTGGAATATCTGAATCGTATACTACGGTAGGGATACCGGCATCCACAGCTTTATTGATAGCTCTTGCAATGGCGGGATCAGTACCATTTATCAAAAGCCCACTAGGGTGCGTACCAATAACTTCTTCTAAAGTATTTATCTGTGCTGGCACATCCCAGTCAGAAGGCCCCAGAATAGACACTTTCACACCTTTTTCCTGCCCCCATCTTTTGAAGGACGCCTGGTCATGATGTACATACATGGGCATAGTAACGGCGGTGGTGACCATCACATATTCTTCATTCTCCAATGTTGGAATTGGAAGTGATGATTTTTCTTTTATGTCAAAAACATCCTGCCTGACAGGCAACTGACAAGAGAAACAGAACAGAAAAAAAATCTCTATCCAAATTGCTTTAGATTTCATTCTATTTACTAAGTATTTAAATGTGGGATTCATATTTCATTTTTCCTTTGCAGATATTTATCAATCCATACGGCAAATATGAGGATAATGCCTAATATGATTTCCTGCCAATACCCTGATACTCGGGAGATCACCATTATATTGGCTATGATGCCCATGAACAATGCACCGAGCAGCGCACCGGGAATTTTTCCTAGCCCACCATTTAAGCTGGCACCACCTAAAATCACCGCGGTGATGACACGCAACTCCAGACCTCGGCCTGAAGTAGGGAGTGCCGCTCCTAATCGGGATGATAATAATATACCTGCTATCCCAGCTAACAGGGAAGTAAGAGCAAAGGAATATAATTTCATTTTACTGACTGGAATGCCTGAAAGCTCTGCTGCTTTCTCGTTTCCACCGATATAATAATACCTTCTAAAAAAATTGGTATAATGGAATAAAAAAGTAAATATCCCTACTGTGAACAACATATACCAGACGGGCATTTGAATGCCAAATAGTTTGGATTGGGAGATTGCATTGAACCAGTATGGAAGCCCCTGTATGCTGGCACCACTAAGCCAAAGAGCCAAGCCACGTACAATGCCCATCATGGCTAATGTCTGAATCATTGGGTTTACTTGCTGGTAAGCAATAAAATATCCATTTACAATACCAATGGCCAAAGAGGCTAAAAGCGCCAGACTAATAGCAAGGAACACGGGTACCTGACCAAAAAACATAGCATATGCAGCGAAACAACCTGCAAATGCAACTACTGATCCTACAGATAAATCAAATGTGCCTGATATCAATAAAAGCATCATTCCTACAGCTACTATGGTGTCAGTAGAGAGATTGAGTAGTAGTTGGCTAAAATTCTGTCTGGTGGCAAATTGACCAGGAAAAATAATGCAAGCTATGATTGCTATACACAGGATAGTCAGCGATAAAGAATATACCCGGGAATTAAATATTTTTTTCATTGTGCTTAACTTTACATGGCCCATTCCATTATTTCGGCTTCTGTGGTCTCTTTGGTGATTAGCTCTTTACTGATATGACCATGTTTGATTACCAATATTCGATCTGATAGGCTCAAAATTTCTACTAATTCACTAGAAATAAGTAAAATGGCTTTCCCTTCCTGAGTGAGGTCTTTTAATAATTGATAAATCTCAAACTTGGCACCAATATCTATTCCTTGAGTGGGTTCGTCTATCATCATGATCTGAGGTTTGAGACTCAGCCATTTTGATAACACTACTTTTTGCTGGTTTCCACCACTTAAAAGGTTTGTTTTTTTATTTATATCGGTGGTTTTTATATCGAATTTATTTATAAACTCTAACGCTGTATTATTTGCTTTTTGATGATTATAAAAAATGGTCTCCTGTGTCAAAGTGGAGGATACTATATTTTCGACTATGCTCATTTCGACAAATAGTCCCTGGCCTTTTCGATCTTCTGGTACGTAAGCCAACCCATGTCGAATAGCCTGCAGAGGAGATGGAATAGTCACTTCCACTCCCTGTATAAATATTTTACCAGATGCCAGCGGCAATACTCCCATGATGGTCTTTGCAATCTCTGTTCGACCTGCACCTACCAAACCGGCTAATGCAAGTATTTCTCCTTTTCGCAATTCAAAGCTGATGTTCTTCAAATATTTGTTTTGAAGATTTTCAACTGCCAATGCGATGTCGCCTTTTTTATTGAATTTAGATATTGGCGAATGGATATCCCTACCTACCATACTATGAATCAATTTTTCCTTGTTGACTTCACTAGTTACCATAGTTCCGACATACTTACCATCTTTCAACACGGTTACTCGATCACTGATATGGAAGATTTCATCCAATCTATGGGTAATGTAGATAATCGAAACATTTCTCGATTTTAAGTCCGCAATGATTTTAAATAGCACTTTGGTTTCAGTGTCGGTAATAGAGGAGGTAGGTTCGTCCAGAATAAGGAGTTGAGGATTTTGAGCCAATGATTTCGCGATTTCTACCAGTTGTTTATGTCCCATCGAAAGATTCGAAACAAGGGTGTTGGCGTCGATCCCTCTATGAATCTCTTGTAGTAATTGTTCTGTTTGTAAGATCAGTCTTTTTTTATCTATCAGTCCTTTTTTATTGGTAGGTATTTGATGAGCATAAATATTTTCAGCAACAGTAAGGTTGTCAAATAGACTTAAATGTTGATACACCGTAGCTATCTTATAATGCAGAGCCGTCGCAGAGTCTTTTAAATGAACTTGTTGATCAGACAAAAAGATTTCTCCCTGATCAGGCTGAATATTTCCTGATAAAATATTCATAAGGGTACTTTTTCCTGCACCGTTTTCACCACAAAGTGCGTGGACTTCGCCCGGTACCAGGTCAAAAGATACTTGCTGTAGCGCTTGCACTGCTCCAAATGATTTTGAAATATTTCGAAGGGCTAGTTTCAATGGGAAGTGATTTTAATAAGGCTATTATTCATTGCTGATGCATAACATGAATGCACTAATTTCATCGTTTTTAAATTGTCATCGGCTGTGGTTTCTGAAGTATATCCTTGTAACCCTTGGAGAATGTTCCTGTTACAATCTACAATACTGGAGTGTACCACGGCATAATCAGGATTTATCCATTCATAATTTTTTAGTTCTATTTTTTCTATGGAAGATCCTGATTTGGTAGTGACCATAATTTCAAAATCGTGCGTCAGGCATATGGAACCTAATGATCCTTCTATCAATACAAAAGTCTGAGGAAAAGATTCTTTTTGATATATGCTGGCATATGATAGCTCTACAAAACAATGTAACCCAGATTGCATTTGCATCAGTACATTGGCCACATCTTCCCCTTTTATATTTGGATTTACCCTATAGGTCTGGCAATACAAACTAGAGACCTCGCCAAACAAATATCTGCAAATATCTAATACATGAGATCCAATATCAGTAAGAATAAATTGATCCAAAGTTGCTAAGAAAGGCTGATTGTCAAAAACAGGAAATGCCGAGCAAAAAGAAACCCTGGCTTTGAAAGGAGTACCGATGACATTACTTTCCACTAGTTTCTTTACTTTCCTGATAGGAGCCTGCCATCTAAAATTTTCATGTACGAAAAACTTCAGTCCATTTATTTTGCTGAGTAAAACCATGCGCTCGGCTAATTCAAAACTAGCAGCCATAGGTTTTTGGCAAATAATATGTACCCCGTAGGTCTTCGCTTTGGTAACGAAATATGGATGACTGTCAACATCGGTGATAATGTCTACAAAGTCCAATGTTTCATTTTTAAATAAAGCATCTATATCATCATATACAGTAGCTATATTGTACTTATCTGCCAGTATTTGTGCTTTTGCTTTAGTACGATTATACAATGCGATGAGTTCAACACCTTCCAGCTCCAGCCAGGCAGGTATCTGATATTGAGCCCAAAACCCGGTACCGATAATTGCAAATCGAAGCTTGTCCTTCATAGCCACTGAAAGCTTTTTTTAATCATTAAGTTATTTTACATTATTTCATTTATTGGTAATATCCCTTACCTGCTCACGAATATCATCCATATTAAATATTTTCTGCCAGCCTTCTTTGAATAGTATTGGTTTGGCCCGCTTGGATATTTTGTAAGCAGCGTCTGAAAAAGTGCCATTTACTTCTTTAAATAGCACTGCAATTTGAATCCTCAAATGACCTAATACAAAATCTCTGGCAGCTGCTTCTGGAACGCCCATGGTCAGGATACGCTCATAACCTTCTTTTACCACCTCCATACAAGTCTGGGCTAGTGTTTCTACCATGGCAGGTTCTAAGATGGCCATTTGCTCCAGAGTTATACGATGTACCTTATCGATAGGCTGGTACATGTCTTTAGAGACTTGTTCGCCAAGTTGGTAATGTGATTCCGTACCGTGCATAAGAGCGACTACTATAGATTGTTTAGCTGAAATGCCTCCGTAAAAATCTCTAAAGTCGTTTTCTTTGGGCTCCCAATTGAAGATCGAAGGATGACAGGGATGTGCGATCACATATCCCAAATCATCTCGGTGAAATATTACCCCATCCAAGGGTGCAGCCGGATCTAATGTAAGTACGGTAGCGCCAGATTTCATGAATGGAATGATTTCCGCCGAAAGTCTTGCCAGAGCCACATCTGGTAAGGCTAATATTACCACATCAGCATCTGGGATAGTGAGCTCTTGATTAGCCACGGACACACCTCTCTGAGCTAAATTGGCCTTGCCTTGCTCACTTACTTCGAGATAGGAAACTTCATAAGAATCCATTTTGAGAAAATTGTCGGTAAGTCTGCATCCCATTTTACCGCCAGCACCTACTAATACTATTTTTATCATTGTTTGTAAATTTTTATATGCTTATTAAAATATTTTTTTCAAATAGTGAATACCCTCATAGGCCCATTGGATCTCTACTGCCCGGGTCATAGAAAGTCCGTCTTTTAATGGAACCCATTGTTCTAAAATAGCAGTTTTGCAATTTCCTTTTTTACGTATCATATCGATAAGCCAGGGGATGTTTATACTGCCTTGACCCGCCAAAGCTCCTTCTACTACAAACCCCATTTTATGTGTTGCTCTACGGATCAAAATGTCTTTAAGATGCAAATTGACAGTGTATTCGGCGAGATGTGCTACTACGGTTTCAAGTTGTTCATATGCTCCAATGGAATTAGCACTGTCGAGACATATGCCCACTGCATGATCCCCAATGGATTCGATGATGTGTGCCAGCTCTTTTGATTTAAAACGATCATGATTTTCTATCCCCAGGGTAATGTGATTGGATTTTAAATCTTTCAATTGATTTTTTATTATGCTTATAATCTTAGAAAAATCAGGAATATAATTTTCGTCATCTATCACAAATCGCAGTAAGGGGGACTTAAAAAAAATGGCTAACTGAATATATTTTGCCAGGTTTGCTTCAGTAAGTCCTTTGGCACCTATTTCAAATCTGATCTTATGTTTTTTTAATGCAGATCGAAGCTTTATTTTCCTTTCATCAGTCAATTGATGCAAGGGTAGGTTATCTCCTATTTGGAGGCAATGAAGATTAAAATCAATTGTTTTCTGCACCAAATCGATTTCGTCCATAACCTCTAAATCATTGGTGGCATTTTTCGTTGTATTCCAGCCATAGGTGAAGCTACTAATTCCGAGTTCCATATTTTTTAATGATGTTGTATACAGGAAAATCAGATTCATCCACATTCACTATTCCCATCAAACCGGTGTCTTGAAAAATATTAATGACTTCAATTTCTGTATAGGAGATGTGATAAAAAAGTTCTTGAAGCCACTCTGCTGCAAAGTCTGTATGTAGCCTGGTATCCAATTGTTCTTCCATGGTCAAAATGATTTTAGAAGGATCAGTTGCATATGGATTAAATTTTCTTTTGAGCAATACTGGTGAAATGTGCATAGGTCTATTATAAATGGCTTTTATACTTTGAGCCATATAAATTACTGTCTCCGTATTTTCAAACAAAGTAATTTCATCCGACGCATGCTGCTGAGGGTCAAAAGATAAAGTAATATAATCTGCTTGCCCGGGGTGGAATCGGAAACGATTGATCTCGGTAAAATTGTATTGAGTACCTACTCCGATCCTTGTGCCAGGGAGGGTTGATTTTATTAATGGAATCATCTCTATAATAGAGTCATGAGTCACCATTTGGACACTGCTCAATAGACTTAGGTACGCGATAGATACCGAATAGGGTTGTACCAATTGCATTAATGCAGTAATCTCATTTTCATAATCAGAGGTACAAATCAAAGTAATGTAAAATGGTATTCCAATAGGGATATAAGCATCCAGTTGGAGCATTAATTTTTCTATCCAATCAGTTTGATCACACCTTGCCTGTACATTTAAATGATCCAGTGATAAGCATTTAAGCTTTTCTAACAAGGTTTCATTCTTTGCGGTCTCCTGCCCATCGATGCCTAACTTGCATCTTGTCGAATGTTCAAATTGAGTTGCAGGTTTAGACGGCTGGCCAACGCCTCCTGGTTTACTATACTTAAATCGAATGTATTGAACTATTTGTTCTCCCTTTTTTATTATTTTTGGGAAGGGAAGGGATAGGGGAGTGCAGTAAGTTTTATAGCTGGCATCCCCCCAATTTCGCTGATCCTCCATTTCAAAAATGTCACCTTCCATGCTTAATCGTAAAGAATATTCGTGGTGGTTCCACCTCATAGAAGTAATATCAATGATAGGCTGATACGGAGCTATCAAATCTGGATAAGTATACCCTTGCACCTGCTTATTACTATGGATCACTTGCACTTCATTATTGGCAATGCCTTTAATTGGATGGAGTATACACAGCCCCACTCGGTTAGCATCAAAATCTTGAAGAGCTTTTCCTTTGATAGCATAAGAAATTTCACCCGTTAGTTTCCCTGAAATATTTACCTGCCAACAAAATATCTTCTTTTTCTCTTTTGTATACACAGCTTCAAATTGTATTTCCAGGCCATTGACTTGGCTTACACGTACATTTTGGATTTGGTGAGATTGTGTTTCCCAATTTTGATCCCGAAGACAGAAATAGATCATTCTTAGCATTTCTACATCATGGATCCTAAAATTTCGAAGATATCCGTTTTCAAAGTCAACAGATAGCGCACCTATTTTGTAACTATCAATCTTTTTATCATATTTGGAAACTGAAGTAATCAAAACTGGGGATTGCTATATTTTTTAGCTGCATCGTCCAATATTAGTACCCAATCATTTCCATAGGCAGAGCTATAACCACCACCCGGAGGTGTAAATAATTTGGTGCCTTTATTTTCTATTTTTTCTGGCCCTGCTGTCTTTCCATTTCTAGGATTATACCAATAGGCCAATAATTGTGTTCCCGATATCTTATTTAAGTATACGGTAAATGATTTACCGGCAGCCGTATAGATGAAGGCATAATCTGCACCTCTGGTAGCCTGTATTCTTTCGCTGGGTATGAGATTATTTTCTACGATCATGGATTGATCCGGGACTCTATCTAAAAAAGGTCGCGATTCGATCAGGGCTCTTACATATTTCATTTGGTTAGCACCGGGCAGATCCAGTGCTTGCTGCCAACAGATGTGTGGACCGTTTACGGCTTCTTTATTGGGAGAATACATTTGCCAAATATCGTGACATCCATAAGTATGTCCAAACGCACCTGCAAACAGATCCAGATAAGCTGCTTTTCTTACATCTAATGCATTTGAAGTACCGAGTTCTCTGGCATTAAAACAAACTGGATGGTCCTCATAAATGGGTTCACCATCGATCGTGGGTTTAGTGGGCAACAGGTTGTAGGAATTAGAGATATTATTATATACTGGTAAATCTCTGCAATGACCCGTCTGGAACATATTAAAATCCAGCCAATTATCTTTATGAAACCATTCACTGGCACCTAACTTATTGGGCTGAGGATGAAATGAGATCATGGCATTATCGGCGGCGCCACATCCCTCTTCGATTCCACTAGCCATAGATCTCCAAATGCTAACATCTTCTGAGGCCGCACGGGGATTTCGATCACCTCCTAGTATCCAGATGATATTATTCTTTGTTTTATAGCGCATTCCCAACCATTTTCCATATTCCTTTGCATTTGCCACAGTAAATATTTCAGGGCCTTTACCCCATTGCATTTTATTTATTTTATCACCCCAGGTAGGTAAAAATGCTATTGTAAGTCCAAGTTCTGCAGCCTGGTCGATAATAAAATCTACATGTTTAAAATAAGCTTCATTGGGTAGTGTGGGGTCCATATTTTTGAGGGGCACTTCTCCATAGGCATTAGGCGCCAATAGCCCATCAAATTCTGCCAGGGCAACAGCCTGGATTACAGTGAACCCCTGGGCAGCTCTTTTCTTGAGATAATACTCAGCATCTTCACGGTCTAGCCTATGGAAAAGCTCCCAGGCAGTATCTCCCATCCAGAAAAATGGCTTACCCTCTCTTACTAAAAATCGTTTATTTCCACTTACTGCATAAGTCTGACTAGAAACATTTTGAAAGCAAAGTATACAAATAATAAAAAAAAGAGTTGATTTAAAGATATTCATATGAATTAATATGTAAGGTTTTTGACAATCGCAATCTAGCAGGTATTTCCAGCTATGAGTATATGATATTTGCTTATTCATGATGGTATATTTGCAAAATGTTCTTATTTGTTTATATATTTTTGTAAAATAGCATGTAATGATTTCCAAGAAACCACATTTACTAAAGATCTCGCAACCTATAGGAGCTTCTTTTATTATCAAAGGTGACGCTATTGCCTGGGACAATCCCTGGCACTATCATCCGGAGTTGGAACTGATCTATTGTATCAAAGGCAAGGGAACCAATTTTGTGGGTAATGCCATAGTAGGCATAGAAGAAGGAGAAATTTTACTTTTTGGAAGTAATCTGCCTCATACGCGGCAACGAGACAAACAATATTATCTGGAATATCCATCTGAGACTCCGGAGTCTATAGTGATTCAGTTTAAATCCGATTTTTTAGGAAGTACATTTTTGGCCTTGCAAGAATTTAGTCTTATTGCAGATCTTTTCAAAAGATCGATAAGGGGAATCAAATTTTATGGTCGTACCCGAAAATTGATTAGTAATCACCTTGCTACCATGAGTGCTTTGGACAAAACACAAAGAATATTAACCCTTTTGTCAATACTTGATATCTTGTCCAGAACAAGGGAGATCGAATATCTTAATCCTTTCGATTATAGCAGCCATGCTCATGAAAAAAATGCTCAAAAAATAAATAGAGTTTTTGAATATACCATCACCCATTTTCGAAATGAGGTGAAACTGGAGGAAATAGCCCGGCTTACTAATTTGTCTACTTCCGCATTTTGCAGATATTTTAAAAGCAGAACCCGGAGGAGTTATTTTCAATATTTATCTGAGGTACGTATCGGATTTGCATCAAAGTTACTGGGCGAGGCTGATAAAAATATTAAGCAAATAGCCTACGAAAGTGGCTTTAATAATCTCTCTCACTTTAATAAACAATTTAAGAAAATAATGAAACTTACTCCCAAAGAATACATTCATAATACTTCTTTTACATCTGAAATAAAATAGCTGAAGCCTCCTGATTTTGAGAAATTGTAATTAAAATAATATCATCCAAATGACAGAAGTTCACCCTTCCAATGTGGTAAACTGTGGGTCTCTACATCATAAGATAGTTTATTGGGCAATTTGCGAAACTTTGCACATTGAAAGACGATTTTTGTGGGTATCGCTATGAAAATGAAAACAAAATATTTATGAAATTTAATGGGAAACTTTAGATGGATTAGAGCAGTAAAACAACAGAGGTGTAATGGAGAGCTATTGAACGTGCCCTTAGAAAGTAGACCACCCACCATCTCCGAATGGAAAAATAATTTAAAGCCTATGCACTGTTACATATTCCATCACTCCTGCCAAATTTTTAATACCAATAAAATATACTCCACTTGCTCCAGGTAGATTGATTTTTGCTTGTTCAGTACCTTTTGGGAAAATTCCTTTTGAAACTACCTTACCTTGAATATTTAATATCAGAATTTCCCGATTGGAATATAAAGCTGGGGCCAAAATGGTTATTTCTCCAACAGCAGGATTAGGAAATACAGAGAACGAAATTTTACTCATTTCATGATCGTTATTTGCAGTTGCATTCAGTTCCTGAATTGAAAATCCATCTACTCCGAATTCTATAATATTACGTGCATCAGCATCAACGGGCTCATTGGCTTCGAATACAATGTGGATGTCTTTTAGATTTGATATTTTAGAAATATTTATCGGAATAGAATATTTAGTCCAGGTGGGCAAGTAACTATTAACAGTATCTAACATCAGCGTATCATTTCCAGAAATCCCAAATATTCTATGACCACCGACTGGAGCAATAGTAGATACGGTATTCAATTTAGCAGTCCATGCATAAAATTGCAAGATGGGACTTTTATAATTTGAGAGATCAATTGCCGGAGAAATAAGCCGGGTATAGCCTCTGTCCACATCATTTCCAGTGGCTGCGGTGGATCCATTCCCAGTAATCATACATTGGTCGCCCAAATCATCAGGTAGATCAAAATCTGGATTGATGGCCTGTGCCCGAATATAAGCACCTAAAGGCTCTGCACGACCCCAAATGCCACTTGAAGCAGTACTTTGAGCCGTCCAGTTATAGTTGAATATGAAATCATCGCGATATCCTTTCTGTAATAATATAGTGATCGCAGTCGTATCTAAACTAAGATCTATTTCTTGCTGATTATATAGATATCCCCATGCCCCTGTGATTAAATTCCATTTACCTTCAAATAAAGGGTATACCATATTGTTTACTATAGTATTTTGAATGAATTCTTTATCTCTTGATAATTGTAAAGTAACATTTGAAATCAGTTTTTTTGAATCAGCATCGATTACAACTATTTTTAGATTAACCAGTTTTAAAGGAACCAGGTCTATATCAAGATTGGTGATTTGTGCTTGAGTAAGAATAGTCTTTACTGTTTTGGATTTATACCCAGCTTTTGAAATAGTGACTTCAGTTTCTCCTGTGTAAGGGCCTCCGGATTTATATTTTCCGTCATTGGTAGATTCTACTTCATTGAAAGGTATTCTTTCAATTCTAATAGTTGCTTTTGAAATCGCAAGTTTGGTGATAGAATCTTTTACTACTCCGGTGAGGTAACTTGCTTGAATATAATCCGGCTTTACGATGTACATTCCAAATTCTATATCTGAAGCCAAAATGTTTCCACTGGGCAGATCTGGATATACTCCCCAACATCCGTGAAAATCGCCATCTCCTGCAGGATATGTATCAAATGCACCTACTTCTACTAACCGAGCGGGATCGTGGGCATCCACCAGGGTAAAGCCATCAGTATAGTAAGCTTGTACTATGAATCCATTGTGGTACAAATTATTATGAGGTATCGTATTTCGAATATCGGTGGTCCTGCTTCTATATTTATCTAAAAATGTAATATTGGAAAGATCATCTATTTTATATGATTCCAGGTAAGCATTGGCTCGCTCGTCTGTAGTGAACACATATTTATTATCATCTGACATACAAATACTATGTGTAAAAAAATTACCTGTTCTCTGGGTAGTAATTTTTTTTGGATTGACTTTATCGTGAACATCCCACACACTGAATTCTCCAGCAATAATGTCCGCAGACCAGGCCGTGTCATTTCTCACAAATATCCCATGACTGTAGTTTGAATTGAAAATGCCTTTTACCACTGGAACATCGGGGTTTTCGTTTAAATCCAACACAATCACACCACTGTGAAAACTGCTTCCATTCAGATAACAAAATCCATTTTCGTCGATGAATAAATCATGAGCTCTATTGATAGGGCCTGCTTTGCTTATATTTAATGTTTTGCTGTTAGCCGAAATAGTGGGGTTCCAAAATTTAAAAGAAATTTCCAAAGGTGCTTTACTGAGGTCGATGATCAATATTCCATCAGTACCTTGATCAGCTACCACATAAGCGCGGTCTTTAAAGGTTTTTATTTCTCGCCAGATGCCCGGGGCGCCTGGAATATGTTTTAGAAATACCGGATTTCTTGGATCAGTAATGTCATAAATACTGGTACCCGTGAAGCGACCCACTAATGCATATTCTCTGCCATTTTGATCAGCGTATCCCCAAATGTCAGCGCAATCATCAGGGAATGTTACGTGAGCTAATAGTTCGGTATTGTAATCCTGGCCTATAGATTTTAGAGACAAGAAAAGGGTCAGGAAAATTAGTATTCGCATAGATATATTTATTTGGAAATGAGCATTACTGTCAAACGACTGATAGCAGTCATTTCATTGGCTTCGTTAAAGATTTCAATACTCCAAACATGGAGGGTACGACCTATTCTGATAGGTTTTACTATTCCGGTTACATATCCTTCAGAGACCGATTTGAGATGATTTACATTTATTTCTATGCCTACAGGAAAGTTATTGGGTTTATCAATGCAAAGCAAGGAGGCGATACTACCCAATGTTTCAGCAAATGCTGCTGATGCTCCACCATGCAATATGCCCATAGGTTGTTTGGTGCGATGATCTACTGGCATTTTGGCTTTGAGATATTCCTGAGTAACCTCGACAAATTCAATTCCAAGGTGCTGAGCCAGCGAGTCTTCCCCTCGTTCATTTAATTGCTCCGGGGTAGGTAAATATTTAAATACACTTTCGACCATTTGGTAAAGGTAAGTTGATAAGACTAATTAGGATTATTCTGAAATCTTAAGATTTATATAATTCAGGATTTGGGTTAGTTGATTAGATTCAAAACGAGGCCAATGTAATGGTCGCCACCAGGTCCATTGCCTTTTGGCATAGTTACGGGTATGTTGTTTGATTTTTTCTATTGTTTCTATCTCAGAAATTTTCCCGTCGAAATGATCAAACCATTCACTATATCCTACTGTTTGTAGTGCTTTTAAATACCTATAGGGAAACAAAGCTTTGGCTTCTTCTTTTAAGCCTTGTTGAATCATTTGATCTACACGCTCATCAATAATGTTGTACAATGACTTTCGGTCCTTATCAATAAAAATTGTAATAGTTTTGAAATCCCTTGATTTTATTTGATTTTGTTTAAAGCTGGAGTAGGGTAGTCCGGAAGTAAATACGATTTCTAAGGCTCTGGCAATTCTGCGAGGATTCTTAAAATCTACTACTGCTGCGTACTCCGGATCTGTTTCAAGCAATTTGTTTTGCAGTGCTTCCAATCCACCGGATTCAAATAGTTTGCTTACTTTATCCTTTATCTCCCCGGAAATATCCGGAAAGCTATCAATCCCGTTCAGAACTGCATTAATATATAACCCGGTACCTCCAATTAGTATGGCAATGTCGTGTGTGGCAAAGGTATGCATGATGGCGGCCAAAGCATCTTGCTCATATCTCCCGGCATTGTACTCTTTGAAAACAGACTTATGACCAATAAGATAATGGTGAATCGTTTTTAATTCTTCTTCAGATGGCTTGTTTACCCCAATATTCATTTCTTTGTACACTTGCCTGCTGTCGGCATTGATAATTTCAGCATGAAAATGGCGCGCCAATTCCATAGCGACTTTTGATTTGCCAGAAGCGGTAGGCCCTCCAATTGCGATCAGTATTTTTTCTTTCAACACTTTAATCCAATGAAAGTAATATTTTTATCACCTTTGTGACAAGGGGTATGCTATATTTTATTATTCGTCCAATCGTAAGGCTCACTTTCAGGATTTTTTTCAGTAAGATTCATTTACATCATTTGGATCGGATTCCGAGAGATAGGCCGGTGCTCATATCAAGCAATCACCCCAGTGCTTTTTTAGAAGCATGTTTGCTGGCTACTCATTTTCCTAAGTCATTGCATTTTTTGGTAAGGGGAGATATTTTTATTAATAAGTATGTGATCTGGATTTTGAAGCAAGTACATCTTAGTCCTATTTACCGAGTTTCTGATGGGTTTAGAAATCTTCGTGCCAATGAAGCCACCTTTAATGAATGTCACCATCGCCTGAAAAATAACGAAATCATTGTGGTATATGCCGAGGGCAATACCACCCAGGAGAAAAGACTAAGGCCAATACAAAAAGGGCTCGCGCGAATTGCTTTTGGTGCTCTGGATCGATTCCCCGAAATGGATTTGTGCATTGTGCCTTTGGGGGTAAATTATACTCATCCCAATGATTTTCGTTCTGAAGTAATGATTGAAGTAGGGGAACCTATAGAATTGAAAAATTATTATAAGGAATTTAACGCGGACAATATTAAAGCGATTGCTGAGCTAACTCAGCGGGTAGAGTCCGAAATGAAACCATTGGTAATTCACGTGAATAAAGATGAATATTTGCCAGCTGCCGAAAAACTGTTTTTAATCAATAAGTCAAAATCCAGGTTCCCGTTTTGGCCAGTAATAGACCGATCCGGTGTGAGGTTTGTTTTAGATAAAAAATCTGCAGATGAAATTAATCAAATGTCAGATGATGAAAGAGCAGGATTGCTCAAGAAGACGGAATCGATTACTGGTGAACGTAAACCCGGTGGAATATTTTCTTTGATTGCTTTTTTTGGTAAATGGGTGAATTATCTGCCATTTTACCTGGGTGAAAAAATTGCAAAATCTGCCGCAAAAAGAATTGAATTTTATGCTTCTGTATTGGTAGGTACCACCATGTTTTTGTATATATTTTACTTTTTACTTATTGGCTTACTAGCCCATTTAATTGGTTTTTCAACGCTTGAAGTTTGGACCATACTGATTTTAACAGGTATACTTTATTTGTATTATCGCCACCAAATAGAGCGCATTGAATTAAATAGTATAAAAATGAAAGCTACCGGAATGGGGCTTTGATGGGTATATTCTATCAAGTTTTATTAACATACATTTAATCTTTTCTTAAACGATAACAGTTTCGCAATGAGGCTATAAAGTGTTAAATTTGCGTTTCTTATAAAAAATTAAGTAATCCAAAAAAAAATATCTGTAATGAAAAGATTTATTTTAATGAGTTTAATGCTGGTAGCTACCATCAGTTTTGTAACTGCCCAGATCAGAACTCCACAGCCTAGCCCTACTGCTTCTATTTCTCAATCTGTAGGACTCTCTACCATCTCTGTCGATTATAGCCGACCAAGTATGAAAGGCCGTAAAATATATGGCGATTTAGTTCCTTTTGGTCAATATTGGCGAACTGGTGCTAATCAAGGTACTAAAGTGACTTTCAGCGACGATGTAAAAATCAATGGTAAAGACCTCAAAAAGGGTAAGTATTCACTATTTACGATACCTGGTGCTTCTGAATGGCAAGTGATTTTTCACAATAATGCTGGATTGGGTGTTCCCGGAGGCGACGACTATAAAATGTCGGATGAGGCTTTACGTATAGCTGTAAAACCTGTGCAAATGCCTTATACTAAGGAGTCATTTACTATTGAATTTGATAAATTAAAAGATAGTGGTGCTGAAATGTTTTTGTCCTGGGAAAGCACCAGAGTAGCTTTTGATATCGATGTGTTGACAGATGGAAAAGTACTGGCAAGCATTAATGAAGTAATGGCTGGCCCTTCTTCAGGCGATTATATGGCCGCTGCAAATTATTATGCCAGTTCAGGAAAAGACATTAACAAGGCTGCTGAATGGGCGGCTAAAGGTGTAAGCATGGGGGCTAATCAATTCTTTTACCTGCGTCAATATTCTTTGATTTTAGCTAAGGCTGGGAAATACAGTGAAGCTATATCAGCTGCTAAAGAATCCCTGATGAAATCTCAGGAAGCTAAGAATAATGATTATATAAAAATGAATACAGAATCTATCGCGGAGTGGTCCAAGATGAAAAAATAAAAATAGATTGTTCTATTAAATGGAGGCCGGCAGAAATGTCGGCCTTTTTTTTGCGATTGAAATAAAATTTATTGAATCTGGGATTGATTACTATTATTGGTGACTCCCACATTTTCAATCGAAAAAAAGGTATCAAAAATAGCATTGGAGATTACATTTAAATTGACCTGAATAGTCTCAATATATTCATGAAGCCCCAAAGAAAATATCTCCTTTATATCAGAAAATTCCAGATAAGCTTTTAGTTTCCCGATTTCTTTTTCCGCCCGATTTGAATAGCTATTTGATTTTCCGGTAATGTTGTGCAGCGAGAGTTCTACAGATGAAATGCATTTTAATATAGACCGGGGAAAAGCGGTGTCCAATATCAAAAATTCTGAGATTGAAATTGGAGTAAGTTTGCCATATTTCCTTCTATACATATCATAGGCACTTACTGATTTTAGTAGTGCCGCCCATTGAATCAAGTCATATGGTGTACCTACTGTTTGAGGTGAGGGCAGCAGCATATGATATTTAACATCCAGCACCCTCGAAGTTTTATCAGCCCGTTCTATTAATTGACCTATTTTTCCAAAGTGCCAGCTATCCACCCTTGAAATTGTCGAATCAAAAATTCCATATAATAATTGACAACTCTTTTTTACTTGTACAAAAAAGCTCCTTGGATCTTTTTGTTCCCATACTTTATTGGACACTCCTTCTTTTACCAGGTAATATAATTTGTTTATTTCTTCCCACACTTCTTTGGTGATTTCGGGTCGTACAGATCGGGCATTTTCTCTTGCTTTTACAATTGAATTATAAATAGAGTTATCATTTTTTTCATCAAAGGCCAGAAAATAGATAACCTGATTCTTATTTGTTTGATAGTTAAGTTCTTCAAATAGATCCCAATCACCGGTGGTCAATACCAGGGGCATCCATTGCTCCTGAGATTTCTTAAATTCAAGGCTTAAATTAAAATTTACATCGAGAAACCGGGCATAGTTTTCTACCCGTTCGAGGTATCGGTTCATCCAATAAATTGCATCGGCAACTCTACTTAGCATAATTATTTTTTTTGTTCTTAGTTTATGTCTACTACCCAGGTATCCTTACTTCCACCGCCTTGCGATGAATTCACTACGAGTGACCCTTTTTTGAGGGCTACCCGGGTAAGCGCCCCAGGGATGATTTTTATTTCTTTTCCATACAAAATATAAGGTCGGAGATCTACATGTCGACCTTCTATAGTTTTATTGTATAACGTAGGTACCCTGGACAAGTTGAGTGTCGGCTGGGCAATGTATTTTCTGGGATTTTCCAGGATTTTCTTTTTAAATTCTTCACATTCTTTAGCAGTAGATTTTGGGCCAATGAGCATTCCGTATCCACCAGAAGCATCGGTTTGTTTTACCACCAGTTTTTCAATATTTTCAAGTACATAGTCCCGATCGGATTTTTCATCACATATATAAGTATGAATATTGGGAATAATAGCATCCTCTCCAAGATAATACTTAATTATTCGGGGAATATAAGCGTATATAGCTTTGTCATCAGCTACACCTGTACCTGGAGCATTCACCAGGATTACATTTCCCTTTAAATAGGCATTAAATAATCCGGGAGTGCCAAGAATAGAGTCTTTGTTAAATACTAATGGATCTAAATAATCGTCGTCTATTCTCCGATAAATAATATCTACTTTTTGTAAACCTTTAGTGGTAATCATATATACTCGTTCATCTTTTACAACGAGGTCCCTGCCCTCCACTAATTCAGCTCCCATTTGCTGAGCAAGATAAGAATGTTCAAAATAGGCTGAATTGTAAATTCCAGGAGTCATCAATGCAATAGTGGGATGTTGAAGATCTGTCAATGACTCCAGCATATCCCGGAGCAAATGAGAGTAGTTGTACACCGGCCTTACATTCAATGACTCAAACAATTCTGGAAATGTTCGCTTTAGAATTTCTCTGTTTTCAAGCAGATACGAGACCCCTGACGGGCATCGGGCATTATCCTCTAATATCTTAAAATCTCCATCGCTATCCCTGATAATATCTATCCCTGATATATGAGCCCATACATTTCTGGGAGGATTCAGGCCGATACATTGCTTGCAATATGAAACACTGGTTTTTATTAATTCTTCTGGAATGATTTTATCTTTTAGTACTTTTTGATCATGATACAAGTCATGAATAAACTCATTGATAGCAATAGTCCTTTGTTTCAGGCCGGATTCTAAAAAATCCCATTCCTTGCCACTAATTATTCTGGGTATTACATCTAGTGGAAGTATGCGTTCTACTCCTTGTTGATCACTATATACATTGAAAGTCATTCCTAATGAAAGCTGGGCCCGATCTGTAGACTGCTGAAGGAAAAGTAATTTTTCCATTCCTAAATTCTGAAGAAATTCTTTTAATAAACCGTAATATGGTCTTACCTGGTTATCGATGCCGAACATTTCATCGTAGTATCCATTCGTGTCATAGGTGTCAAAATTGATTTTATTCATAAGTCTAATTGTGATCAGGCAATATTACAGGTACTCATTTGGTAACGTTGTAATTTATCACAAAATCTTTAAAAATGGCTTACGAAAGTTTCATTTAATTATTGATTTTCAAAGATTTTTCTACTTTTTATCCGGAATTATAATGTAGCTATATTCATAATTTTTAAAGGGTAATCTATATTTTTCCAATGGCAAGGCACCCCAGCTATTTATGCTTCCTAGACCCATTTGTGCCAAATCAATATCCAGATGAACATTTTTATCATTGGTTAGCTCACCGCTGTGCTCTTGCTGTTTTTGTGGTCCGGAAGAAAGTTGGTCAAGACTATAGGGTAAAAAATTAATATTGAGTAATTCATTTAGGAAGGCCACTGTAAATCCCGTCCCGTCTATTTTGGATATTTTTGCCCAACGAACATTCGTTTTATTGCCACTCTCTTGTGGGCGTATGTAAGGATAGTACGAATCTTTTAAACTAGCCTGGTAGGTTCCGGTTAAACTGGCACTGTTTCTATCCTGATAATTTTCAAACGGACCTTTTCCATACCATGCTATTTGGGTAAAGTCATTAGATAGAGTGAAATGATTACCAAATCGAAACAACATGGGATGATTGCCTTTAATTGCTGTAAAGGTATTCTTGATTTCAAGGGCCCCATTACCATCAATTTGGATAATTTGAATAAATGAAGCATCCCCATTTAACAATGATTTTTCTATGGTTATTTTCGCCCAACCCTGAGCATCCTGAGGTGTGAATTTTACTGAGGTATTTTGTGCTTTAGATGATGCCTCTTTCCATTCCAATAAGCGGTTTTGTAAGCCTGCCCCATAATCATTGTCTGTAGGTGCTCGCCAGAAATTGAGTAGTGGGCCTTCATTTATTATTTGCTTATTTCGGATTTTATATGAGGTAATAGCACCTTTAGGTTTATCTATTTGTAGTGAAAAATTCCTGTTCATTAAGGTAAAGTTGCCATTGGTTTCCTTAGCGGAGATCCTGGTTTTAGAAGCCATATACTTTATAGGAAGGGGATTCCCTGCCAAAGCAAATTCATCCCAGGCAATTTCTGTGTCAGCGTTTACTAAGTTTTCGTCGTTTTTTGTTTCTCCAATTACTCTTAGAAGATATTCATTATTGTCTTTTAGATGAGCAAGGTCTATTCCTTTAATGGTTACTATTTGTTTTTCTTGAGGAAGTATATTGATATTTTCTTCTTTGCTTTTTTGTATCAAAATTCCATTTTCTATTAATTCATACCGCAATCGGATATTAGATAAATCTTTAAAAAAATATTTATTTGAAACTTCAATTTTACCAGATTTCGGATCTGTGAGTACAGTTTTTATAGGCTGATAAACTTTGCGAACTTCATAAGCATGTGGATTCCAGGAACGATCAGGAGCAACCACTCCATTACATAAAAAATTATTATCGCTGGGGGTTCCTGGAGGCCCCCAGTCTCCTCCGTAGCCCCAAATTTTTTTACCATTCTTTTCAGTAGCTATTCCCTGATCTACCCAGTCCCAAATAAAACCTCCCTGCAAGGCAGGATAAGATTCTATCACATCCCAGTAGTCTTTAAAATTGCCCATCGAATTACCCATGGCGTGTGCATATTCACACATAATCAATGGTCGGGTCGGGTGCGACTGGGCATATCTTACCAGGTCATCCGGACTTGGATACATGGGGCAAAATACATCTGTATTCCATTCCAGTTCCGCCCGCTCATAATGAATGGGTCTTGATGGGTCCATTCCTTTTATCAGATGGTAACCTTTGTAAAAATTAGTGCCGTTTCCAGCTTCGTTACCCATGCTCCACATCACAATGCAGGGATTATTTTTATCCCGCAGAACCATTCTTTTCATTCTGATTAAATGAGCTGCTTCCCATGTTGGATCATTGGCGAGCGTTCGGTTTAGATTATAGCCCATTCCATGAGATTCAATATTGGCTTCATCTATCATATACAGACCGTATTGATTGCATAAGTCATACCAATAAGGATCATCCGGATAGTGACTGTTTCTTACAGCATTGATATTCATTTTTTTCATTTCAGTGATATCTTGCAACATTCTTTCCTTTGATACCACCTGAGCAGTAATAGGATCAGTCTCATGCCTGTTTACTCCCCGAATATATACCGCTTTACCATTCACCAAAAAATGGCCATTCGATATTTCAATATTTCTAAAGCCAACTTTTTTGGAAATCATTTCTATCATTTCGCCACTTTCATTCATCAGTCTTATTTGAAGGGTGTAAAGATTGGGTGTTTCGGCAGTCCACGGCATTACATTGGATATGGTTTGATCAAAATGTATCTCCATTTTACTACCATTAGCTCTTACCAGGCCACGAGTCGGCTGCGATGCATCTGCCACTTTAGTCCCATTATTGTCAAATACCATCATGGATATTGAATATTTTCCAGCAGATTCATTGCTTTCATTCCAGGCTTCTACCTCAAGCTTCAAATTTCCATTTAAATAGTTATCCACCAATCCAGGTTTTGCAAAAAAATCATATAAGTGAATTCCCGGACGAGCATATACATAACAGTCCCTTGTGATTCCGCTCAATCTCCAAAAATCCTGACACTCCAGAAAACTGGCATCGGTCCATCTACGCACTTCCAGGGCGATTACATTATTTCCTTCCTTTATATAATTAGAAATATCAAACTCACTCTCCAGTTTACTGTCTTTTCCAAAACCAACTTCTTTACCATTTACATACAATCGAAAAGCTGATTTCACCGCTCCCAAATGCACATAGGTCTTCATCCCATTCCAGGCCGCTGGTATAGTAAAAGATTTTCTATACCCAGCCGTCGGTTGATCATTTTCATCTGGAATATCTGGAGGGTTTGGATTCCTTGGAGCAAATTCATAAGGGATATTCGTATATATAGGAATTCCAAAACCTTTGAATTCCCAATTAGAAGGCACAGGAAAATCTACCCATGCGTTATCATTAAAATCCTGGGTAAAAAAATCTTTTTCCAGCTTTTCTGGTTTATTCACCCAATGAAATCTCCACATACCATTCAGCGATATAAAGCGTGAAGATTTAAATGGATCACCAGTAGAGGCTATCTTCTCATTTTCATAGGGGAAATAGCTTGACCGCATGGGCATTCGGTTGATTTCCTGAACGGCAGGATTTTCAAATAATGGATCAAGGAAAGGTTGTGTAAAGGTTTGCACAATGCCTTCAAAAAAGAAAATAATTACAAAAAGGAGTTGAAATTTTGGTTTCATGAATGCAGGATTTTATTCGATTCAAGATACCAATAAAATTTAGATTTAATTCAAAAGCAACTATTAAAACGGTCTAAGACAAAGTCAGGTCTTAGCAATTCCCGTTCCATGCAGGGTAGAAAATTTATCAAATAAAAAAGGATGGGAGTAAAAAAAGTTGTTTTGCTAACTCCTGAACTAATACGCCTGCATTTCGTTGTATACATTATCAAAATATAACCACCGAAAAAATGGCGGTCAAACTCTTGGTCTGCCGCCACTTATTTAATTGAAATTTTTTAGAAATTTATTTTATATCCTATAGCAGCTCCAAATCCATAGTTTCTGGCTTTAAAATCCAATAAGGTATTATCTATTACTCTGCTGAATCCCTGATTGTAATTTATACCAGCTACTAAATGTCCATTACCCATCGGCAGTTCAGCGCCAATACCCATATTTGCACCAAGTTCTACTCTGTTATAGATAGGATCAGTGAGATCTAGATTGGTTTTATTGATATTAAGATCTATCAGCATATTGGCGCGGGTACGAATATTTCCATCCAATGCATATCCAACAGAAGGTCCTGCATAAGCCGAAATTTTAATGCCATTTTCACTGGGAAATGTATATTTTAAGTTAATTGGAAGCTCTGCATAATTAATGGTAGTCGCTGCCGATACGCCCAATTTTAAAGGGATGTTCAGGATGGTTGTATTCATACTTTCACTAATGATAAAGCCTTTTTGTTTGTATGAAACTCCGGCAGCAATACTAAAGCCCTCACCAATTGTTTGATTATAAAGTACTGATGCCTGAATGCCGGGATGCAGGTCGGTATGGGGACGCAACGATTTGTTTAAACCATTCAAGGTGATATTAGTAAACCCTGGGCCTACACTGATCTCCAATCCATTTTGTGAGAAAAGAGGCAAACTAGCTGTGATCATTAGAAAAGTAAATAATTTCGTTTTCATGATGTTTGATTTGCAGTATTCACGAATCTCAAAAGTTAAGCTTCGTTAAACCAGAGTTAGGAATTACTTAATTTTCTTTTGAGCTTTTAATTTCTTTGAGTGATATTAGAAAAGGAGGGATTTAAAATATGTCGTTGTACATTTGATTTTAAAATGCGAATCCTACTATTTCTATTCGTTATTGCTTCCTTTATTTTGCCTGGTCAGGCACAAATGAATGTGATGAATCAATACTGCAATTCTGTTTCAAAAGAAGATTTGAAAAAATATCTTTCAGCTATTGCCAGCGATGAATTTGAAGGCAGAGAAACCGGTACCGAAGGTCAACGCAAAGCAGCCAGTTATATAGAGGCTCAGTTTAAAGCTATCGGTTTATCCGGTATATCTGCTAAGCACTTTCTGCAAGAGTATCCGTTGTATCAGGATTCATTATTGAGTACAGAATTGAGAATCGGAAAGACAGTTGGTATAAATGGTAAAGACTATTTATTTCCATTGATGAATAACGAACGGGGAAAGCTAAAGTCAAAAAAAATAGTATTCGCTGGATATGGTATTGATGATGTAAACTTTAGTGATTACAAAACGATTGATGTACATGGAAAAATAGTATTGATTTTTATGGGTGAACCATTTAAGGGGAGCACGTATTTAGTATCTGCTACTAATCTGAGTAGTCCATGGTCTGGTCGGGATCAAATAAGTAAAAAACTAGCGGCTGCTGCTGTAAACGGTGCAGTAGGTGTTCTATTTATAAATCAAGGCAACGAAGAATTTAGTGAAAGATCTATTGGCAATAGCAGGTCTACCAATGTATACTACCCTAATTCGAGTTTAAGGCATGCTTTTATATCTCCTGCTTTTGCTAAAAAAATCCTGAACAATAAAGTAGAATATGATATTTACCAGAACCTGGCATTAACTAACCAATCATTTGAAGGGAAATATTTTACTGAGAAAATAAAGATAAAGTCGGCCTTAGATTTTACCCGGCATATCATCAATGCCAGTAATGTAATAGGAAGCATAGAAGGGACAGATAAAAAAGATGAGTATGTAATTGTTTCAGCGCACTACGATCATTTGGGTAGTAGAAATGGATCGGTTTACTATGGTGCAGATGATGATGGAAGTGGTACATGCAGTGTTCTGGAAATCGCTAAGGTATTCGCAAAGGCGAAAGCGGATGGTTTTGGGCCTCGCCGTACGATGATATTCATGACTTTCAGTGGTGAAGAAAAGGGTTTATGGGGTAGTGAATACTATAGTGACCATCCTTTGCGAGCTTTGGACAAAACCAGTATGGATCTTAATATTGATATGGTGGGACGGATCGATACAGAAAGAAAAACAGATGATACTTTAAATTATGTATATGTCGTAGGCCATGATAAATTGAGCTCTGATCTCCAAGCCATGATAGAAAGTGCAAATGAAAAGTCAAGCCAACTTACGCTGGATTATAAATATGATTCACCTATGGATCGCAATAGGATCTATTTCAGAAGTGATCATTACAATTTTGCGCGGAAAGGAGTCCCGGTTTTATTTTTCTATGATGGAATGCTAAAGTCAGATTATCATAAACCAACAGATACTATAGATAAGATTTACTGGGAACTTTATGAAAAAAGGGTTCGAATGATCTTCTCCGCTGCCTGGGCAGTAGCTAATAGGGAACAAATGATGAAAAGAGATCTACCATTAAATACAATGGGTGTAAGGTAAACCCGCTTCGAAATAAGTACAAAGCGGGTTAATGAGTATTTTACAATCTGGCGGCTACAGCATCCCAATTAATCACATTGAAAAATGCACTGAGATAATCAGCCCGTCGATTTTGATAGTTTAGATAGTATGCATGCTCCCATACATCTACTCCTAATAGTGGACTTCCTTTCTGTTCAGCAATATCCATCAAAGGATTATCCTGGTTAGGTGTGGAAGAAATAAATAATTTACCATCAGCTGATTTTGAAAGCCATGCCCATCCACTACCAAATCTTGTCATCCCGGCTTTTGAAAGTGCCTCTTTAAAAGCATCAAAAGAGCCAAAGGTGGCAGTAATGGCATCACCTATATTTCCGGAAGGCACACCACCTTTCCCCGGTGCCATAATTTTCCAGAACAGACTATGATTAAAATGGCCACCACCATTGTTTCTTACAGCAGGTGAAAGGTTGGAAATATTGGCCATTAATTCTTCAATAGATTTGGTTGTCCATTCAGTGCCATCTATAGCGGCGTTCAGATTGTTTACATAGGCACCATGATGTTTACCGTGATGTATTTCCATAGTACGTGCGTCAATATGAGGTTCTAATGCTTCAAAAGCATATGGTAGTGCAGGAAGTGTAAAAGCCATAATTAATTCTATTTTTAATGATTAAATTTAAATTGATATAATATTGTCAAAACAATTGTAAAGTTAATAAGTTGAGAGCAAAATTTTTTTCATTAAATTAGAGCAACTAAAAATATAAGAATATGGGTAGCTACCATTTAAAACCATTTAGATCGATGGACAGGAGAAATTGGCTAAAAGCAAGTTTGGGCCTGGCTGCTTCTACCGCGTTTACATACTCATTAAAGGCTGATGAAATAAAATACAATCGCCTGGTGCATCCATACACGGGTAGGTGGATGAATGATGAGCGGTCATTTACTTTGCCTTTAAAAGCCAGGCTGAATAGCAATGAAAATCCTTATGGTCCCTCAGAAAGAGCTAAGGCTGCTATTATCGATGGATTTAAAGATGCCAATCGGTATTCGAGATATGTGTCTGAAGCATTGAAGGAGAAAATAGCTCAATATGAAAAGGTAAGTCCCGATAATATTTTTTTATATGCAGGGCTTTCAGAGATGCTCAATCTTTTTGGATCGCTTACTGGTATGCAGCATGGGGAAATGATCTCCGCTCACCCAACTTTTGACCTGATGCCTGCTCTGGCTGGCAAATTAGGAGGAAAATGGGTGCAAATTCCATTAAATGATCAGTACCAGCATGATTTGGAAGCTATGGAGTCTTCTATAAATTCAAATACTAAGTTGGTGTACATATGCAATCCTGGAAATCCATGCAGTACCATGGTGGACCCAGATCAATTAGCATCTTTTATTAATCGAGCGAGTAGAAAGACGGTGATCTTTATAGATGAGGCCTATATTGATTATGTGGCTGACAAAGAAAAGAATAGCATGGTGAAAAAAGCCACTCAATTGGAAAATGTATTTGTAGGAAAAACCCTTTCAAAAATTCATGGTTTTGCTGGTTTGCGTATCGCTTACACTATTTCGTCACCTGCCTTTGTGAAAGAAATGCAACAGTATCATGCCTGGGATTTTAGCGTAAGTGCTCCTGCCATGTATGGGGCCATGGCTACTATAGATGATGAAGAGTTTAAAGCTTATTGCCTTCGTAAGACCATAGATACCAGGGAGTATGCCGTGTCCACTTTAAAGAATATGGGTTACGAGCCCTTGCCTTCGTTTACCAATTTTATTATTTTCCCAATTAATAAACCTGGAAATGAATTTGTGCAAATCATGGCAGACAAAAGTATAGCTTTACGATCCTGGAATTTTAATGATAAAAACTGGGCTCGGGTAAGTATCGGTACGAAAGAAGAAATAGATATGTTCTTAACAGCTATGAAGGAGATTTAGGGGAACTATTTTGACCTGATCATAAAGGAGTAACAGATAAAACTGGATCTATTCCAGGTCGTTCCCATTTCAACAGCATTCGTAGGCTATCATCTGCCACAGCATGTTTATTCCAATAATCCAGCATTACTTGCTTTTTACGTATGCCGGTAGTAGTAAGTATTTTAGCATTTGGTCCATATCCATCTTTATATTCTTCGCTCCACTTCACAATGGCATATGGGAAAGTAGATTCATATTCTATAAAAAGGGTTCTTTCTAATTCCGGGTATACGATCTGAAAAACTTTGTTTCCGTTATCCAAATCCAATTTTTTTGTAACAGCTCTATAAGGTTTAAGTTCATGGTGAGTCAATCTGCTAAATAAAAGACTCGGAATGATCATGATACTATCAGATTGTATTAATGCATCTGGATTTATTCTAATCAGATTCCAGAGGGCGTCTTCCGTCATATATCGGTCTATCTTTTTCTCCTGATCCGCTTCGGATTCAAAATAAGAATGCTCCAAAAAAAGGTAATGATCCGGTCTTTGATTTAATTGAGAATATACATGGCCACACCATTCCTGTACACTGGCACTGATTTTGATGGCTTGCCATGGAATCACTCCACCCGCTGCAACAAAACTGGATAGCATCATAGAATAAGGGTAAATACCGGTATTGAATTTTTTTAGAAAATTCATTTTCAAAACTGGAATCTTTTGATCATAAGGTATGGATGCATTGTCCAGCTTTACTTGCTTTTCCTTTGAAAATTCTTCAGTAACAAAAATCAAAATTGCTTCCCCTTCCCTCATTTCTCCGTACCTGGCCTGATGCAATTCATAAGAAGTGATTTCGGCTTTGCCCTGACCCCAATAAGAATCAAACTCAGGTACTTTATTCACTTCGGGACCGACCAATGAAATGGATTGACATTGGATAAAGACTAAACCAGCGATAAATAAAATAATGAATCTCATGGGCTTAGGATTTTAAATTCTTTGAAATTTTTTCTACATCTTTCCATACACGCAATAAGTTTCCAGAACAAATTTTGGAAATATCCTTTTCTGAATATCCTCTTTTTAATAGCTCCAGCAGAATATTGGGGTAAGCTGATACATCTTTTAATCCTACAGGCAAAGAATCACCCACTCCATCAAAATCCGAGCCTAAGCCAACATGATCTATTCCTGCTAATTTTATTACATGCTCTATATGATCAACCACTCTTTTAACATCTGAATATAAGGATGGGTGGGCTCTTTCAAAGACTTTGATAATCGGTTTTGAAAGCGAATCCTGCATGGTAAGGCCTTGATTTTTTAATAACTCTATTAATTCATTGCGCGCGAGATCATTCTTCTTTTGGATACTTCCATCTAAAAAATCAGAACCAAAATTTATCATGATCACCCCACCATTAGATTTTAAAGCGGTGATCATTTCATCTGCCATATTTCTTTCCCATCCGGGTGTAAAACTTCTGCAAGAAGAATGTGACGCGATCACCGGAGCTTTTGAGACACGCAGTACCTGCCAAAAAGTACTGTCCGTCACATGGGAAATGTCTACCATGATGCCCTGCTTATTCATTTCTGCTACTACTTGGTTACCAAACGGACTGAGTCCTTTCCAGGTACGGGTTTTGGCATATGCTGCATCGCAGATTTGATTATCTTCTGAATGGGTAAGGGTAATGTATCTAATCCCTCTGTCATGAAAGTATTTAACATTGGCGAGATCTTTTTCTATGGGAGCTCCATTTTCCATTCCCATGGGAAGTGAAATCAAACCTTGTTGAAAATTATATTCAACCTGAGCTGCTGAGTAGCCAAAGCCAAATTTATCCGGATGAGACCTGATGATGGTGTCAACCATATTGATAAGACTTTCTGCATAGGCTTTAGCACCACCTTTTTGATAGGAGGCAGGGATATAAATCGACATAAACGGGCAGGATAGGCCTCCTTTTTTTGCTCTTACATAATCAAAATCACCTTCAGCACTGCTCACTGGTATTCCGATAAAATCTTTAGTGGGCCTGAAATTTTTTATACTCAATCGGTATGGTAAATCTACATGCCCATCTACGATGATGTAGGTATGTGCTAAAGAATCAGCAAACTTGATTAGTTCTTGCTCATCAGTAGGAATAGGGGAGATCGTGTCTGCTTTTTTTGGACTTTCAGATTGAGCGATGATGGGAGGATTAGTAATCTGCTTACTGGTATTACAGGCCAGGGCTAGTAAAAAAGCGAAAATATATTTTGTAAAATTCATTCTCTAAATCGTTGAACCCATTCCCACAGGTTTTCTGATCGCTTGTGCAGTATAGGCACATCTTCCTGTAGTAAGAGTCTTTCCGCTACTAAAATAGCTAAATCAGCGTCTATTTTTTGTAAATAATCTTTTTTGTCAATATACAAGCCGTTCAAAGTGGGTCGCATATCTCTTGTAGTCTTGTTTTGGGTTTGCTTAGGAAGCGGTATAAATAGCCCTCTGAAATCATCCAATTCTCTAAAATTCATTTTGTAATCTCTCAGCGACCAGGGTGTATATGTCGCCAAGGGGACTCTGATCTCTATACTTCTGATACCACCGATTTCATTTCCAAATTTATCAACAGCCGGCACCAAGACAGTAAATGGATTTTCTTTCAACGGAGGCTCCTGATCAATGATTTTCTCTTCTGACCACCTGGGGCCAAAATATAATCGGGCAGGGGCATAGGGTCCTACAGGATTGTCCAGACCTGGAATATAAGGTAGACTATAGGACTGGGCACGAATTAAAGTATGTTGAGAAATAGATGGAATCTTACTATCGATGGGTAACCTGTTCTCAATTAACCATTCCTTCATTTGAATAAGTAATGCTTTAAAAGAGGGGGCTGGGAAATTGGGGTTTCCTTTAAATAAATCATATTGCTGGTAAATCCGATCTGCGGAGTCTGGCATGGCTTCCGTATAATGCTGCATAGATGCCATATGAAAATATCGCTCATTTTCACTGGGTAAAATGTCTTGCAATCCATCAGGGAATGTATGTATGAGTGAGGCCCCCCGTCCCCAATATTCATATCCGGTATTTATAAAAAATAATTTACATGAATCATCATTCCTGTTCAATTTGTCACTTTGTCCGGACTCTTCATCTATGCTATTATGAGTAGAAAAGGGAAATAAATCTATCGGAAAATCAAAGCTTGAATACCGATGACCATCGCGGGATGGCTGAGCAAATCTATGATTAAAACTACCTCTCCCTGCTCCCGCCATATAGATTAGCAGGCCATCGTAGACAGATCTGCCATTTTCATCAGTATTGAAGCCATCGTACAAAAACTCTCTTAAGAATCTACCTGTCTGAGATACGCCCTGTGCCACTGTCTTTTTAGCTCTGAAACTACATGCAGGATCATACTTGATATAAGAAGCTATGTCTCTAATAGCCGCTAAGCCTCCGCCTGCCAGAACAGGGTCTTTTGCCAGGTAAACCAATTCATAAATACTGCCTTTTTTAAACCCACCTTCTAAATGAATGTGACCTGAATCTGGCTCGTTTTCATTATTATTTAAATTTGAAAAACTCCAGATAGTAGGGGGTATAGTTGCTTTATGACTAAGCCAATTTGGCCTACTGGTCAGTTTATTGATAGGAGAATAAAAATTGGCTGCACGATATGGTATCATGTTTCGATGCCCAAGGCTCAGGTAGTCTATGTTTTCATCAATCACCCAATCCGTTCTTACCAGACCGGTGATAGTAGATCCATCTTCATTTTTCACTACAGGTACTTCCAATTTTAAGGAATTTGTAAGATCAGGCACATCCCATTGCCAGCCTATCCATACGATTGTGAAACCTTGTTTTAATAAAAATCCATTGCCATAGTCCACTGGAACATTAGGTCGTACCTGCCCCGTAGTAGCGCCGTTATACATTCTCATCAAAGCTATTCCACCTCTATTGCTCACCTCTACCAGGGCGATGCCATTCCTTTTAGAAGGATCTTTAGGTTGAAGTACTATTAACTTTGATTTTAAAATTATATTCCCTCCCGGATCTATAGGAGCAAGGTGCAGGTCACAGATGTTTTGATTAAATATATTTTGTGGGTTCAATCCAAAGATAATGTCCCCTCCAATCCATTCATAGGTACCTGCATTTCCAAATTTCTGGCCTCCTAATACATCATACCTTAATTCATTTTCAATTCTAAGAACAGATGCATGTATATCGCCAGATAAATGAAATAATACGATAAGGTAAAGGGCGAAAAGCGATTTCATTCGGGGAACAACTTAATTACCGCAAAAGAGTCACTGTACCACTTACTTCCTGGGGTGCGCCGTCTCCGCATATATAGGTGAGTCTGTAAATATAAATATCAGAGGCAGCGTCTTTTCCATTGATTTTTCCATCCCAACCATTTGCAGGATCAGAATTGTTGTACACCAATTGTCCCCAGCGACTAAATACTACTATTTTAGTAATCTTTAATGCACCATCAGAATAAGTAAAATAATCATTTTTCATATCCCCATTGGGGGTGAAAGCATTGGGGATTTTATTTTTCAAGGTGGCGGGATCAATACAAGGTATCACCTGGACTGAAATGGATTTACTTAATGGACATCCATTCACATCAGTAGCCTCGAATGTATATGTATAGGTTCCGGCATTATTTGGTTTATCATTCAGGACAAAACCATTGGTATTGTTATTGCTGCCATTTATAGTCCATTTTATATTGGTAACACTGGAGTTAACACCCACTGCAGTAATGGTCACATTAGTGCCTTCATAGACTACTCCGCTTGGATTTCGTTGTAATTGAAGATTATTTGATGGACAAATAACTTGTATAACAAAATTATAGGACCACATACATCCATTCATATCAGTAACATCCGCATCTACATTATGATTACCAGACTTGATTGCTTTGATATCAAAAGTTAAAGCACCTGCTGGAACTGAGGTGCCATCTACTCGCCACGCCACTGATTTCATTCCATTGGTGCCAAGCAAAGTAATCGTGACATCTGAGCCTGCCGTTATAGGCGTAGGAACATTGGTAGCTATTCGTATGGGAGGTTTAGAGAATACATGAGTCTTTATATCGGTAGTAGCATCACAGCCATCTTTTTTAGCTTCTACTTTATACATTTGTTCACCATTGACTTTGATCTTTGGATCAGGACATTTTTCACAGGAGATAAGGCCATCCTGAGGAGTCCACTTAAATTCTTTATATTCAGAACCATCCGGTTTGAAATTTAATTGAATGGTCTCTCCCGGGCATACTGTAGTGTCAACAGGACCTACTGGTATGGAAGGCTCTACTACTTTTATATATACACTATCGGTATGGCTACAGGCATTATTTTTGGTAATTCTGAAATAGGTAGTGGTTTTATCCGCCATGATTACGGCATTCAATGTGTCAGCAGATGTTTGAAATCCATTGGAAGGATTCCATTTTGGATTGATAAATGGAAATAAATCTTTGGGATGTCGTTGACTGAAAAAGAATATGCTGTCGCCTTTACAATATTTGTCTTTTTTAGGAAAGACCGTGATTTTAGTGTCACGAAGTGAATCAATGCGTACATGCACGGTATCCGACGCTTTACATACGCCACTAGTGACATTTACAATATAGCTCTTAGAATGAATAGGCACCACGCGAATTGAATTATTACTCAACACCCTGGTAGCACTGTCCAAAGTCCAGGAGACTTGGGCATTTCCCGGGGTTACACTAGCTATTAATTGAATGGAATCAGGAAAACAAAGAAATGCTGTATCTCTTGTATTCAAGGTAACTCCTATAGGTTGGCTTATGATATAAATCGAATCTCTTTCAGCGCAGTTTAATAATCTCCCTGTAAAATAGATCTTACCCGTACGGTTAGGGAATATGGTATATTGGAGAGGAACCGGGGATGGTTTTACCAGATCAACAGGATTCCACTCTAACTGAGCTCCGGAAACCAATTTTATCGGTACATCAAAAGGTTCATTAGAACATTTGGAAAATGTATCCTGTGATGTAAGAATTTGTAAAATATGGTCATTGATCTTTACCCTGCCGGTATCGTTTTTGCCTGCTGCATTAGTGGAAATAATTAATATTTCTTCCTGACCTTCTTCAATTCCGTCATTAAATACCGTGAGGTCAAAAAGTTTTACAGAATCGCCTTTGGCAAAAACGATACTGTCCTCCACGTTTGTAGCATAGTCTGAACCTCTTTGTGCAGTTCCAGCCAATTTGATTTTGATTACCGTACTTGCTTTGGCCGCACTGTCCAATTTGAACTGGATTTTCTCATTATTGAGCAAAGAGCAATTTTCGTTTACTTCGGTGAGATTGCTTGCCAGGTTGATAGTAACCTTTTGGGCACTTACCTCAAAAACAAGCAAGCCAATAAAAAGTATAAATAATGGTCTTAATAGTCTCATTGTAACGATTTGATAAACAGATTCAAAAATACATAAAATTGGAGTAGAAATACACTAATGTTAAAAGACAGGAGTATAAGAGGTAAAATACTTTCGTCAGAAAAGATTTACTCTAAAGTTTTCAAGAAATAGTGTTTTGCTTTAAAATAGATCCAAAGCCTGGACAGAGAATAATTTTGGGCATTGAATGAGCCTTACTTCAGAATCGGTAAGTGCTATTCATTTTTGCGATTAAGAGTATAAGATATTTTCTAAAACTAGCTATTATCATTCAGCTGGTCAACTTTACGAAGTAGCCCCAGCTTTGATCTATTTCAAAAGGGAAGTAGTTAAACTCTTTCCCCAACAATAAAAATTGTGATCTTCACTTCATGTTTTTTCCCATCATTTATTAGTGGTATGGAGGTGGACCGCTGTGTTTTATTATTAATCAATACCTGTAAAGGCTTTTCCTCTCGGGATAGGATTTGAGTGATGTGAATATGATACCTGCTCTCCAGGAAATTATAGTAAATCGCAAGCTCTTTCCATTCCTCGGGAAGACATGGTTCAAAAATTAATTGATCATTTTTTCTTCTTAAACCAATAAAAGAATGCAGGATAAGCTGGTACATCCATCCGGCTGAACCGGTGTACCAAGTCCATCCTCCCCTTCCTTTATGCTTGGGCTCTGCATATACATCGGCAGCTATCACGTAAGGTTCGGTTTTATAAATACCGATTTTTGATGTGCTATTACTTCTGATTATTGGGTTGATCATTTGCAGTAGTTCCCATGTCATTTTTCTGTCTTTTTTCGCAGCAAAAGCCATTACCAGCCATATGGCAGCATGGGTGTATTGCCCGCCATTCTCTCTTACTCCTGGCACATATCCTTTGATATAGCCAGGGTTCAGACCAGAAGTATCAAAAGGCGGGTTAAATAATTGAATAATACCTGCTTCTTTATTCACCAGTTTTTCATCTGCTGACTGCAAGGCTATATTCGTGCGGTCCTCATTTCCGGCACCTGACAATACTGCCCAGCTCTGTACAATGGAATCAATTTTACATTCCTCATTTTTGGATGAGCCGAGGGGGGTACCATCATCAAAATATGCCCGAAGGAACCACTTTCCATCCCAGGCATTTTTTTGGATATTTTCCCGGAGTGTTTTAGCTGTTTGTTTACATTTTTCTTGAAAAATCTTATCACCTTGTTGCAATGCAACATCAGCAAAGCGTACCAGTACATGATACAAAAAGAATGCAAGCCATACACTTTCACCCTGGCCATGTTCGCCTACTTTATCCATACCATCATTCCAGTCACCAGAGCCTATAAACGGAAGGCCATGTTTGCCAAACCGGAGACCGTGTTCAATCGCTTTTACGCAATGCTGATACAAGCTGGCAGAGACATCAGACATGATGGGCATATCATAATAAGAATCTTCCCCCGCATTTAATAACCTGCCTTCGATAAAATTTATTTGTTCATCAAGGATGGCATTATCTCCAATGGTACTGATGTAGATACTTGCTACATAGGGTAACCACAAATAATCATCCGAACACTTGGTACGAACACCTCTGCCGGAAGGCGGATGCCACCAATGCTGCACATCCCCTTCACCGAATTGCCTGGATGCACATAACAAGATTTGATCTCTCACCAAATGAGGCTGGCTATGAATGATGGATAATACATCCTGCAGCTGGTCCCTGAATCCAAATGCACCACCTGATTGATAAAAACCACTCCTTCCCCATATACGACTAGCGATAGTCTGGTAATTTAACCACCCGTTAGTTATTATATTTAATGCATTATCGGGAGTATTTATTTGAACCATACCGAGCGTACTATTCCAGTATTGATGCACTTTCTGTAAAGCATTTTTTGATGTTTCTACACCTTGAGCGGCTTGAATAATTTTAACTGCCTGGTCCCGGGAACTTGCACATCCAAGGCGAAAAACGGTCTCTAGCTCCTCTTCATCAGGAATGTCAATAGATATTTGTATTGCAGCACAAGGATCTAATCCGGCACCAGTTTTTCCGGAAAACCTTGCCCTGTTCAGTCCATCCGGATTATTTATATTTCCATTACGACCCAGAAATTCTGTCCTGTCACCAGTAATCATTTTATTTTTTCCATCTGCATCGAAAAAGGCAATTTGATGGGCAAATTCAACATTATAGGTATTGCGTGCTAATATGGCACCACTGCTTAGCTCCACTTCTGTAATGGTATGTTTTAAATTTTTAGCCCTTAGATCTCCCAGTACCCATTCTACATAACCTGTTATAGATATGCGACGATTTCTGCCTGAGTGGTTGCGAATCTTTATCAGACTGTATTTTATCGAATCTTTTATATCAGTAAAGACAGTCATTTCAGTATAAATACCATCCTGGCTGTGTTCAAATACACTGTAACCAAACCCATGCCGGGTTAGATAAGGAGAACTGCCGGGGCAGGGTAGTGATGCGAGCGACCAGAATCTGCCACTTTCTTCATCTTTTAAATAGAAGGCCTCTCCTTGAAGATCGGTGACCGGATCATTATTCCATGGGGTCAGGCGTATTTCATGGGCATTATCTACCCATGTATAAGATTGCCCACTTTCAGTGACGATACTCCCAAAATCAGGATTGGCCAATACATTAATCCAGGGTGCCGGTGTTTTTTTATCTTTCTTTATGGTAATTACGTATTCTTTTCCATCTGGTGTAAATCCACCATGTCCATTGACATATTGCAAATCCTTCCTTTCCTCTATTGAGGTATATTGAATTGGAAAGCTCTTAACAGGATTAAAATAAGGGATTGTGGGTTTAATTTTTATGCGTTGATTTATTTGCTCCTCCAAAGAACCATATCGGTCTGCTATAACTACACGGGCAACCGTTTGAAACAATATTCTGTCTTCATTAGTTATTTGATCAGCAGATCGAATAAAAATACCACCTAATTTATCTTTGAGATCAACACCTATTCCTGGTGATACCAATTCTAATATTTTATTTTGCAAATCCTGCCTGTATCCACCGGGATCATCATTCCAGATTACAAGATCAACGATTAATCCTTTGAGGCGCCAATATAAATGTGCCTGCACCATTTGTTTTATGAGGTTTACATTTGTTGCCTCTTCAATTTGGACCAATACTATGGGAATATCTCCGGAAATACCATAGCTCCAAAGACCTGATTGGCCCCTTGTGTTTTTTATCAATACTGTAGGATCAGCCTGTAAAAATGAATTAGAAAAAATAATTGATCCAGCTAATCTGGTATACAATTGTGCATCTGCTTCTGTGGCATTGATCTGGTGCAGGATGACCTGGCTATGTGTCCATGCCAATTCAAGTACACGGTTGAAAATGTGCTGTTCCTGGTATTTATCAATTAGATCATTGCACAATTCCTTTGTTTCAGCTACACCGGTTACAATATCAAAAACAACGGATTCATTGCCTTCCAGTACAATGCTGTATCGTATAGAAACAATTGGGTCAAGTACTGAACCACTACTATTCTGTAATGGATCAGGTTTTGTCATTGCCAGTGGTTCATGAATAGAATTGCATCTGCCAATAAATTTTTCCCGGTCTGTTTCATATGATATGTCAACAATATCGGAATCATGATCATGAACTTTCATCAAATGAAACATCCAGGGTGTATCTTCCTGTACGGATCGAGGCCGCCGGGTACACATAATCGCTCGCTTTTGCTCATTGATTGTGGTTTGTACAAATAGATTGCTAAAAGCCGGATGCATCTCGTCAGCAGCTTGTACGGCGAGTGCTATTTCCGCATAACTGGTTATTTCCAGCTTTCTTTTTTTTCGGGAAAGGTTAGTGATATGTATTCTTTTTAATTCAATATCATCCTCCGGTGACACTACTATTTCAGTATGTGTTTCCAATGACATATCCCTCCGACGGAACTCTGCTCTGCCTTGTGAAAAAACGGCTTCATAATTTTGTCCTTCCTTTAATGATGGTTGAAAGGCACATGACCAATAGTAATTATTTTCGAGGTCCCTGATATAGCAAAAATTGCCCCAATTGTCCAGGGTGGTATCTTCACGCCAACGGGTAATGGCCAGGTTTTTCCAGCGAGTATAACCCCCACCGGCATTGGTAACCATTACATGATACCTGCCGTTTGATAAAAGCTGTATTTCCGGAATTGGTGTATTAGGGGTATTGAGGACTCTTATGGAAGCATTGCTTTCTGATACAATACTAGTATCTCCGGCATGTAACCCCGGGGAATAAAAGGTGGTTACCCGTGGTATTCTTTCCTGCAAGAGAAGCATAGCAGATTTCAAATGCACTTCCGCCTCAAACCGTTGCTGCATCGGTTTGTTTAATAGTAAATAACAAAGAGAAAGGAATGACATACCCTGGTGATGGGCCATATATGATTTGATAATAACATTTTTTTGCTTTCTTGACAATCTGGCAGCGGTATAATCTATGGCTTCATAGTACCCATATTCTCCTTCAAATCCTTTTTCTTTTAATACAACCAGATTATTATAGGCTTCATCGGGTGCAACCATCAATGCCATTATGGTAGAATAAGGAGAAATGACCAGGTCTTCTCCCAACCCTCTTTTAAAACCAGTACCAGGTACACCAAATGCTTTGTATTGATAATTAAGATTGGCATCCACCATATTGTACCCTGACTCGGATATACCCCAGGGCGTGCCAACCCATTTCCCATATTCAATTTGCTTATGAACAATTACTTTATAGGTTTGGTGCAATAAAGTATTATCATATGTTGGCATTACCAACAGGGGCATCAGGTATTCAAACATGGAACCACTCCATGACAGCAGCAATGGGAGCGTGCCTACATTGGTCAATTGCCTGCCCAGTGCAAACCAGCTTTCCTGTGGCAATTTCCCCTGGGCTATACCCAAATAGGTAGTCAGCCTTGCTTCAGATGCGAGCAAGTCATAATAACTATTATCACGCCTGTGTTCCTCGGTATTAAATCCAACTGACAACAGCTTTTGTGACTTGTCATACAGAAAATTATAATCCAAATCGGAAAATTCCATACACTTGTTTACCAGTATTTCAATGGTTTGTAAAAACTCTTTCCCCCTTCTGGATGCCTCAGTGATAGCTGTGCCGAATGCTGTTAGCCATTCATTTTCTTCAGGACTATTTTCTTTTGATTGTGAACTTAAAAGTTTTTGAAGCAAATCTTTTTCCACCCCAGCCAATTGTTTGAAACTGGGCATGGTTGGAAACGATGAGACAATGCCTGAAAACTTTTCTGGCACCTCTTCATAAATCAACCACGGCGCCATCGAAGTAATCAGATTTTTTTGAGCGGTTAATTGATGCAAAATCTTTTGGCGCCAATGATTTTCTTCCTCGCTTTCAGGTAAAATATTTTCAGAAAAAATAGCTATGAATTTCGTCTCGAGTAGTTCTATAAAATTTTTTGATTCCCGTAAGGACTGAATCTGTTTATCGTAAGTTTCTTTTATTTGATCCCTGTATTGCTGAAGCGGACTTTGATCTTTCACATATTCCATAAGTATTTCAACAGTATCTATAAGCCCCTCAAAAAATATCGGTTGAATTAATTTATTACCCGGAATAGCAGTCAACCCCTGTTTTAAAATAATCAAATGACCGGCCATGTTTCCGCTATCAACAGTAGAGATATACCGGGGAAATAATGGAGTCAGCGTAACGGTATCATACCAATTATAAAAATGTCTGCTGTACCGTTCCATTTTCTGCAAAGTCTGTAAAGTATTGCTAGTGCGTTCCAGCAATTGCTGTGCAGTGATATATCCTAAATCATAGGCTCCAAGATTGGAGAGCATATAAAGACCAATATTGGTAGGTGATGTCCGGTGTGCAATTCTTTCCACTGGTTCTTCCTGGTAATTATCCGGAGGTAGCCAATTATCTTCGGCCGAAACAAATTTTTCAAAGAAGCTCCATATTTTCCTTGATAATATTCTGAGAAGTAAGCGCTTTTCCTCCGAAATTTCCATGGTAAGATTAACACTCGGCTGGCTAATGCTCCATGCAATGGCTGGTCCCAGTGACCAAAAAATAAGGAAGGGAATCGTAACCAGTAAATTACCAGGCTGAATAATACTCAGATAAGAAAATACCAAAATTGACATAACTGGTTGAATCCACATCATTTTATAGTAATACCATAAAGTCTTCTCTACTTTAAGTGTACTGTTGTAAGGCGTCCATTCCAATAGTTTCTGATGGGAAATGAGCATCCGCCAAAGCGTGCGCAGAATGGCATCGATATGTACAAACGCTTCGTAAGGAATAAGGGTCAGGCTAATCACCTGTTGGATTATCCTACTGTATGAGGCCCGAATGGTATAAAAAAGTTGTTGAACAAACCTGATATCTTTTGGCTTACGGAAAAGCTCCCAGAAAAAATTTAGAATCGATGGTAATACTATGATCAGTGTAATTGATGTCGTCCAAAAAAATGGGTTTTGAGATATTATCCAACCATAACACAGCAAAAAGCCTAAACTTACAGTAACCAGGCTCCTCCTGATATTGTCAAAGATCTTCCATCGGGATAAAAAAGTAAGCGGATTTTTATACCAATTATTATCCTGCTCTGGAACAAAAGGCAAGACCCATGCACCAATCTGCCAATCACCCCTGATCCAGCGATGGCGTCGTAACATATCCGTATCATACTTCATAGGGTATTCTTCATATAACTGTACATCGGTAATGAGGCCGGCACGGGCATAGGTGCCTTCCAATAAATCATGACTAAGTATGTGATTTTCTGGGAAGCGATTTTTTAGTGCCAATTCAAAAGCGTCAATATGGTAAATACCTTTGCCGATATAAGAACCTTCACCGAATAGGTCCTGATAAACATCAGATGTTGCCTTGGTATAAGGATCAGTGCCGGGATCATTACTATGCAACCGGGCAAACAAGGAACTATCAGAAGAAGGCAGGTTGTTGGAGACACGGGGTTGCAAAATACTGTAACCTTCCGTTACTCTTTTTTTCTTCTCGTTGTACTCTGGTTGGTTTAGGGGGTGGTCCATGGTGCCGATCATTTTCCATGCGGATTCCAGTGGTAGTTGTGTGTCTGTATCTAAGGTTATAATATATTTTATACTGGCAGCAATAGATATGTTTCCAATGACTTCGGCAAAGACATTTTTTCCATGTCCTCGTAAAAATGCGTTTAGATCACCTAGTTTGCCGCGTTTTCTTTCGTAGCCCATCCACACTTTATCTTCCGTGTTCCATTTTCTGGCTCGGTGAAAAAGGAAGAAAGGCTCGTTATCTACTTTCTTGTATTTAATATTTAACTCTATGATCTTCTTTATTAAGGCCAGTACTACTGTTTCGTCATCTGGCATGTGTTCCTCAGGAGCGTCATGAAAGTCGGTCAACAAAGCAAAATAAATATTAGGGTCTCTGTTAGCGAGATACCGAACTTCCAGATCTTCTGCCAGTTGACCAATACCAGCTGCATTTTTTATCAATGTGGGTATTACTACCAATGTCCTTGCACTATCAGGCACTCCTTTTGAATAATCCATCCGGGGCAACAAATCTGGCTTTACAAGGAGGGTGCTTAACCAATTTGTAATATCCACCGCTAAATGTGAGGTTGCAATCACAAGGAGGATAGCCACAGAAATTAATATTCCGGTAAGGTTGATATTTTTAAGAACTGGTAGCAATAAAGCCGAACTGATCAGTCCGGTAAGTAGAAAAATACTGCCCAGGTAAAGAAATAACAGATTGTTATTTTTAAATCGAATGCACTTGTCGATAATAGAAATTTTTCTTTTGGCAGCCAGGGTAGCTATTGCCAAACCTTTTCCTGATAGGTAATATCCTACATGTGACTTTTTACTGGCATTAATGTCGGCAAATTTTTCTTTAGCCATTCGCAGTACCATGGCTGCAACTTCCTGTTCTGTAAGCTTACTGCTGCGGGCTATTTTTTCAATCGAATGCCGATACTTATCCCGGGTATTGAAATCCATTTTTTTATATACCCCAAGTAAGTCCTGCTGTAAAATTTCTTCTACTACACTATTATTTTCTACAAAATCCCTCCAATCCGTTATATTTAAAAAACGCAGACTTTTAATGCTGTTGCTTATGGACACCTGGCTGGCTGCCTGGTTCTGGTTATCCTGCTGCACCAGTTCACTACTACTAAGGCCTATTTCCATCAATCCTTGTTCCATCCAGTTAATCGGTAAGGAAAGTACATGTCCTTTTTCCTGTAGTCTTCTTAATAGTTCAGCAACAAAAGAACTTTCCATGGGTGGTTTAGACCTTGCCATATCAGCCAGTATCAATACCAGGTCCTTCGGATTTTTTTTAACGGTTTCGATCATTTCATCAGCCCAGTAATTGGCTAAAGATTTATTAGACAACTCTTCTGCTACCAGTATAGAAAGTCGACGGAGATTTTCCAATAGTGCAAGTCGTAGCATAATGGGGATGGCCCATAGTTCGCCAATTTTTAATGGATTGATATTTTGATACGCCCTGATAAAGCTGGCAATCTGGAAAAGATTGAGGTGGCCGTCACTATGAGAAATGATTTCAACCGCAATATTATATACACGAGGTAGCCCTGCTGATTCACCTTTTGCCAATCGAGGCAGTGTTTTACTATACCCCTTAGGCAAATGCTTTTTTCCAGCGTAAATATTTTCTTCGATTAAATAGAAATTATCGAGCAGCCATTCGGCTCCGGGAGATATGCGTTTTTCTTCTTTAATTTTTTTTGTAATCACGGCATACACTTCCAGCAATATTTGCTCGTTTTCGGCAAGTCTTTTTAATAGCTGTTCTGAAGCAAATTGAGTGACCAGCACATGCTTTTTTGCCAGGGATGCGGCATGCTGTTCCATCTTTTCTTTGGTATAAATTTCTGCTCTTAGTGGTTGTCTTTCACGAATATTATTGTTTGGTCCAGTTGTCGATTCCAGTAAACTTTTTTTCAATTTGCCGATTGCCAGCGGTAACAATTGAAAAAGTTCATTCTTGTTTGTTTTTTTACGCCCCCGTTTCATTGTGTTATTCAATTTTTTCCCTATGAATTGTCATGGACTATTAAGTTTGAGAAAGGTACGAAAACCAAAGCTTTTTGGGAAAGAAAATAACGAAGATCCACTTAGATGAATAATGATTGAAGTGTTTATTCGATGGCCAGTAAATGGTTTTGGATTATAAACGGAGTGACTTTGTTGCAATGCCAATACTATGAGGCAGGAAAACTCAATTTTAACAATTTATTGTAGCTGAATCGCCTGTAAGATCGGCTGAGAGAGACTATGGTATACCTGTTATTATCTTTGTATAACCTTCGTTTGATCATGGTCAGCTTTTATATTAGTTCATTTTGAATTTCACAAAAGTGTCACCATTGAATTTATAGGATCCGTCGGTCTGTGTTCCAAGCCAAAGCACACCCTTTTTGTCTTTATATATGAAGGAAAGTAGAATGGATCTCACTCCTTCCTTGACAGGATATTGAATGAGTTCTTCACCTTTTTTTCTCCAAACCCCATTATCATACGTTGTCATCCATAAATCTCCTTTATTGTCAGTTACCATCGACAAAAAATAAGGAACGCTCTTCCCTTTATTTTCGATTCCAATTTCCCGTTTATAATTTATTGGATTGATTTCAAAGTTTTCATTAGTGTCTGGCAAGACTTTATATTTAAAACTTGAATTGCAAATCCAAAAATAGCCATCATTATCTTCCACTATCGAACGAATCCCAAAGGAACCGCCTCCGGGTGTTTCAGTCAATTGTTTTTCATACATCCAATTTACTTTTTCACCATCGAAACGATAAATTCCTGCATTAGAAGTTCCAAACCATATATTTCCATTTTTATCTTTGTACATAGAATAAATTCCATATGGATTATATGAAGCATTTGGATTTATTGCATAGAATTCATTTCCCATTTTGTTTTTGGGAAATTCTAAATAGTGTAAGTTATTTCCATCAAATCGATAGGGTCCACTCTTATCCCATCCCATGCGAAACCATAAATTATCAGGCTCTGATTTCCATTTATTATTTACAGGCATATCTTCGATTATTTTTAATTTTTTAAACTGTTGCCCATCAAATTTGCTTACTCCTTCCGGAGTGTCGAAATAGATATTTCCCAATTTGTCTTCTTGCATGTTTAAAATAACATTAGAACACAACCCATCTTTCATTGTTAAAAGCAATAGTCTGTTCCCATCATATACGTAAACACCTTTTTCCTTGCTATTAAACCAATAGTTATTTTTCTCATCCTGATAAATTAAATTAGCTTTTGGGTCAAATTCAGTAACCATTTTGCCAATGGATTTTTGTTTCAGTTGTGATATTGTACTAGCGTTACTTTCCTGGCCCTTACAAGCCGGGAATATAGTTAAAAAGCTAAAAAGCATTGAGATGGTAAAATGCGGTTTTGTTATTGACATTTTTTTTTGTTTCTCGATCTGTATATTGTCACTATTACTATATTATGATCTGTATTCGGCTGGTTTAGGAGAGCTATAAGCTTCAATTTATTTATTGAATGATAATTTCCCATAATGGTTTACTTTTGTTATTGTTTTGGGTTGATTAGCGTACAAATATCTTTATCTCATTTGTAAATAGCTAATGGTTTTTATTTATTTGGTTTTAAACTTTAATCCTATGAATATCGTTCTAGGCATACCTGGGCCGTAGATGTAATTGCTGTCCCTGTTCTTCCCTTTGTCAAAGTCTGATTGGTAAGCATTGAAAATGTTTTTTACACCTCCATAAATTTCTATATCATTATTGAACTTTGGTAATTGAAAGCTGTAAGAAACCTTGCTGTTTAGCTCGGAAAATGGCTTAGTCACTACCATTTCATCGTTTGGAAAGTAGTCTGCTCCTCCAAAGTGTGCCAGTTGCATCTTACCTGTATAAACTGCATTAAGATTTATATTCCATTTTTTGTTTGGAGTGATACTCAAGTTTGCAAAACCGTAATCATTTGGAGTCCTTAAAAATGCTTTAATGGGTTTAATTCCTTGTATATATTCAACATTGTTTTCATATTCACTCTTTTGAATAGTAAATCCAGCTTCCAACTGGATTTGTTGATTATAATTTTCTCTCAATTCCAAAGTGATACCAGATACTGAAGCATTTTGACCATTTCTTTTTTCAAAAATTTTTCCAAAATTATCCTGCCCTATATTCTCCAATACAAAAGCATTATTTAATTGAGTATAAAAACCCTCCAATGTAAATCCTGCTATGAGCTTATCTGTAGCCCTGTCATAATTTATAGAAGCACTGATGCTTTGTGACCGTTCTTCTTTTAAAGCGGGTGAAAGCTGTACTCTTGACACACCTCCACCTGCAAATGCAATATGCAAATCGGTATCAAATGCCTGTGGTGCTCTAAATCCTGTTCCGTAACTCAGCCTAAATTGAGTATTGGTTTTGTATTTATACAATAAAGCCACTCGGGGACTTACTATGAATTTTTTTACCAAATTTTGTTGGTCAAGTCGGATGCCGGATAATAGATTTATATTTGAAGCGATGTTCCAATCGCTTTGAAAAAACGTACCCCAGTCTTTCGTATGTTGATTTATCAAATAATGGTAGCTCGGTATGTTATCAAACACTTTGTCTGACACAAACTCCGAACCCAAAGTCACGATGTTTTTTTGCCGCAAAAAATTGATTTCATGGTTTATCTGGAATCCTCCTTGAAAAGTTGTTGTGTTGGAAGTGCCATATGGCGGGTTTTTCAAATGATTATGAATATTAATTAAAGCATCAGGGAAAATACCTGTATAATGCAATCTTATGGTGTTTTGAAATGCTGAATAAACAATAAATGATGATTTATTTTGATTGAAGTTAATTTGATAATCTGCACTTCCCATCCAAATATGGTGGGTTCTTTCCTCAGATTGCTGGGTTAAGTAGGCAGGCTTATCCACCATTTCTCCACCAAATCGATATTCATTTAAATTGCCTAAAGAAATTTCTAGTTTTTGATTTTTTGTGAATTTGTAAAAGGAATTAAGTCCAAATGAAGTGTTTTCTATTTTAGGTATTTCCGAAAAATTGTCCCCATTCGCATCATAGTAGCCTCTTTCTCTTTTATTCATAAAAAAGGTTGCTCCTGAATTCTCTTTTTCATTAACCAAAGTAGCATTGGCCCCAAAGTTATAGTCCTTGGTTTGATTACCTATGTTTTGGTAAAAGGAATTGACTTCATATCCGTTTTCTTTGGGTAGTTTGGTGATTACATTAACAGTGCCTCCGATAGCACTTGAGCCATAAAGCGAAGAACCACCACCTCGAACTACTTCAATTCTTTCAATCATATTTACGGGTAGTTGTTCCATACCATACAATCCCATTAGTGGGCTAAAGATCGGTCTTCCATTAATTAGAATCTGAGAATAACCGCCTTGCAATCCATTCATTCGAAGTTGTGTATAATTGCACGTTTGACAATCTGTTTCAATACGGAGCCCGGGTTGGAATTTTAACCCTTCTGATAAGTTGCACACTTGTAAATTCCCTAACGTTTTACTATCTAAAATATTTACCATAACGGGGCTTTCTGTTTTTAGCTTGAAAGTTCTTGTTCCGGTTACTACAATCTCTCCAAGCAATGAACTGTTAGAAGTCAATTCAAAGTTCAGAACAGTTGTTTCATTTTCTTTCAGCAAAATTGATTTTTCTAATTTATCATACCCCATAGCGGAAACAACCACTACATATGTCCCAACAGGTATATTGGTAAAGGTATATATGCCTGATGTGTCTGTGGCTGAGCCATAATTCCTATCTTTTAAAACTACATTTGCAAACTCTAAGGGTTGGTTTTCTGAGTTTACTTTACCCGTTAATGTTGCTCTTTGAGCATAGGTTGGAATGGACATAACCGCCATTCCTGCTGCTATTAAATATACTTGGACGGGATATCTTGTTTTTTGCATGTCTTCTTATATTGTTATATATGTAAAAGTACAAAGTTAGACAAGACTAATAAAATTATTTTAGAAATAATACTTATAAAAATAAGAAGCAGTTAACTTCAATGGTTAATTTTGTGATATGAACTCTTTGACGGAGGAAAATTATTTGAAAGCATTATTTATCTTATCCAACGACAGGGGAGAGGTAAATGTAAATGAGCTTTCCAAACAGTTACAGATTAAAATGCCAACAGTTACCAGCATGATGAAAAAACTGTCACTAAAAAAATTAGTCTATTATGAGAGCTACAAACCACTCCGACTGACAGAAAAAGGGAAAAAGGATGCTGCCACCATTATCCGTAAACACCGCTTGACTGAAATGTTTCTTGTTGAAAAAATGGGTTTTGGTTGGGAAGATGTCCATGAAATTGCCGAGCAAGTGGAGCATATTCAGTCTCCAGATTTCTTTGAAAAGATGGATGAGTTGCTTGATTATCCGAAATTAGACCCTCACGGTTCGCCTATACCTGATAAAAACGGGAAAATCGTCTGGAAAGAATACAGCAAGTTAAATGAATGTAAAGCAGGGGACATTATTAAGCTGGCAGCAGTCATCCATACTTCAAGTGAGTTCCTCAAATTTTTAAACAGCCGTGAGCTCTCTTTAGGCTTAAAAGTTAAAATAAAGTCTGTGGAACCGTTTGATAATTCTATGGTGGTGACCTATAGTAACCATCCATCCGAAACATTAAGCCATACGGTCAGCGAAAGGCTTTTAGTAGAGAAAATATAAATGAGGCGGATCATCGAATTTAGGTATTTTGCGAGTAGAGGAGCTGGATGAATCTTAGTAAGAACAGAGATGCATTAGCTACTGCGTTGATCAACGGGAGATATAAAGCTCAATCCATCCTTAGGGTAGGAATAATCAAGAGCAAAGCCAGCCTGTCCCGGATCAGACAGGAACCCGCGATTATTGGGCATAATTGCTGTGGTAGATAGAATGTTGAAATTAGTATCTATAGCCAACTGCGTATGTAGATATTGTGGTACTCAATAGTCTACGACTACAGCCCAGGATGGTGGGACTAGTAAATATAATGTTAGTCGGCGTTTTTATGGTCATTTTCGGATACAGTTACCATAAGAATTATTGTAAGAATATTTAATTGTCAATGACTATTTTTTTCATTTCTTTTATTACACTACTTACCATATTCATCATTTCCACTCCATGTAGCAGAGCAGCGCCGCTTTGTATTGCAGCTGCAACGTGGACGGCTTCCATAATTTGAGACTTATTGTATCCTTTTTTTAGTCTATCCTAGGAATTGGCATCTATTCAATAAGGACACTGAATCTGCATGAGCAACCGCTGACGCGATTAAAGATTTTCTCTTGCAGAAAAAGCACTGTTTTTAAAAACAGCTGCATAATAATCAAAGAATTTTTCTCACAACTCTTTTTGAAAAGGTACAATTGAAGCAAATTTCCTAAGATCTTCAATTTTATAATGGCTTTCTGAATAGCTCTTATCAGATAGGTTATTTATTTCAGTTTTGTGATCAGAGCTTCCACAGCAACCAAGAGCTTCTTCTGCAATTTCCAAGGTAGGATTTACAGGGCGTAAATCACAGCCAAAAATATCGTCACTAACTAATAATTTTCCAAAAGCGAATTCATAATATGTACTTCCTTGTGGATAAACCCAAAATTTTTCTTTCACTTGAACATGGCAGCAATAAACCTTTTTTCCATCGCCGCCTTGTTTCTTTATTGGTAGATGATGCAATTCTGCTATTTGTGGAATAGCATTATATACCTCATATGCTTTTTCTGACTCTTCACGGATATCTATGCCGATATGATCCAAATGGGGATAAGAAAATGAAGCGAGCCCGGCTCTTTCTTCTTCTGAAACGGGTATACTGGAAAAAATAAAATTATAGCCTCCTGGGAATGCATATTTAATATACCCTTCTTTGGCATTTTGTGATTCTGCTCCTTGGAGTAGGATATCTTCATGTGGCAAGAAAGCGGTATTAGGAACTTTTATATGCAAGTGAATGCAATCTGCAAAAGACAGTTGGTCTTTAAATACAAAATCGGTATCAGTCATTTCCTTTAAATGTTTTTGAGTATTTACTGGAAGAAGGTGGATACTTGTAAAATATTCAAGTAAGCTATTAAGTTGAGTGGTATTAAATTTCATAAAGGGACTTGAAGGAGTGAAAAATTTATTTCTAAATAAACCAATTTTTTAAAGGGTTAAAAGAATGAGGCAAATTTTATTTCACAAAATAGCGTAAAATTAATCACTCTAAAAATGCTGGCTAATCAATTTATAAACATATCCGACATCCCCAAAAAAACAAGCATTTCCTTATCGATATTTTTTATCCTATTATTTATTCAGGAATAGTCCTCCAACTCACAATTCAATCGAAGCTCCTTCGTGGGCAAGGAAGCAGGTGAATGTGTAGTTCCGCTCCGCAATCGTCATCTGACAGAACTCCGAAATCTGGTCCAGGAAAGCGTCGTCATGAGAAGGATCATGATGGAAAATAGCCAAACGCTTAACTTTTGCTTCAGCAGCTCGTTCCAAGGCATCCAGGAAGGTGCTGTGACCCCATCCCTTTTTCTGCGCATACTCTTCTTCTGTATACTGAGCTTCGGAAATTAATAAATCTGCATTTAAGGCAAAACGTGCAATTTCTTGGTCCAGTGGATTAGGACCTGGCATACCAGGTGACAAACGCCCGTAATTCTCGTGATCGCTTATATAGACCAGGGATCGGCCCGCATAAGTTATCCGAAAACCTATTGCAAGACCGGGATGGTTAAGGAACATATAGGAAATCTGAATCTCTCCCAGATTCACTTCTGATTGTAACTCCCGAAATTCCATGTTTGCCTTCATCTCGGTTAAAGGCACCGGAAAGTAGTCATTGTCCATCTGTCCCCGAAACACTTTTTCAAGCGGTTTTTCCGCACCGTGCAGGCTGTAGATCGTAAATTCATTTCCTGGAACAAAAGCTGGCGCAAAAAATGGGAATCCCTGAATATGATCCACATGTGTATGGCCTATGAAGATGTGCCCTTTGATTGGTCTTTGCTGGAATTCTTTTAGTAGGGAAAGTCCCAGCAGCCGAATCCCTGTGCCGGCATCCAGAATCAGCAAATGATCACCACATCTTACCTCGGTGCAAGCGGTATTGCCGCCATATTTCACAGTGTCTGGCCCTGGCGTCGCAATCGAACCACGTACACCCCAGAACTTAAGGGTAAAAGGTGGTATGGTTTCTCCGAGAAGTTCGGTAATAGTTTTCCAGAAGACCTGCAAATCGAATGGTTTACTCAAATAACGATCTGCACCCAGTCGTACGGTTCTTTCCAAATCCGCCACATACGTTTTGGCGGAGATCACCAGGATCTTGACATGATTAAGACTGGGGTCGTTACGGATCTCTTGAATGAGCGTGTAGCCATGCATCTTGGGCATCATTAAATCCAGAACTACCACATTGGGATGGCGTTCTTTTGCTATTCGCAACCCATCGGCTCCATTGTCAGCGGTCAAAATCTCCACCGCTTCTGATTGTAGCCGTTTCGACATGAAAGTCAAAATCGCAGGATTATCGTCGATCAATAGAATTTTTTTCATAAACAATATCTATGAGCGTTAAAAGATTATCGAATATAATGTGCACATTTCATATCTCTTACATTATTTGAAGAGCTTTTCATGAAATATTAAGCGCTAGGTTTAATGCGTCCATGAAGGCATTGAACCTGATCGGTTTGGTGAGATACAAGAAGAAACCTGCTTGCAGGCCCTTCTCAATGTCTCGTTCCATAGCATTTGCGGTAAGAGCAATGACTGGTATGTGCGCCGTTGCCGTGTTTTCTCGCAAGATTTTCAGGGCTTCGATGCCGCTCATGCCGGGCAAATTAATGTCCATCAGGATCACATCTGGCTGGTTGATTCGAGCAAGCTCAATGCCCATCTTCCCGTTCATAGCACTTAGCAGACGCAAATCAAGTCTGCGAGCGATAAGTTGCTCTACCAGTTTCAGATTAGCCGGGTTATCCTCGACATATAGCACGGTACGCAGTGGCGCGCCATCCTCAATTTCCGATGGGACAACCAAGGCAGGTTCCGCTCGATCAGCGACATGTTGTGGCGCTTCTGCTGAGTCTAGCTCAATCCAGAACTTGCTTCCTTTACTTACTTTGCTTTCCACTCCAATCGTTCCTCCCATAAGTTCGACCAGTCGCTTAGTTACCACCAGGCCTATTCCCGTACCCTGATCGCTTCCGCCTTCTTGTCCGAGGCGATTGAACGGCTGGAAAAGTTGAGCCAGTTTTTCCTCAGATAGTCCCTCGCCGGTGTCTTCGACACTGATTTGTATGCGTCCAAATGTATTCAGTGCGGAGGACACAATTACTGTTCCAGCTGCCCGGTTGTATTTTATTGAATTGGAAAGAAGATTGATGAGCACTTGCTTCAATCTGGTCCGGTCAGCATTGACATAGCAAGGGGCTTCGTACTGTGGAAAAGAAACTTGAACGTTATTTTGTTGAGCCTGCGGCTCGATCATGGCTTGGCATTCGAGCATAACTTCAGATAGCAATACCGGCTCTGGTGACAACGACACTTTTCCGGATTCGATAACTGCGAGATCAAGAATTTCGTTGATCAGCTTCAGCAAGTGCCATCCTGCCTGGAGGATCTGGGTTATGTTTTCCATTTGAGTCGGCGGTGGCGGTGGTATATTAGACTCCAGGAGCTGAGCGAAACCGAGGATAGCACTGAGTGGGGTGCGAAGCTCATGGCTCATGCTGGAAAGGAAGTCAGATTTCGCAAGGTTGGCTCTTTCAGCCTCAGATTTTGCGATCTCCAACTCGACATTTTTATCCTGCAATGTCCATTCAAAGCGTTTGAGTTCGGTGACATCGCGCGCCGCCGCAAACACACCCTGCAGCTTTCTATCCCTGTTATAAAAGGTAGTCGCATTGTAGGACACCACGGTCTTTTTCCCATCTCTGGTGCGAGCAGTAAGCTCATAGTTGGTGACTTTTTTTTCGCTGAGTACCAGCTTGATGCCCGCTTCGGCACGATCCGGATCAGTAAAATAATTCTTAAAAGGAGCTCCGATTAGTTCGTCACGGGTGCAGCCTGTGAGTGCCTCCATCTGTTTATTCACATCTGTGATGATGCCTGATGGATCAGTGGTCATCAGTGCGTCTATATTGGATTCGATGAGAGAGCGCGTGTAGAATTGCTGGTCACGCAGGCGTTGATCAAGCTTCTTCTGCTCTTCTTCCACTTGCTTGCGCGCTGTATTATCAGTGCCTATCAGAAGATATCCAATGATTGCATCTTGATCGTCGCGCAAAGCGGTCACTGACACGACCGCTGGAAAGCGGCTACCATCTTTGCGGATGTAGGTCAATTCGTAGATGTCTTCTATCCCGCGCGAGGCTTTAAAGACCAAAGCTTCAAAGCCCGGTGTGATAGTGGTTGCGAGCTCAAAGCTTAATGTCTTGGCACGAGCAATTACTTCCTCCGGATCGGAAATGTCTGCCGGGGTGATCTTGTCCAATACTTCAGCGGCTGTGTAGCCCAACATACGCTCTGCACCTACGTTGAAGATTTGAATGACCCCTTTCGCATCAGTGGCAATGCTCGAGAAGTTGGCACTGTTGAAAATCGCGTTCTGCAAAGCCCCCGCTCTAAGCAGGGCTTCTTCTGCCTGCTTGCGCGCCGTGTTATCGGTGCCGATCAAAAGGTAACCGATGATGGAGCTTTGTGCGTCGCGAAGAGCTGTGACAGATACCACCGCTGGGAAGCGGCTGCTGTCCTTGCGTATGTAAGTCAATTCATAGATGTCTTCTATCCCGCGTGAAGCCTTGAAGACAAGGGCTTCGAATCCGGGAGCAATCGGGGTGGCTAGTTCGAGGCTCAGTGTTTCTGCGCGTGCGATCACTTCGTGCGAATCGGAAATCTGGGCTGGAGTGATCTTATTCAGTACTTCGGCGGCAGTATAACCTAACATCCGTTCGGCTCCTACATTGAATAATTGAATCACACCCTTTGCATCTGTGGCGATAATCGAGAAGTTGGCACTATTGAAAATTGCATTCTGTAAAGCCCCTGCTGCAAGTAGTGCTTCTTGTCGCCGTCCCTCGGAAAGGACATCTATTGTGCCCGCTGCCTCGGTGATGACTGCAGCGTTGAGATTCTTATTAGACATTACTCACGCTCCTTTCAATAGTTGTTGAAAACTCATTCATGATTGTTCCATCTTGTTTATAATAATCGACTCATCGATCAGTCCACCAATCTTGGTATCAACCTCAATTTACGCTTTAATGCTACCATCTCGGTGAAAAGTAATTATATACCCAAAACCAGAGCTTTGCGAAGGAGAGTTAACTGGCCAGAATTTGTGCAGGAAATGCATTTTTAAATGAGCAGCTACCATATGCTTTATTGGTCTTTAACAAACAAAAATAAAATATTGGCTGTCTGGTAAGTTTTGAAAGAATTTTTAAGAAAGCTCTTCGCTTAGGTAAAATAAAATGTGAAGCCAATTGCTTTGGATTGTATGTTGGTTTTGCTTCTCTTTTTATTTTGCGAAGGATGGCAACCATGCTTGTCCGAAAAAATTGTTCATTTATAGCTCCTCAGTTTCAAGTTCGCTATGTCGCTATGGGGTTTAAGCTAACGGTTTTAATTGCCGAAAGATTGGAAATTCATTCCTGGTACTGCCCGGAACTAAATTTAAATTAAAAATATTGATCACAAGCTAAGAGCAAAGATCAATTGAAGCCATCTAGCTCAAACCAAAGCTGATAGCGACTTGAAGTACCAACGTCCAGCTATAAAACATAAAATGGTTCAAAGGCGTAATTGGCAGCACTGCTGACCGTTGTAGCAAACCCCATTCTTCAAACAACTATTCATTAGTACCCGATCTGCTTGTTTTTATATTGTCTCCCCAACGGTTATTCTATGGCGCATAATAAGGACAAGCAAAAGCGATTACCAGAGATTAGAATACAATTAAAATTGAAACATCAAAAGCCTTAAGTGAAGTGCCGATAGAAATTATTGTGCTGGAAAAATATCAAGTAGATATTAAAATTTAAGAAGTGTAATACTGGTAGGTATATGCTCAGGAAAGTGATCAACTTGTATGATAAAAATTTGAATGAAAAAGAGCCCGATATTAGTCTGAAATATTCTTCTATAATAAATTACCAACAAAAGCTTTAATCTATGTGACATCCTAATTATGGAGCAGTTACCATTATTTTTTTTTAGCGTCATCACAAATGAGAAGACGGTTCTATGTAGGAAACAAAATTTATACGAGTAAAAATAAAGTCGTTTGTTTTTGCCATAGCTGGTTTACTAATTTAAAGGTTTATTATTTCTCTCCATAAATTACAAGAGCACTGCAATCAATTGCAACTTTGCCATCAGGATATTTCTGATTAATTAATTCATATACTTCAATTTTTATTTTTGATTTCAAAGCATCGTCAGCTTTGCCAAGAGCAGCAACTATAGGTGCGCCTACTTCAGTCATCATACTCCAATAAACATCCGTGGTTCCACAGTTGAGTTTTCCGGCAATTTCTGTTTCCGAAATATTTTTTAAACCTGCTTGATTGAACAAATCTTCCATGAGGCCACTCTTGGCACAACGAAACATACCGGGAGCTCCGGATGGAGGTGAGGGTAATTGCATATTCTTATTGATGGTGCTCATAATAGCAGTGACCCAGAAATTTTTTTCAGGCACATTCCACACAGATGTGGCAATTCTTCCACCCGGTTTCAGCACACGCATCATTTCTTTTGCTGCAAGCAGCATATCAGGAAAAAACATAAAACCAAAACGACAACTTACTGCATCAAATGTATTGTCAGCAAATGGAAGTTCACAAACATCGCATATTTTGGTTTCAAAATTTTTAATACCCCGCAGGACAGCATTTTCACGGGCTACTTCAAGCATACCTTCAGCAAGGTCGGTGCTTATTACTTTTCCATTAGTCAACATAGTAGCTATGGTAAGTCCGGGTTCGCCTGTCCCTGCTGCGACATCAAGTACCACATCATTGCCAGTGGGTTTTAGTAAACGAATGATTTCATCACGCATTGGTTTTAAGAAGTCCATAGTAAGGTCGTCCCACTTTTTCCACCCCTGTGAAAATTTATTCCAACTTTCTTTCTGCTGTTCACGGATTTGTTCTAATTGTGCTTCCATGTTTTTTTTGGTTTAATTATTTGTTTATGACAAAGATAATTTAAATAAACATTTTACAATTTTATTTGAATAAGTAAAAGTGCATTGACGCTAAAAGTCCCCTAATAGTAATGTAAGCAAATTTTTCAATCGTAGTTCCCTGGAAACTTTCTCTAAAGCTATTATACAAAATCTGCAAAACAAATAAAATGTTACTTGCATTGGCAAGCCAAGAAAGCAATTTAATGATTGGTGAATTTGCTTTTCCCAATATGTTTTGAGTTTAAGCTCTTGTTGGAAATTTTTCTCGCTAATAGGAAAATAGTCACAATAAGAAATATGAAATTAGCTGAAAAATTGGAATATAAATGCATTTTTATTGCTTTACTCTACCATCCAGCTTCACCCAGATAGCAATCGGGACTGATTGTGTAATTAGCTGAAGCTTGATTGTCCAGCTACGCTTGCAGGATTACATTTGTTATAGGCTACATACTTTCCCAGAAAAGTCTGCCGACTGATTTTGTAATTATTTTTTTTGGCCAAGTGAAAACCAATTACCTGAATCGTCCTTTAGTAATGCCTCAAAACCATAAAATTCTTTTGTGGGTGGTTTTTTAAACTCAACACCTTTAACTTTTAGTTCTTCATAAGTTGCAAGCAAGTCGTTACATTCAAAAACTCCAAAACCAAAAGTTCCTTTGCTAACTAAGTCCCGCATTTGTTTAGCAGATTCTTTGGTGAACATCATTCCTTCGTCAATGGACATTAAGGAAATTTCCAAGTCGGGCTGATCTGGCGGACAAACAGTTAACCATCGCATACCTGGTCCCATTGGTGCATCAGTATGAACTTTAAAACCGAGTTTGTTAACGTAAAACTCAAAAGCACTGTCCTGATTAAGAACAAAAACACTAACGTGATTTAATTTTGTAATCATTATTTTATTTTTAATTGTGAGTTGCAAATCTCAGCAATTGATTTCTATCGCTCTTCTTGAAAATTGCTATTTTTTGTCCAACCTTTATTTTCGGCAAAACAGTTTGGGACATATTTAAGTGGGGTCTTGACCATATCGGCTTTTAGCTTTTTTTGTTGTTGTTGATATGCCGCAGGTGTTATGCCAACTGTCCGCTTAAAAAGTCCTGTGAAAGAACTGATGCTATCAAACCCCACGGCATAACAAACCTCAGAAACAGGATTGGCAGTTTTTAAAAGCATTTTAGCTTTTTCAATTCTTACGATGGTTAAATATTGGTAAGGTGTCTTGTTATAAATAGTTTTAAAAAGACGGATGAAATGAAATTTGGAAAAGCAAGCTTCGTCCGCGATATTGTCAAGGTCAATGTTATCACCAAAGTGTTCGTCAATAAACAGTTTTGCATGAACAATTCGTCTATATAAATATATTTTTGGATAATGTTCCATTGTTGTATTGCAATGAGTTTAAAGTGTCGTTAACTGTTTCTGACTAACGATTTAATTTCGTGTTGGAAAACAATTAATTACTAGTGTTAAATCTTCAATAGTCAAACCAAACTTAGTAATTTGTTTTTGAATTATCTTTATTTTGCCAATCTTTTCGTTTTGATCTAAAAGAGATATCCTTTGGGATTTATATATGGTTGAGACTTGGTAGTCATATTCCAAATAATTACTGAAAGTTTTCTACCTGTAGTACTTATTGCCGATACGCTTCCTTTTTTAAAACGTATTCTCTGAAAAAATCTCTTTGGGGAGTAAGTCTTGATTCTACCTTTGGGCACTTTTCTCGATATTATTTTTCAACTCGCCCCTTGGTGATTGGTGCTAACTTTAGCCTGCTTGCAAATTGTTTAGTGGAGGGAATTATTTTTATTCCTTCTAATTCTACTTCTCTGATTAATACCAAAATAGTACCATGTGAAAAGGCTCAATGGCCATCAAATCAACACTTTCATAGTATTGGTAAGCTACAATATTGAGGTCTATGTTTTAGGGTGCTTTTATTGTTTCTTTGGTGCGTCTTTTTGTCTATAAATGTTATCTGCTGGTGTTCTTTTCTACTATACACTTTGGATAATAGATTATAAATTATTTATTGAGTTTTTCGTACTCTTCTTTAGTTATTTCATTTAGATTTTCCAATATCAATACTTGTGCCTTTCCATTCGGTAAAATAAATTTCTTTGTTGTTTCAATTCCACTTGATGAGAACTTTCCTTCACCAACAATTTTACCACTTCCGTTTGTCATTTCAATATCATATGTCCAATTGCTCCATTTCCAAGTTTCACCAGCGAATGTAATAGTACCCGAAAAACTTTTTGCATCATCAGTTGCTGTAAAGACATTGTTTTTGTCGGTTTGAGTCAATTTTGTATTAAACAATTTGCCGTCTTGTATAACATATTCAATAATTGTTTTTCCCTTTTCGTCTATTGTTCTTTTTACTAAAGAGTGCTTTACAGGACCATAAGATATTTTCCCATCAGGGGAATTAGTTTTCACTTCACCATAATAATAATGGGTGTTCAGAATATCATTCTTAGTAATATTCTTAGAAGAACTGCATGCAGATATGATTATAAATGCACAAAATAAAATTGAAAAATTTGATTTCATTTTCTTGTTGATTTGTTATTTGTGAGTAAAGTATTTTTTTCATTTGTTTTTTTATCGAACCTAAGCAGCTTTATAGACTCATACAAGATGTACTTCGTCGGACGGATACAGTCCAACGACAATTATATTGGTATCAATTAAAACTGTCCAACCCGCTCCAAAAAACTTATATAACGGGTTTGTCTTACCTGATGGATTGTCAAAAAACCAAAGGCTTGTCGAATAAAAGTCACAACCTCTTGCACACAGCATAAGAAATGTCAATGTGAAGAATTTTAGTTTCATAAATTTTACTTTTTATTTATTTACAATTTGGTTGTCGTCTTAAAATGCCCTATGGCGTTTTGCATTGGCGAAGGGCAGGGAACTCATTGCTCGTCTGCCCGGTGCCGAAGCTAAATTGGAAACGAAAATATTAAATTGAAATGAAAGTTAAATACAAACGGTCCAGCCCCAAACTAAAGCTGATGTTGATTTACAGCCGAAGTTACAATGTCCTGCCCTGACTTTTTCCTATGCATTGTTGGCTGCTGCTGTTTTATTCCATTTGTCATTACCCAACTATTTCCATATTAAAGATTGGTCAATGCTTGCAATTGTGGCTCTCCCCGTTAATGCCATTGCCATTTCAAATTCTGCTCTTAAAATTTCTAATGCTTTGGTAACACCTTCTGCTCCTCCCGAAGCCAAACCAAAACAGATAGGCTTGCCAACTAACACGGCATTTGCACCCAAAGCAATTGCTTTTAAAACATCAGTGCCTCTTCGTATTCCACCGTCCATTAAAATCGGTATTCGTTTGTTTACTCTTTCAACAATTCGTGGCAACACTTCAATCGTAGCAGGAACTGTATCTAAATTTCTGCCACTATGATTGGAAACTATAATGCCCGACGCTCCAATTTTAATTGCTTTTTCTGCATCATCAGGATTTAGAATACCTTTTAACAAAACGGGTACTTTTGCAAATGAAATTAACCATTCCATTTCTTTCCAAGTAAGCGGCATTTTCTGAGTGAATGCACCGTTTGTGTAAGGAGCATTTATACCATCGGGCAATTTAAATTTCACCCTTGCTTGTCTATTTCTTGCACCAGTAACTGGTGTATCTACTGTAATACATAAGGCACGACAACCTAATGCCTCTGCTTTTTGAACGAGGTTTTTAGTAAATTCTTTGTCGTCTCTTACATACAATTGAAACCAAAGTGGTTCACTTGCTACTTTTTTTATTTCTTCCAAAGGTGTAGTTGTAAATGAACTAACCACATAAATCGCCTTTGCTTTACCAGCTCCTTTGGCAGTTGCCAATTCACCTTCGGGATGCATGATTTTATGAAATGCGGTCGGGGCAATTAAAATGGGATAAGCTAATTTATGACCATAAAGTGTAATAGTTGTATCCAATTTGCTAACGTCATTGAGCACAGTTGGGTTTATTTTAAGAGCATCAAAAGCCTGCCTGTTCCAACGCACAGTAAATTCATCGGCTGCACCACTTGCGACATATTCATAAGCCATTTTTGTCATTTTCTCTTCTGCCATTTTTTCAAAATCAAACAAATTGATGATTTCAGATAAGTCAATAGGGTCACCATTAATAACTGGCAATTTATTTTGTCCAATTATTTGACTTTGTCCACCAAATGGAATCATTAAACCACCTGTCAATGCTGTGATTGTTTTGAGTAAGTCTCGTCTTGTCTGTTCCATTTTTAATTTTATTTATTTGAATAATGTCAATTGCGGTTTTAATAAGGTTGTCTGTGTTACAGTAGCAGCCAACATTTATGAAAGTATCCGACAGCCCCGAAAAATAGAAAGCATATCAATAGGCTCATAAATGGCTGGTGGTATACTTTATGTTGACCGACTAGCAGAGGCTTCTCTCTATGGTAGAAAGTAATGTTTGAGCCAAGATGGGGAAACAGGAATTTGCTTTGGTACTGAATCGAATAATTCATAATTGATGTCAAAATGTATTGATGGGCTTATAAATGTAGATAAATTTGAAGAGTTTGGTAGGAGAATGGAAATTATTTTTGAGAATAGACAAAGCATTACCCTTTGCATTAAAGCATTAAAAATAAATGAATCATAAAACTGTACAAATTTCAAAATCTAATGTAGCACTTACCCATCCAATAGTATATTGTGATGAAAAGTGATGGCGACTAAAATTAAAGACGATTGCAAGCAATGAGGGCATTGATTGTAGGTGATTTTATGTTTTTCTAATAGCCTTACATGCCAAGGTATTTTTACTTTATCAGGATGTGGTGGTAGCATAATAAAAACTATGATGGCGGATATATTTGTTTTGCGATTTCTATTACTGAGATAGCCATAACTTATTATTTTGGTAAGTATTTGGGTAAAATATGTTACTCGAATCGTCTAATATGTGTTTTAAAAAAAAAGAAAAACTAACAGCTGCCATTTTAGATTTTATGCTGCTTCAGCCAATTGTTTTGTCTAAATAGATAAGGTAATTCAGCGTGTCATCAAAGGAAATTTGCGACGGACGAACATCATTGTAAAAAGTGAATAAATGTCTAAGCTCTGATAAATAGCTTCTCTTAGTGTAAGGACTATATTCTCCTAGATTTAGAAGATCATTAGTTCGCTGTAATGCATTAATTGCAAATTGTGAAAGTGTTTTTTTTCTTGCATAATTTTATTTTTTAGATTAGCAAGATAGGAGATTGTGATTAAACATTTAGGAGAAACCCGTTGTGTAGCAATGTAGGTTCAACTCATATATACACGCTACTTTATAGCGTCTATACACCCATTTTGGGGTTGCTATGCGAATGTTTTGTTTCGTTTATTATTAAACAAAGGAAAGCGTTAATTATTAATTTTCAAAGAGTTATTGTTTTACATTAGCATCAAACCCCACCCCTCCACAAAAAAAGCCCCACTCTGCAGCGGGGCATTCTTTTAATAAAAGCAATTAATTATACTGTTATGAATCAAACAAGCCCTATCTATCCATTTTTTTAACCCGAGGCTCTAAAAATAAGGAAAGGAAGGGTGCAGGATAAATTGATAAGTTTACAGATTAAATAATTTAAATTATATTGTTCACAGGTCCTCTTCTTTTACCTGTTGCTTGCAGAACAGATTTATTCAATATTACCAGCAAGTGTAGTGCTTTCTTCAAATTTTTCGGCGGCAGGGGAGTCTAGCAAATAATCTTTTAGTGAAAAAATGATTGCCTTGCAAGAAGAATACAATTCGCGATTAAGAATAAACAGCGTAGAAATATCTACTTCTTTTAACATTTCCTTTCGAACATCTCCATAAGAAATGTTCACTTGCGCGTTATAATCTTGTTTTGTTTTTGTGAGGAGCTTCTCTAGCTTTTCAGCGCACAAAGTCTTATCCTTCAACATAAATATTTGATTCAATTCTGCATAAAAAGTGCGCAATTGTGTTCGGAATAATTGGTAAGTGCCATACTTTAAATCGTTAACTGAATTGCTGAATTCAATTCTATCATGATCAACGTCTTTTAGGCCTTTTGCGGAATTCATGGCATTTCTAACAGCCGTCATTAATTGATTGAGATGAATGAAATCCTCCTGATTAATTTGCTCTGCCATCATCTTAGCGAAAAAGGATAAAATTTCTCCTTCCGCCTGTTTCAGAAGGTGATACTTTTGTAAGTAGGGTAATGAAGAGGAAAATGCTTTATTGCTTTGCGCCTTTGTTTTGAATTCATTTTCATCGGGTGCTTCATCTTCAATTTGAAACACCTCCATATTCAAATGTATCGTGCGGTATATAAAAAGGCTTGATTCTTTTTCAAGCATTTCTAATGCTGTGTCAAAAATTTTAGGACTGGTGTTTTGAATAAAGGAGGTGGCTCTTTTTTCGTCTTGACCGAAATGCTTTTCAAGAAATTTAGCAAGGGAATTGAGAAAAAAGTAAAAGAAAATAACACCAACAATATTAATGAAAGTTTGAAAGGCCACTAAAATTATTAATGGGTTTTGAATGCCGATAATATCTCTCAACAATTTTATAATGGGCAACAGTAACACAAAACCAAATACAGAAGAAGCAATGTTGAAAATGATGTTGGCACTGGCCACTCTTTTTTTAGCCGGTATACCGCCAATAGACCCAATAAAGAGTTTGATGGTAGTACCTAGTTCTGCCCCAAGCACCACTGCTACGGCAGTTTCGATGGGAATGATGGTGGCGTACAATGCACTAAGGACTATTACCACCATAGCGGCACTAGTTTGAATAAGTGCTGTAATAACAAAACCGATTAATACAAACACTATTCGGTGGTAATGTAAATAGGGTGCAAAGTCGAAGGCTTTTAGCAGGGAGTCCATACTTTCTTTCATGAACTGAAGACCCAGAAATAAAATGCCGAATCCCATAAGGAACTTACTGATTTGATAAATGCCTTTCTTATTTCGGAATACGATAAGTGCAATACCCGATAAGCCGATAATAGGTAAAGTAAACTGGGTAATGTTTGTATTGAACCCAAAAAGCGCCACCAACCAACTATTAATAGTTCCCCCTACATTGGCCCCCAACACAACGCCAATTGCATTCCGCATAGTAAGCATTCCTGCCCCAACAAATGATAGCAGCATTAAATTGACGATTGAGCTACTTTGCAAAATAGCTGTCACCCCGGCACCGCTTAAGATGGCGCTTAATTTATTGTTGGTGTGCTTTTGTAAAAATAATTTGAAAGATCTTCCCTGTAATTGTTTTAATACATTTTCTAAATGGAGCATTCCATAAAGAAACAGGCCAAGACCAGATAAAAACCGCCAAAAATCGGGTGTCGTCATCATTTATTTCCGAAACATATTTGTATAGTTGAATTTTTTAAATATCAATCGGTATGTCTTTTTGTTATTAGTCCAGAAAGTTACAGGTTATTGCGAACACCTTAAAAAAATAAAATCATCCAACCTAACCACCTTGTTTTATGCAATGCATAAAGCTTGCAATAATAGGAAAACATGATGAGATTTATTGAGACATATTTTGTCCTTACTTACTATTGCTTAATTTTTTAATATGCTTATCGTTTTTTTTCACTATGCGTTTAATAGATTTTTTCACAACCTTTTCAATTTTTTTTGTAAAGTCGGCTTTACTGTTCTTAAGCACTTTGTTTACTGCTTCCAACAATGCTTCTTTTAACGGTTTGATTGCTTTCTTTTTTAATTCTTTCGGTATTGGTATTAATTCTTTCTTTTTCATATTCTTTCTTTTTTATTTAATGGTTATTAATGATTCTAAAGTAATTTTGGTTGTTATTGCATTTGCAATGGTACATGCTTTTTCACTCATTTCAAGCACCCGCTTGGCTTTCGGTTCGTTTTGAGTGCAAGGTATTACTAATGTGGGTTTAAGAACAATTTCTGTTACAACTAACTTTCCATCTACTTTCTCAATTTTACCAATCGCATTGCTATCGAAACTTATAAATTGCAATTTGGAATTTTCTGCCACCAATAAAAATGTTGAGATTAAGCATGAATTTACTGCTGCAGCAAATAAATGTTCAGGAGTCCATTTTTCTTTTATACCTTTTAAAAATTTAGGGGGTGTGGCCACTTCTATTTTATTCGGTAGGATTGTGGAACTCAAAGTTTCCATTGTAAGCGCATCCCATTTTAAATTGACTTCGTAGGTATGTGTATTGGTTATCATTATAGATTTATCAAAGCGAAGGGATTGCCCTCTTGCATTTTATTTGGTTTATTTAACTATAGCATCATCGTAATTTACCAACAATTTGTTTTTTTACTTGCCCAATACTTGATGTTTTACAAGCAATGCTTTCAGCCTCTTCAACATTTTTTTGTTCCATGGCATTATACTTTTGAATTATTTTTCAGCTTCAATTATTGTATTCAATGGCTAAATTGTAACAACAGAACAGATCTGATGGTATTGCAAAGAATGAGTATTACCTGATTATTAAAAAAGATTACATCAATCACACATTCGGGTTAAGAAGAAGTGTGCAATGAAGCAAATAGGGCGGTGATGAAAATTATTTAAAGGCGAGCTTGTTAAATAAAATTATTATTCATTACGGCATGTTTATTTTTTAAGGTGTTCGTAATAATTTATCTATAAGTTTAGCCGAACTGAAAGTGAGCAAAGCTAACAGCGCAGCCCCCAGCGAAGCTAAATCGGTCCTTTTGGGTAAGTGCTGCCATGGCTAAAGCTTCTAGTTATTGCAATTGTTTTTTATTTGTACGAACAAAGTCGTCAAATGATTTGGGTTCTTTTCCAGTTATATTTTTCTATCCAATTTAAGAAATGTAAATTGTCAGTAAGCATTTGGTAACTCATTTTTTCATCGCCTTCCGCTATTTTCCCTTCTTTGTCAGTAGTTTTCCAATGGAGCATGCTGTCAGAAGTATAACTAACGCTTGCTTTCATTTCGGGAAAGGAAATTGTGGCTTTTTTGCCTATCAAATGATATGCTACTGCTTGTTTCTTTTCCATTGTTGTTTGATTTTGATTATTTGCATTGTTACAAGCAACTACAAACACTGTTTAAAAAAATATTATTATATATTTCATTTATTTTATTGTTGAATTTATTACGGGTTGACTATCCACAAACTGCTCAAAACTTACGATTTTGCTATCTTTCAATTTCCAAATATGAGCAACCCTTGCCGTAAAGGCTTTCTCCGTTAGTTTGTATGTACCTGTATAGGTGCCATAGGCAACTACTTTGTCATCGCTGGCTACATAATCTTCGGGTGTAAATTTGTAATCAATCCATTCGCTACCTAATCTGCTAAAAACGTTTTTGGTTATATTTTCCAAACCAATATACGTTCCTGCGTATGGAAATCCCTTCGCTTCTGTCCACGAAATAGTGTCTATGACATATTTGGCTAAATTGTTGCCATTTTCTTCTGAAGTTTTTCCTTTGTAAGTGCTTTTTATTATTTCTAAATTTGTCATTTCTATTTTATTTAGAGAACAACTTGACAATGGTACGAGTATTGCCAAGTTGAAGATTATTAATTTACCATTTCATTTCGCCTGTATTCACTTTTGCTCCAATTTGTAAAGCTGTTTCAAAAGTGAGTGTTGGGTATTTTACTTTTAACGCATTAATTAAGGCTTCCGAAGTTTTGTTGGTTTCCAAAGCCTCTTCATAAAACTGAATATAACTTTTTGTATGCTTTACGGCACTAATATCGAATGGACTATTATTGTTGGCGTGTGCAGGAATAACAATTGCTGGGTGCAATGATTCTATTTTATCCAAACCATTTATCCATTTATTACGAGCTTCTGTGCTTTGTGCATCTGCCATCCACAAGTTAAAAGTGGTTCCAAAAACATTAATACCACCTATTACGGCTTTTATAGAAGGTATCCACACAAATGCTTTTGTAGAAAATTCTTCCAAGCCAATAATTTCTAATTTTTGTCCTTCCAAATCAATTGAATTGCCTTGCAAAACTTGTGGCAAGACCACGTTAGAAGTCAATGATTTTCCCAATCTACCACCCCAAACATCCAATTTATTTTGAGCCGTTGCTTTGATGTGTTCTATGGTTGGAGATGTTGCATAAACGGTTACTTCGGGAAAATGATTTTTAAATACTTCCAAACCAAAATAAAAATCGGGGTCGCCATAACTAACATATATAGATGTTAATTTTTTGCCTGAATTTTTAATTTTTTGAGCTACTAATTCAGCATCTGCTAAGGTGAATTGTGCATCAATTAAAACAGTGTCTGTTTTACCAGAAACAATTACAGATGCTACACCAAAACTATTTTCTGATGCATTGAACACTTCAAGTGTTAAAGGGCTTGTTTCTATTTTTTTGAAGCTTTGTGCTTGTACTTCCACTTTGAATAAAATTTAAATTGTTAAAATTGTTTTTTTGATTGCTATTATTATACTTATTGAATTTGATGATGCAAAGATAAAACGATCATATGCCCAAAAACATTGAACAAGTTCAATAAATGAAAACATTACTTCTTCATCGAAATTTTCTTTCTGATTTTACTCAAAAATTCGTGGCTAATGCCCAGGTAGGCTGCAATTTGTAGACTGGTAAGACGTTGATTGAGTTGAGGATATTTTTCGATAAAGTCAAGATACCGTTGGTCAGCAGTTTTACTCAAATTATCTATCATTCTTCTTTGCAAAGCAACGTGGGTTTTTTGAGTCATTACTCTAAATAATTTCTCTATTTCAGGTAAATTTGCATAAGCAAACTCTTTATCTTTTTTTGAAATTAAAAGCACTTCACTATCTTCCAACGCTTCAATAAAAAGTTGCGATGGTATTTCATTCGTAAAACTATCAATGTCTGTAATCCACCAATTTTCTATTGCGAAATAGAGCACTTGTTCAAAACCATTCGTGTCAATATGAAACACTCTAAGAAGTCCTTTTGTAACAAAGCCTTCAAATTTACAAATTTCGCCTTCACGTAAAAGAAACTCTTTTTTCTTGATAGTTTTTTTTTGAAACAAACTGCAAAAATCTGTCAATTCCTTGTCTGAAAGTGAAATGTGTTTTGATAAGTTCTGTTTTAATATTTCTGTCATATTTTCTGACGGTCTTCGGTAAAATTGCCACTAATGGACAGGTATTGCTGCAGGTGTGGAATTCATTGCTCGTCCAGCCTGGTATCCCGATGGCTATCGGGACCAAATTAAAAATATAAAGTTGAAGTTAACAACAAAAAGCCAAATTGAAAATCGTCTGCCAGAACTACAGTACAGCGATGCAAATAGCCGAAGTTTCAACGTCAAGCCCCACTTGCAGCAATAACAATGTTGTAGGCAGGCATTTTACAATTGGAGATTTAAAATGTCAATTGAAGTAAATCTTTGCCAACTATAATATTCCCCGAAAATTTTTTCTTTACAGTGTCAATCCAAAATTGCTCGGTCAATGTTTTATCATCGGGTGGTACAAAATGATTTAAAACAAGATTCTTTGCATTTGCTGCTGTTGCAATTCTCCCTACATCTTCAGCTAATGTATGATGCGACAGTATGCTTTCTTTAAGTTTTGGAGCATTGGGCCTTCGTTTAGCCATTTCTTCGACAGCAGGCCCATCCATTATTTCATGAACTAAATAGTCGGCTCCATATGCAAATGTAGTCAGTGCAGGACAGTAAGTCGTATCTCCGGAGAATACAATAATTTTTTCGCCTAACTTAAATTTAAAAGCAAAGCTATTCTTAACCGGGGGATGAATATTTTTTAAGGCACTAACTTCTTCAGTTGAATTTGACAATACTATTCCTTCTGTAATTTCATGACTTATTACTAACTTTCTTATATCGGGTCGTCCTTCATCCTTAATTCTCATTTCAATATCAATGCGGTTGGATTTCCAGTAAAACTTAAGCAACTGTTTTAGGCCCACAGGAGCATATACATGAACAGGTTTTGTCAAACCTGCAATCCACGCATTGTAAATTAATGGCCCCAATTCAAGGTTATGGTCAGAATGGTGATGCGTAATAAAAATGTACTTTAAGGTTGAGAGATTAAAGCCTGCCTCTCTTAGTTTGAATGTTACTCCATGACCTGTATCAATAACAAAGGGCGTCTTTTTATACATAATAAGATTAGCAGAAGGAGTTTGTTTATAAGAACGTATAAGAGGCCCACCCTGAGTGCCTAAAAGAACCAATCTGTCGTCGTCTTCATTGATAGGCTTTTCATTAATTAAACCTGGTGGCACTTTAAGTCCTATTGCTCCAGAAAGCAAAATTGAGTTTCTAATAAATTTTCTACGGCTATTTGGCATAATTTGAGAAATTACTAAAAAATATTCATTGAAGAATTTCAAAAATTAAGAACTGTCGAAACGGTACAGGTAGTGTCACTTTGCTTGCCTACGTCTTGTATATGAGCTGTGGCACGTTTTGGCACGAACCTTTCTAAATAGAAATTGGCCTTTGAAAATCCGTAAGTTTTCCAAATATGTATAGACCAAGCCATAGCTTATACACGGTGTTGGCAATAGTTGTTTATTCCTTTTCGTTTTTATCTATTTTTTTACTAATTCTATCAATTCTTTAATCAAAAGTTGAATTCCAGGGTTATGCATCTCTATATGTCCAAATCCTTGGATTTCAAATAATGGTGTTTCGGTATGTCCTGCAGTTTCCATTAACCGTTTTAGATATAAATTTTCTTCATATCTACCTGGCCTGTCCATATTCCTATCACCTGTAATTAAGAATAAAGGTAGCGCTTTTTCTCTGGCGGGGTATAAAGGTGCAAATTCATCAACAATTGTCTTTGACCTGGGTATTCCTCATTCTTCTCTTACAGTTGAATGAGTTATTGTTTGTCCGCTCAAGGAAATCAAGCCAGCAATTTTATCGGCATCAATTTTAAATTTATTTAACCATTGTTTATCCAATCCAACCATCAATGCAAGATAACCTCCTGCAGAATGTCCAGTGACAAAAATTTTATTAGAATTTCCTCCATATGCTTCAATATTGTTAAAAACCCAAGCAACGGCTGCTGCTGCGTCCTCTATATAAGCTGGTGCTTTAACTTTTGGCGATAAACGATAATTGACACTTATAATGCATAAATTGGCATTTGAAAGCGCTTCAGGAAAATACTTATCATAAGCATCTAATCCTCCTCCATGAAACCAAACGACAGTACTGAAATCTTTTGTGTTCTTTGGATATCGTATGTCCAATTTGCAACGTGATTTAACATACTCATCTGTATTCGTTGAATCCGAATAATATGAAATATTTAAAACTTCTTTAAAGGTTATATTATTTTGCCTACCATCAAAAACTTCTTTTAAAGTTATCTTATTTTGTCCAATTAATTGAGTGGTAAATAAAAGGTTTAAGGCAAGAAATAGTGTTTTATTCATAATCGCTAGTTTAGATTTTAAATGTTATTATTGACTGTACCAATTATTGCTAACGGTCACTTGTATGTTGCTTGACAAAGTGCGTGCTGTTTTCCTTTCGATCCGCTACCGAAAATGGAGCGGGACAGGGCGTTGATGTTTGCTCTAAAACTGCCATGACATATACAATTTGTTACCTGCCGGGTTTAATTTCTTTGAATAGGACTACTTCATTTTCAATTTAAGCACTGACCTGATTTTGTTTTTAGGGCCGGCAAAGAATCATTGATATGCAGACAAGCGCTATTGCAATTCTTGCTTAAGCTTTGGCTCGTGCGAATTGCAATTGTGCTTGGCTATGTGGGTTGGTCAGTCCACGTATTTTTATTAAGCGAAATAAAATTCTCAAAATGAAATTCTAAAAGTTTTGAAAGTGGGTAATTCTTAATTTGCTTTTTTAAATGATTTCTATAATACAGGTAATCATTGGCTGAAAATGACTGCAATATCTTTTTAAAATAGAGTCCAAGTTGCTCTCATACGAACTCAATTATTGTTTCATATTCACCTCCAAAACTTGATGAAAGAATTAATATTGATAGAATCCTACTTTATATATTTTACTTATATTTTCTTTTAAACTGAACCGTAGCTCATCACCATTCAGACGACGGGTTGAGATCCATTCTTTTCCGTCTGTGCCCCCCAGATATCCTTCTTCAAGATATAAAATACCAGTTGAAGAAGTATTCGTTTTTTGTTTAACCGTCTCATAATTAAATGTCATGTTCCTTCCTGAAATTAGATATTCTCCTGGGGCAGTACAAATAATTAAAGCGCCTCCTACCGCTGATGATTGATTATTTGCTTCTCCTACATTTATTCCTGCATCTGCTGCTGCGACAGCTCTAATTCCTCTTGGAAACATCCCCGTGATCTTATAGCCTCCTATAATTACAGAATCAGACGGATTATTATTATCAATAAGAAGACCTCTTAAATTATCCGTCCCACGATTCTTAATTATCAAAGGAGTAAGGTTCTCCAAAGCAGAATAAGCATCGCTGATTTGTTTCAAATCTTCTTTCGGCGAACCTCCAAAAAAAGAGTTTTCACCACCATCTATTCCGAAAGGTGCAAAACAAATTGTATTATAATTTCCAAAGGCAAAGAAGGCCCTGGCAGCACCTCCTGCTCCGCCACGGGTTTCTGGAATAAACAATGGATTCTCAGATGAAGTATAAGTATCACATACATATCTGAATTCATCTGTTATATAAATATCCGGGGCAATAAAATCAATTGCCGCGGCACCAGCCCGCCAAACATCAATTACTTGTGGGGTTGGTCCTCCACTTGGATAATTTCCGGGAGCGTGTCCGGAGCTGCCGGGTTGTTTCAACCAAGCATTTACATACATTGGCAGATTGTATTGGGCCCTGCCAGCATCAGTTATGTAGCCTACATATTTGGCATAATTCCAAGCCATAAATAATTCCTCTGGCAAATAAGACAAATCTTTCCAGCTCTCAAGTCGTTCTCCTTTACCAAAAATTTCTTTCCAGGTTCCACTCATTTTAAAACCTTGCTTTTTCCACGCTTCTAATACCCCGGGATGAATGGTGGATTTATTTTCTTTGAGGTAGTTCATCAATTCAGTCGGAACCGTGCTATCAAAAGCTTTATTTGCAGCTTGACTGAAATCTCGTTTTGCCCCTAACACTCCAATCTCATTTTCAACCTGAACCATCACGACGGTTTGTTCTGTTTCATCTACTTCCTTTATATGCTTCAATAAAGCGGCAAATGCCCTGGCATCAGCATCACGTGCTTCATTGCTTAATGTACTTACAACATTTAGGGTATTACCTTCTTCATCTTTAACAAGTGGAAATCTTTTGGTGTCTGCTTTCACCCATGTTGGCACATAGGTTGATCTACCGTTTTTCCAGCTACCAAACCAAAGGATAACAAGTCTCAATCCCTCTTTTCGTGCCCCTATAATCATACTGTCAACTAAGTTAAAATCAAATACTCCTTCGACAGGTTCTACCAATTCCCATGAAACTGTTGCAATAACAGTGTTTAAATTTGCATCAGCCATACGTTTCCAGATAGGCCTCATATAATCAGCTCCTCCAGTACTTGAATTATGCAATTCTCCAGCCAGCATCAGGAAGGGTTTATTGTCCACAATTAATTGTGTTGTCCCATGTTGATTCTCCAAAAATGGGAGCTTATTTGTTTTCTGAGAAAATGCTTTAAAAGAAAGTAGAATTAGAATGAAAGTTATAGTTCGATTGTTCATCATGATATTTTTCATAATCATCAGATTATTTACATTAATATTATAGCTGTCAAAAATATACTTTTTAATAAAAATTTACCGATTTGCTCTATTTTAATGCAAATTTTGGTATGGGATCGACTTGTGCGATTTGCGAATGTGTGCAATGTTCGTTGTCTTCCCAAACTGTCCCGAAGGGCAGAAGCGCGTGGGCAAAACAAAATCTTCATCGAAGCAGTCATAATCTTTTATTGGGTCAGTTTTAGTCAATTTATTGTTATGTCTCTCTTTTTTCAACGTTGCAGGTAACGTTTTCGGGCTTGGCGAAGGCAGGGAATTTTATAATGTCCAGCCCGGTATCCCGATGGCTATCGGGACCCAATTGCAAATATAATGTTGAAGTTAACAACTAAAAGCCAAATTGAAACTCGTCGGCCCGAACCACTGCTGATGCTTGCACATAGCTGATGTTACATTGTCCAGCCCTGCTTTTGCAAATACTTTTGTTGGCAGTAGTGCTTTTGACCTAAAAATTTATATAAAATGCTTTATTAACTAAAGTTGTCTTTTAGTTAGACAATTTTACTCCTTCATCCTTAAATCGGGCGTTGTTAAAATCTGGTACTCCTTCGGCGGCATTGCGTGCAAAAGGTTTTGTACAAAATAGTCCCATCGCTTGCGCATTATATAAAAGTTATCCACTCCGTAACCATGTCGTGCATTGGGGAAAATAAAAAAATCAAAATCTTTGTTCGCTTTAATTAAAGCATCGGCAACTAAGTAGGAATTGTATGGCGGAACATTATCATCCATGCCACCATGAACCAACAAAAGTTTACCTTTCAAATTTTTAGCAAACGCAATGGAGGCTTGTTGCTCGTAGTTGGAAACACCTTTTTCATCTTTTGTTTCCAGTCCAATATATCTTTCGCCCCAATCATCTTCATAACTCCGGCTATCATGGTTACCCGATTCTGAAATACCAACCTTAAAAAATTCCGGGTATTTAAACATCGCAGATGCTGTGGCAAAACCTCCGCCTGAATGTCCCCAAATGCCAACTGCCTTCAAATCCAAATAGCTGTATTTTTCTGCAAGTTGTTTTAACCCTGCTATTTGGTCGGGCAATGTATTTTCAGCCATATTTCCATAGCAGGCATCCTGAAAAGATTTTGAACGGTTTGGATTACAACTGCCTTCCAAAGCAATTACAACAAAACCCAGTTCTGCCAATGCCTGGTTGTCTCCGTAAGACTGTAAAAAGTCCCAATTGCTTATAGTTCCTTCTTGTGGACCAGGATATATATATACAACTACAGGATATTTTTTTGAGGAATTAAAATTTGTAGGTTTAAACATTAATCCATACAAATCCCATCGATTATCATCAGATTTTACTTTAAAGGGCATGGGTGCTTTCCATCCGGTTGCCTTTAAACGGGTGATATCCGTTTCTTCTAAAGTTGTTACCAATTTGCCTTTTATATCCCTTACCTGTGTAACAGGTGGTACATTTGGTTGAGAGTAAGTATCCAAGAAATATTTCCCATCCGGTGAAAAACTCATCGAATGAGTCCCCTCGTTGGGGGTTAGCAGTACTAAGTTCTTACCATCAAAGTCAATGCTGTAATAATGTGCAAAATATGGGTTAGATCCGGGCTCTTTTCCCTTGGCTTCAAAATAAATAATTCGCTTGGATGCATCTACTTTCACCAGCTTTGTAACAACAAATTGACCTGATGTAATTTGATTTTTTAACTTGCCGGTTGCACCATCATATAGATACAAGTGTCCCCAATCTGATCTTGCAGAATACCAGATAATCTCATTTGTATTAGACAAAAACCGCCAGTTGACTTCATACTGCCCAGACTCATACCGGGTTGCAACTTTTTCTTCCATAACATTCACCACTTCACCTGTAGCTGCATTGGCTATCTTCAGGGTCGCATGTTTATGGTCTCTGCTTGTTGATACAAAGGCAAGATGATTCCCGTCTTCGCTCCATTTTGTATCATCAAATCCTGCTATGTCAGAAACGTCATCCAATAGTGTACTGCGCCTGTTATCAGCACTTGATTTAAGGCGAATAACCTTAGGATTTGCGGTCACTTCAATAATTACCCTATGTATTTTAATAACGGCTGAGTCTCCGGGTAAAGGATATTTCCATTCCTCCAGTTCGGGCGAACCAACCTTTGTTTTTACCAGGAACATACTGTTTATATGCCGCTGATCTTGTTGAAATGTGGCAATTTTTTTTGAATCCAGCGACCACACTACAATAGGTTTATCGGAATGAACCCATCCCAGATTATCAGTTGCATAACCAAAATCTTTTACGCCGTCAACAGTTAAGGCAGTTTCTTTATTTGTACCCAAGTCTTTTACCCATAAATTCCAGTTCCGGATAAAAGCAATTTTCTTTCCATCAGGCGACAGCACTTCCAGGACAGAAACCTCTGGGGATTGTTGTGAAACCGGCTCAGCTCCGATTAATTCCTGCATGGAATTCGCCGTGCTTTTTTTTCCACTAACAGGATTGTACAAAACATATGTAGTTTCATGTGCCGACAAACGACGATACCAAAGCTTACCATTGGATAACCACTGAGGATATACTTGATTGTCGATATATTTGTTCAGGTTCTGTGGAAGCATATTGGCTGCACTGTCATAGTCTTTCGCAGTTAATACTTTTTGTGTTTGTGCGTTGGCTAAACTGGTAAAAAATAGCAGAGCTACAGTTAATTTATTTTTATTCATTGACAAAAGTTCTAATTTTCCATTTGATTATAGTGTGACTTGTCAGCATTACTGCCAACACAAAGGAGTATTGATGATCATCCCCAAATATAAGAAAAAGATAAATCTCAATAAATCATCAATGCTTCAAGTTGAACGAAACCGGAACCAAGCTATAGAGAAACGCGATAGATTAATAAAAGAGATTAAGACAGGTGAAAGCGGAAACTTAATAAATTAATTTCAATAGGGGATCATGGAATGAGCTTTCATTTGAACATAGTGTATGACAATAAGAAATCTATAGAGAATACGCAAAAAAAGGATTCAGACTGTCAAGTTAAGACATAGCTACGCAATGGGTCATTATAGACCGGCTTGTAAGTAGTTGGGCTTATCTGAGAGGTAGGAGGTGGAGCGCGATCAGCCTCTTGGATATGGCTTATAGAAGGAGAAAGAAATTTCTCCTTCCATTCTTTATCTTGAATGAGTATAGATATTGTATAATTTTTGGAGCCACATTTTTCGCAGGCATATGGATCGTGTCTGCATAAGTGATAAATGATTTCCATGATGGTGCGCACGGTATGATCATGTCGACTAATTGAATCTGGTATACTGTTTTTGATTTTGGAAGAGCATGATGAAGTCCATAGGATCTCGACCTAGAAAGTGTGATGGGAGTATATGCACCAGGATTTGATGCATTACTAAAAGAGGCTCAACAGATATATTGATTTTTCTTCTTTGATAAAATAGAAGGTAATTTTTTTTCTTTTCGAGGTCGTGGAATCTTTTGAATACTCCAAGGAAGAAGAAGAATGTTTATAAAAAACTTTTGAATGGAAGAGTAATCACTATTTACCCTTTGCCACTCAAGACCTTTACTATATCGCCATAAAATGTAGTCTCTTGCAATGTCTTGACTAAGCTCCGAATCAGGATGTTGATCTCTGCAATAACGTAAAAGATAATCGACTATCCCGATGATGCTATCGGGACAGGTCCTGATAATAAGTCTTTAAAGTTCTCGGACTAAGATCATAAATGATTTATACTCCAATAAGTAATCAATGTAATTTTTCATAGAAATTAATTTTAAATAAATAATTATTCCAAAATTAATTTCTTGGTAGATTTTTTGATTTATTGAAAGTAGATTGATTAAGCGTTTGCAAATAGGTTTTGTTCAACGGATACGGCTTTGCGATGTTGGGGGATTTGAAAAACGTCAAGCCCGGAACCGCTGCTGATAGAAAAACAAATGTACAAGATAACAACCAAAAGTTCAGCGATGTTTGTCCTGCCCGAACAACTGCTACACTGCTACCATGTTGCTGATGATGAAGATAACAACGTCCTGCCCCAATATTGCAAAACCCCATGTTATGCGTTCGCCCTTCTTCTCAGTCATCTACAATGTGGGTCTGTGTCCAACCGCAGAGTGTTGCCTGTGCGATGGCACAAGGCAGGCTCTTTTGCAAGGTTAGCTTTTGTGTGTCGGCATTGTGTGCCTTGTAAATGTGCATGACTTGGTGTGTTGGCTTATCTTGGCCCCATAAAACGGTCGCCATTAAAGTGTATCATGTGTTCGGGGAAATCTACAACCCAAACTTCTGTTTCCCATGCAATGTTTGTCGAATGTTTTTTAAATTCTGCAAAGTCGGGAAATGCTGAAACATAAACTTTGCCTGCTTTACAATCTTTTAATAATTCCTCCAATTCAACAATTCGTTTAGGTGAAACAGGGCCATGAGAAGTAACCGCTTCAATTAGGTAAAGCCAATTTTTCTTTCTGTCAAATAGAACTACATCTGGTAGTTTGCTATGTTGCGTTATTGGGATGCCAATTTCTTTCAAGACTTTTTTGTCAACGTAAAGGTCTTTGTTTGCTGTGTCGCCTAAATAAAGAACTTCACTATCGTTGGCAAAACGTGCAGCAAAATCTTGAACAATTGCAGCTTGTACAACATTGTGTTTTCCTGCGGATAGTTTGAGAGTTTTGCCGTTGCTTAATTTTACAGGAATTAAATTTTGTTTTCTTTCTTTAAGGTAACGTTTTGAAAGCTCGCCAACTTCTGATTTAAATCTTTCTGCTCCTTCTTTCCATGCTTTTGTTCCAAAAGTTTTGATAGCTTCTAATGCTTCGCTTGTTATGGCATAATGAGCATTCGGGCTGTTGACAGGCAGTTTAGGATTGTCAGGGTTATAATCTGCAATTCTTGCCTGAACAAATTGATGCAACACTTGTCTGCGAAAGGTTTCTCTTGTATTGGGAGCATACTCTTTTTTGTAAATGTCTTTACAAAATGCCATGATGCCTTTTGAAACTTTTAAACTTGCTTTAGTTGCTTTGCTCCAATTACCTCGGGGCTTAATATCGCAAAGGGCAAGCAATGTGTAGGCTGAAATTTCATTTTGTTGTGCTGCTGGCAACCCTAATTCTTTAAGGATTTCTTTTGCTTCGTCAATTTTGCTCATAAGCGAAAATATGTTCAATATCAAAGTAGTTGTTTATGATTTCGTCAACCTTTGATTGTGAAAAGTCGTTTAGTAATATTATTTGGTTGCCAATTTGTTTGATGTCTTCTAATGGTGGCAAAGGCATTTCCCTTAACTCGGTAGCACTCACATTTATATTTCCATTGAAGGTTCTAAAATATGTGTCGAAGAGATTGCTGTTTAACAAGGCAGCAAGTCCTAATATTTCATTTCTTTCAAGATGACCTTTGCGTCTATAAATATAATTAAGATGATTTTCAACGCCGATATATTCTGCTTGAGTAATGTCAACAAAGTATGGAGTTGCAACCAATCTGCTCTTGTCGTCCTTAGCACTAAAACGGCGAAGAAAAACATAGTTTTTATTTGGAAGCAAAAGCGATTTGGTTTCTTCGCAAAGTTGAATGTATTGAGGTTTATTCCTCTTAGTAATAGGCCAATCAAATTGCATTTTAGATGTGTTGATGAGTTGATACAACGGTACTAAAAAAACAGTTCCATTTTGATACTGCTCATACAAATATTGCGTAGCTCTGAATGACACTACTGGGCCTGTAGAAATTTGGATGTCGTATTGATGTAAATTTCCTGCCCATGATTTAAACAGCTTTATTACGTTGTCGTCTGTTTCGTTTGTAGGAAGATGTATAATTTTTTCTTTTGATTTTAAGTCAATCAGTTCATCAGTTTTATAAATCTTTTCGGTAAAGTTTTCAATATCCTTAATTCCATTAGAATGAGTTACAAGTATTGAAGGTAATTGCTCATTTTGCTTTTGCTTTTTGCCTTTCAATATTAGGGTTTCTTGCAAAACGCTATCTCGGTCAAAAGTATCGGTCCTTGAACCGAATAAATGTATTTGTTGAATTTCTATTTCTTGAAAGAAGGCTTCACGGAAAGCTCTGAAATAATTACCTGATGCAAAACTTCTCGGTGTAATAAATATTAGTTCGCCACCTTCTTTTAAAAGCTTAGTTGCAACCATCATAAAGATTGAGTAAATGTTTGGTTGCCCCCAAACAATAGACTTTGCTACACTTGCCCGTTTATCATCCTTTGATATTTTGAAATATGGCGGATTTGAAATTACAATATCGTAAGTGGCATTTTTCGGTTCAGAAAAAAGTGTCGCTGAAACTTGAAAGCAATCTTTGTTCTCAAGAACAAAATCATTTGTGTCAAGTGTTGCCTTAAACTTGATTTTATATTGTTTTAGCCATTTCCCTAAATAGTCAAGCACTGCTTGGGTGTAAGGCAAAATGTCTTGGTCGGTTTCATAAACAACAAGTTCTATTTCCTTTAAGTTGTCATTCTGCTTTGCAAGTGTCTCAATGAGTGAACTTGAAAGAATGGCTGTTCCGCAACCTGGGTCAAGTATTTTGAATTTGTCTTTTGTTTGTTTGGTAAGTCCTGACATGAAGTGAGCAATTTCTGTCGGAGTAAAAAACTGTCCATTGTTCTTCTTGTGCTGTGTCGTAACAGTTTTAGCATAAAGCTGTCCAACCCTGTCGGCGAAGTGGCTTGGTAACTCATTGGTGAGTGGTTTTATGTCTATCACTGCTGTCATGCCAACAAATTTAGTAAAACTATTGCTGTTTGAAGCGATTTCGATTTATTTGATGGTCGATGTGTGTCGGCAAATTTTAGCTCTTTTGCAAGGTTTGCTTTGTGTCTGGGTTTTGTGTGCCTTGCAAATGTGCTAAAATGTGCGTTGGCTTGTTGAGGTCTTCGCTATCAAACCCGAATGAAGAACGTACTGCTCAAATAGGGTGACGTACAACGAACAGGGCTTTGCGATGTTGGGGGATTTGAAAAACGTCAAGCCGGAACCGCTGCCGATTCAAAAACAAATGTACAAGATAACAACCAAAAGCCCACCGATGCTTGTCCTGCCCGAACAACAGCTGCCATGTTGCTATAGATGAAGATAACAACGTCATGCCCCAATATTGCAAAACCCAATGTTAGCAGATGCCCTTCATCTAGCCAAAAACATTAGTTCCCTTACCTGTAGTGATTAAACTGTGTAGGCTTTGCTGCATAAGTTCTCCCCAAGCCCAAGAACAACCACCGTAACATTCAAAAGCTGGAACTAATCCAATATGTGTAAATCGTATTTGTGTTTTGTTATTTATTTGGGTTATTTCAAACACAATTTGTGTTCCTGTCCATTCTGAGGGATTAGTGAATTTTAATTTGCTATCGGTAATAAGCCAAACAACTTTTTGATTTGGAATAGACTCTACTATTTTTTGTTCTGAAAAATGAACATCTTTCATTTGGTAAGTGAATTCATCGTTGATATTTTCAGTATTTCCCACTATTTCTCCCTGCCACCAACCACGAACATTATTAATTGCATTAAATACTTCAGAGGGTTTTTGATTGACAAAAAACGTAGAGGTGAAATTGTTTGAAGTCAAAGCTTTTTCATCTTCTGTTTGAGGTTGGTCTTTTCCATTAGGTTGACCTATTCCTGTTGTTATCAGACTAAATAGACTTTTTTGAATGTAAGTATTCCAAGCATTTTCACAAATATCGTAACACTCATATTCGGGAACTAAACCTATCTGAGTGAACTTGATTTGTGTTTTATTTTCCTTTTCAGCTATTTCAAAAACAATTTTATTTCCTGTCCATTCTTCTTTGTTTTTGGTAAAACTGAAATGGTTTTGCATCACTTGCCAAACTACTTTTTGGTTAGGCACAAATTCAATTATTTTCATTTTACACATATGAACATCTTGATAATGATAAGACCATTCATCATTTAAGTTGTTGGTATTACCTTCAATTTCTTCGCTCCACCAACCACGAACATTGTTAATTGCATTAAAAACTTCTTTAGCTGAATTTTCAACCAAAATGGTTGTTGTATAATCTGATGTTGACATTTTTATTTTCTTTAAATTATTTAAGTAAAACCAATTGCCCCAGATGGTATTGCAAGTGAGAGGTTCTGGTAATGATGATATTCAACTTATTGCGAAACGGTTCTTTTGCAAATTCTCCTTCTGAAACAGCTGTATGTTTTTCAAACCATTCTTCTGGTTTCAAACTTTCAAATTTTTGTTTGAAAATTTCACATTGATCCTTCCAATAAATTCTTAAATCTCCTACAGATGGCATTGGCGTTGAAACATTGTCGGCTAATTCTATAAACGGTTTGTATAATGTTGGATAAAGTTTTTCGCCCATATTTAAAAGTATGAGCATATTATCGTGCACTGCAATAAGATGTCCCAATAAATAAATTCCTCTGTTTTTGCCGGGAGCTATTTCCTTTTGTAAAGTCTCGTCATTTAAACTATTAAGAAGCGTATCGCAACTTAGGATTGATGCGTTCCAACGGTCAAGTACCATTTTTAAACTAATTGCTGTTGTCGTCATTTTTTATTTTTTTAACGGTTACTGAATTTTAATTTATTTGTTGATGTAAATCAATTAAACATTTTTTGTGTCGTAAACATAAATCTGAACTTCTTCATCGCTAGCTAAAATCTTTCTGTCAACGGCACATTTTTGCCCAATTTTAGATTTGAAAGCCGTCATCATTGTTTCCATTGAATCAAAATATAAATTGGCGATTCTATAAACATCAGGATGCCCTGTTAGGGAGACAATTTGTCCATCATTTATTTCATATTTCAACAAACCAGGTAATTGGTTTGCCAACGGAATGTGAACTTCAGAATAATGTTTTTCAAAAAATTCAATATCTTTTGGTGTTTTGTAAACTACCGTCATTTTAGCCATTTGATTTATTGTTTAAATTGTATAATGCAAAAATAACGTCTATTACTTACTCCAATAAGGTGTTAAATAGACTTTATAATGGGTTGATTTGGACAATGGGTTTATATAACTTTGCAAAAAAGTATAATGAAACATTTAACTATTATAGTTCCTAATGGAGATAATAACCTTAGCAGCATTACGGGAGCTTATGAAATATTGAATAAGGCAAATTCCTATTGGAAAGAAAATGGAAATGGAGAAATGTTTACAATTCAATTAGCCGGTATTTCAGAAAATATAACATTCAATGATGGTTTATTTACAGTAAAACCGCACACCAATATTTCAGTAATCAGCAAGACCGACCTTATTATTATTCCGTCATTAAACCACAATTATGAAATGGCTCTTTCTGAAAATGATTTGTTGATTGAATGGTTAGTAAATCAGTATAAAAGAGGTGCAGAAATTGCAACCATTTGTACAGGAGCTTTTATGCTTGCAGCTTCAGGTTTACTTGATGGGAAAAGTTGCTCTACACATTGGTCAGTTACTGAAAACTTTAGAGCAATGTTCCCAAAAGTTAATTTACAAATAGATAAATTAATTACAGATGAAAAGGGAATTTATACCAATGGTGGAGCATATTCTTTCTTGAATTTGATGATTTATCTGGTTGAAAAATATTACGACAGACAAACAGCTATTTATTGTTCTAAAGTTTTTCAGATTGAAATGGATAGAATTACACAGTCTGAATTTGTAATATTCACCGGGCAAAAAAAGCACAGTGATGAGGTTGTCAAAAATGCACAAGTGTACATTGAAAACAATTTAGTAGAAAAAATCAACATAGAAAATTTGTCGTCCAGGTTTAATGTTGGAAGAAGGAACTTTGATAGAAGGTTTATTAAAGCTACCGGAAATTCGCCAATAGAATATTCACAAAGAGTAAAAGTTGAAGTTGCCAAAAAATCTTTTGAAACTAATCGGAAATCAATTAATGAGGTTATGTATGAAGTTGGCTATTCCGATGTAAAAGCGTTTAGAGAAGTTTTTAGAAAATATACTGGTATGTCTCCCTTGGAATATAAAGGTAAATACAATAAAGATTCTATCTTGTTTTTAAGTAAGGTATATTAGTTGGTCCGTGTCGCTTTAGGGTTTCTGCTAACGTTTAGCTATGAAACGTATGCGTTTAAATACCTACATTTTTGTCCCACGTTGCAAACGAAATTTAACAGCACACACTTTAAGAACCTACAATACAGCATATGTTTTATAGCTTTTGTTGGCGGTTCGTGCTTTTAATCCGTCACCAATTCAATGTCTAAAAATTTGTTTCTCCAAATTGTCACCAAGGATAATGCGTAGATAATTATGCCTACCATGATTGATGTCATGAACACTTTCGCACCGTTGTCAGGGTAAACCAGATTTATAACGCCACACAACATCAAAACTGTCAAGGCGAAAAATGGAAATCGAATATTAGGTCCCTTGTTGGCCTTCACTCTTACCTCTTTTATTTGTCCTGAGTCCGCTGGCACATTAATCTTCTCTGAACCACACCGCATAAGTTTAGCTTGAAGAGTCGCTGCGTTGTCAAGATTTAAAATTCTCTCTTGTCCGTCCGTTATTTCAAACTGCTCTTTACCGTCCACAAATATTTTATAGCTAAACCGTCTGTTAGCCCATTCTTTTAATCTCCTAATTTTCAGTTGTCCCATATTGTTATCTTTTAAATTGTCTGTCCCAAAGCATGACCGCCAACGTTTTGGGGCTTTGCGAAGGTGGGGAAATCGAAGCACAAATGTTGAATTTAGCACAAATGTTCAATAGAATTCCAATGCTCAAATTTAGTACAAATGCCCCACTTTTGCAAAACCCTTGTTAGCTGTTCGCCCTTTTCTGTTATTGTTTATAAATGTATGCAATGGTTTCACTTATTATTGCTAATATACCAAAACATATAGCTAATTTAAGATTGCCAATTCTGTAAATTAAAAATGAGGCAAGGAAAAACATTGAAAGTTCAAAAATTATTCTGGTTGAGAACTCTAATCTGTACTCTGAATTTGGTGCGGCAAAAATCCCCCAAAGTGTTATAGCAATGAGTGTCAAAACTATTGCGAAAGAATATTTTGTCAAGCTGGTTTTTCCTTGATAAAAACCCCAATAACCAATGGCAATAAACATTCCAATTTCAAGGGAAAATGCCACAACTTGATTAATCAATTTAATAATTTGCATATTCTGTTTCGCAAGTTTGTTTTAGTAATTCAAGTGATTTAATCATATCCTTTTCGAGTGTTTTGTTGAATGATTTATTTAGAAGTTTAGCTAAAAAACCTTCCATACTTTCACTTACTATTACTTCAGTTGAGCCATTAACTTCTTTAAAGCTCCAATTATGGATTGCATAAATACCATAAACTTTTCCTGTCCAGCCAAATTTTGCAAAAGGTTCAACTGTATGCAATGTTGAGTGAATTTTCATACCTCCTGTTCTCCAGTCAAAGGTAGTGTTTGGTTGCAAAGTGCCATTGAGTTTAGATTTGCTCACGGTGGTTAGCCAGGTATTCCATTGGTCAATATTTGTCAAAACTGTCCAAATTTTTTCAGGTTTTGCATTGATTAATATTGTTTTTGTATTGAAAACAGGTGCATTCGTGTTAGTTGATTTCATTGTTGAATAGTTTTGTGCAAAACAACTTGTCATAACTGAAAAGAAGATTGCTGTTGCGAAAATTGATTTAATTGCCATTTGCTTTTTTTAAATTTGTTTATGCAAAGGTGAGAAGTAAATCAATAATTGCTCTTGACAAAAATCAAGAAATTTTCATTTTATCTTTTTTCTTAAACGGCTCAAAGTTTCTGGTGTCATTCCCATCATTGATGCTAAATATTGTAAAGGAACTTGATTGAAGAGTTCCCGGTTTTGTTCAAATACTAATTTATATCGTTCTTCTGCAGTCATAGATAAAAGTGTAAAAATTCGGTCTTCAAGAGCAGTAAAACAACGGGCTATAAAAAGTTTTTCAAGTTTGTCCCATTTTGGAATAACTTCTGATAAGCTATTGTAGATTTTTCGGTCAATAGTATATAGTTCGCAGTCTGTCAAAGCTTGGATATTATATTTTGAAGGGTTATTGAAAATTATTCCCGAAAGGTCGGTTATAAAATATCCAGTTGAAGAAATCCATTGTGTTACTTCTTTCTCTACGGTCGTTACATACACTCGAATAAGTCCAGATTTATGAAAACTTAATTTATTGCAAATTTGTCCTTCCTTTAAAAAATAATCCCCCTTTTTTAAAGTTGTCAAATTAAAAAGGGAACTGATTTTTGAAATATCATCCTTTGGTACGCCAAAGTAAGAATTAATATAAAGTTCGAGTTCTGTCATAATTTACTTGTAGAAGTTAAGGTTTACTTTGTGTCTCACAGGGTGACAGCTAACGTTTTGGGGCTTTGCGAAGGTGGGCTTTTGAAACCGAGAAATGTCTAGCCAGTACCAAAGTTTATTAATTGCTCAAATGTTTCTATTCGCACTGTCTGCCCACTAATGCAAAACCAGTGTTAGCGGTTGTTAATATTTGTATACTATTTTATAAAGTTCTTGTAATGGGTAATCTCCTTCAAGTCCATAGTCGTCTATAACGAATGTTTTTTTTGTTGTATAAATTTTTGTCTTTGAACTTGGCTGGTCTGTCTTACCTACTTTATATTCTTTTTTAAGTTTTTCAAGGTCGGCAATTTTCATCAATTTTAAGATTGAATTCATTTCGTTTTTTGTCAATGAGTATGTCGAACCTTTATTTGCAGGATTATAAAATGATTTTACACAAATACTTGTGTCTTTGGAAAAGTCAATCATAGCGTCAATGGAAGGAAAGTCGTCAGACTCTACACCGAATGCACTTAGGTTCATTTCAATTTTAACAATAGAGTCGGTTGGGTTGTCATTGGAAGTGGTCTTTGTCTGTCCATTTGAACAACTATATAGTCCTACAATTATACAGGTCAATATGTAAATTTGTCTCTTCATTTTCTGTCTCTTTTAATTACCGCTAACGTTGGAGTTTATGCAGTGCGGGACTTTGAAAAACTAAACTGTCCCATTTAACCAAACGTTGAACGAAGGTAAAAACTTAAACTTTACACTGCACCCCGCAATTGCATAAACATTTTGTTGGCTGCCGTGCTGTCTTTTCTTTCATTCTGTCTTTGAAACACACAACTGTCAAACGATACATTCAAGGTTTAAAATCAATCATAATCCTCAACTCTTTTGGGTCGTATATCTTTCCGTCTTTTATTACAATTGTTACTTTTCTTATGTTTGAAATATTATCAAGTGGATTTCCCTCAAGAATTATCAAGTCAGCTTTTTTTCCTTCGTCTATTGTCCCCAGTTCCAAATCTTTCTTCATCACTCTTGCAGGAACAATGGTTGCTGTTTGAATAGCTTCCAGAGGTGTCAATCCTGCATGGTGATACAATTCTATTTCTCTATACAGAGAGTAACCGGGTATCATCATGTCTGTTCCAGCAACTATCGGAATACCTTTTCGATGCATTGCCAAAACAATCTCTTTGAATGCTTCAAAACTAGGTTTGGCTTCCTCTGCTTTTTCTTTGGGTAATCCAAAAGTTCTAAATATTACTTTTAAATCTTCTGTTATGCTATTAACACCGGGTTCAAAAGTGTCTAATGGATGGTCAAGTGAGCGCATGGACCATTCATATATGCCAAGCGTAGGGTCAACTACAACATTATTATCTTTCAGAAATTGTAAAACGCTTTGTGCCGTTGAGTCGGTTACTACTACCTTATTCTGTCCTTTTACTAACATAGCACGATAGATGTATTGGATATGATTAATTTGGTTTTGTCCCAATTTTACAGCTTCAGTTAAACTCACGCTACGTGGTACATGCCCTGTTACCGAAAGTCCGAGTTTATGTGCTTCGTCTGCAACAGCTTTAATCATTTCAGGTTTTACAGAACTATATAGTTTTATTTGCTCGTATCCTGCCTCTTTGTATTTCTTAACAACAGCTCGTGCTTCGTCACTGTTATTAGCGCGTATTATACCAAGTACGTAAGGACTATCCCCGTCAATAATCCCTGCTTTAATTATTCTCGGTCCAACTCCTTTGTTGTTATCAATGGCGTCTTTTACTGAGTTGATAAAGTCAAATTCATTTCCACAATCTCTGACTGTTGTAACCCCTGCAGCTAAATATGCTGGCCCCCATTCTACTTGTTGAAAATGGGCGTGCATATCCCACAAGCCCGGCAAAATTGTTTTGCCTGAAACATCTATTATTAGTGTGTTTTTGGGGATTTTTATTTTTCCTTGTTGTCCAACTTTTTGAATAATACCATCTTTTATAAGGATTATTCCATTGCGTAATACATTACCATTATTAACATCAACAATGTTTCCATTTGTCAAAGCAATAACAGGGTTGTTAACTTTTTTCTGTAATTGAAAATTCGCCATTCCATAGTTTGCTGCCATTGAAATAAATGATGGCAATAGCTTTATGTAAGATTCATCAATGGCCTCAAACTTATCCCCCTCAGCATCATTTGTGAATAATGCTACCAATTTACCTGTTTGGTCTGTCCAGATAATCTCATTGCCCCAGATAAGTCCAGCAACAAAGTACCGTTCTAAAATCTCTTTTAAATTATCTTTGTTAACCGTGTCATAGCCCGAAAATTTTATTTTCACACTACCAGCGGGGTATGTCGTTATGAAATCGGGTTTACCTTTTTCTTTCCAGTATTTTATTAACTGCATTTGAATGGCTACAGGTGAGTAACCATTTATAATAAAATATTGCTTGGCAATTTTTACTTGATTCGTTTCTGTACCAACCCGAATACTGACATAATCAGAATTAACTATTCGAACTTCACTGTCAACGTCAGAATATCGTGAGGTTTTTCCTTTTGTTATAAAATATAAAGGTATGCCGGTCTTGTTAGTGATTAATGTTGTCTGCAACGGAACATCTTGCCCCCGGTCATTAAATTTAAAATCTGATTTAAGTTTTAAAGAGTCACCATAAGAAATAATTGAATAAGTCTCCTTTCCTATTGGTTGTTGGAATTTATGAAGGATAAATTTTCCTTTAGATAAGGTGTCTAAGGCGTTACTTTGTCCACGAGAGATTGTGGGTACGAGTACGATTGTCAACGCTACAATGTTGATAATACGAATTGTCAGTCTCTTTATCATAACAGTATTATTTAATGTGGAGTAAGCATTCTGACTAACGTTTTTAATTTTGCTTTTAAATCAATTAGTTACAAAACCGAAATCCTCTTTAGTCAGGTCGAATTTAGCAACTTGTTTTTTAAGTCTTGCTACTAATTTGAGCTTTCTTTTTTCATCGAGGAATAAATAATCCGGTGGTGGTTTGTAAGGCATTCTTTTTACAATCATGTTCCAAAGTATTACAGCAAGCTTACGAGCGGTGGCACTTACTGCAACAGTGCGTCCTTTGCGATAAGCTACTCTTTTAAAGAAATCGGAAAGCATTGTGTCTTTCAAATTTCCAATCACATTGGCTGCATTGCGCAGTGCTATTTTTAATCTGTTGCTGCCTTTTGGTGTTTTGCTTGACAGTAATTTCCCACCGCTTATTTTGTTGTTAGGCGCAAGCCGAAACCAACTTGTAAAATGCTTTGCTGTTTCAAACTTTGAAAAACCATCGGGGCCAATTTCGCTCATGATAGATAAAATGGTTCCATGGCTTACACCTTCAATTTTCATCAAATCTATCCCACCAAAATATTGATACGATGCTTGGTTGAGGTCAATGCCTTTGAGCGCATTTTTATTAATTCGTTTATGCGTTTTATTATCGGTTTTCAATTTCTTTTTTTTCCGGATTTGTATTGATTTGATTTTTTAGAAACTGATTGATTTGCTTATCGCATTCTTCGATTTTCTTTTGATAAAAATTGTAAGATTCTAATTCTTGTTTGAGACCAAAAAGATAATCAGCTCGATTATTTCCTTTCAATGCTTTGCAGATTTCTTCTTCCGATTTTCGGCAATTTCCATGACGATGTTTGGCAAGGCTTGATGGGTCATGATTGCCTTTGCAAATGTCTGTGATGATTGCCATGCCGGTGAGTCCGCAAATATCATTCACCACAACATCTAATCTGAAATTGAGTAGCTTTAAATACTTCTGCATTTTGTGCGAAGCCTCTGCTGCAAGGTCGAGCATATTTTGTCTTTGTCGGCAAAAAGTGCGCAGCGTTTCGGTAGTTTCATCGGGCAAAAAACTACTTGTAAGTAAACCAATGCTGTGCAATTTTTGTATCCACCTTGCATCTTTTACATCCGTCTTTTTGCCTTTGATGTTTTTAGTAAATTTTCCATTGGCAAGGGTTACTTCAAATCCGTATTTACAAAGCTCTACATATAAATTTTGCCAATAATTACCCGTTCTTTCCATCGCTACCGAAGTGATGCCATGTTGTTTTAAGTGTACACAAATAGTTGTCAAATCATCGGCGTACACTCCAAACTCTTTCACATCTGTGAGTTCCTGTCCGATGGCAACAAAGTGCGATCTGCTGCCAATATCAATTCCGGCACAATGCGGATTGATAATGTCCATTTGCATTTTTTTCTTTTCCATTTTTTGTGGTTTAAAAAATTAAAAAATGGTTCAAAGAGAAGGTATATTTATTCTTAAATTATTCTGAACGGGGTCTCGCCAAGGCGAGCCACCACTGAAATTATCACAAGCCTTGAAGTATGAGTTCAAGGCTTTTTACATTCCAACCAGAATGACGCACGAGCTATTACGCACCAATGCTTAAATGGGTCTTACATTGAACCAATGCAAATATAATTATAATGGTGTTGCAGTCTGAGTCCCGTTAGCACGAGAAATTATTTTTGTTTTCGAAAAATGGGGAATGGCAGCCAACGTTTTGCGCCTAGGCTTTGTTTTTTGCTTGTCCAAGTTATGCATTTGAGCGTTAACCCGCAAAAAATAGAGCTTAGGCGCTGTTAGCTGTCTGGTGGCGACACACAGGTACATCTAGCTAAAGTGTCTGCTGTGTGTTAATTTGTTTAGTTAGGTCATTTTGTCTAGCTACACATGCAACAATTTCACACATGTCTAATTTGTCGATGTAGTTAAGTAGTACGTTGTAATTGTCAGTGCGATAATATTTAGGTCAAAGTAATTATTCGTTTGTCTTGCGGTTAGTTCGCCACTTGCAGCTAACGTTTTGGCGCTTGGCGAAGGTGGCGATTTTTTACCACAAATGTTGATGCGGAGAACTAAACTTTGATTAACCACTAAACTGTCTGCGGAGCACTGAAACGCCACTTTTGCCAAACGCCTGTTAGCGGTAGTTGTTCTTCGTCTGTTAATGCAGAAATGAAACCCACTCAACATTTTTGTCTTTACAAATTTGTAGTCCATCTTTGAATGTTTTTAGTAGTTCTTGTAACTCTTCAAAGTCATCGTTGTTGCTGTCAGCTTTTTTTTCGTCAATTTCAATTTTACTTAATTCTGTCAGCAAGTAGCTAACTTCTTGTTTTGAATAATGGCTAATTACTGGAAAGTCGGCAATATTTGGAATGTCAAATAGTTTTTCTGTCTGCCACATTCTGTCAAGGTCAATGGTTATTCCCTTACTTTTAAATAACTCATTTGCTTCTTTCCAAAAGTCGCCTGCATGAAAAATGTCGCCCCCTTCAGAAAGATATGACCCTAAAGTGTCACAAATTACAAGCAAAGCGTAACCGTAATGATGTGCAAATTTTGGATTAAGTCCTGATGTCGGTTTGCTCTTGAACAGTCCAAACAGCCCGCCCGTTTCTTTTCTGTCCGCAGGTTTTATGTAGCGAACAATTAGGTCTTTTAGTATTTCGTCAAAGTCGCAGTCTTCTGTTTGACTTGCATAATTGTCGTAAAGGTCAGACGATTTTACTTTCTCTAAAAGTGTCAGGTCGTTTGAACCAATAACTTGTTTGACTTTGTCCAAGTCCACTGCGAATGGTTGTGCTGTGTATCCCATTTAATTTGTCGTTTGTTTATGTGGTGTCGTGTCGATTTACAATTACCGCTAACATTTATGAAAGTATCCGACAGCCCCGAAAAATATTAAGCTTATCGTATCCATCCGACGAAGTACATCTTGTATGAACCTATAAGTCTTCATAGGTTTGATAAAAAAAATGAAAAAAGCACAAACGAGCAGGGAAGAAGGAATGGCTATGATTTCAAATTGGAAAACAAGTGGGAAGAGTTACCAGGAATTTTGCTTGGAACAAAGCATCCCTTATCATCGACTACGGTATTGGCATGGAGTATATAATCGGATCAAAAGCGGCGAAGGTAAAAAGGGTCATAATAAATTTATCCCCATTTCAGTATTAGCCCGGCATATTGCATCGCCTGGTATTGAAATACAAACACCGGGTGGGTATTCCATTAAACTGTACCAATCGGTGGATTTGAAAGCGTTGATATCTATACTCAGGTAGTTTCATTTAAGGTATGCTGCATTTATCGAAGGGGCGGTCGTATTGGTTGTATGGTGAGCATACGGATATGCGCAAAGGTTTTGACCGCTTACATGGCATCGTGAAAGATCAAATGCATCGGGATATATTTCTAGGAGATGTTTATATTTTCATCAATAAAAGGCGGAACCAAATAAAATTACTTCATTGGGAAGGAGATGGTCTCAGTATGTATTATAAGCGATTGGAAAAAGGGACTTATGAGTTGCCAAAATTAGCTGGTGATGAAGGTGCTGAAAGCTCCATTAGTATGAGTTCAGATCAAATACAATACATTTTATCCGGCATCGTATTAGCTAGCATAAAAAAGAGAAAAAGATATGTTCATTCAAGCAACTTATATGATGAAAAAACGTTATATAATCATATATAATGGAAGCCAATTACCAAGATCTATACGAAGCAAATTGCAAGATTACACATCAGCTTCAATTCACCAATGAACAGCTTCAGATAAAAATCGATAGTCTGCAATTACAATTGGCTCAATTTAGAAAATTGGTTTATGGAAGCAAGCAGGAAAGGTTTGTGCCTCATACTCGTCCGGAACAATTAAGTCTGGGAATAGAAATGGAAACGACACCCATTAATTCCGGTGTATCTGTTCAAAAAATCAGTTATGAACGAGTTCAGATAAAAGGAGATAAACAGCCATCTACACATCCTGGTCGATATAAATTACCAGAACACCTGGAGCGAAAAATTATCATCATTGAACCGGCAGAAGATACTAGTAAGATGAAGAAGATCGGCGAAGAGATCACCGAAGAGTTAGAACTGGAACCCGGAAAACTGTATGTGAATAGATACGTTCGACCTAAATATGTTGAGCGTTTGACTGAAAAAATCTGGATAGCTCCAATGGTGGATCGCCCATTGCCAAAAGTTATAGCAGGCGCTGGATTATTAACTCAATTGATGGTCGACAAATATGTAGACCATCTGCCTATCTATCGAATCTGTGAGCGTTTTAAAAGAGAAAATGTAAATATCCCATACAATACCATGGTGGATTGGGTGGGTCAGGCAATTACTCTGATCACCCCCCTGTATGAAGCATTGAAGAGAAAAGTATTAAGCAGCGATTATCTCCATGCCGATGAAACAGGAATAAAAGTATTAGATAAAGATAAGCGGGGGAGCAGTCATCAGGGATGGTTTTGGGCTTATCACAATAGTATAGAAAGGATAGTGTTGTTTGATTACCAGCCGACACGAGGCAGAGCAGCCCCATACGAATTATTAAAAAATTACAAAGGACATTTACAGACGGATGGATACAATGTATATAATATATTCAAACAGAACAATGATATTACGGTGATGCATTGCATGGCTCATGCCCGTAGAATGTTTTTTGAAGCTCAGCTCAATGATGTATCTCGTAGCATAGTGGCATTAGATTATTTTCAACAACTCTACGCCATTGAACGATCTGCTCGTGAACAAAAACTTTCCGTCGAACAAATCCAGCAGGAGAGACAGCGAAAATCAGCTCCTATACTTCATCAATTGAACCAATGGATGAAAAATAATCTTATGGAAGTACTGCCAAAGAGTCCTATTGGTAAAGCCATAGCCTATACATTAGAAAGATGGAAAGAATTATGCATCTATATTACCGACGGAAAACTGAATATCGATAATAATCCGGTCGAAAACAGCATAAGGCCCATAGCCATTGGTCGCAAGAATTATTTATTTGCCGGCAGCCATGATGCAGCAGCTCGGAGTGCTATGCTTTATTCCTTACTCGGAACTTGCAAACTCAATGATATCAATCCGATTACCTGGCTTAAGAATACATCGATAACCATACCGAATAACCCAGTCAATCGACTGGAAGAATTATTGCCAATCCGTTCTTAAAAACTCAGCTGACCTCATCCATTGTCTTCATTAAAATTGATGGGTACTTGGTCGGATGGATACTTTGTTTTGCGATTTCTATTACTGAGATAGCCATAACTTCTTATTTTGGTAAAGTATTTAGGCAATATATGTTGCTCGAATCGTCTGATAAATTCTGCAGCATGTAGCTGCATTTGTTTTATCTGACTATCCTCTTTGTAATCTTTATAATCAAATGTGATGGTATCTGTGATGGTATCAATACTTTTTATTCTATTATTGGAGATTGCAACTTTATGAGTATACCTTCCCAAATATTCAATGACTTGCTGTGGTCCACCAAAAGGTTTTTTAGTATAAACAACCCAATCTTTTTTGAATAACAAGTTGACAAGTTGAGTTAGATCAAAATCAGGGGGTAAGGCTATCTTCTTGTCCGCTACTAATTTTTTTAAGGTTTGAAGATATTTGGCTCTGAATACAATGGCCATAGCTTTGACAGGAAATAAGAAGTCATCTTTATTTCTAGTTGCATTTTTCCAAGATAGATTGCTTTTGTTTTTTACTATACCACCACCACTAATAATACAATGAAGATGAGGGTGAAAACTGAGTTGCTGACCCCACGTGTGAAGTATAGCTAATATGCCAGGAATGGCTCCCAGGTGAGTAGGATTCTGAGAGAAGCTAAGCAATGTATCAGCTGCTGCATCAAAAAGTGCATTGAATAGAATTTTACGATTGCCGAGGATGATGCTATTTAATTCATGAGGTAAGGTAAAGACGACATGATAATAAGAGATCGGTAACAGCTCATACTCTCTATCTTCGATCCATTGTTCTTTTTGTGCAAAGCCACAGGCTGGGCAATGTCTGTTTCTGCAACTATGGTATTGATATTTTAGTTTATTGCAGCTATCATTATTGCATTTGTATAAATGGTAACCGAACCGTTCAGTTCTACAACCTTTGAGTTGTTGCATTACATAATCCACATGATTATTGATAGAATGTGTGTGATACTTATTTAGTATAGATTGAACAGTGGCTACCTTTGAGGGGGCAGCATGAGTCATGATGATTTATTTTGAGTATTTTTTATTTGAGACATCATGGCATCGTAGGGATTGATGGTTTGATTTATTCGTCTACTGCTTAGATGAAGATATTGTGTGGTCTGTGAAAGACTACTATGTCCCATTAATTCTTGAATCACTTGTAAATCTGCACCGTTATCAACTAAATGAGTGGCAAAGCTGTGTCGAATAGAATGTACTGTATAGTTCTTGTTTCCAATCCCTATCTTTAAAAGCGCTTTGTGTAATAGATGCTGTATAGATCGGACAGAATATTTATTAGTCAGGCCAGATCCGTTGAACAGATAATTTATAGGATGATATAGCTTGTAATAATCACGTAATGCATCTAATACAGATGGTGAAAGAGGAACGAATCTATCTTTTTTCCCTTTACCGTTTACCACTTTGATGCGCATAAGATTTCTATCTATGTCAATTAATTTTAAATTGGCAATTTCACTGACATGCATTCCTGTACTATAAAGAAGTATGATGATGGTTTTGTGTTTTACATTCTGTATAGCAGCTATCACATCGAAGACTTCTTGCACCTCCATTACAGATGGCAATTTATCACTATGAGCAGCGAATAGGACGCTGGGGATTTTGTAAGGTTTGTTTAATATGTGTTTGAAGAAAAAAGAAAAACTAACAGCTGCCATTTTAGACTTTACTCTGCTACAGCCAAGTGTTTTGTTTAAATAGATAAGGTAATTCAGAGTGTCATCAAAGGAAATTTGCGACGGTCGAACATCATTGTAATAAGTGAATAAATGTCTAAGCTCTGATAAATAGCTTCTCTTAGTGTAAAGACTATATTCTCCTAGATTTAGAAGATCATTAGTTCGCTGTAATGCATTAATTGCAAATTGTGAAAGTGTTTTTTTTCTTGCATAATTTTATTTTTTAGATTAGCAAGATAGGAGATTGTGATTAAACTTTTAGGAGAAACCCGTTGCGTAGCAATGTAGGTTCAACGTTTTGGCGCTTGGCGAAGGTGGCGATTTTCACCACAAATGTTCATGCGGAGAACCAAACTTTGATTAACCACAAAGGTGTCTGCGGAGCACTGAACCGCCACTTTTGCCAAACGCCTGTTACCAGTAGTGTTTCTG